>CAZOVB010000089.1:0-13320 GCA_964583095.1 uncultured Planctomycetaceae bacterium
TCGATACCATGGAACAAGAACTCACTGATCAACTCACCGAATTACATAATGAAGTAAGAAATGGAATGGAGGAAAATGAAAATTAAAAAATAGATGTTGGTAATGAATCTAAAAAAGGAGGAAAAGAATATTGGATATATGAAAAAAACAATAAGTTTATGTAATTTAGGGAATTGTACAACATATAAACCTTATAAAAAAGAAAATGATTGGAATATTTAATCATGTGGGATTAATGAATATTTTCAAATTATATATTAATAAATTTTAATCTAAAATAATACAATTAATCAACTTAAAGATATAAAATTGGGGGTATGTCGTATTATGATATCAGATAAATGTATTGACGAGATAATAGAGATTCATGAAGAAATAAGATCTGAAAGAATAAAATATAGGGAAGAATGTGAAAATGATGCTATACGTTTAATTAAAGAAAATCTTGGTTCATTAGATGATGATCAATTTGAGAGTTTATTAGAGAATATAAATGCGGATTTAAATCGTAACGGTAAAAAAGTTCAAAATAGATTTGGAAATACTTTTACTGGTCGCAATTTAATTTTTATAAAGAAAAATAAAATAGAGGATATAAATAAATTTATTTTCAAAGTATTTGATGGAGAAAATTTAAATGATATTGAATCTGATTTGGAAGAATTAACTGGTTTAGGTAAAGGTTTTGTTTCAGCTCTACTTTATTTAAAAAATAGAGATAGATATAACATATTTCTTAAAAGGCCCGAAAGAGGCTTACTGAATTGTTTGATGAGGGATCAGAGATTTAAAGGCACGCTTAAACAAAAATATATTGAGTTTAATAATTCTGTAAATGAAATTAAAAGAGAATGTGAAAAAAAGGATATGCAATTAAAACCTCAGGAAATTGATATTATTCTTTCTGTTTTAGCAAAAAAGGTTGTAAAAACCCACAAAAATTACTTTGTAGAATCATCTGAAAACCCTTGGAAAACACATACAGGAATTTTTTTATGGTCTCCAAAGGGAGATAAATGGAATAAGATGAAAAATCTGCAAGAAGGAGATGTTATTTTACATTATAGAAAAAGAAAGGCTGATAAATATTCAAAGTGTTTTGTTGGCTTTTCAAAGGTTGAACGGGAATTTAAAATAATTTCAAAATCAGATTTAATTCGAATATTCGAAAAAAATTTTAAATATGGTGAATCTTACAAATCGTTTGCTTCTGACTGGGTTGATGAATATCAAGAGTTTTTTTATGTAAAATTAACTGATTATGTTAATTTTAGCAAAAAAATATCTGTGAATGAATTTGGTAAAATTGGGTTAGACTATGCTAATTTACAAGGGTATCTAAGAAAAATGAAAAAAGAAATTGCTTTAAATTTAATTGAACTTGGAACCGAGAAAAACAGCAATTTTACTGATAGTCTTAAACAAATTGTCAATGGGAAATTAGAGGTTGGTGAGATAAATCTTTCAGACGATTTATATTTCAGTAATAAAGATAGAGAGATGATTGTTCACTCCATTCTATCTGCAATCAAATCTAGAAAAAATATTATTCTATTGGGTCCTCCGGGTACTGGAAAATCTAAGATTGCTAAAATTATTGCAAATCAAATTTCAGAAAAAAACACTCAGATTGTTCATGATTACATTTTTACAACTGCAACTTCTGATTGGACAACCTTTGATACTATTGGTGGATATTATCCAAAAAGTGGTGAAGAAAAAGGTTTAGAATTTAAACCTGGGCAATTCTTAAAATGTTTTGCAGAAAAAAAGAATGGCTATGAGAATTATCCGGTGAACAAATGGTTAATCATTGATGAGATTAATAGAGCAGATATTGATAAAGCATTTGGGCAACTATTTAGTGTACTTTCTGGCGATGAAGTTGATCTTCAATATACAATGGAAAATGGTAAAAATATTAGCATTAAACCAATTGGTTCTAAAAATATTCAAGAAATAAATGATGACAAAAACACGTTTTATAAAACAAATAATTGGTTGTTGATTGCTACAATGAACACGTTTGATAAAGCATCTTTGTATCTTATGAGTTATGCATTTATGAGACGGTTTGCGTTTATTGATGTTGGTGTTCCATATATTAATAAATGGGATAAGGATAAAGGAAAAGAAAATATAATATATAAATATCTTGATGTCTGGAAATCAGATTTTGGACCTATTGAAAAACAACTAGAAACAAAATCATTGAAGTTATCTCAGATTCAAGATCTTTGGCATGAAATGAATGAATCAGAAGTAAGTAGGAAAATTGGTCCGGCTATTATCCGAGATATGCTTTTATTTTTAAAGGAGTATGATGGACCATGTGGTTTTTCCCAATCGATTATTTTGTTCATTTTTCCTCAGTTGGAAGGTATGCCAAAGGATAAACAAAAAAAGATTATTAAAAATATTAAAGAAAAAGTTGATGTTAATAAAAATGATGTTGAAAATCTTGAAAAGGTAGCAATGGATAGGTTTGATGTAGATTTTGAAAATAATGATGAAAAGGAATAGAGGTTAAGTTATGCAAGAAGCCTCTAGAAAAGAGATAGTAAATGATGTTTCTAAAAATATTATCCTTTACTTTATGCAGGGAAAAAAACAAATAGGAAACTTATTGGATTCATTAGAAATTGAAGGATTGGAAGAGACGATTAGCGATTTTGAAGATTTTCTTAAGATTAGTTTTTTTCTCAAAGATGATGTTATTAGATTTTTAGATTTTCTTCCTAGCGGAATTAGGAGGATAAAAACTGAAAATCAACATAAATCAATTGATACAAAAGGTGAAATTAAAGGTAACATTGACTGGCAGAAAACTGTTGTGAATCAAATAAAAACAAGTGATGACAGTTATTATTCATGTAATATTCCTGAAAAAAATTACGATATCCTTGAAAATCTTTTGTTAAAAAAAGTACTGTTTGAATTATATACGATAATGGAAAATAATTTAAAAATTCCTATCGAAAAAAAATATCAATGGGTTTTAGACCTGAATAGAAATAAAAAAAATTCAGATGGAAAATTGGGAGACAAACTTCTTAATAATTTTGAACAAGTATATAATAAAAATGTTCATCTTACAAGAATTCAACATCCCAATACGTATGAAATTACAGATAAACATATTTATGCTGCACAACACTCTAGAAGTCAACTTTATCGAAAAGCAGCAGAAATTTATGTTGAATATAATAATTTACTTAATATCAGTACTGACGAAGAGTGGAAAGAAGATTTTAAAGAATTAATGGAACAAACCCTTTTCTTACCGTTATCTGATGACATATTATTTGAGTTTTATGCATTCTTCAAAGTTTTTTATTCAATTAAAGATAATTTTAATTCTAAAGATAATTCTGATTCTAATTTCAAACATACATTTAATCGAATCATGGAAGGATCAAAAGAATTGATTAGTGCTGAAATTGAGGAAAAAAATAGAATGTTTTGTTTTTACCATAATCAACAAGGCAGGTTCGATTACGAGTATAAGTTAGATAATTTAAAAAAAGAAAATGTTAATGATCAAGAGCATGAATTTCTCTTCAGGTATAAGGAAGTGGTAGTTAACCATACGAAAATTTATAATGAACTATGTAAAAACAAAAATGATTATGTTTTTTATAAATTACGACCAGATATCACAATTGAAATATGTGACATGATAGAAAAAGAACTTAAAGGTGTCATTATTGGTGAAGTTAAATATACCTCTAACATGAAAACAATTTCCAAAGGATTAAAAGAACTTTTAGAATATTTACAATATGCAAAATATGATGGAGAATATTTAACCAAAAAACATCAAAATGAGGAAATCAATTTATGTGGAGTTTTAATAGTAAACAAGTTACCTAAGAATATTTCAAAAAACAAATTTAAATTTTATCCCTATGGAAAAAAGGATACAACATTGAATGAAACAATTGCAATTAGCCAAAAAATTAGAAAAAAACCTATTTATATTCGTATCGTTGAAGCAAATAAAATTAACATAGATTGGAATAAGTGTTTTAGCTAAATAAAAAATATTTGAAAATCAATTGCGATTTTTTCCGAAATATTTTTTATACAACGTTTGTTATTCTTTTGTTGTCTCGGTGGAGGGACTGTGTCTACGTGTCTAAGATTTCAGATATCTTCAAGTCGTATAATGATTCGTTGCGTCATTCGTTGGAGCGTTATGATAAGGCGTATTTGGAGAATGCGTCTAATGCGTTGAAGTTTTATGATGATTTTTTGCATCAGTTGTTTGTTGATTATGGGAAGGTTTTTTCAAATGGTCATCAGATGAATAATATTATTTCTCGTATTGAGGAGTATTTTCAACGGCGGGATATTCCTTTTATTGCTATTGATGGGACGTGTTCGAATGATCCTTTTGATGATTTTATGGTTTTTTTTGCTGCTGCGTATGGTGTGAAAGGTAAGGTTTATTTGGAATCTAAACCTCCAAGTTTACGTTATGAGCGGTGGTCGATTGATCAGGATGTTAGTCTTGTTTCGTATGTTCCTATTCCGTATGCGGAGTCAGGGGATATTACTGATGCAAGGTATAAGGAGGAGTTTATTGTTGATGATCGTAATAAGATTAATCTTTCTCATATTCACACGCGGTTGATGCAGCTTGCTGAGATTTATTTGGCGTATCAGATGGCTCGGTCTTCTGCGCTTTCAGGTCCTCGTCTTATTCTAATGGATTTATCGTTGAGTAGTGTGTTGATGTCTACTGATGTTGGGTTGGATCATATTAATTTGTTTGGTCATCCTTTAGGAAGTCGTCAGCTTAATAGACGTGATGGTTTGGTTTCTTTTGCTCATCCGTTGAATGATGATTTGGGTATTCCTTCTGCTAAAGCGTATCGGCGTTGGATGTTTTTGGTTCGTTATTTTTGTAAGCATTCTTCTGAAAATGAGATTTCTTTTCAGAATCTTTCAAATATTTCAGGTGTTTCAAAGGAAGTATGGATGAAAAGTTTACGTGAACCACATGCAAGGGAATTGTTTTCTTTTGATAATACTACTGTTTCTTCTCGTTTTGATTTTAATGCATCTTGGTTTGATACGGTACGATTGTTTGAGGATGTGTGTCATCGATTGTTTCATCGGCGTGATCCTGAAGCATTGATTTATCCTGTTCAAGAAGATGGTGAGACGCGTCAACGGTGGATGTCACCAGAAGATATTGCTTTTCTAATATCTGTTGGGTTGAAAGCATTATGTGAAACATGTTGGGATCGAGAGATTATGCTTTTGGGGATTGCAAAGGATTCTTCGACAAAGTTTTTTTCAAAGAATTATATTGGAGTTATGCGGGAGATTGGTAAATTTCCTACTGTTCCTGTTGGTTATTTACCTTGGACTGATCGGACGTTACTAGAATCAATTGCAGTTCAATTAGAAAATCTTGGATGTCCCTGGGCGGTTACTGAGTTTGATTCAACGTTTACTTCACTTCATGTTGAAAAACAGAATGGTCAACGAGTGCTTACTGGTTTTCGGGGGTATATTGTTACTCCGGAACGTTTGTTTGCTCGTTCTTTGGTACAATTTTTTCATAGGAAAGGTAAGAAAACGCCATTAATGGGACATGTTATTTTTCTTGATAGGTTAATTGATCCTAAAATTGATTCATCTTGTTTGAATGATGAACTTACTATTTCTTCTAAGGATATTGGATCTGTTCATCCTGCATTTTTTGGAACTAATGAAACTATGAATTATGGTCAATCTATTGCGGTGTGGTTGTTGAATGTGTTAACGAAAAATTTGTTTCCTGAAGTCATTGGGTATCCTGATCCATTGCATAAAGCTGATTGGGGTGCAAAAACTGTTAAACACCGTGTTGAAGGCTTAATTAAGTCTTCTGAAATTGTTTTTCGAACACGTCCTCGATCGAGAACACTTCGTCAAATGAGATCAAAAAGAGGGAGATGAGAAATAAATGGGAATTGAAAATGTTGATCGGTTAACAAAACCAGATCGAATTGGGAGATTAATGCGCATTGAGGAACATGAAATTACTCGATTTGAATTTGAAGTGTGGTTTGAGTATACAAGGCAATCTATGACTGAGATTAAAGAAGGAACGTTGTTAGCTGTGAAGAATTTTTCTTCCAATCATGACGAAACACATTATTCTATTATTGAGATCGTTTCATTGAAACCAGTTCATTATGCGCTTGGTGATACAGTGAATGATTATCCGGGTTTTGTGATGGAAGCAGCACGAAATATTGCTACTGATTGGACCAGTCAAGAATCCGAGTCTCAAGAGGATACTACGATTATTCGTTGTACTGCTGCACCAACTGGTAAAGAAATCATGGAAACAGTAAGCGGAAGAAACATTGCTAACGAATCTTCTATTCCAATGGTTGGATCTGATATCCGAATTCTAACAAATGATGCAACTAAGGAAATTGTGAATAATGAGATTTCACCAGAACAAGAACTTGTGTTTACTGGTGGAAGTTGGTTAGTGGATCCTGAGATTCCTATTTATGTGCGTGCTGAAGATTTTATTCGTGTTCATTTTGGAATTTTTGGATTTACCGGAGTTGGGAAATCAAACCTGGTAAGTACCTCGGTTTCTAAGTTATTAGATCAATCACAAAAGATTACGGATGATTATGGAGGATTGCATGCAAAAATTGTTTTATTTGATATTATGAGTGAGTATAATGTGTTACTTGCTGATAAATTAAATTCGATTGATCATGCGTTTGTGTTAGGTATTGGTGAACAAACGTTTCCCCAGAGTATTAATCAATATTTGAAAGGAGATGATTCTTCGTTAAATCGAGCGGCGCATGATTTGGTTCGTACGTCTTTATATCCAAAACCGTTACAAAAGTATAGGAACAAATTCAAATCAGTGTACGAACAAGTGCTTTCAAATGGTAAAATTCGAGTGTTTGAACCTCCAACAAGAAATATTGGTTGGTTTCTTAATGAACATGAGGAGATCTTATTAAAGAAAAATCTTGGTGAGGATATTCATCTAATGTATGCTTTTATTGATGCGTTATCTGCCAAAAAATATACAAAACTTACTGAGGATGCCATTTATGGAATTATAGCCGCAATTGATGATCTATTGAAAGGGTCAGATCGATTAAAATCTCAACAAACTTTTAGTTCAGTTTCAGAGGAGAATCATTCTGAATCAGCGATTGTTATTGAACGTTTCAAACAAAGTTTGTTAAAAAATGTTCCTTCTAAAGATCTCAAGAAAAATGCAACTACTAATCTTCGTAATTTTAAAAGAGAACTAAATAAAATATTGGATACTGAATCATTTGACCTGCCTAATTGTGCAACATTGGGTTTAAAGGAGATCATCGATGATTTAAACGATCCGTCTCATTCTAGTTTGATTATAGTTCAGTCTCATGATCCTCATGAACTCCGGGAATTCGCGTATCAACTAGGCAAAGATTTATTTGAGAATAGACGTCAAACAGGTCTTATTTCTCCAGCTGTTTCATTTGTGTTTGATGAAGCTGATGAATTTATTCCACAGAAACCTGATTCAGATAGTCAAAAGCATTCAGCCTGGATTGCTGAAATGCTTGCTCGTCGTGGAAGAAAATTTGGTCTTGGAATTGGTATTTGCACGCAGCGAACTCGGTATTTAAAAACAAGTATTATGGCGCAACCTCATTCTTATTTGGTAAGTAAACTTCCTCGTAAATCTGACCGGGATGCTGTTCAGGAAGCATTTGGGTTTAGTGATGAAATGTTTCGGCAAACGTTTAAATTTGCACCAGGTGATTGGTTGATTGCTAGTTATGATGCGACAGGTTTGAGTGGAACACCAGTTCCTATTCATGCTGAAAATGCAAATGATCGATTAGAACAATACTTAGAGTCTCTTTCCTAAAAAATTAATGGTTGAAATCATATGGATCCAATCCCGTTTTTTGTTGTTGACCGGCCGATGTCACTTAAGATTTTACAGTTTTGTGAAGTTGATAAGCAAGCTGGAACATATGGGTTGATGGCACATGCGTTGACAACAAAAAATTTTCAAAAACAATTCCGAGAGTTTCCTGGTGATAATATTGTGAAGGCAGCTGATTCAGGTGTGTTTTCGAAGAATGGTTGTCATCTTTCTTATCAGGAATTATATGATACGTATGAACGAATGAATGTATCATATGGCATTATGATTGATTATCTTAAAGATTGGAAAAAAACAGTTGAGAGTGCTAAAGAAGCACAGAAAATATATGCGGAGAAGACTTTCTCATTTGATTTAGTTGGAGTAGCACAAGGGAAGACTGAAGATGAATACGTTAAGTGTTACGATGAGTTAAAATCTATTGGTTTTGATCATATAGCGATAGGCGGATTGTTGAAGAAAAAGGTAAATACTGCTCGTTATGTTCACGTTCGAAATAAACAATTTTTAGAAAACGTAGTTAAAATGATTCGAGAAGAGTATCCATCGGATTGGTTATTTTTACTAGGTTGTTATTCACCGAATAGACATCAATTATTCAAAAAATATGATGTGTTTGGTGGAGATTATAAAGGATGGATCTTTAATTACAAAACTCCTGAAGAAATGAATAATAACGTGCATTCTCAATTAGCTGAAGAAGAAAAACATTTTTCAGATCAAACTCTTAAAAAATTAAATAAAAAACGTGAGGGATTAATTGAAAATTTGCAAAAAAATAGGCAAGATACTGAAAAAAGAAAAAAAATTCAAGAAAAAATTAGTAGTTTAGATAAAAGGATATTAAAAAAACGCCTTCAAACCATGAGATGGCACGATAAATCTTATCGAGATAATGTTAGGTTGCTAAACAACATAAAACACATGAGTAGGGAGGAAAAACGATTATATCGTTTTAAACAAATTCGATCGTATCTTGAAAAACATATTTATTCATTGTTTAGAAATCGACTGTTGTTAATTAGTTGTTCGAAGAAAAAAAATGAACTTGAAATGCCATCATTTGCTTTAGATGTGTACGATGGTCCATATTATAAAACGTTAAAAAAGTTGAGAAGAGAGAACAAGTTTCCAAAAGATATGCACACATTGGTATTATCCGCAAAATATGGACTTTTAGATTTGTATGATATGATTCAAACATATGATCAAGTTATGACACCTAAAAGAGCGGAAGAATTAACTGAAGATATTAATAAAGATCTTCATGATTTTCTTAAAAATCATGCCATGAATGAAATTTATATTAGTATGGGAAAAAATTATGAAAAAACTATAGATATTTTTCTTAATGATGGAAATGTTCGAAAAGCAGAGGGGGCAATTGGGAAGAAATTACAAAAGACAAAGTTTTGGATGAATCAAAATTGAAGTCAATATAATTATTCATCTTTAATTTTATAATTAAATTTATAAATTAAATTCTTATTCTTTTTTTTGGTAGTTTGGATGAGGTTGAAAGATATTTCTTGGTTTGATCGTCCTTGGACTCGTATTAAGAAGAAAGGTGTTTCTAATTTGAGTGATGCAGATTTATTAGCTGCAGTTATCGGTCGTGGGAATAAAAAGGAAAATGCTATTGATTTGTCTCATCGGGTTCTTTCTAGTTATAATTTTGATAAGCTTCCTGATTTAACGCTTACTGAACTTGAAAAAGAGTTAGGTAATGATATTCATGCATTGCGTATTCAAGCTATGTATGAAATTTTTCGGAGAACAAATCGATTAAAAAAGAATGGATATAAAACAACGATTAATACTGCTGAGGATGTTTTTCGTTATTTTGTAGATGAATTAGAGGATAAGAAAAAAGAATATTTGTATGCATTGTTTTTGGATTCAAGAAATCATGTCATTGATGAAGAATTGGTTTCTATGGGTACGTTGAATTCATCACTTGTTCATCCCCGGGAAGTTTTTAAATATGCGATTAAAAATTCGGCTAATTCAATAGTTCTTGTTCATAATCATCCTGGTGGAGAAGCAAAAGCTTCTAGGGAAGATTTGCTTGTAACAAAACAGATTTATGAAGCAGGGCAATTGCTTAATATTGATCTTTTTGCTCATGTTATCATTGCTGGTGATGATTGGACGACGGTTGATATTGTTTGATTAGCTTAGCATATCTTGTATATAATTATCATCAAAAAAGTAAACGCCGTGGTGGGATGGATCTTGTTTTACTTTTGAATCACCAATGTCGTCTTGTTTTGTTTCTGTGACAATGTATGCTTTTAATTCAATGTTTTCTTCTGAAAAATCTTTTTTGATTTTCGATTCAATTTCTTTCACTTTGTTATGGAAATCAATTTTTTCTCGGTCAACATGAACAAGTCCTTTTGGATCAATAAAAAATATTTTTTGTTTATCATCTTGGATGATCCACATGATGAAATCAGGGTAGTATTTTTCTGTTTCTAAATAATATCCTAAGCCGGTTTTTTCATGGTTACGTAAGATGATGATTTTTTGATCTTCAGTATCATTCTTTTTGATAAATTTTTTTACATCATTAATAAATCTTTTTTCACTATGAACCAATCCTTTTGGATTTAAAGTATATTCACCTTTTGGAGATGAAATCAGTATGGGAATATAGAGGTGTTTATCGAGTTCCATAATGAATTTATCGGTATTGATCAGTTGTTTTTTGAATTGATCGATGAGATCATAAATATTGATGAGGTTTTCTTTTTGTTCTTGGATGATTTTTAGGAATTTTTTGGTTTGTGTATCTCCTTTGATGTTTCCTTTTTTATCAAGATATATTTTTATTTTGTACCGATCGAGTAAATCTTTTTCTTTGTTAAATGTGGTTACTTTGAGTTTTGATTCGTAGAATTTTCTAAAATTTTTGTTGTAGATTGTTTTGATGTGTTTTTTGAGGATTTCTAGATAAATGCGTTGTAATGTTTGTTTTGTTTGCTGGTATTCTTCATAGTTTGAAAAAGTTTCAATAAGGGAGTGTTCATCTCCATTAATGGTTATTTCTAATTGATTTAGAAGTAAGTCTTTGATGGTATCTACTGATGGTATGGAGATGTTTCGGTATTCATTGTTTCTTTTGTATCGTCTTATTTCTGCAATGATATAATTCCAGTCAACTATGTTAAAAAATTGTTGATTGATGATTTTTTGTTGTGGAATGGTTGTTGTTGTGGTTTGTTTTGTTTGCTGTATTGATGAAATTGCTTGAATATGTTTATCCAGATCAATTTTAATAATTCCAATTGGTTGGGTGATTTTGATGAGTTTGTTTTCTTTGAAGCTTAAAACCGTGTCTTCGTCCTCTTTAATGCATTTAAGTTCATTTCTGATGAGATTGTATGGGTCTTTGTTAATGTATATTTCTTTTTCGATGTAGAATTCGATGTCTTCCTCGAGTTCTTCTCTGAATGAATCCATGTATTTTGCTTGAATGCCGAAGACATTGAGTGTTTCGATAATAGGTAAATATTTTTTGAGAGTTTGATTTTTTATTGGTGGGTTAAGTTTATTACTTCGTTTCATTGAATTATTGTATCCATGGAGTCTAACGCCTCTTCCAAAAAGTTGTATCGCACTGACACCTTTGCTTTTGGCAAAGTTCATAAGAAGCATGGATGAGATTCGGTAATTGTCCCATCCTTCTATGAATTTTTTTGCACCAATCAATATGTTGAGTGGGTGTTCTATGTCTTTTTTGTTGAGTGTTTGGAAGAGTGATTCTTTTATACTTTGTTCTGAGGTGAGAATGTTTTTGTCTTTTGCTGATTTGATTATTTTTTTATCGTTTCCTTTTCCAACATAGATTAGTCCAAAGTATTTTGCTCCGCTATCAGTGTAACGAAGTCCTATTTCGCCATCGGATCCTTTGATATCTTCGAGGATTAGTTTTGCATCATTATTTGATGTGTAAAGAACGGTTTTGAATATGTCTTGGAAGAGTTGGTCATAATTGTTGTTGTATTCTTCTTTGAGATATTGGTATTTGTTTTCAAAAAAGGATTCGTTTGTATTTTTGTATTTTAGTGGTGTTTTATTTTCGAATATTTTTTTGATTTCATTAAGGAAGTATTGTCTTTTTGTTTTGAGTTCATGGAGAAATCGAACAAATTTTAAGATATCGCTTTTTATTGATTTAGTTAATGTATCCGTTGATTTTTCCACGACTTTTGATCCTACAAGAATCCAGAGTGGATCTTCAATGTTGAAATCAAGTTCTAATGGTTTTTTATAGGTTTGGTAGAGTTTTTTTTGTTCAAAAAAACTGAGAAGATTTCCAAGCATAATCAGGTTTTCATAGTAATTGTCATTGTCTTTTTGGTTTGTATTTGATATTTCATAGTCTTTACCATATCCATCGTTATGATAATATTTGTAGGAGTAATCATAGAGAATGGTTTTTTTGTAGTCACTGAGATAATCTGATCCTTTCTTGGTGTCTTGAAAGGTTGCACTGTATTCAAGAGTGAAACCTTCTTTTGCGATATCACTTCGGTATTTCATCCAGGTTTTACCACTTGCTCCTCGGTGTCCTTCATCAACAAGAATAAGATTGTTTTTTCCAAATGCTTTGTAACTAACAGTTTCTGGACCTGCTTTTTCTCTTATTTTGTTGATATCAATGATTTTAATGTAAGTGGTTTTTGCTTTGTAGTTCTTTTTTGAGATTTGCATTGATTTTAGATTTGACTTGTTGAATTGTTTTTCATGTTGTTTTGAGAGATCTTCATTTGGAGTTATGAGAATCACATTGTTTATTTCTAAATTGTATTTATCTGCGTAATGGAGGTATTGAAGATAGTTAACATGCATGATCAGGGTTTTTCCTGATCCAGTCGCCATCCAATAGCATAGTTTGTCTAGATCCTGTTCAGTGTAGTTTTCTATCTCACTGTGTTTGGTGATTTTTTCTAATGCTTTGTTTAAAAAAACATCTATGAAATCCTTTGTATCTTTACTACTTTTTAGTTTGAAATAATAATCTAAGTATATTTCTGTAAATAACAGTGCAAAGTACTGGTATGCTTTAAAGGAAATATCCCGTTTGCTCAGTATTGTTTCCATGTGTTGTTTGATGTTAAGATCATATTCTGTGAGTTTCGTTTCATCAACGATATTAAATGGCGGCTCAACATTTTTTTCAACATATGGAATTAAGAATTTTATGATATTGCTATTTTCCGTTGTGAATTCATATTCTTCAATGTTATGTTCTTTTAATGTTTTAAGAATATCTTGAATTGTATTAAATCCCAATATTTTCGAAATAATTTTTGGTAATGTTAATGATGCACTGAGGCTTTGACTCATTGCTTTTTTTACCATAGTCGTTTCCTCATTTCATCATAAATGTT
>CAZOVB010000090.1:0-13248 GCA_964583095.1 uncultured Planctomycetaceae bacterium
TAACACTAAGCTAAACGCCGTTTTAATGGCGTTTCAGCGACTGTTAGCGAGCGTTTTAATGCTCGACAATATTAATTTGTAATTTAACCACTTTGTTTTTTTAAAAACTTATAAAAAACAAAATTATTATGAGAAAAAATAAACTCACATACCTTGCCATACCTTATACATGGAATCCAAACATTTCTTATGATATAGCCAATGAGGTAACCGCAAAAATGATGATTGAAAAAAATAAAATAATCTTTAGTCCTATTAGTCATTCACATTCAATAGCCAATGTAATGGATGAAAACATGAGGTGTAATTTTGATTTTTGGCTAAGACAAGATTCTGCAATTCTTTGCATGTGCCATGAAATGATTATAATATATATAGGTAAGTCTGGTAGAAAATTAATAAAAGAAAGCAAAGGATGCCAAAGAGAAATAGAAATTTGTAATCAATTAGAAATACCTATCAAAAAATATTATTATGACACACAAAGAGTATATTAAATACCATGAGGTTATAACTAAAAAAATGCAAGAGGTAACAAAGAAAAAAAATGCTGATTATTCAGGTTGGTCTGATAAAGACGCTTTTGCAAATTTTAAAATGATAGAAAAAATAGGTGTCGCTACTGTTGAGCAAGGTTTTCTTACAAGGATGACTGATAAGATAAGTAGGATTGTTTCTTTTGTTAAAAATAATGAGTTAAAAATAAAAGAAGAAAGTGCAGAAGATACTTTGCTTGACCTTGCAAATTATTGCATCCTTTTTTCTGGATATTTAAAAACAAAATCTGACTAAAAAAAATAATTATGAGAAAAACAATAGAAATTTCAATGTACACTGAAACAATACTTGTTACAGGTGAGTTCACAAAGGGAGAAAAAGCAACATCCACAACAGCACCCACAGCAGATGACTTTGAAATTGAAGAAATAAAAATAAAAAAAGAAAATGGAGAGGAATTAGACTATAATTTGTTTAATTTTGTATTTTCACTTGATTCATATGCAATAGTAGGTGAAATACTACCATCCATTGAACAAAAATGTATAGAAATTATTAACGAAAAATATTAAATCATGGAAGTGTTACAAAAAATATTTGAAGCAAGACAAAAAATTAAAGAAACCAAATTAAAATCTGCTGGGTGGAATGACTATAGTAAATATTATTATTATACACCAGAACAAATTAATCAACTAATAACTCCAATATGTAATGAGTTGAAGATTCTAAACACTTTTCAATTAAAAAGAGACGAACACGGATTAAATGGTATTATGAATGTACTTGATTTAGAATCAAAGAAAAGTAAGGATTTTATAATGGCAACGGATATACCATCAATTAAAGCCACCAATATTGCACAACAGTTGGGTGGTACTATGACATATACTGAAAGATATTTGCTCATGTCTATATATGATATCAAAGACAATAATCTGGATTTTGATATAAAAGGACAAATAAAAGACACAAGAATAAAATTGAAAGAAAACACAAAAGAATGGAGTGATGTATGTAAAGCTATTGACAATGGATATACTATAAATGATATTGAAAAAAAATATATATTATCTGACGAAATAAAAAATAAATTAAAATAATAATCATGAGAAAATTTAAATCACATTCAAGCTCTACCCATGAGATAATGTCTGATTCAAAAGATAAAATTACAGAAAAACAGTTACAAAAAATAAAAGAATTACAAAAAAAAGACACAAGAACAGAAAAGCAAAAACAGGAATTAAATCGACTAATAAAAAAACGTGACAATGAAGTGTCATTAAGTTTAACGGCAAAAAACCATTGTGAAAAATGGTTGAAAGAACAGATATATAATAAAAAAATAAATTTTATTAATAAATATACAGCAAAAGGAATCATTGTTGAACAAGATTCTCTTGATTTGGTAGCAGAATATTATAATTATGGACTTCTTATAAAAAATGAAGAGCGTTTTGAAAATGAATACATAACTGGAACGCCGGATGCTATTTTGAAAGATAGAGTTATTGATGTAAAAACCTCATGGTCACTTGATACATTTCCTTTGTTTTTTAGTAAAATAAACAATGCTTATTGGTGGCAGGCACAATGTTATATGGAACTTACAGGAAAAGACAAATATGAATTAATTTATGTTCTAATGTCAACACCAGATCACTTAATAGATAAAGAGGCTGCACGTATAGCGTCTTATTATGGTGGTAAAGCATCAGACTATATTGATGAAGTTTATAATAATCTAAACTATGACAACACTCCACCTGAATTGCGTATAAAAAAATACGACATAGAAAAAAACAATGACTGCATGAAAGAAGTAAAACAAAAGGTAAAAGAATGTAGGGATTATATCAGAGTATTAAACAATGTCTTATCGTATGTGTAACGTGATGGATATTTGATTTTAATCAAAAAAATTACCAATGATGAAAACAGATGATTTCTTATTAATCCAAGTAGATTCAAAAGACAAATTCTACGAACTTGCAAGGGTTAGACATTATCTCAACAAAAACAACGAATGGGATAAAAAACGTGGTTATTTTTGTGAAGGATTTGCTCAAAACAATGGTAATTTTTATGAATTTTCGCTTCATTTGGGTAAAAAAGAAAACAAGGTGAAACATAAATTTGTAAATTTAGGTTATCCAATTAGATTTTTTTATGGAGAGAAAGTGCGTGTTGAATAGTATTGAAGCTAACGGTGTAGGTATGGTGCGTTGAACACCAACCTTAATAAAAGATATTAACTTTAAAATTTATACAAATGACTGATACAAAGAAAGAACAATGCACTATACCTGATGTTAGGTGTAGTACGATTTTTAAGCCAACAATGAAGCTTAGATGGCTAAAAACAGAGGTTTATATACCAGAACTTGACGAATTTGAAAAGATACTGCAACAATGTTGGCTGGATGAACACGGTAATAAAATATGGGAAGATGTACCAATATTTGAGTAGTATTACACCTAACGTTTTGCAGCTATGAGCAGTACAGCCTTGCACATAGTTTCAATTTTAATACAAAAATTAATGGCTGTATTGCTTATAGGTGCTGTTATGCCTTAGTATGGGCGGATTTACAGCACAAAGTTTGAATCGAAGGACAATAGTAATAATTAAATATTTTGAGCGATGGCAAAAAAAGAAACAATAGCAGTTTGGTTTAGTTGTGGTGCAGCATCAGCAGTAGCGGCAAAGAAAACGATTGAGAAATACGGACAAACACACAATGTAATTATTGTGAACAATCCCGTTGTAAATGAACACGAAGACAATGAACGATTTTTGAAGGATTGCGAAAAGTGGTTTGGTCAAGAAATATTAAGAGCGACAAACGACAAATACCCAAGTTGTGATATTAGAGATGTATTTGAAAAGCGAAAATACATTAGCGGTGTTGCTGGCGCGCCTTGCACAAAAGAATTGAAGAAAGAAGCAAGGTATCAGTTTGAAAAAAATAACAAAATTGACTGGCACGTTTTAGGTTTCACAGTTGATGAAAAGAATAGAAGCGATAGGTTTATGAAATTTGAACGTGAAAATGTAATACCAATTTTGATTGATGAGAATTTGACAAAAGGAAATTGTTTTGATATTCTTTTGGATGCAGGAATAAAACTACCAGAGATGTACAATTTAGGATTTCCAAACGCAAAATGTATTGGATGCGTAAAAAGCCAAAGCCCTACGTATTGGAATTTGGTTCGTGAAAAATTCCCTGATGTTTTTAATGATAGAGCAGAGCAAAGCCGTAGAATAGGTGCAAAACTCGTGAAATTGAAAGGCAAACGAATATTTCTTGACGAACTAAAGCCAACTGATAAAGGTGGTAAGATTAAAAGTTGGGAATGTGGTATATTTTGCGACACAGAATAAAACCTAATTGCGCCTTAGCGCAAAAGAGCGTGGGCAAAAAAATATTTAATTATGGGTTATTTATTACAGACTTTCAATCGAAGTACGAACGTAGCCCATATTAGGCATAACACAAAGCTAAACGCCGTTTTAATGGCGTTTCAGCGACTGTTATCGAGCGTTTTAATGCTCGAAATATAAAACAAAAAATTATGGAAAAAGAAGAAAAAATCTTATTAGACATATATAGAAAAATGTATAGCAAGTCAACACCAAAAGCTGACTTTGATGAGTTAATGAAAAATAGTCCCCGTAATGAGTTTGGGCAGATAGAGATACCTTATAAAAAACATTCTATAAAAGAAGAAGATGCTGAAAAAATTATTTGCGATGAATTAAAAAAGTATAATCTTCCTGATTATAAAAAAAGAAGAATAAGACAGACAGTTTGGCTTGGTTGCTCTCCTGTATTTTCAAAGTAGATTTTTATGCACATAAATAGAGATAATTATATTTTGGATGAAATCCCAAAGCTAAATCCAAATGGAATAGAATATGTAGAATTTTGGCGTGAACAAAAATATAAGGTTATATATGGAGAGTGGGTAGGTGGTTGCTGGATACCAGGCATTTTGTATCATTATATAAATTTCTGGAAGATAGAAATAAAAGATAGTGCTGATTCTAAGTCTTCTCGTATTGGCAGACCTTTTTTTCGTGATATAGATTATGATTTTTGTATTGCTTATACAGAGGCTCGTGGTTTTTCTCGTTTTGAAAAACAAACAAAAGAAGATATAGAGGGTAAAACACCAAGAGAAATAATGATGGCAACATATCCTCATTCTATGGGTAAGCCATTGTTTGAAAATGGTGCTAAAAATATTGCTTTTCTTGGTAACAGGGGATTAGGTAAATCTTTTCTTTTGTCTAATGCTATTGCTTGTGAGTATTTGCATGAAAAAAAAGGTGAAAAAAAACAAATTGTTGTTGGGGCTGGTGAAAGTAAGTTTTCAACAGACTTGTTAAATAAGTTTAAGTTGGGTGTAGACAATCTTCCTGGTGCTGTTGAACATAATAATCAATATTATCCACCTCCTTTTTTTAAAAAATCAAAAGGTAGTTTAGTTTGTGGCAAGACTCTTACAGCAGAATATGATGTTTATATAGGTAATAATAAAATAACACGTGGTTCTCTGTCATCAATAAAGCATGTTTCTTATTCCGATAATGTATTTGCCGGACAGGGGACACGTCCTGTTTTGCAAATATATGAAGAAGCTGGCATGTTTAGAAAGTTGATTGACTGTTGGAATAATAACAAGGAAACCGTCATGTATGGTAAACAACAGTTTGGCACACAAATAGCTTTGGGAACGGGAGGCAGCATGGACAAAGGTACTGTTGATTTGAGTAAAATATTTTATGAGCCAGAGGTTTTTAATTTAGTTGAGTTTGAAGATGTTTGGGAGAAAAAAGGCAAGATAGGTTTTTTTATTCCTGTACAAAGGGGCACTAATGATTTTAAAGATAACAAAGGCAATAGTAAGGAAGAAGAGGCTGTTGAGTATTTTCTTGGTGTAAGAAACAATTTAAAAGAAAATAATGCACCACGAAAGGTGATAGAACAGGAGATACAATATCGACCTTTTAAACCCAGCGAGGCTTTTTTAATTAGTTCTGGTAATATTTTTCCGCAGTCAGAGATACAAGAGCATTTGGCATATATTGAAAATAATAAAGAAATAAAAAACTCTGGTGCTGTTGGTGAATTATTTTTTTCCGAAAGCGGCGAAGTTAAGTTTAGGCAAAACCAGAAATTAAGAGAGATAACTAAATATCCTCTTGATGATTTTGATGATACAAAAGGTGCTGTTGTTATTTGGGAAGCACCTATTGATAATGCTCCAAACAATTTATATGTGGCTGGTTCTGACCCATATGACCATGACCGTTCCGGCACAGGTTCTCTTGGCAGTGTTTTTATATACAAGCGTTTTCATAATATGGAAAGCAGCTATGAAACTGTTGTTGCTGAATATACAGGTCGTCCTAAGAAAGCGGAGGATTTTTATGAGAACACAAGGAAATTATTATTATTTTATAATGCAAGGTTGCTTTATGAAAACGAGAGAAAAGGTTTACATCAATATTTTCAGCAGAAAAATTGTACAAATTTATTGATAGATCAGCCCACAGAAGTAATAAAAGACATAATAAAAGATTCTCATGTTGATAGAGAAAAGGGTATACACATGGTTTCTCGAACAAAAGATTATGCAGAAAGATTAACTAACAGTTGGCTTTTAGAGGAATATGCACCAGGTAAAATGAATTTAAAAAAGATAAGAAGTGTTGCTTTATTAAAAGAGCTTCTTATGTATGACGGTGAAAGAAATACAGATAGAGTTATTGCCTTTTTTATGGTCATGTTATTGTTACAACAAATGCACAAGACAAGGGTAAAAGATGTTGAGGATAATAGTTTGAAAAACTTTTTTGACGTAGAAATTTTTGGTGGCAAACCAGATATAAATTGATTATTGTTATTTTATTGTTATTTTTTTCACAACAAAAACTTTGTTTTTAGAATAATGTTGACGTATACTTGTGCCATTAAATAAAAATTTTTATTTGTGGCGTATAGTACCGATTCCTCTCTTCCTGTACAGAAGATACCATTAAGTAAGAAGGACGACACATGGCGAGAGAATTGCGTTGATGCTATTGTAGCACGCAGTTCTGGTGTGGGTTCGTATTTAAAAAACAAAATGCAAATTAATTATGATTTGTATAATGGTATTTTTGATAAAGATGATTTGCGTTATGTGACCAATCCTTACGGTGTTGATGTTCGTAAGGAGAGCTTTCCTGCAAATATGACCAATATAAATCAGGTTGCATCAAAAATAAATTTATTGTTAGGCGAAGAATCAAAGAGGCCAGACAACTTTAGAATTAAACAATCCAACCCAACATCGTTATCCTCTTTGGAAAAAGAGCGTAAGAACGCATTAAGTCAATATATACAAAATCAGATAGTTGGCGGTGTTAAGCCAGAGATAGTTAAGGGTGAGAAGCCAGAAACTCCACAAGAGATAGAACAAAGGTTAAGAAAATACACTGACGTTGGTGAAAAGGCCGCTGATATTATACTGAATTATCAGTATCAAAAAAACGAGTTAAAAAATATTTTTAATGATGGTTGGAAAGATGCTTTGATTGCGGGGCAAGAGATTTATTATATTTTCAATATTGATGAGGATGTTATTGTTGAGAGGTGTAATCCTCTTGACTGCACTTGGGATATGTCACGTAATATGTGTAATGTACAAGACGGCGATTGGTTTTTGCGTGAAATGTGGATGACTGCCGCCCAAATATATGATAGGTTTAAAGAAGTTTTGACTGAACCAGACCTTGATAAACTTTTGGATATTGCAGACGAAAGTGGTGGTATGCAAGAAAAAGTTGGTGTTCAGTATTCGAGACAAATTTTTGATAATCATTATGATGTTAGTTCATTACATTCTAATCAAATACCATTATATCATTGTGTTTGGCGTTCTTATGCCAAGATAGGTATAATAAAATATATGGATGATGGTGTTGAGTATGAGTATTTGGTTGATGAAACTTATGATGTTTCGCCTGGTGAAGAGATAGTTTGGGAATGGAAGCCTGAAATATGGCATGGATATAGGGTTGCTGACAGTGACTTGTATTTTTGTGTAGAACCTATAGATGGAGATAAACTGCCTTATGTCGGTGGCAGTTATACTGATACTAATTCAGAATCTGTTAGTCTTGTTTCTGCTTTAAAGCCTTTACAGTATTTTTATAATATTATATGGTATCGTTTAGAGCTTGCTGTTGCGAGGGATAAGGGTCAGGTTGCCATTATGGATGTGACACAGATACCCAAGTCGGCTGGTTTTGATTTAAAAAGATGGATGCATTATATGTCTGCGCTTGGAGTTATGTTGGTTAATCCTCATGAAGACGGCATGGGTTCTGATAGAAACGGGAAGCCGGCATCTTTTAATCAGTTTAATAGCGTTGATTTAAGTACAGCACAGTCAATACAACAATATATTAAACTGCTTGATTATATTGATATGTTGATGGGGGATGTTGTTGGTATTAGTCGGCAAAGAGAGGGTCAGGTTTATGCAAGCGAGCTTGTTGGTAATGTTGAAAGAATTATTACACAGACATCATATATTACAGAGCCTATATTTGGTAGGCACAATTTTATAAAAAAACAGGTGGCAGATCAGTTATTAGAAACGACCCGCATAGCGTGGGCTGATGTTTATGAGGACAAACCTGTTGGTTATGTTATGAATGACCAAGAGAAGCGCTGGTTAGAAAGTGTCCCTGATGAATTTATGTTTGAGGACTTTGACATATTTGTTACCGATTCTACAAAAGACTTAAAAAATATTGAAGTTCTCAAAAACCTTTCGCAGGCAGCATTGCAGAACGGTACTCCATATAGCTATATTGCGGAGATGCTTACATCTGAAAATATGATGGAAATAGCCACCAAGCTAAAGACAGCAGATGTTATGATGCAACAGCGAGAGGATGCTCAAATGCAACAGAAGTTGCAGTCACAAGAAAAAGTAAAACAGGCAGAGTTGCAGGATAAAGAACGTGACAGACAGGTCGACATACAGAAAACAAACGTGAAGGCTAATACTGATTTAAAGATTGCACAACTTGATAAGGAAGAAAAGATATATGATGATTCTGACGAAGTAAAAGAAAGAATAGAAACCAAAAAGGTTGAAGCAGATAGAGAAAAAGCCAAGCGAGAGTTGGATTTGAAAGAAAAAGAATTAGAGCAAAAAAAAGAAGAAAGAAGCAGCGTGAAAAAAGATAATAACGATTAGCACTGTTATTTTATTGTTATTTTTTTCACAACAAAAACTTTGTTTTTAGGGTAATGTTAATGTATACTTGTAAAAATTTAAAAACAGAAAAAGTATGACAGCAAAGAAAAAGGACGAAAAAGCCTTAGGTAAAGAGCAGTATAATGCCTTTGCAAAAAATTTAGGTTTGCCGCAAGACGAACCGATTGATACAATAGAAGATGAGGAAGAAGAAGAAAATGGTGGTGAAGGTGTTTCACATATAGAGGGAGACACTATTCAGTTTGAAGAAGGAATGAAAAGGTTTAATGAAGATGGAGAAGAAGATGAGGAAGGTGCATATGATGATGAGGGGCGTGAAATAGTTTTTGAAGAAAATAGTGAGGAAGAAGATGGTGTTGACAAAAACAAAGATACGGTTGTTTTTGAGGAAGGCATGAAGCGTTATAACGAAGAAGGCGAAGAGGATGATGATGGTGCATATGATGAAGATGGTAAAGAGATTGTATTTGCAGAAGAAATAGAGGGCGGTTCGGTTGATGATTTAAGTGATGCCGATATTGCGTCACTTATGGTTGAGACGTTTAAAGAAAAAACTGGTATTGAGGTTGGTGAGGACAGAAAATTTGAATCTGTTGATGATTTTGTTGCTTTAATGCAGGATGTTATTGAAGCTAATTCTGAACCAAAGTATAGTTCTGATAAAATAAAAGAACTTGATGAATTTGTCAGACAAGGTGGTAAGTTGGAAGATTTCTTAAAGACAGAAAAGTCTATAGTGTCTCTTGAAAAAGTCGACCTTGATAATGAGCAAGACCAAAAGTCTGTTGTTAAAAAGTTTTATGAAGACAAAGGGTTGTCTAATAAAAAAGTTGAGCGGATAATAGATGCAATGGATGATGAAGAGTTAGAAGATGAGGCTAAAGAAATGCATGGTCAGATGCTTGAAGCAGAAAAAGAAAACAAATTAAAAAGTAAAAAAGAAAAAGAAAAAGAAATAGAAAAACAACAGCAGGCACAAGAAAAATTTGTAAAAGATTATCAGGGTTTTGTTGATAAGTTTGATTCTTTTAATGGTGTTAAGCTAAGTAATAAGGATAAAGAGAATGTTCTTGATTATGTTTTAGGTGTTGACAAAAAAACTAATAAAACAAAAAGCCAATTAGACTTTGATGAGAATCCTTATGAGGTGCTGGCACAGCTTGCACTTGTAAGAACAAAAAAAGACCTTCTCTCCGGTTTAGGGAAAAAGGCTGAAACCGATGCTGTTAAGAAATTTAGGAATAAATTAAGAAAAAATAGTTCCAAACAAAAAGTAAAGTCCGGCAAGTCTGGAATAAAACAAAGAAGTGGTTTGGATATAATAAAAAGTGAAGTTTCTAAGTTACACGGGGCTTAGTATGAACGATGATACCGTGAAAAAAGAATTGTTTAATCAAAAAAAAGTAAAATATGGATAATGGATTTTTGAATAGTCTTCAACTATATCAGACTCAAAACATGAGCGGACTGGTTGATGAAAATATGTTGTCAAAAGCATTGGTTACAAGTCCACATGAAATTTCGACAATGCTTTCTTATATCATGGGTAATCTTGACAGACAATACTCCAATACTATTGATGCTATAACTAATGGTTTGGGGCGTGTTGAGACTGTTGAAAACAGAGAGTATTCTTGGAAAGTTATGATGGAATCTGACCATGCTGTAGAGATTATAAAAGCCGAATGGAATGGTTCTACTCTTGATTCTACGTCAAGTACACAGACCCCTGGTATTGACCTTACCACAATAAAAGTTACTGTACCGGAAAGATATTTTGGTGTTGGTACTATTGTGGCTTTTGATGATAGGGATTTTCAGGCACGTGTTCAGTCAGAGCCGTATCAAGATGGTGGTAACTGGGTTTATAGCCTTGTTGTTGCTGATGGTGACCCATCAACTTATATACCGCCCGCACAGTTTGCTGCTGGTTCTAAACTAAGTAGAGATTTCTCTGCTTACGAGGAATATTCTGACGAGGATGATATTGTAAGTTATCAAACTCCTGTGGAGTTAAAGAATCACCTTACAACACTTCGTTTGGGTGTACCTGTTACGGGTTCAGCTTCAAAATTGAAAGCTGTAATTAAATTTAAAGACCCTAAGACTGGTCGTGAATCAGCACTTTGGTCAGACATGGCTTATTGGAATGCTATACGTCAGTGGTATAAGATGAAAGAGACGCAGCTTCTGTATAGTAAATATAATGCTAATGCACAGGGTCAGACGGAGCTTGTTGGTTCTAATGGTCGTCCGGTGTATATAGGCGCAGGTTTGCTCGATCAGATTTCTCCTTCTCATTCAAGGAATTATACTTCAATGTCTTTAGATTTAGTTGATGATTTCTTGTTTGATTTGTCTTATAATAAACTGGCAGAGGGACAGCGTAAGTTTGTTGCTCTTGGCGGTGAGATGGCAACACGTGAATTAGACCGTGTCTTAAAAGACAAAGCGTCCGGTTATAACTTGCAGGACACTAAGTTTGTCACCGGTTCTGGTCAGGATTTGACTTTTGGTGGTCAGTTTACAACCTATAAAGGTGTTAATGGTATCGAGCTTACAATTAGACATCTTCCTGCATTTGATAATGCAGAGCGTAACAGGAAAAAACACCCTGTAAGTGGTCGTCCACTTGAATCATATCGTATGGTATTCTTGGATTATGGTATGAGAGATGGTGCTTCCAACGTAAGGAAAGTTGTTAGAAAAGACCGTGAAAACTTACAGTGGTATGTTTGTGGTTCTACCGTCCCAGATGCTGTACCAGATTCATCTATTGTAAGGTCAAGTGGTATTGATGGGTATAATATTAAATGGTTGTCAGAAGAAGGTATTAAGATAGAAGACCCTTCTACTACTGGACAGTTGATTTGTACTGCTGAATAGTTTTGTTTTGTGTGGGGGGTATTCTGCCCCCCATTTTTAAAAAACAAATTGAGTGGGGAACATGAATAGATTAATTTAAAATCTAAAAAAAAAGAAATGGAAAAAAGAGTTTATGTTAAGCCTTTAAGAAAAAATGCTTGGGCTGGTGTTAATAAGTATCCGAATTGTTTTGATGACCTTGCACCATATTACACAATAAGTGGTGGTATTTATACAGGGTTAGATTCTAAAAAAGAAAAAGAGTTAAACAAAACACAAGTTTATAGGGGCGTTGATTTGGCTCCGACATCTGATTTTTGGAGTACGTATTATATACGTATAGGAGACAATGGTCTTGTTTTAGATTTGGGACGACCAGATGACTTGCTTAGGTATTATTTTTTAAAAGGACATAAAGATATAAAATCCTCGTCTTCTGATAACAAGCCTTCTGCTAAGTATATGCTTGTTGATGAATTAGAAGAAGCTAAGAAGCAAAATGTTGCTGCCGAGAAAAAGGTCATGGCCATGAAAGAGTATGCTTCTATGACACCTACAGAAAAAAGAGCAGCACTTAGGCTGTATAATATAAATTCAGAAGACATTAGTCCAGAGCTTGTAGACAGTCAGCTTTTTTCAAGGATTGATAGGTATCCTGAAAAATTTATAAAAAAGTGGGTTGAAAATGAACATAGAGAAACGGAAGTTATTTTGTTACGTTCCATTGCTGCTGGTATAGTAAAGAAAAGAGGTGGCTCACATTGGCTTGGAGACCCTAAGACTGGTGAACTTTTGGGTAGGTCTTTTGAAGATGCAGTATTGTTTTTAGAAGACAAAAAAAATCAGGAGACACGGCTTGTTATAAAAAAACAGTTAAAAGAAGAAAAGTAGTTAGCGTTGAATGACTATATCTGAAATGCACATATACTGGCGAGAGAAGCTGGATAAGTCTGGGAGCTTAAACACTTATGATTTTGAATCAGAGCAGATAGACTTTTGGATTAATGAGGCAATAAGAAAATATGTCAAAGACAGATATTTACCAAAAGATGAAGGGTTTGAACAGTCTGAGAAAAGACGTTCTGACTTGGAGAATATAGTTTATTCTCAAACGTTGTCTTGTGCTTCTTCTTCTGAAAAACCAAACTCTTTTGTAGCATATCTTAGTGATTTAGATGAAATACATTGGCTTACTGTTGGAGAGGAAGTACAAATAAGTTATGTTGATTGTCATGGTGATAGTCAAACAAAGAGGCGTGGTATTGTTCAGACTACGGAAGATACATATAGGCCTATGGTTGATAATGCTTTTGGCGAACATATATTAGAAAATGGTAGTGCAAAACCATTGAGATTACGCAGAAGAAAAAATGTATATTTTGTTACAGACGGAAATTATGACGTAACAGAATATTACATAACATACATCAAACAGCCTGTTGAGGTTAATTATGAGTTGGCTGTTGGTTGTGATTTAGCGGCACATACACATGATGAAATAATAGATAAATCTATTGGAATGGTATTGGCTGCTATGGGAGACGCTGAAAAGTATCAACTTGAAAGCGTTGAAGAAAGTAAACATGTTGATTAATT
>CAZOVB010000091.1:0-4981 GCA_964583095.1 uncultured Planctomycetaceae bacterium
CGGCGCAAGCGATTGAGACCGCAATTGAAAGAAGCAAAGATTACCGAGAGTGGCGCAAGTCGTCTGGGTAACGCTTTGCGTAACCGGGGACGGCCCGGTTCATTTTCCATTTCGAGTGACCTGGATGCCGTCCTCCGGTTCACGCATTTGTTCGTGGTGTGGCGTGAGTTTTAAGTCTGACGGGGCGGTAAGAATCAAGCTACTCATGGGTGGCGGTTCGACAGATTCCATGGCCGAGTGGCAGGGCAGTGTTGATGCCTGCTGGCGTCATTATGTTGATCCGTTTCGCCGACCTGAGAGCGATCGCATGAGCAAGTCGTATCGCCGAGGATACGGTTACGACAAGTGCGGATGGGTGTATCTTGTCGGGTGCCGTATCGGGAAGCATGTCTACCTAAAGGTTGGGGTCGCCAAAGACATGAAGAATCGACTGGCAGGTTTAATGCAGTCAATCCCGTTTGCGGACTGGATGCACATTCGATCAACGTGGGTCGCAGACCCAGAACAACGAGAGACAGACATGCTAGTGGCCTGTGCCGAGTTTTGGTCTCGGGGCGAGTGGATTTGCCCGCAGCCAAGCAAGTACGGTTTTGAACTACCGGATCAACTGGATTTTGGATCGTCGCAGTTCGTTACGACGGAGGATGGGATCACGAACGAAGTAACGATCAAGTGGAAGGGTCGACGCAGCAGCGTGTTGCGGTAGCCATCCCACGAACGTCAGCGATCAACGGGTCGCGAAAGGAAAAGTAACCATGAGTGAAAACGTCGATCGCGACTCCGTTGCATCGCATTGTTCGTCGGCTTCTCCGCAGCCATGCCAAGTGTGCCGGGGTGCTGGAATCGTGGAAACGTGGTCGGCGGATCAAGATTACTTTCGGCCATGCGTTGCGTGCGGCGGTGAAAGTGTTGTCGCCCGATGCGGGAATTGTTGTTTTTGGACGCCGCCAAAAATCGGCAGGCAAGGCAAGTGCGAAGCGTTTAACAGCAGCGTCAGCGAGTTGTTTTATTGCGGTTCCCACCGATACGCAAAAGGCATCCACAATCAGGGCGACGGGGCCACAATCGCAATCGATTAAGTCCGACGAACTTGGCATTCTCCGGTCGGCCAGCGGTAGAACAGCCGTTATCCCGGCAGGGGGAAAGCGTTATCCCGGATTCGGCCTGCGGGTTTTGGCGTTATACCGGCAGGGGGGCTGGTTGCGCTGCGGTAGTGTTTGACAGCACGCAGGCGGGCCCTTTACCATAGAATTGTCACAACAGGGCTGTCACGAACAGCGTCTGAGACGGCTACTGAGAACCAGAGCCCTCGACTGCGTCAGCGGTCGGGGGTTTTTTTTTGGAGCTTTCCATGCCCGAACGCAGCCGACTTCGCTACCGATTGCTGGGCACTCGCCGACGTGTTCACGCGCGGAAGGTCGCGAGGCAAAGCTACCTGCTGGCCGGTGGCGACCCAGATCGCGCGGTGGAGTTTGCACGCGACACGCTGCGCCGAGAGTACGGATTCTGGGAATCGATCCTCGTTAGCTTGGCGATCCGCCTGGTCATTGAATTGGTGGAGTGGTGGTTCCGCAAGGGCATCGCCAAGCCGCCGCTCGACTTCCAGCCAGGGGAGCCAGGCGCTTGAGCCAATTTCCAAAGCCGTGGCAACCGCTGCGGGGAACCTACCGGCAGGCGGCAGAGTCGCCACGATTCGCCTACAACGAGCGCGATTTCGCGAAGGCGGCTGCGTTCACGGCAATGGCGCAGCCGTTCGTGTTGGCGACGTGCGGCGGGCTGGAGCAAATCGCGGCGATGCTGGAGCCAGAGGGGCTTTCCGCAGGCGGCAAGTTGGCTGGCCACGTCGTGCGAGATTGGGCTTGGCAAACCCTGCTGGTCGCCCTGCTGCGATCGGCCGTCGCGTACCTCCAAAGCAACGGCGATCAGCTGTTCCTCGACGCTTGCGCATGGCTGTGGCGAATGTTCTGGTTGGCCATGGTGTGGCTGCTGGGCCGCTCGCTGCCGGCCGGGGTCGTCGGGTGGATGCGACGGAAAGCGGAGCCAGCCAAGCCGGAGCCAGAACCCGAAGGGTGGTGGGACCGTTGGCGCGAACGACGCAAGCGGCGGGAACGTTGGGCAAGCAGAAAGGTAGATCAATGACAGCCAGCGAAAAGAAATGGCGGCATCCCACCAAGGGGTCGTGGGTCTCGTACGATGAATGGCGAAGCGCCGTGGAAGCTGGCGGTGTGACGGTGGCGGAACCCGACGCGGGTGGGCCCGAAGCGCTGCTGACCGACCCTGCGCCGAACCTCCGACCGTACATGCAGCCGGGCCCGTCGCCGCTGACCCTGCTCTTTGGTTTCGTGGTTGTCGTTGCTGTCGCTCTCCTGGTGTGGGATCGGTTTCGCGAGCATGGAGGCTCGCGGCCGGCCCCGCAGCCTGCGCCGGTTGTCGTGCCGAGCGGAGAGGCGGCGCGGATGGCAGAGCCGGTGGCGGAGCGTCTGGCGTACCAGCCAGAAAAGGCCAGGGCGGTGTGGAAAGCGTACAGCGGATTGCGCGACGCGATCGACGGTGCCAGCGGGCAGCGTGTCGCAGATACGCGGGTGTTGGCCGCCGTCACCAAGGCGTTGCTCGAGGACGTTGATGCAGGCGGCGGGGAACCGGTGGGCCGGCAGATTGACGAGGCGGTGGCGGGCTATCTAGGCATTGGCTGGGGAGCGGACGAGGACGGCACCGAAGGCTGGGAGTTTAAGAAGTTCAGCGACGCCGACCGGCAAAAATTGGTTGAAATTCTGGACGCGATCGCAACTGCGGCGGAGGGTGTGCTGTGAGCAACCTGGGCCGAATTGAGCGAATCGCGAACGGTTTTTTTGCGGAGCAAGGCCATTGGTTGTCGCGTCAGCGGCTGTTCGGGGATCCGCAGAAGGTGCATCGTGCGTACGAGTCGCACGCTTTGATCGGCGCAGTGGTCGACGACGACCGCTTGCCGCACGACCTGCGGCAGTATGCGAGGGCATGTCGCGATGAATTCCGCGCGGAGCAGGGCCAGGAAGCTCGGTTTGCGACGGCCGCCGGCACGGGCGATCTGTATGGCGACTGGAAGGGCCAGCTGTGCATCCCGTACGCGCACCACCTGGACATCGACCCCGCAAAAGCGTACGCAGGCGCGCAGTTGACCGGCGATTGCGTTTCCTGGGCTAAGCGGACGTCCCGGGATCACGCGAGGTGCTTTGACATTGGCGAATTGGACGAAGCCGAGGAGTACGTGCAACGGTCGGCAACGGCCGATCTGTACAGCATGCGGGGGCACACCGGGGCGGGTGCCAGCCCCAGCCGCATTGCACTCGCGGCCACCCGCATCGGGATTTTGCTGGAAGGTCCGATCGAAAGCCCCGACGGCGAGGTTTGGGACTTCAGCGAATACCGGGAATACTACAAATTGGGCATGCGGTACGGCCGCACCGGATTGCCGCGATGGATCTTTGAGGCAAACCGTCAGTACGGGCCAAAGCAGGTCGCGGAGATCGAGACCCCCGAGGAGTTGCTGACCGCATTGTGGAACGGCTGCGGCTGTTCGGTCGGATCGATGCTGGGCGTCGCAAAAACCGGCGGTCACAAAGGCGTGCCGTTCCTGTCGCGCGTCAGCGGCAGCTGGGCGCATGATATGGCGATCATCGGGTTTGATGACACGAGGCAGCACCTGGACGAAACGATTGTGATCTGGGACCAAAGCTGGGGCGACTGGAATCGCGTCAGCCGGTCGGCATGGCCAACAGAGTACGGCAAGATGCCCGAAGGGGCGTTTGCGCTGACGCTGTCGGATACGTTTCGCCATGCGATCCGGCCGGGTGAGTGCCACGCGTTAAGCGATTCGCACGGGTTCCGGCCGCGACGACAAGCGACCATGGGTGCGGAGGGGCTGATCTAATGCGGTACGCACTGGCGGTGATCGTGCTGACGCTGGTCGTCGGCGGCTGCAGCGAAGGGCCGTTGCGGCCAAGCCTAGACACTGGCTACGCAAAGCAGCGAGCGATGGCGGAGATTGCGATTGCCAGCGTCACCGCGGATTCCGCGCCTGACGCGGGGCCGTCGGTCGGCGACAAGTGCCCCGCGTGCAATGATCCGCCTGGAGCTTGTGGCGTGGGGAAGGTCGGTGACGGGCGGACGTGCACGCCTTGCCAGACCTGCGGAGCCGACGGCCGCATTGACGAACGCGACCTGTCGGGATCGGGCATCGCATCGAGTGCGGGCCCTGCGGAACCGCTTGGCTTGGTCGTCTACATCACGCCGGGGACAAAAAGCGGATGGGCGATGGAATGGTACAACGCACAAGCCGACGCGTTCCGCGATCGAGGCTGGAGCGTGTCGCTACTGCTGGTGGACGCTGCCGCATTGCAGGCAGGCGGCGAGTCGATTCCCGAAGAAATGCCCGCGATCGTCGCGACGTGGCCCGATGGCACCGTCCGCACGTTTTACAGCCCGATCGAACCGAAAGACACGGAGATAGTCAAATGAACGGTACAAGCTTCACCAACGTTGTGGCGGTCTTCATGGCGATCACGATGGCGCTGTTCGCGCTGCTGTTCATGGATCTGCGCCGCGGTGATGACGAACCGCAACCATTGCCGGAGCATGGCCCGCCGGCCGAAGCGGCGACGCTGGACTACGAAGATCTGTTCGGCCTGGATCCGGCAGCGGCCAGCGCGGCGAAGCTGAGCGAGCGAATCACGGCGATCGAAGAACGCGTCAACGCGATCGAATCGGATGTTAGCGACCTGCAGAACCCACTCGGTGCGCCGCTGGGTGCGCCAACACTACCCGAAACTGAGGAAATGCCAGAATGAGGCCGATCATCATTATTGCGTGCGTGCTTGTCTGCAGCACCGCTGCGTTTGCGGAAGACAACCCGTTTGAAGGGTTTGATATCGATGTCCCAGCGCAAAGCGAGGCGGGCGACCCGGCGGGCGACGAAGCAGGCGCTCGAGCGGCTGCGAGTCAATGG
>CAZOVB010000091.1:5081-9638 GCA_964583095.1 uncultured Planctomycetaceae bacterium
GGCGGGCGACCCGGCGGGCGACGAAGCAGGCGCTCGAGCGGCTGCGAGTCAATGGGACCGTGCCGAAAGCACGCTTGAAGGCCTTGCAGAGCGAGTCGCGAGACTCGAACGGGAATCGATTGACGCCGAGGAGGCGAGAAAGATTGCTAACGAGGTGGTCGACGACCGAATTGCAGAGCTCAAGCTAGCGATTCGAAAGCCCGATGGAGGGCAGCGGGTCGAGTCCGTTTCGTTATCGGGGCAAGCGCCAACGGCAGGGATCCAGCTAAACCCCGGCGAGACCCTGCTGGGTTACACCGACGCGGCCACCGGCCAATACGTCAGAGTGCAGCCCAGCAGGTCCGTCCACAGCAGTGCCGGCACGTATTCGGTGACCGAGACCAAGCCCGCAACCATTTATCAGGCAGAAAGACGCGGGCTGTTTGGTCGGCGCGTTGTGCTCCGTGCGAGAAGCAGACCAGAGGGCAGTGCCACGTCTGGCACCTGCCGCGTGGTACAAACGCCAAACGGTCCGGTCCGGGTCTGCAATTAAGGCAACGGGCAAAGATCGTGGGAAATTTGCTCGCACTGGCATCGACCGAGTGGGGGGCGATCATTGTCGCCTCCCTGTCCGCAGCGTTTGCTGCGTGGGTGAAGTACGCGCAGTGGAAGGGCGAGCACGATGACCGCGAAGAGGATCGCGACACGCATCAGCGTGTCGAGTTTTACAGCCAGCTCGTGAACGAGTGCAAGCAATTGCGTAACGACAACCAGGTCATGCGCGCGAAGCTGAGCGAGCTGGAAACCGCGGTCGACCAACTGCGTCGCGAACTGGAGTTCTACGAACGCAACCATTTGGCGCAAGAGGCTCGCGAAATGATTGCGTCGCTCTTTGACGTCGGTATGCCGCGGCCTGCTTGGCTGCACGACCTAGCCAGCAACCAGTGGTATTTGAACGAAGCCTACAGCCGAGATTTTAACGTCCCCCGACGCAGTTTTTGGCACGGCATCAACATTTTCGGCCGCTATGACGTCGACGATGCGATTCGATACGCGTCGCACGATCAGCAGGTGGTCGACACCGGCACAACGATCGAGTTCCGCGAACGCATGCGCCGGGATATCCTGGACCCGGAATGCGAGGAAGTGGTGGTCGGGCGCTTTCGCAAAACCCCGATTGTCATCAACGACCGGCCGTACGTGTTCGGCCAACTGCTTGAATACATTGGCCCTGAACCGGAGGAAATCGATGCTTACCGCAAGCGAACTGAAGACGAAGATTGACCAAACCGCAAAGGTCATTCACGACTGGCAAGAAGCTGATGAACCGATGGTGATGTTCCGCGGCATCTTGACCAAAGCGATCGACGATGCGGTCGTGGACGCGGTGCTGGACCTGCAGGAATTTTGCCGCGTCGTCGAAGCCGACCAGGAAGCGCAGCGGTTGATTCTCAAGGTCGACGAATTCCACAGGGAATGGGAATCGTGGTCGCACTCGGTGGAAACCGCGACGGGCGAATCACACCCCAACGGCACCCACGCGATGTGGATTGCCTGGGCCGACGTCCTGCAATCCCGCGATGTGCCCGAGCGACGGAAGCCGGAAGATATTCGCACGCTGATTGGCCAAGAGGTCGGCGACACGCAAATTGCGAAAATCTACGGATGGAAAGACGCGGACGGTCGGTGGGACGTGCGGCGGGTCGCTGAGGAGAAACGCGAGCCCGGAAAGCACTACAACCCGGAAAAATGGCAGCATCCGATGGAGGTTGCTGAGCGGGAGCAGGTTGCGCGGGCTTGGGAAAATCGCGTGGCGCGTGTCCGCGATGTGGGCGTTCCACAGCCGCAGGCGACGGCGGCCCCAGAATCGATCGAGGAACTGCTGCGGCAGGGGGTCGGCAGCGAGCAGGCGGCCCGCATGAAGCAGATCAGCGTGCAAGAGGTCCGCGCGGAAGCGGCACGCCTGGGCATTCCCGTCGATTCGGAGTACGTACCGATGGTGTCGCCGCACGACCAAATGGAAGCGATGCGACGCAAGGAGGCGAAGCAGAACGCAGAATTGGCGGCACAGATGCAATCGCAGGCACCGCAGCCCGACGCAGACACCGCCGAAATGGTCACGCAAGTCCTGGAGCGGCACTTGGACGACCAGCGCCCCGGCGAAATTGCCAAGGCACTGAAGGATCGCTGGCCGGAACTGTCGGCGCAGAAAGTGTCAGCGATCATCAAAGAGGCGGAGGCGGCTCCAGCAAGCTAGGCGGCGATGACGAACAAAAAGGCACCCGGCAGCGGCAACGGACCCGACGACCGATCGCGTGCGGCGCTGCAGGAGCGGCTGCACCGCGTGGCGAGGCTGTACCTGCACGGCAAGACGCAGCAGGAAATCGCCGAAGAGGTCGGCGTCCACCGCCGCACGATCATCCGCGACATGAAGCGGATCCGCAAAATCTGGCAGCGGAGCGCCGCGAAGTCGTACCAGTCGCACATCGACCACCAATTGGCACGGCTGGACGAAATCGAGCGCAACGCGTGGCTGGGCTGGGAACGGTCGCTCGGTGACGCCTTTGAGTGGATGGACGAAGAGACCACCAACGCCGACGGCGGCGGGACGCGAAGCCAGAAGAAACGCAAGCAGATGCTGGGCAACGCGTCATTCCTGAAGATTGCCGCCGATGCGGTGCAGCAGCGGTCGCAGCTGCTGGGCTTGATGGACGAAGACGCTCGTAACGCGGCGATCGACGAGGTCAGCCGAAACGCTGAAGTCGTGTCGATCGTCATCGAGGACCGCGAGGAAGCGGATCAGTGGAACGAACTGTCGCTGCAGCAGTTCCGGCAGGGATTGGCAACCGTGGCGGCCGGGCCCGAGGAACCGCCTGAAGCCGAGGCGAGCGATGGCGGTTAAAGCAATTCGACCAGTACCGATCTATCGCAAGCAGGCCGACTTTGTGAACAGCAAGGCGTGGCTGTCGGGGTTCGTCGGCGGCCGCGGTACCGGCAAAACGTGGGTCGGCAGCTACACGATCCAGCAGCGAGCACGCGGCGGCGATCCCTGGATGTGTGTCAGCCCCGACGCTGGGGTCGTGCACGAAACGACGCTACCCACGTTCATCGAGGTCGCAGAAAAGACCGGCCGCTACGTGCGCGATGTAAAAAGCCCTTACCCGCGGGTCTGGTGGCGGACGCGCGACGGCGGCATCGCGTCGATCGTCTTCCGCTCGGGCGAGGTGCCAAGCAAGCTGCGTGGGCCGTCGAAGGCCGGACTGTGGATCGACGAAGCGAGTGTCGTCAGCAAAGAAGCCTACGACGTCGCCATCGCCACGCTGCGCTGGAAAGGCGAAATGGGACCATGCACCCTGACCTTCACGCCCAAGGGCCGCGCTCATTGGACGTTCGAGGAGTTTTTCACGCCGGTCGGAGTCGACGCCCAGGGAGAGCCGATGGTCGGCAACGATGGTGCCGCCACTGGCGGGCTGGAGTGGATTAGCGGCCGGCCCTACCAATGCAAGCCCGATACGGCGCTGATCCGGGCGCACACGCTCGAAAACCCGTTCCTGCCAGCCCGGTTCTTTGAGATCCTGCGCCAGCGGTATTCGACCACGCTGGCTGAGCAGGAGCTAGGCGGCGAATTCGTAGATATCGCGGGGCTGATGTTCCGCCGGGAATACTTCGTGCCGGTCGATTCCGCCCCGCGGGATGCGCGGCGAGTGCGGTATTGGGACCGCGCTGCCACGCCGGGCAGCGGCTGCTACACAGCCGGGGTATTGATGGCCATGGATCGCCGCGGTGTCGTGTACGTGGAGGACGTGGTGCGTGGCCAGTGGTCCTACCACGAACGGAACACGGTGATGCTGCAGACCGCCATTTCCGACGGCCGCAAATACGGAAACGAAGTGGTCATCTACACGGAGCAGGAAGGCGGGTCGGCCGGAAAGGAAGTCTCGCAGCAGCTGGTCACGCACCTGCAAGGGTTTCCGATCTACATCGACATCGTCGGCGGCCAAGCCTCGCGAAAAGTCGACGGCCAAGAACTCCCGGGCCCGGCCAAGGTGGTGCGAGCGCGGCCGCTGGAGGCACAAGCCCAGGCGGGAAATGTGCGGATTGTTCGCGGTGCATGGATGCAGGATTTCCTGGACGAACTGTGCGCATTCCCCGAATACACTTACGCTGACCAGGTCGACGCAGCCAGCGGAGCGTACAACAAGCTCGCCAAATTCCCCACCCACGACGAAGTCGCAGAAAAGACCCGCGTCGAAGCAGCGACCGAACGGTTCGGCGCAACGCTGGCGCTTGAAAAGGCGCGAGAGCGCCGCAGGAACCGGAGGTAATCCGATGAAGCTGAACGTGTACCATCGCCCCGATGCGGTCGACGGAGTCGGGTACGTCATCGATCACGCAGGCCGCCAGCAACATTCCGTCAGCTGGCCCGATCGGCCTGCCGAACGCTTCAAAACCGACGAACTACGCGACCACGGCATCACCGTCGACGCAGCCACCGCGACCTGCCTGCCGCGTTGCAGTGACGACGACGCGGTGCCAAAGCCCGCTGTCACCAATCAAGACGGAAAGCCGGCCGTTACC
>CAZOVB010000091.1:9738-12965 GCA_964583095.1 uncultured Planctomycetaceae bacterium
ACCAATCAAGACGGAAAGCCGGCCGTTACCGTCGATCGCAAAACCATTGAACCGGCACCAACGGAACCGGACGCCGCAGTCACCACCGACGAGGAAGACTCGGATGGCCCCGACTTGGACGCGTCGGAAAGCGAGGCGGAAAACATCCGCCGGTACCTGCGGGCCTACCCAGACGCGGAAAACGGACAAGTCATTGACGCCCTGGATAAGGCCGGCATCGAAATCCAGTCGTCCCAGGTCAATCGCCAGCGCAAGAAGCTGCAGGGATAACCGTGTCAAGTCTGTTTGGCCTCGCACGCAAAGCCAGCGAATACGTCCGCAGCCGGGCGTCGCGAGCGGTGCGCGATGCAGACAGGGCGAGCGAGCGACGCGCGACCTCCAGCTACGTCGCTGGCCGGCGGTCGCTATTCGATTCGATGCGTCGCTTCATCTTTGGTCGCCCCGCGGGCGAACCGCCGGGAGACGAACCGACCCAACCGGGCCCGCCGCCGATTGTGCCTGGGGCTCGTCGCGGGGGGCCGCCCGGCACGCAACCACCACGTGGCGGACAGCGGGGAATCACGCCTCCGCTGCCACCGCCACCACGGCCGCCGATCGGTGGGACCGACGATGGCGACGACGGGTTTGACGATGTGCAGTTGCTTGGCCGCGACGCCGGCTACGACGTGGCCGACTTCGAAGCGGTCATGGATAGCCTTCGGAAAACGCCCGGCAGCAGCAACGTCTACGGATACTACTTTGAGCGGGAAAGCCGCCGCGTCGGCATCCTGTACGTGACGTTCAAGGCGGAGATCGGCGGCGAACGCCCAAACGCACCGGGCCAAACCTACGCCTATTACGACGTTCCGGTCCGCAAGCATCACGAGTTCCAGCAAGCTGCGGCATCGTCGGCCGGCGGTGCCGTTTGGGATTATTTGCGGATCCGCGGCACCGTCTGGGGCCACCAGCACCAGTACCGGCTGGTGCAGTCGCACGGCGATTATGTGCCAAGAAAAGCTACCCCACGAGGCTACCGCACCCGTAACCTGCCGGCATTGGGCGTGGGACGCCGCGAGTACCGACGCAGTACGCTACCAGAGCGGCTGTTCTATCCACCCAACCGCGGCGGACCGAACCGCGGCGACCCCAACCGAGGCGACCCGGACCGCGGCGTGTAACTGGAAAATTCCTGCACCACCCGCTACCATGGCCCACTGAGTGAGGACCGCGACGACCGCCCCGTCGCAAGGCCCCCGCGTCGTTCACTCCGTGCGGCGCGGGGGCATCTTTCAACGGCTGCCGAGACCCGGGGCCCGAATTCCGCTAATTCGGTGCTCTATGGAACGTCCGCAGCGATTGCCGGCACGCATGATCCAGTCGGCCATGGTCGACCCCGCGGCCGGAACGCACGCACCGCCGAACTACGGCCGCGAAGTGCTGGGCCACGTCCACACCATCAACGGCCGATTCGGCATCGCGTCGCATTCGTACCTCAACATGGACGAAGCGCTACGCGATAGCGCGACCAATGCCGATCGGATGCGCACCGACTGCGCCATCATGGAATGTGTGGAGGCTCGCCAGCGGGCCGTCGCATTGCTGCCGTGGCACATCGAAGGCGAAGACGACAAAGATCCGCGGACGCAGGAGTTGGTCTCGGAAGTTTCCGCAATCCTGCAAGAAACGCCGCGGTTTACGGAGTTGCGGAGGTCGTTGCTGGATGCGGTGTGGTACGGGCGGGCGGGCATCGCCAACCAATTCGCCACCACGCCGGTGCGCGGGAAATGGCGCACGGTGGTCGGCCACTGGGAACCGCGGCACGGGGACAAGCTGGTCTTCCGTTTCGACAGCGGCGACCGCATGGTCGACCCGAATCAGATTGGCATCCGCGTGTCAGCCGCCTTTCGGCGCGACTGGGGCCGTCGAAACGGCTTTGGCCAGCAAAAAATCATGGCGACCGAGATGGGCCTGGTGTATTGGCTGGATCAGTGGGAGCGACAGACTATGTGCGTACACAAGCACATGGTAGAGGACGCACCGTTTCACGATCCACGATCGGCCGGCCGCATCCATGGCATCGGCATCCGCGACCGCATCTACTGGACGTGGTATGCCATGGTGGAATGCCTCCAGCGGGTCATCGAATACTTGGACCGCGCGGCATTTGGCGTCGAAGTCTGGCCCTACCAGGCCGGCAACAACGTGCAGAAGCAACGCACCGAAGAAGCGGCCAAGATGGCGATGAGCGGCGGGCGAACGGTCATTTTAGCGCCGATCCCTCAAGGCGAAGACGCGCAACTGTACATGCCGCAGCTAATCGAACCGGGGCTCGGCGGCGTGTCCCAGACCATGGAAATCATCCGGACGTTTTTCGGGCATAAGATCAAGCGATACATCCTCGGCCAGACGCTTTCAAGCGAAGCCGACGCGACCGGGCTAGGCAGCGGCGTCGCCGACGCGCACCTGGCGACCTTCGCCGATATTTTGGCGTACGACGCCAGAAATCTTGAGGAGACGCTGACGACCGACCTGCTGCGAGTCCTGCAGCACTGGAACTTCCGCGGCACCGCAGCCCAGCACTGCAAGCTGCAATTCCGGATCGACACCGAGAGCGACAACGTCCAGGAGCGGCTGCAGGCGCTCAAAAACTCGTGGGAAATGGGGCTCCGGCTGAAGGCGGATGAGGTCTACAAGCTGCTCGGGACCGCGAAACCGGACGCCGAAGACGAAGTGCTGGAAAACCCGCAAATCGCCGCAGCGAGCCAAGCGGCCGCCAACGACGGCGTCATGCCACATCCCAGCGGTGGCGGCGTGCTGGACCCCGAGGCATTTGCGAAATCGTTTATGCAAAACATGGCACAAGGGAGGGCCGCGTGATGGCAGTGAAAGCAGTAGACAACGGATCGGGTGCCGGAGAGCTAGGCACGTACCTGCCACCCAATGCGTGCGATTGTTGGGTGACCGTCGTGCTGTCGGCAGGCACCGTGACCCTAAAACGCGTCGTCGACGACGACGGCACCGACCGCACGGCCGAAATTCAAGACGGGGAGTTTACTGGCAGCGAGTGCCGATTGCTCCGCATGCCAAAAGCCGAAGTGTCGATCCATGGCGACGCCAGTGCCGCCGATGTCTACGTGTTTTTTGAGCCGTTGTAATGTTTTTGCGTCTGCTCGCTAGAAAGCTACTTAGCGCTCCTGTGGCCGCCCCGGTGCGTGCTCCTTTCGGCCTGCCTCGCGGCGGCGGTGACC
>CAZOVB010000092.1:0-12441 GCA_964583095.1 uncultured Planctomycetaceae bacterium
GTCTGCGCGATCACCCTTCCCGTAAGTGCCAAATCCATTGGAAGTTGGAGCGATGTCGAGCAGCAAGGCGGCGACCTGGCAACTCCGAGTACGGCCCTGCGGGGCTACAGCGCTCTTTCCCAAGCCCTTACAGTTCGAGGGCATTCCCTGGTAGCCGGCACCGATACGCTGACGACCTCTTACCTTTCGAGCATCGATGTGTTCTTCTGGGGAGTCAGCAGCCATATTCTTGACACTTCGGAAGCTTCGGCCCTTCAAGCGTTCGTGAGCGCCGGCGGGCTTCTGCTCGTGGAAACTGACAATGACCTGAATGAAATTGACTCGGCAAACTCCGCTGCCAACGCGCTGGATTTGGGCGACATCGTTAGTTTTGGAAGCAGTACTTCAAGCCCCTCTATTCTGTTTACGAATTCCACGACCCTTTCGACCGACGGACCTTTCGGCGATGTTCGAGGCGAAGGATTTACCGGCACTTACTATGCCCAGCTGAACGCCAGCGCGGGAACCGTTGTGGCTTCAGGTGACGGCGGCCCCATCATGGCCGAGTTCGCCGTTCCCGGCAGCGTGGTGCTCTTCGTGGCAGATCCCTTGGGTTTCAACTACTTTCAGGACCCCGACGATAACACCTCCGATCTGTACGATGCCGACATCCAGACGGCCTACATCAACTACATCGAGGCCGAACTGGAACAGGACAACGGCGGCGACGAGGTCATCCCCGAGCCGCTGACGATGGTCACCCTGACCGGCCTGCTTGGCTCGCTGGGCGGCTACATCCGCAAGCGTCGCAACGCGTAACGCAAAAACTCTGGTCCATCCATTGGGCACACAGGCTCAGAAAAGCCTGATGCAGTCCCATAACAGGAGGCGGCCGGCGACGGAATACAACCGTCCCGGCCGCCTTTTGTGATTCCCTTACAGCCCCGCCGGCAGCTCACCTGGCCAGGGATTCCCCGGCCCGGCGAGGAACCCACTGCACGAAAGGCAGTATTTCTTCCCGGCGGATCTGCTGGTAGCGCCCGGCCACCTGCTGGATCGTCTCGTACTGCCCTGTGTCGCGACGGACGCGTCGGTAGTCGGCCTGGTCCATGTTCACAAATACGCTGCGTCCGTCGGCTATCGCCTGCTCGACCCGGCTGCGAAGCTCGATGGCGGCATTGTCCCCGGGCCAGTCCCAGCCGCTGCCGATGATCTCGAATTCCTTTCGACCGAGCCGGTTGAGATGGTAGGCCACCGGCGTCCCGCTGGGGCCGGGGATCAGCAGTGCATTATCGGGAAGGGCCAGCAGAACACGATACTGGTCGCTGACGCTTCGGGCCTGTCCGAAGTGGGCGTCGGACATCGTGTGGATCGTGATTCCATGGGCGACAGCCCCCATCAGGCCGATCAGGACAAGCCCCGCCGGCACCATTTGCGGCATGAAAGCTCTGCCCTGCTGGAGCAACCGGTCGATTGTCCAGGCGACGATCGGGATCGCTACCCACAGCCAGGGCAGTGTGAAGCGCGGGTTGACTCCCAGGTCGTGGTTGATCAGCAGCGTGGCCAGGTACCCACCCGAGGCCAGCAAGACCCAGAACGTTACGTGACGATGCCGCGCCGCGAAGATCAGCGCGAAGACCAGCGTAAGGGCGGTTACCGGCGAGCCGGCGATGCTGTACTCGGCCAGGTAGCGAAACTGGCCCAGCGGATCGATGCCGAACGCGCTTCGTTCCCGGGACATGCTCGCGGTCCAGTGATGGAGATTCTCGAAATAGGTCCGCCCCGTGTAGGCCTGCGGATACCACTGCCAGGCCATCAGAATCCCAACCCCCAGCGTCACCACGCCTCCCGCCACGGCCAGACCAAGAAGCCGCCATCGTTTCAGGGGCTTCTGAACGAAGGCGGACACCACGGGCCACAGGGCCAGAAAGGCCGCCGGTTCACGAATGTCCGTCATGATCCCCAGACAGGCCCCGCAAGCCAAGGCCCAGTGAGGCGCCACCCGGACCTCCGCCTCTACCGCGCGCTGCCAGAAGTAGAACCCCGCTGCAAGCAACAGCAGCGTCATGGGCTCGGTCATGATCGCCATCGCGTAGATGCCCATCAACGGGCCGGTCAATACCAGCAGGGCTGCGATGAATTCCGCCCCGTGGCTGCGCGTCAGGCGGTACGTCCAGGCCATCACAAACACCGTTCCCCCGGCCAGGAACATACCATTGAGCGTCTGCATCGCGGTGAAGACATCCAGAGGCCCGGCCCCGAAGGCAGATACGCTCAGATACGCCGCCCGCATGGCCGCGATGAACCACCAGCGCCCCAGCAGAAGATCACTGCTGTGGCCGCGAATCGCCTGGGCGCTGTAGTCCCAGGCATCCCAGTACACCGGCGTGGGAACCATGTAGATGATCCCCACCAGGAAGGTCGCAAGGAACATCCCGGCCCGGAGATGTACAATTCGGTGGCGGCTTCCCAGATCCCCCGTCGCCACAGCCGCCCTGTCTCGAAGCGCAGCGATCATCCGCACGTCCCTTCCAGGCAAATTCTTTTGTCCGTTTCAGGCATGTCCAGAGCATATCGCCGGCGGGGTGGGTCTTCCACGATCTTCTCCCCGTTGGTCTGCGACTGTTTAAGGCTTGTTACAAAAGAGTTACGAACGCGCCGGGGCAAAGCCGGTCTAATGGGCTGAGCGGTTACCCGGTCGCCGCCGGTGAGCGGGCATTCACACAAGGCAAACCAAAGGAGACTTCCCATGAGACACACCGTTCTATGCAGTTTGACAATCATCCTGGCAGGGGCCGTTGCGGCAATGGCGGCCGAGGAGATGACCGGAGAAATCGAATCGGTCACGGTCTACCGTGGCCAGGCCCTGGTCACCCGCGTGATGGAATTGCAGGGCGAGCAAGGCCCCATGGAACTGACCGTCACGCAGTTGCCTGCCCAGGTGATCCCCAACAGCCTCTATGCCTCCGGTTCCAGGGACGTAGCCATCCGCGCGGTTCGCTATCGCACCCGGGCGGTGCAGAACGAACCCAGGGAGGAGATCCGCAAGATCCAGCAGCAGATGGAAGAGATCCGCAAGGAACTCCGCGCTGCCGAAGCGGAGGAAGGGCTGATCAAACAGAAGAAGGCCTACCTGGACAAGCTCGAGGGTTTCAGCACGGCCAAGAGCGCCAAGGAACTGGACAAGGCCACCCTGGACGTTGAAGCCCTGATCAAGCTCAGTGACTATCTCTTCAAGCAGCGGGCCCAGCTGGCCCAGCAGCACGTGGATATCACCGAAGAGAAGTCACAGATCCAGGAAAAGCTGAACCTGCTCCAGAGGCAGCTTTCTCAACTGACCAGCTCCACCACGCGGACCGTTCGGGAAGCGGTCATCTTCCTGGAAAAGCCCCGCGGCAACGCGACGATCCGTCTGAACTACCTGGTGGGTGGAGCGACCTGGCAGCCTTCCTATACGGTTCGTTGCGCGGGGCGCGATGAGAAGATCCAGCTCGAATACAATGCCCTCATCCAGCAGATGTCCGGCGAGAACTGGCAAGGCGTGAAGCTGACCCTCTCGACCGCCTCGCCGAAGATGGTAGCCTCGGCCCCGCTCCTGACGCCCCTGTGGGTGACACTTCGGCCCAACGGCGCAGCCCCGCCCCAGCAGCAAGGGGCCATGCAGGGCCAGTCCGCTTACGGCTTCGAGCAGCAGCGGAACGTTTCCCGGCTGAACAGGGCCGTTCAGCAGCGAAGCCAGAGCCGCACCACCACCTGGCAGCAAGATTGGGCGCTGAACTCCGTCGCCAACGAGATGCAGCTTCTGGACTTCAATGCCGATGCCGAGTCCATCCGCCAGAGCCGCATCACCGATATGATCTCCGAGGTGCTCTCGGTCAGCTATGATCTGGGCGGCAGGATTTCCCTGCCCAGCCGCAACGACCAGCAGATGGTCCAGATCGCGCGGATGAACATGGAAGGCGACTTCTACTACCTCTCCATTCCCGTTCTCACGCCGTACGTCTATCAGCAGGCGGACCTGGTGAACAATTCGGAGATCGCCCTGCTGGCCGGCCCGGTCAACACCTACCTCGACGGGCAGTTCACCGGTTCGGACCAGATTCCCATGGTCGCCAAGGGCCAGCGCTTCACCCTGGGCTTCGGCGTCGACTCCCAGCTTCGCGTCCGTCGCGAACTGGCCGAGAAGACCGAAAGCACCCAGGGCGGCAACCGCAAGCTCGACTTCACCTACGCCTTCCAGATCAGCAACTTCAAGGACAAGGCCGTGGAAGTGCGTCTCCTGGATCGACTGCCCGAAGCCCCCTCTGCCGATATCCAGGTGGAACTGGGCCAGATGAGTCAGTCGCTCAGCGAGAACGACCTGTACCGCAAGACCCTCTATAATTCGGGCATCCTGATGTGGCAGATCGAGGTGCCGGCAAGCTCGGCTGGAGCCGAGGCAAGAACCCTCCGTTACTCCTACAGCCTGGAGTTCGACAGGAATATGACCCTGGCCGAACCGTCCAAGCAACAGCTTCAGCAGGAACAGGAAGAATTCAAGCGTACGCTGGACAACATGAAGATGATGAGCAAGTAGAAGAAGCTGTTTCTGCCGTGGATTCTCCGGCGGCCGGGGCTGACGGGGCCTTGGCCGCCTGGGGGGATCTTCGGCTCAGGGGGTCGAGATCTCTCGCCCCTGGGCGTCGAAGAAGCGGACCTCCCGCCGGCCTGTCGCATCGTAACTCGCCACGGATCGGGCAAAGCCCTGGCGGTTCATGGTCAGGTTTGCCTGGGTGTCGAGATATCGGACCTCGATGACGCGGCCCATCTGGTCGGTCTTTCGGACGATCCTCGCACAGCCCTGGACGGGATTCATCATCACCTTGCCGTCGGTGTCGAGAAACTCCTGGAGCACTTCATTGCCCCACCGGTCGTATTCCATTCGACGGGCATGATAGCCCTTGCTGGAGATCATGGGCGCATCGGCCGTGTCGAAATGCGAGATCTTCGTCATCCGCCCGCGGACGTCATACGCATAGCCGATACAGTTGGAACCGGTTTCGGTAGTCACGACGGGCTTCCTGCCGGCATCGAGAAATCGCAGTTGCTCCATCCTTCCCCGGGAGTCGTACCGGGCGAGCCGAACCGCGTAACCTCCCTGGGTCATCGTCAGCTTGCCGGCGATATCGTAGTACTCCCGCGCGACCTCGTGCCCCAGACGATTGAAGACGGACCGCTGCTCGTGCCATCCCTGGCCAAGCGTAAACGGCTTTTCGGATGGGCCAAAGAACCGCACCCCTCTCTCGCGTCCGAGCCGGTCGTAGTCGATCCTCATCTCCAGCAGGACCTGGTCGGAGGCGTCCCTGCGGATCAGGGCGATGTTGCGGCCCTGGTGGTCGTAGCGGTGCTCGATGGCGGCCAATCCCTGCCGCATCATGACCAGCCTGCCCTGGGTATCCAGATAGCTTTCGCGGAGGATCTGTCCCTGCGCGTTGTACGAGCGGACCCATTTGTGATACCCCTCCCTGTTGAGGACGGGCTGTCCGTCGGGCCCGAAGCACGCCTCCCAGGCAGGGCGATCCTGTCGGTCGTAGCCCATTCGGATCAGGGCATAGCCGTGGACCAGGACGGCCGGCTCCTGGTCCTTGCCAATGAAGCGTCGCTCGATCGGATTGCCGCGGGCATCGTACCTGTAGAGAAGTTTGTGATAGCCTTCTACGGAGTTGACCGGCTCGTTGTCGGGGCCGAAGTTGGTGAAGGAGAGAATTCGGCCCTGGGCGTCGCGAAGGATTTCGCTTCCGGCAAAGCCCTGGCGGGAGAAGGTTGCGTTGCCTTCGGTGTCCAGGTAGGTGTAGGCACTCTCGTGTCCGGCCTGGTCGTACTCGGTTCGGACCTGGCTGTATCCCTCGGCGATCATCATCCGTTTTCCGTCGGGGCCCAGATACTCCTCCAGTGATTTTTCGCCTCGGGGGGTGTATTCGAACCGCACACCGGCAAAGCCGATGGCGGCAATGACCCCCCGGCCATCGGGTCCGAAATACCGGCGAAGGGTCTGTCGCCCCATCGGGTCGTATTTCATTTCGATCCGGCTGAACCCGTCCTTGGCGAAGACGGGCTTGCCCGCGGAGTCGAACAACTCGTAGGCAATGCGGTTGCCCCGTGGATCGTACCGGGCCCGCATCTGTGCATACCCCTCCTGGACGACGGTCTTTTGATTCTCCGTATCGTAATACGTCTCCTGGACCAGGTTGCCCATCGGTCCGTATTTGCGGGTGTACGCGTGGTAGCCATCCCTGTGCACGGCCGGGGCACCGGAAACATCATATGCCGACCAGCGGACAATGCGGTCGTGCTTGTCGTACTGCGTCCGGTAGCCGGCGTATCCGTATACGGTCGAGATGGGCGCGCCGTTGGAATCCAGGTAGGTCTCCTCGATGACGTTCCCGCGGGAATCGTGGCTGCGGGCCACTGCACAGTATCCCCCCTCCTGGGCCAAGGGCTCCTCGTCGCGTCCGAAGTAGGCTTCCTGCTTCGCCCTGCCCTGACGGTCGTACTCGAAGGTGCGTCTGTGGAAGCCCTCCCGGCTGATGACGGCCGCGCCCCCGGGTCCGTAAAAGGCCACCTGCGTGCTGCGTCCCCGGGCGTCGAATTTCTCCTGGGCCATGTAATACCCGTCGCTGTTGAGGATGGGCCTGCCCTTCTCGTCCAGGTATCGCATCTCGACCAGCAGGCCGCGGGCGTTGTACAACGCGCGGTACATGCTGAAGCCTCGCGAGGTGCGCATAGGTTGCGACTCGATATCCAGGAAGCGTTCTTCGATCACATTGCCCCGGGAATCGTGCTTTCGCTCGACGGCATGATACCCCAGAGCCCCGTAGACAGGCTCTGCGTCGGGCCCGAAATACGCTTCCCGAACCGCCCGGCCGAAGGAGTCGAACTCCCGTTCGAGTATGGCCCACTTGGCCCCGCAGAGCACGGGCTGGGAGTCCAGGCCCAGGCAGGTTTCCCGGACCGTCAGCCCGCGGGCATTGAATTCGTGGCGCTTGGCCCAGAGGCCGCTACGCGTAATGACCGGCTCGCCGCGCGTGTCGTGCCAGCTCTTGACCATCCAGCGCCCGTCGGGCGAATACTCGGTCCGCTCCTCATGGTACCCCATCGGGAGGACCACCGGCTCGCGCCCCGGGCCGAAGTTCCGAACCGACACCACGCGACCCACATCGTCGTAGGAAACTTCGGTAGCGGCAAAGCCGTCACTGGAGAAGACCTCCCGCCCGTCGGTGCCCAGCAGGACAAGCTCGGTCCGCTGCCCGCGAGGGTTATACTCGGCCCGCCAGGCAGCATAGTTCCGGCCCTTGAGGATTACCGGCTCATCGTTGACGCCCCAGAACTGCTGGCCGGTGTTGTTTCCCCGTTCGTCGTACTGCAAGGTGGTCCGGGCAGCGCCCGACTGCCGGTGCAGAACCGGCCGGCCTTGGGTCCCGGTAACCCGCACCTCCACCATGCGGTTCTCGGAATCATAGGCCATGTGGACCTCATGCACCCCGGTCGTACCCAAGACCGGCTCGCCCTCCAGGCCGAAGAAAGAGATCGACGTCTCGTTGCCCTGCTCGTCGTAGGTCCAGCGAAGGATCGACGCGCCCTCGCGGATCAGCGTAGGCTTGCCGTCGGTGCCGAACGCCCGCTGCTCGATGTGGTTGCCTCGCCGGTCGTAGCGGCTCTGGTCGCGATGGTGATGATGCGTTCCCAGAACCGGCAGGCCTTTTGCGTCGCGGAACTCCTGGCTGCTCTGCCAGAGGCGATCATTGTAAGTGTAAAGCACCCGCTCAGCCCCGTCGGGGCCCAGTGCGGGGTCTCCGCCGGTATCGAAGAAACTCCGAAGGACCGTCATGCCCCTCTCGTCCCGCTTTTTGCGCTCCACCGCGTACCCTGAGGCATTGTTTGCCGCCTGGTCCTTCTCGTCGAGGTACTCCAGGGAGATGACATTGCCCGCCGCGTCGCGACCGATCTTCACAGACGCCCATCCCAGTTGCTGGTTGAGCACGACCTTTCCATCGGGCCCCACATGCCGCCGCAGGACGGTCAGGCCCTGCTCGTCGCGACCGTAGGCCATGCCGCTGATGCCGCTGGGCCTTCGGAGTATCCGGCCCTGCTTGTCCAGGTCCAGCTCCTGCACGATGCGTCCGGCCTGGTCGCGAAGCCAGGCCTTTCCGTAGCTGCCCGAGGCGTCGGCGGCCGGGCGGGCCCAGACATCCTCGTAGTGGACCTTTTGGGCAAAGCCCGATTCGTCGTATTCGACTCGATGCTGCGTGATGGTGGAGGCCTGGGAGACCACGTCGGCTGCGGGACTTTCCAGCACCTGGGCCAGGGCGGCATTGCGCCCGCTCTTGAACTCGATGACGGTGGCGTCCGGGCTGAACTGCTCGACTTTGCGCACCTGGCCGTTGTGGTCCTTATGTACGACCCGGTCGATCCCCCCCTCGTCGCGATAGTGGAATTCGCGTACCAGCGCGCCGCGGCCGGCGTCGAACCGGCCGGGGAAGAGGATGGCCGGCAGGCCGGCGCTGTTTCGCCGTTCGATGCGAAGCACCCTCCCCCCACGGGTGGTGAAGCGGTAGGATTCCTCCCGAGCCTGCACCTGCGATTCGCTCAGTTCCCCCAGACCCTCGGGCAGGCCGCGACGAAAGACCACGTCACGATACCAGAAGGTCTTGAGGCGGTGCTGGTCCCACCACCAGAGACCGTAGGCCGTCGAAGCCAGCAGCAGCAACACCCCTGCCATCGAAGCCAGGGCGATGCGGCGATGCCGGCGTCGCGCGTCGCGGCGCCAGAGGTCGTCGAACCGACAGCCCAGCACGCAGGCCATCAGGCGCACCAGGGCCCGGCGTTTGAGGTATCTCTGCGATTCGTCGGGGCGCTGTCGGACATCCGCCGCCAGCGGCTCGACCTCTTCCACGACGTCGGTTACCGCGCCGTCTTCGCCGGTGCGGATGTGGTGAATCTCTCGCAGGGCCGGTGGAAAGGCCTCTTCCGGCTCGCCGTCGACCAGCAGGGCCACGATACGATCGCCCTTGCCCATTTCACGGAAGGTTTCGACTTCCCGGTTGACCCAAAGCGACTCGGGAGTGTCGCGCGAGCAGATGACGATCAACGTCCTGGAGGCCTCCAGGGCCTGGAGAATGTTGGAGTTGAGGTCCGAGCTGGTGGGCAGCTCGTCTTCATCGCGGAAAACGCGCTTGATACGCCGGGGCAGGCCCTTTTTGACCAGGCTGCGCGGGACGCGGTAGGTCTCCAGGGCGTCGATGAGCCACTTGGCCCAGGCCCGATCGTTTTCGGTATGGCGGTAGCTGATAAAGGCGTCGTAGCGGGTGGCTGTGACGGCGCCGTCTCCGCTGTCTTCGTGAGTGACCTGTGTCTCGGCCATATCGTATCGCCCGATTGGAAAAAGCCCTTGATTCCTGAGCGACTATACCAGTTTGCGACGGGTCGGAAAAGCTCCGATACGCACCCCGGGTACGTCGCAGTGTCCGTGTCCGAAAGTCAATCTCCGATCTTTGCAGGATTTTCACAGCTTTTCCGGCAAACTTCCGATAAGATATATAGGTCGAGCAAGAGCATCATGCCTCGACAGGGGTAACCTCCAGACGAACTCGCACGCGAGTCCTGGGTCCCGCCGGCCTTTTCGGGTCGGCCTGATGCAGACGAGCGCCTGACGGAATGCTTCGGGCGCACGAAGGAAACCGGCTGGCGCGGACGTGCCGCGCGTCGGATTCCGAACCGCCCGACGCGGCCGATCCCACGCGGAACGTCTACCAGACCGCTTCCGCCGCGACGTGCAGTACTTTCACCCGTGGGACACAAAGAGGTATCAGTTTGTCTACATCCAAAGACGTATTGCCCGCCACCACCGACAAGAAATTCTCAGACTTCCCCCTCCACCCGGAACTTCGAGAAAGCCTCGACCAGGCCGGTTTCGAAACCCCCACCCCCGTCCAGGCCGCCTGCATAGGCCCCGCCCTGGAAGGCAAGGACGTGATCGGACTGGCCCAGACCGGCACCGGAAAGACCGCCGCCTTCGCCATCCCCATGATCCAGCGCATGCACCGAAGATGCGAACTGGGAGGACTGGTCCTGGCTCCCACGCGTGAACTGGCTGCCCAGATCACCACAGAGTTCGAAATGCTCGGCCGGACCAGCGGGATCCGCGTGGCGACCATCGTCGGCGGCGTGAAGATGGAAGAGGACTACAACGCCCTGAGTTCCTGGCCCAACATCCTGGTCGCCACCCCCGGAAGGCTGATAGATCACATCTACAGCAGCAAGGTTTCGCTCAAGGAAATCGAAACCTTCGCCGTCGATGAGGCCGACCGGATGCACGACATGGGCTTCATCCCGCAGATCAACCAGATCATCCAGGCCCTGCCCGCCGACCGCCAGACCCTGATGTTCACAGCCACCATGCCCGACGACGTGGAGCAGATCGCCCGTAAGAGCATGAACGATCCGGTTCGTCTCCAGATCGGCGTAACGGCCCCGGCCCACCGGGCCAAGCAGGAACTCTACGAGCTTCCCGAAGACGCCAAGCCCAACCTGCTGCGAAGGCTGCTCAAGAAGAGCGATGGGCGGACCCTCGTCTTTGTCCGCACCAAACGCAGTGTCGACCGCCTCACCCGCAACATCCGCAATAAGGGTTTCAAGGCCGCCCGGATTCACGGCGGGATGGAACAGGAATACCGACACGAGGCGCTGAGCAGGTTCCGCGAGGGCTCCTGCCGGATCCTGGTAGCGACCGACATTGCCGCGCGAGGCCTGGATATCAGCGAGGTCGAGCACGTGATCAACTACGACTTCCCCCACCATCCGGAAGATTACGTTCACCGTGTGGGAAGGACCGCCCGCCTGGACGCAAGCGGACTGGCCAGCAGCTTTATCACGCGACACGACCGGCGCTTCGTCAAGGGCGTGCGGAACCTCATCGGCGACAAACTGCCCGAGGTCCAGAAGGTCGACGGCGGAGATGATGGTTCCAGCCGGGGCTCGGAACGCTCCGGCAAGGGAAAATCCTCCGGACGCCGTCGAGGCCGACGTCGCCGCCCCAGCGCAAAGCGCTCGCGAAGCAAGCAACCCCAGTAAAGCCTCGTTTCCACCGGCCGAAACCTTTGACACCGCCGCTTCGGGCGGTATCCTGAGACATTCCGCGTCAACTCACCGCGCCCCTGCCCGGTCTGGAAACCAGGGCGGGGGCGGCTGTTTGGCAGGGCCCTCGTGTTTCCCCACAGAAGACAAGCAGGAATCCACCAAGATGAACATCTCGCTGAACTGGTTGACAGACTACGTGGACGTCGCAATGCCCGCCTCGCAGTTGGGCGATCTGTTTACGCAGATCGGTCTTAACTGCGAAGGAATCGAGGAAACCGACGCCGATATCGTCTTTGACCTGGAGGTGACCTCCAATCGGCCTGACCTGCTGGGGCACCTGGGCGTTGGGCGGGAACTGGCTGCAGCCCTGGGCGCGGAGTTCAAACCCCCCGTCATCGGCGAACTGCCCGGCGACGGACAGGCCGCCGAGCTGACCCGGGTGGACGTCGAAGCCCCGGACCTGTGTCCTCGGTATCTCGCCCGCATCCTGCGAGGTGTCAAGGTCGGCCCCAGCCCGGCCTGGCTGGTCGAGCGACTCGAAGCGGTCGGCATGCGAAGCGTCAACAACGTGGTGGACGTGACGAATTTCGTGCTGATGGAATACTCCCAGCCTCTGCACAGCTTCGACTACGACAAGCTGAAAGAGAATCGCATCGTTGTCCGTCGGGCCCGGGCAGGTGAAGAATTGGTCAGCATCGACCAGACCACCTGCCGGCTCGAGGAGAACATGCTCGTGATCGCCGATGCATCCTCGCCGGTGGCCATCGCGGGCATCATGGGCGGGCTGGAGACTGAAGTCGGCCGGCAAACCACGAACATCCTGCTCGAAGCAGCCCAGTTCGACCCGCTCAATATTCGACGAACCAGCCGCAAGCTCAACCTGATGAGCGAGAGCAACTACCGCTACGAGCGCGGCATCGATCCGGTCCGCCTGGACGAAGCCTCCCTCCGCGCCTGCCGGTTGATCCTCGATCTGGCCGGAGGAACCCTCGCCCAGGGCGTCGTGGACGTCTGGCAACTGCCCTTCCAGGCCAAAACCGTCCGACTCAGGCCCCAGCGATGCAATGCCCTGCTGGGGCTGGATATCCCAGCCCAGAGGCAGGTGGAAATCCTCCAGGACCTCGGACTTTCTCCGCAGTTGCGCGACGGGGTCATCGAGTGCACCGCCCCTTCCCATCGGGCCGACCTGACCCGAGAGGCCGACCTGATCGAAGAAGTCGCGCGCGTGGAAGGCTACGACAAGATTCCCGTCTCGGATCGCCTGGTCGTAATCCCCAATCCCGAGGGCAATATCCAGAGGACCCGCCGCCGCGTGGGCGAGATCATCACCTCGGCCGGTTTCGACGA
>CAZOVB010000093.1:0-12176 GCA_964583095.1 uncultured Planctomycetaceae bacterium
ATGTCGCGGATCTGCTCGCGGCTGAGGCTGTGGAAGATCACCGTCTCGTCGATCCGGTTGAGGAATTCAGGCCGGAAGGTTTCCTTCAGGGCGGTTGAGAGCTTGGCTTCGATCTCCCATTCCTGCTCCTGCCGGCCGGCGAGTTCCTGGATGTACTGGGAGGCGATGTTGGAGGTCATGACGATCAGCGTGTTCTTGAAGTCGACCGGTCGCCCATGTCCATCTGTAAGTCTTCCATCGTCAAGGACTTGCAGCAACACGTTAAACACATCCCGGTGGGCCTTTTCGATCTCGTCCAGGAGGATCACGCAGTAGGGCCTGCGGCGGACGGTTTCGGTGAGCCTTCCGCCCTCTTCGTATCCCACGTAGCCGGGGGGGGCACCGATAAGCCGGGCCACCGAGTGCTGCTCCATGAACTCGCTCATGTCGATGCGGACCATGGCGTCTTCGGCATCGAAGAGCAACTGGGCCAGGGCCTTGCACAGCTCGGTTTTTCCCACGCCGGTCGGGCCCAGGAACAGGAAGCTGCCGATGGGCCTGCGCGGATCTCCCAGTCCGGCCCGGTTGCGTCGAACCGCGTCGGCCACCGCCCGCAGGGCTTCATCCTGGCCTACCACTCGCTCGCGCAGGCGGTCCTCCATGTCCAGAAGCTTGGCCCGTTCGCTCTCCATGAGCTTCGAGACAGGGATGTGGGTCCACTTGGCCACCACCTCGGCGATGTGCTCGGGGGTGACCTCCTCGCTGGTCATGGCCCCCTCCTGCTGGAGGGTGTCAAAGCGTTGCTCAGCCTGGTCGAGCTGGGATTGCAGGTCCCGCAACTGGCCGTACTGGATACGGGCGGCCTTTTCCAGGTCGCCCTCTCGCTGGGCCTGCTCCAGTTCCGTGCGCTTCTGCTCCATCTGCTCGCGGAGTTCCTTGATGTTCTTGAGCAGCCCGGTCTCGTTCTGCCAGAGCGACTGCTTGGCGTCGAACTCGTTCTGCATGTCGGCCAGTTCCCTGTCCAGTTCGGACAGACGTTGGCGACTGGCCTCGTCGGATTCCTTTCGCAGGGCTTCGCGCTCGATCTGCATCTGCATCAGGCGACGCTTGAGCTCGTCCAGTTCGGTGGGCATGGAATCGTTCTCGATGCGCAACCGGCTGGCGGCTTCGTCGATCAGGTCGATGGCCTTGTCCGGCAGGAACCTGTCGGCAATGTAGCGGTTGCTCATCGTCGCGGCCGAGACCAGGGCCGAATCCTGAATCCGAACGCCATGGTGGGCGTCGTAGCGGGGCTTGAGGCCTCGAAGGATGGCCAGGGTGTCTTCCACGCTCGGCTCGAGAACCATCACCGGCTGGAAGCGACGCTCCAGGGCGGCATCCTTCTCCACGTGCTTGCGGTATTCGTCCAGGGTGGTGGCCCCGATGCAGCGGAGATCCCCACGGGCCAGGGCGGGCTTGATGAGGTTTCCGGCCGAAATAGCCCCCTCGGCTGCACCAGCCCCGACGACGGTATGGAGCTCGTCAACGAAGAGGATGATGCGTCCGTCGGACTGGGTAACTTCCTTAAGGACAGCCTTTAGGCGATCTTCGAACTCTCCGCGAAATTTCGCACCGGCCAGCAGTGCGCCCATATCCAGGGCGTAAATGGTCTTGCCCGACAGCCCGGCAGGGACGTCTCCATCGACGATCCGCTGGGCCATGCCTTCCACGATGGCGGTCTTGCCCACGCCCGGCTGGCCGATGAGGACGGGATTGTTCTTGGTTCTGCGGGAGAGGACCTGCATGCACCGGCGGATTTCCTCGTCGCGTCCGATGACAGGGTCGAGCTTTCCCTCCCGGGCCATGTCGCACAGGTCGCGTCCGTATCGCTGCAGGGCCTGGTACTTCTCTTCGGCGTTGGGATCGGTGACGCTCTGGGAGCCGCGGATGTCCTTCATGGCGGTCAGCAGGTCCTTGCGGGTCACCCCGAGGGTGGAGAGGACTTCCTTGGCCTGGCCTCGTTCTTCCGCAAGGGCCAGGAGCAGATGCTCGATGCTGACATACTCGTCGCCGAGATCCCTGGCTTCCTTGTCGGCCCGAAACAGGGCTGCGTTGAGGGTCGGATCGGCACTTTGGCCCCCCTGACCCCCTTCGGTGCGTGTCGGGAGGCGTTTGAGCTCGGCCTGGACCACGCTTCGCACGCGGTCGCGGGCTGCGCCGGTCTTTTCCAGCAAGGCACCTGCCAGGGCGTTGTCCTGGGCCAGAAGCGCAGCGAGAAGGTGAAGTCCGGTTACGGTTGTATGGGAGGCTTCGACGGCCAACTGCTGGGCATCGGAAAGGGCCTCCTGTGCTTTGACAGTCAGTTTGTCCATTCGCATAGTGGGTACTCCAGAAAAGGACCACCCGAAGATAATGCAAATGACATGCCAGTAGCGCAACCCCTGCATATAAACGCCCTTGCGAGGGCATACGCTGTCAAAACCGACCCCCCCCAGGGCACGATTGTCATTCCGGCAGGCGGAGGCTATCTCAAAAACGGCGCGGTTCCGCCGGCGGAAATCGGCAGGGACATCGGCGCATAAGGCGTATCGACGTCGATCGAGCCGTCAAGCTGGTAGTTGGCTCCCGAGCCGCGGAGCATTCGGAAGATCCCCAGGCCCACCTTGGCCGCCGAGAAGGAGATCGGTATCTCCAGCGTTCCGGTATCTCCCGAGGCCCCCAGCGAAAGCTGCTTGTTGATCGTCGTTTGTGCGACCTGGACGTCGGCAAGCTTCAAGTTGGCGGCCATGTTGAGAAGATCCATCGCGAACTGGTTGCGATTGGTGACTTCCAGCGTCACCACGCCCCTTGCTTCCCGCAGGTCCAATTGCTCCCAGCGGATGTTCTCCACGCGGATCCCGGGGGCGGTGGGAATGGGTAGCTCACCTTCCTTGCGGACCGGCAGGCGAAGGGTTCTGCCCACCACAGGGGCATCTACGGAAAAGCCCATCTCGGCGGTGTAGGGCAGGACGCCCCCGGGCCTGAAGTCCGACAGGGCGGAGAAGACCTCCCTGAAAACGACGGTGGCGGGGACCTGAACCCGTCGGCTCGAGCCGGCCGGGACCGTCCCGGTCAGGGGGGCCTTGCCGGTAAGAAGGGATTTGCCCCGCCCCGCAAGGGAGTAATCCACATCCACCAGGGGAAGCGGAACCGAGTAGGGATTGGAGATTTCGACATCGAAGGCCAGCGTTGCATCCTGCAGACTGACATCCTGCAGGTTGGCCCCTACGATTCTTGCAGTGGGTTTCTGCTCCAGCAGCGAACAGCCCGAGGTGACGGCGAGGCACAGCAGGACGGGGGCAACAGTCATCCGCCTGGGCAGGTCGGACAGAGAAGACATGGGGCAGGCTCCTTTCGATTGATCCACTCGAATTGTAGGCCCAAAGCCAAGCCAGGCCAGACATTTACCGGGCAAAACTGGCCAAGAGGGTCGCAATGGCGTATAGTCCGGTTCCAATCGGGAGACGGAAACAATGAGCGAAACCAATGCAACGAAAGTCGAAATCAAGACCAATCTGGGCAGCTTCAGCGCGGAGCTCTGGCCCGACAAGGCCCCCAAGACGGTCGAGAACTTCCTGGTCTATGCCCGCAAGGGCCACTACGACGGGACCATTTTCCACCGCGTGATCGACGGATTCATGGTCCAGGGCGGGGGAATGACTCCCGACATGCGCCAAAAGGCCACACGCGAGCCGGTGGAAAACGAAGCCAGCTCGAAAGTTCCCAACGATCGGGGCACGCTGGCCATGGCCCGGACCAGCCAGATTCACTCGGCCACCTCGCAGTTCTTCGTGAATCTGGTGGACAACGGCTTTCTGAACCACCGCGATCAGAGCCCGCAAGGCTTTGGCTACTGCGTCTTCGGCAAGGTCACAGACGGCATGGACGTGGTGGACAAGATCGCCAAGGTCGAGACGACCTCCCACGGGCCCTACGAAGATGTCCCGGCCGAGCCGGTCCTGATCGAATCCATCCAGGAGGTCTGAGAGGCTTGTCTCAAGGGCAGGGTCAGTACTGCTTGCGCTTGCGGGCGGGGGGAATGTTCATGAGGTTGCGATATTTGGCCACGGTGCGCCGGGCGATGTCGATCCCCTGTTGCTGCATCTGCTTGGCCAGTTGATCGTCGTTGAGGGGATTGGATTTGTCCTCGGCCTCGATGATTTCCTTGAGCTTGGCCTTGACCGCATCCCAGGAGACATCCTCGCCCTCGGCGGTCTTGGTCCCGCCGGAGAAGAACATCCGCAGGGGATAGATCCCCAAGGGTGTCTGGACGTACTTGCCGGCCACCGCCCGGCTGACCGTGGCCACATGGACCCCCACCTTGTTGGCGACATCGACCATCGGCAGGGGCTTGAGGGCCTCGGTGCCCTCTTCCAGGAAATCCCGCTGGACGACGAAGACTTCCTCAGCCACCCTGCGTACGGTCTGGCGTCGCTGCTGGATGGCGGAGATGAGCCACTTGGCCGAGCGAATGTTCTTCTGGACGAACCGGCGGGCTTCGCGATCGGCCCGGCGGTCGCGAACCATCTTGCGGTAGGTTCGTGAGATCATCAACTGCGGATCGTTGCCGTCGGCCATGGTGACCACGACCTGGCCGTTCTCGTCGAGTTCGACGAGGATATCGGGGTTGATCACCGGAGCGGCCCGGTCCCCCACCAGAAGGCCCGGGCGGGGGGTCAGCCGGGAGAGGTTCTCCAAGGCCTGCTTGATCTGCTCAATGTCCTTGCCCGTCCGCTTGGCGATCTGGGGCAGGCGGTTCATCTCGATATCCCGGAGGAACCGGTTGACCAGCTGCATCTCCAGCGAGACGTCCAGCCCGGCCTGGGCTTCCTGTTGAAGCTGGATCATGAGGCATTCGGGCAGATCTCGGGCGCCCACCCCCGGCGGCTCGAGCGTCTGGACATACTTGAGCGCCTCGCGAAGCTGCTCGGGCCGATAGTGCTCGCTTTCCTCCTCGGCCAGCTCGGCCGGGTCGGCCCGGAAGTACCCGTCGGCATCGATATGCTCGATGATCCGCTGCCCGGCCGCCCTTAGCGACTCGGGGACCTCGACGAAGGACCACTGTTCCAGCAGGTACTCGTTGAGGCTCTGGCCCGGGGCGGGCGTGTTGGCCATGGCGTCCATTTTGCGGTCGCGTTCGCCGCTGGGCCTGGCCGGGGGCGTGTAGGGTTCGTCGGAGGTAAAGGGCTCCATGCCGTATTCGTCGGTGAACTCAGCCAGGCGCTCGAAGTCCTCGCTGTTGCCCTCGGGGGAATCCTCGACGACCATGACTTCCTCACCCCGCTCGCGGTCGTCGTCTTGCTCTGCCGGCGAGGCGGGTTCGTCGTCGCTGCCTTCCTTGAGCTCCAGAACGGGATTGGTTTCCATCTCGGTATCAATGCGTTCCAGCAGGGCCTGCATCGGGAGCTGGAGGATCTCCATGGCCTGGATGATCCTCGGCGAGAGCTTCATCTGCTGTTCGAGGCGGAGATTTTGGGAAGCGTCCAGTCTCATAAGCGATCCATTGTATCCGCCCCCCCGCCCGGAGGGCAACCAATCAGGGAAATGTCCGTCGGAGCAGCCCGGCCTTGCATGGAGCAGCGGGCAAGAGAATCAGAGGCGCCGCCGTTCGTTGATCGCGTCGGCCAGGATCGTCTGGTTCGAGTATTCGATCTGTCCGCCCGAGGGCAGTCCGCGGGCCAGGCGCGTCACCGAGACACCCGTGGGGGCCAGCAGCGACGAGATATGGAGGGCTGTGCCGTCGCCGGCCACCGTTGGATTGCAGGCCAGCAGGACTTCTTCCACCTCGCCCTGGGCCACCCGGTCCAGCAGGGGCCCGATGGTCAGGTCTTCCGGCTCGATGCCTTCCAGGGGGGAAATCGCCCCCATCAGGACGTGATAGAGGCCCTTGTAGGCGCCGGTGGCCTCCAGGGCCAGCAGATCCTTGGGCTGCTCGACGACGCAGATGATCGACCGGTCCCGGCTGGAGTCGTCGCAGATCTCGCAGAGGTCATCCCCCTCGGCCAGGTGAAAGCAGACGCGGCAGGGGTGGATCTTCTCCTTGACGTCCCGGATGGCCTCGGCCAGGGCGAGGGTGTCGGCCTGGTCCTGCTTGAGCAGAAAGAAGGCCAGGCGTTCGGCACTGCGCGCACCGATGCCCGGCAGCCGGCCCAGCAGCTCCATGAGGCGGTCGATGCTTTCGCTGTATTGCGCCATCGGGTCCTTTCGCTTCCCGGCAGGGCAGAGCCGCTACATTCCCAGCATACCCCCCAGGCCGGGAATCTCCATGCCGCCGGTCAGGTCCTTCATGGCCTCGGCGGCGGCCTGGGCGGCCTGGTCCTGGGCACTGGAGACAGCGGCCTTGACCATATCTTCCAGCAGAGTTGCATCGGCATCGCCGAGCACCTGGGGATCGATCTTCAAATCCACCAGCCGCATCTTTCCGTCAACGGTGGCTTCGACCATGCCCCCGCCGGCCTGGGCGCTGTGGCGGGCCTCGGCCAGCTTCTGCTGCATCTCGGGCATCTTCTGCTGCATCTGCCCGGCCACCTTCATCATCTTACCGAAATTACCAAACATCGCTGCTCCTTTAAAACTCCGCCAGGTCGCTGGCCTGCCGAATCTGCTTCATTCTTGTGCTTCGTCGTCCGGGACCTGGTCGGTCTCTTGAAGCTCCGAGGCTTCGTTGTCCGGGGCCCTTTCCCGGCCGGCCTCGGCCAGGGGGTCCCGAACGGATTCCATTACCGTCCCGTCAAAGAGGCTTCGCACCCGCTGCACGGCCGGGTCCTGGGCGATCTGTGCGTTTTCGCTGGAACTGAGCGGCCTGGGCCCGGCTGGGCCGGCAGCAGCCTCTTCGGCTTGGGGCCCGGGGTCCCTTGGGGCCTCTCGGGTTGGTTTCTGGCCGCCCGGTTGTGGCGGCGAGGCAGCCTTGTGCGGGGCCTTACCGGGGGGCGGTATGCTTATCGGGCTTTTTTTTTTACCCCCCCTGCCGGCAACGATTCCAGCCGATCCAGCAGGCTCTGGGGGTCGATGAACTTGTCCGCCTCGGCCAGTCGCACCACGGCCGCTTCCAGAAGCGCCCTGGAGACGCTGGAGCCCCGCAGGTTCCGGCAGGTGGCATCCAAAATGCCCACCGACTGGACGAGTACCGGCAGGGAAAACTCTCCGCTGAGCTTCACCAGCGCTTCGCGCGGAGCTTCGGGAAGCTCGATCAGCTCCAGGGCCTGGCCGCTGGCCTGGGCGATCATCATGTTTCGGAAGGTCTCAGCCAGGGACTGTGCAAGGGCCCCGAGTCCTACGCCGGACTGGAGGATCTCGTCAAGTTCCTTCAGGGCCTCGGCCGAGGCGCCCCCGGCGATATGCTCAGCCAGGCGCAGGGTGCGCTCCTGGCCCGGGGTGCCCAGGATGTGGATCACTTCCTGTTCGGTCACCTCGTCCCCGGCGGCAAGGAGTTGGTCCAGGAGGCTCAGTCCGTCGCGCATGGAGCCGGCAGCGGCCCGGGCGATGCGGTAGAGCGCGTCGGGCTGGGCCGGTACGTTCTCTGCCTTGCAGAGCTGGGCGAGGTGCTCGGCGATTCGCCCGGTGGGGATGTTGCGGAAATCGAAACGCTGGCAGCGCGAGAGAATCGTGGCCGGGACCTTCTCGACTTCGGTGGTGGCGAAGATGAACTTCACATGCTCGGGGGGTTCTTCCAGGGTCTTGAGCAGCGCGTTGAAGGCCTCGCGCGTGAGCATGTGAACTTCGTCGATGTAGTAGATTTTGTATCGGCTGCGGGAGGGTCGGAAGATCGCATTGGCCCGCAGCTCGCGGATTTCCTCGATGCCGCGATTGCTGGCCCCGTCGATCTCCACCACATCCACGTCGTCGCCCCGGGAGATCGAGACGCACGCATCACACTGGTTGCAAGGCTCGGCAGTGGCCTCCTGGGCGTTTAAGCAGTTGAGCGCCTTGGCCAGGATCCGGGCCATGGTGGTCTTGCCCACCCCGCGCGTCCCGGTGAAGAGGTAGGCGTGGGCGACGCGGCCTGTCTTGATCGCATTGACCAGCGTGCGCGAAATGGGCTCCTGGCCCACGACTTCGTCGAAGGTTCGGCTGCGGTATTTGCGGGCGAGTACGAGATATCCAGCCATGGGGCGTCTGCGTCCGGAGGTTCGAAATCAAAGCGTCCATCTTAGCATCTGCGCGGGGCGTTGCAATGGCATTCGCCCGGACGATTCCCGCATCGGGCGACGGGCTCGCAGATATCACTTGGCAGCCCGAGGAGCTCCCCCCCTTGGGCCTGGGCAAAGCCAGGGCCTGGCCGGGGAGACGATTATCGGACGTTACGGTTTTCGTGTTCGAACTTCCCATGCTCGCCCTGGCTGCGATTCTCGTCCTGGCGACGATGATTGATACCCAGCTTGGCTGCGTAGAGACGCAGGACATCCGCGGGCTCCAGCCCAAGCAACTGGCAGATGCTCACCCAGAAGAACAGGATGTCGACGGCCTCGACGCGGGCGTTCTGCAGGTCTGTCAGTGCGTATTGCCTGCCCTCCCTGGCCTCTCGGTACCAGTGCTTCCAGCTCAGGCAGTCCTGTAGCTCGTGGCATTCCGAGCCGAGGGCATCGATGTAGTTCTTCAGCGCCCTGCCCACGGCCAGCAGGGCCTCCGGGTCGGCATCCTCGCTCTGGGCAGCTTCGGCGAGGCGTTTGCCCAGGCCGGAGGTATCGAAGCCGGCCCGGCGGTTGAGCTGGGCCTGGAGAGGCCAGATCTCCTCCAGGCCGGCTGGGACGTGTGGCTGTGATTCGGGCATCGCTGTCTCCTTGAGCTAGGGGAATCGGAGGTCATTGTATCGCCGGCTTGAATCGGCTCCAGCAAGAAACGAGACTTCTCACCGGCTGCTCTTGCGGTACAATCCGGTTCATGTGCGGTTTTGCAGGAGAATTCGTGCCCGGCGGGCAGGCGGATATCGGCCGTGTGCGACGCATGGCCGGGGTTTTGTCGCATCGAGGCCCGGACCAGACCGGCAGCATCGTTTCGCCCGACGGGCAACTGGCCATCGGGTTCCAGCGCCTCTCGATCATCGACCCTGCCGGTTCGGCCCAGCCGATGAGCGATCCGCAGAAAAGCCACATCCTGGCCTATAACGGCGAGATCTACAACTACCGTGAGCTTCGAAGGCAGCTGCCCGGCCCGCTGCGGACCCAGGGGGATACCGAGGTGCTCCTCGAACTCTTGGCCCGGGAGGGACTCGGGGCATGCGAGAAGCTCAATGGCATGTTTGCCTGTGCATGGTATGATACGCCAAGGGCGACGCTGACCCTCCTGCGGGATCGGTTGGGCCAGAAGCCCCTCTGGTACACCTGCCGGCAGGGCCGATGGTTTTTTGCCAGTGAAGCCAAGGCCTTGCGGGAGGGTTGCCCGGACCTGTCGATGGATGAGGTAGCTATAACCTGTTACACAACAATGGGATACATTCCAGCCCCCCGCTCGGCCTTCCAGGGAGTCTCCAAGCTCGAGCCGGGATGCGCCCTGGAACTCTCGGCCTCTTCCACCCGGGCAAGGAGGTACTGGAAGCTCTCCCGGCCCGGCGAGCCGGCCCCGGTGGATCCGGGGCGGATTCGTCGCCTCCTGGCCGAGGCGACGCGGAAGCGCCTGGTGGCGGATACGACTCTGGGCGTGCTGCTCAGCGGGGGGATCGACTCGGCCATCACCGCCCTGCTGGCCAAGGAGGTTTTGGGGGAGCTGCGGACATTCGCAGCCGGGTTCGACTCGGCGACTTATGACGAGCGGCCCCTGGCCAGGCAGACGGCCGAGCTGTTGGGCACGAACCATGTCGAGCTTCGGATTGCCCCCCCAGGTCGGGACGAGGTGGAGAGGATTGTGGACCACTTCGACGAGCCGTTCGCCGATTCCAGCGCCCTGCCGATGTGGCTGCTCTGCCAGGCGACGCGCGAGCATGTGAAGGTTGCATTGACCGGAGACGGCGGGGATGAGGCCTTCGGGGGATACGATCGATACCGGGCGATGCACCTAGGCCAGACAATGGGGCCCGCAGCGTATATGTTGATTCAGGTTGCGGGGGGGATTCTGGGTCCTTTCGCCCCACGCAGCGAGCGAAATCGGCTCCGGCGCCTGGTTCGCCTTGCCAAGGGGTTGTCGCACCCCCCTGCCATGCAGTATTTCAGCTATCGCAGCCTGTTTGATGAGGAGGATTTGGGAAGGCTGTTTTCTTCCGAATGGGCGCGGGAACACGAATCGGGGGACGCTGCGGACTGGTTCAGTGAGCTTTACGCCGGCCTGGAGGGAGACAACGAGTTTCAACACGCCCAGATGCATGATGTGGCGACGTATTTGCCTGATGACCTGCTGGTAAAGGCCGATATGGCCTCGATGGCCCATGGGCTGGAGCTTCGGAGTCCGTTCCTGGACCACGAGGTAATGTCAGCGGGGGTCTTCCTGCCTGTAAGCGCGAAGTTGGCAAATCGCCGTGGCAAAGCCATTCTGCGACGGATTTTTGGCCGGGAGTTGCCCGCAGACGTGATTTCCGCCCGGAAGAGGGGGTTTGGGGTCCCTCTTGCCGATTGGCTGCGGGGGGATTTGCGGGGGATGGTCGAGGAAGTGATTCTGGACCGGTCATTTTTGAACCGGGGGATCTTCCATCCGGAAGCGATCGTCGGGCTTTGGAACGACCACCTGAGCCGAAGGCAGGATTATCAACATCGGATCTGGATGCTCTTTGTCCTTGCAAGGTGGCTTAATCGCCAGGACTGAAGATTGTTCCACGTGGAACACAAGTCTTGCAAACGGCTGGGGACGGATTACAATGTTCCACGTGGAACCATTCCAAAACCACCCATAAAGGGAAGGAGCCCGCACATGGCCAAGGAAAGCCAGGCCAAAGGAAAAGCCGCGTCCAGATCGAAAAAACGCCTCGGCAGGGGCCTTTCCAGCCTCATCGCCGGCGGGGAGGACGCCGCCGCACCTCCGCAAGAACCGAAAGAGGACACCCGGCAGTACGTGGCCCAGGCCAAAAAGGCCAAGGCCCCGGCAGCTTCCGATGGCACGCCCCGCCGGATTCCCGTAGAGAATATCGCCCCCAATCCGTACCAACCGCGCAAGGAATTCGACGATGAGCACCTGGCCGAGCTCGCCGCCAGCATCCGCGCCCAAGGGGTGCTCCAGCCGCTGGTGGTTTCTACCGACGAGGCATCCGACGACAAGTATCTCCTGATCGCCGGCGAACGTCGCCTCCGGGCAGCCAAGCTGGCAGGACTCGAAACCGTCCCGTGTGTGGTTCGGCACGCGACCGACCAGCAGCGCGTCGAGTGGGCACTGGTGGAGAATATCCAGCGGACGGACCTGAACCCGATGGAAAAGGCCAGGGCGTACCGCGCCTACGTCGACCGGTTCGAGCTCAGCCAGGCCCAGGCGGCCCAGCGGTTGGGCCAGGCCCGGGCAACCGTCGCTAACTTCCTAAGGCTTATGGAGTTACCAAAAGACGTCCAGCAGCTTATCGCCGACGAGCAGCTCAGTTTCGGCCATGCCAAGATCCTCGCGGGCCTCGCCACCCCCGCCCGGCAGCAGAAGCTCGCCGGCCGCTGTGTCAAGGAGCAGCTTTCGGTGCGGAAGCTCGAAGAACTCGTGAACGCATCTGGCGCAGAAGATGCGTCCGGGGCAGCGTCCGATAACAAGAGCAAAACCAAGCCTCCCTACGTTCAGGACCTCGAGGAGCGATTCCGTCATGCGGTGGGGACCCGAGTGAGCATTCAGCCAGGTCGAAGCAAGCATACCGGCAAGATCGTGATCGAATACTACAGCTTCGATGATTTCGACCGAATCGCAGCGTCGCTCGGCGTGGCCTCGGAATCCTGAGCCGATCTCAACGCAACTATAACATCCTTCCATATCGGAAGTTGCAATGGCAACCAAGCCTTCTCAGAAGCCCAACAGTCCCCGCTTCGGGCACAGGCGACTGTCGGAGCTGCCTCTGGTGCCTTCCTGGTCCAAGGAGGGTCGATTTGCCGACCTGGGAAGTTTCAGTCAGGCTTGGGCGTACGAACAGACATGTCTCTCACACAGAATATGTTTTGCGGCATCGCTGGAACATTGACAAGGCCGGCGGCTTCGGGTATTTTGCTTTGTTTCCGCGGCCCACCCGCGCAACACGGTGATCGTAGCTCAGTTGGTTAGAGCACCTGGTTGTGGTCCAGGGGGTCGGG
>CAZOVB010000094.1:0-11884 GCA_964583095.1 uncultured Planctomycetaceae bacterium
AGAGCCGCACGAACAACCTGGCCAACGAGATCACCGGCATCACCGAGACCCAGGATGACCCCGTCTGGGTGGACCCCGCCTACGACGCAGCCGGCAGCATGATCTCGGGCCCCAAGCCGGGGGCCGAAGAGGCCGAGCACTGCTACCAGTACGACGCGTGGAACCGCCTGCGGCGGGTGTTCACCGACGCCGACAGCGACGATACCTTCGATGCCGGCGAGACCGTCCACCAGGAAAGCCGCTACGACGGCCTCAACCGCCGCATCGTCCGCATCGCGGGCTCCGGCACCTCCTGGCTGCGCACCGACTTCTACTACAACGCCTCGTGGCAGATCATCGAAGAGAAGGTCTCGGCCACCCAGACCACCTTCGCCAACGCAGCCGCCGCTTCCACCACGGCCAGGTACCAGTACGTCTGGGAACTGCGATATATCGATTCCCCCGTCCTGCGCGATGAGGACCTCGATTCCGACGGCGACTGCACCGATGATGAGGGGACGGGCTCCGAGCGGCTCTGCTACGCCAACGACGCCAACTTCAACGTCACCGCCCTGGTCGAAACCGACGGCACCGCAGCCGAGCGCACCATCTACGACGCCTACGGCCAGCCCACCCTCTACGACGCCACCTGGGCAAACACCGTAAGCGAGGCAGGCTCCAAGGCCAACGAACTCCGCTTCTGCGGCTACGTCTACGATGAGGGCATCGGGCTCTATCAAGTCCGGCGACGCTCATACCACGCCGGGATGGGCGTGTTCGTGCAGAGGGACCCGGGTCCTGGTGCCAAAGGCCCTGCCCGAGTCGGCATCGCCGGATCAGCCGTCTACGGTGGGTTCATCTATCGCGATCAATTTTCGGATGGTCTACATCTATATCAATACGTGCAAAGCAACCCGATAGGTCGCATCGATCCTAGGGGGCTGGCGTCGTCTCCAACTTGGAACGACTGTTGTCTGGACTTCGTCAAGTGCCTTGAGGCAATCTCGCAGGACCTTTTTGATACGGGACTTAGACTTGCATTGGCTATAAGAGGTTTGGATGAGCTTCGAGTCGCTATTACGACCATAAACAATGTTTTCAGAGCGGCTAACGCCGCCAATGCCGAAGCATCCTTGTTGTCCTTGCTATGGGCAGACGGCAAAGGAGCTGAGCCAATAGCGGCAGTAGCAATGCAGGCTTTGGTAACTCAACGAGTGACAGGCATGATAACTAACAGCGTATTGATTAAGGCTGGCATCAAGGGATTTATTAAGCTAAGCGCATGGCAGAAATTTGCGCTCAAGACCGTTACAAGGGTAGGCGTGGCTGTATTGATCGTGGACTGGTCTAGTTCAGTTCTACTTAACACCATAGATATTCGGCAGGTCGCCGAAATAACATCGTTACTGGTTGATCTCAATGACCGAGTCACACGTGTACTCAATGTTGGAGAGGTGTACTTCAGAGATACAGACGATGTGTATAAGCTTTTCGAGGCAGAGAAAATGAAGTTCGATGGAAAGAGATGGAGACACTCTTACCAAAGCTTGTGCGACCAAAATGTCCGGAAATGTCAGCTTCAACAGAGACAGCTGCGGGCACGAACCAGGGAGCTTAGGGAATGGGCAGATGGAGTCAGAAGCTTGGCTGGTAAGACAATGACAGAACTCGTAAGTTGATTCCCGCTCGACCACGCCCGAAGGCGGAACGGTCAATACGTCCGGCACGGGCCGACCGGCCGTCAACTTCATCAGAAGCCGCGCCGCTTCATAGCCGATCCGCCTTCGCTCGATAGATACGCTCGAAAGCGGCACGGGCGCTGTTTCGCACTCCGGGGCGTTGTTGTTCACACCGATCACCGCCAGTTGCCAGGGCACGGCGATCCCGGCGCAGTCGGCTGCCTGCAACACATCCCGGGCCCATTCGTCGTCGGATGCCATGAGCCCAGCGGGCAGGTGCAGGTTGTTCAGGAAGCGCTCGATCCGTGCGGACTTGCGAGGCGGGCTTTCATGGTCCCGCCGGCCCAACAGTTCGCCCGCGACCTGCGCCCCGGCCCTGGCCGAGGGGCCATGGAAGAAGCACGTCATCGACGACATCCCCGGCGACGGCAAGGTCGACATCCTCGCCGCCGGCCAAGACGGCAAGAGTGCAGCCAAGGTCGCATGGTACGAGCAGGGCGAAACCGACGCCGACGGAAACCCCACGTGGAGCGAGCACGTGTTCACCTACGACAATCCAGAACACAAGGGCAAGGATCTCGACGCAGCCGACATCGACGGCGACGGGCGGATCGAGTTCATTCTTACGTCCGAAACGAAGAAAATCGATCCCGACGGACCGCGGGAAGACTGGAATCTCGACAAGGCCAGCGTCATCTACCTGAAATCCCCCAGCGGCAACGTCTACGCCGAAAAATGGACCCGCCACGAGATCTCCGGCAAAGCCGGCAAGCTGGACCTCATCGAACTTTACGACATCGACTCCGACGGCGACCAGGACTTGATGACCACCGATGAGTCCGGCAAGGGTGTTATCTGGTGGGAGAACCCCACGGTCGGGCGCTAGCATCGGGCTGAGCGTCTCTCTTTGAACGTACACTGCGACCCGGCCGGAGAACCTTTTCCGAAAGGCTCTCAGAAAACACTGCTCTCACTCACTCCACCCGTGCCGAGGGCTACCGTAGAAGCGGCTTTTTGCGGCGGGGGAGCAGGGCCAGTGCGGCCAGGGGCAGGAGGGCAAGCGTGGTCGGCTCGGGCACGACGTCGAGGGCCAGGTCGTAGCTGTAGGTTGCTCCGGGCGTTTGGGGGAATGCACCGACGTCGGTGATGAGAGTCACGGTCGCTCGTTTTCGGCCGGGCTGATCCGGTGCGAGGAAGTCCAGTTCCAGCAGCCACTGCCGGCCCTTGTGCAGCAGGATGGGAACGGCCGGGTCCTGCGGCGGAGGTGCAAACAGGGCCCCGTCGGGCCCGGAGAACTGCACGTCCAGGACCGAAAGATCGGTCAGGTAGGTCCAGCCCCCGTCTTCGTCATCGGACAGGTTGTAGATGGGCATGGTCAGGTCGGCCGACGTGCCGGGCAGGAAGGCACCGAGGTAGACAGGCGCGTCGGGGTCCCACGGGCAGGCGAACTCTGGCCCGACGCCGGTGCCGGTCAGGACGGCCTGGACCGTGTGGGGCAGGTTCTGATTGTTCCCGCCGTTTTCGAACCGGCAGGTCACGACGCTCTGGCCCGGGCCTCGCTGGAGGGGCTTGAACTGATACGTGCAGGTCGCCAGGCCGCAGACCCCGGTGGAGGTGTCGTCTTCGAGAGCAAACGTCGCCCCCTCGCCGCGGAAGGGGCCTGTATCGAGCTTTTCCGCATTGCCTCGCAGGCAGCTCTGGAGCCAGAGATCCGGGTTGTCGACGGCTGCCAGGTTGCCGTCGCCGGTGTTGCGGATTCTTACGCCGGCCAGGCCGGTGGTGCCGATTCTCACGAAGCCTGCCCCGACGGTGGTGACCTCGGCCACCGGTGCGACGCCCCGGCCTGTCATTTTGACCAAGACGTCGTTGACGTCCGATTTCATGGTGACGTAGGCCGTGCTTTCGCCACGTCTGGCCGGTGCGTAGGTGAAGGATCGCTGTGTCTGCTCGCCCGGGGCGAGAACCACGTAGGGCGGCGGAGGGTCGCCGGACCAGCCGGAGCCGCCGGGCAGGTCGCCCCAGACAAAGGAGAGATAGTTGGTCGTTCCGTCGGCGTACCATCGGCCCGTATTCTCGGCGGTGATTGACCTTTGGGCCGTCTGGCCCAGGAGCATGGAGCCGAAGTCGAGTTCGTCCCTGTGGCCGGGGTTGGTGCGTAGGACGGCGGCGTCCGGCAGGATGGTCCAGACGTCGGTGAGGTAGGCGGTTTCGGATGGCTGGAACAGGTTGCCCTTGGTCTGGTAGGCTCCACCCCACCACATTTTGTGTCGCCCGGGGGCCCAGGTGTCGTGGAGCATGACGCGGTTGACGCCGCCGGAGTAGTCGTAGCCGTAGCCGACCATGCTGTGATGGTACTCTCCGTGGACGCTGAGCAACACGGGCCGGCCCGCATCGATTTCGGCCTTGAAGTCCTCGTAGGTGAAGCTGCCTCCATACAGGTCGACCTCATGATGCTCGACCCGGGCCCCGCCATAGCCGCGATAGCGGAAGTAGTCCCCGACGCCCTCGCGGAGATGATCGAGATCCGTAGAGCCGTTGTGCTGGGGATACTGACTGGTCCTGATGAAGTCGGCGATGCAGTCGTAGTCGCGCCCGTTGTAATCATCCACACCCCAGAAGTCTGCCACGTGCCCGGAGCTGGCGATGGCCCGGGAGGCGATGGTGTCCCCATTGGCCACCCACTCGCCGATGATGTTCTGGGTATGGGTGCTGAAGCCGGCCACTCCGCCGGGGATCAGGTTGCCGTAGTCGTTGCCCTTGTAGCCGTTGCGGTCGTACCAGCCCAGGATCATCCCGACCGAAGTCGGCGTACACCCGTACCACCAGTGGTAGTCGGGACAGTCGATATGGTTCTCCTGTCCCGGGGCGTTGGAGACCAGCAGGAACGGCAGGAGAAGACAGACGGTGATCGCGGTTCGAATTTTCACGCCCGACACGGTGATATCCTCCAGGGCGCGGCGAGCCCGGGCCCGTCGGCCACCCGTTAAGCGGAAAAAGGTGCCCCGATGATCTTCCCGGCCCGGCTCCAACCGGACCCCGCAGGAATTCAGAAGAAATTATACGCATGGGCGAGGGTGCAAGAGTAGTCCGGCATCCGCCTGTCGGGGATTTTGTGCAGGTCCTTGGCACCCGCGATGGGGGTGGCATCCGCGGTGGGGGTGATTGGATGAAAGATGCATTCGGACGCCAGCGAGGCACGGACTTGCTTCGCAGGTCCGTGGCACCCGCGGTGGGGGTCGAACCTGCCGGGGATGATGTTCGCAGCTTGAGCAGGAGATCAGGTGAGCAGGAGACCTGCCTTCGCCAAGGCTCCGGCAGGCAGGTCGCAGGAATAGGACTTTTGTCGCCTAAGGCAGGTAAGGGAGTTTTTTCTTCTTTTCTCTCCTGATCACCTGTTCCTGGCTCACCTGCTCTGTTGGGCTTTTCGTTTGTTGAGCCCGTTGATAAGTCCCGAAATCATCTTGGCGATGGTCTCGATATCGTTTCGCAATTGTAGATGCGTCTTCTCTTTGAGCAGCTTCCTTCGCAGAGCGATTTCCAGAAGGGGGATACATTCTTGGGCGGAACCACGTGCGATGACGAAGAAGTTCCTGCGATCAGCGACGGTCCATCTCCCGTTGCCTTCAGCCAGGTTGGTTGCGATCGACAACGCCGCCCTTGAAAGCTGGTCAACGAGGAAAGCGTAGCCTCTGGGGAACTCATGGGCGATTTCGGCAATCCGGTCGGCAAGATCGATGGCCTTTTTGTAGACTTCGAGTCGTTCGAACATGAAGGCCATTGCACACCCCTTTGAGCAGGAGATCAGGTGAGCAGGAGATCGCAGGTGCAGCAGTTGTTGCGCATGGGGCCGGTCAGGAGCTTTTTCTTCTTTTCTCTCCTGATCACCTGTTCCTGGCTCACCTGCTCTGTTGGGCCGCCTGGGGCGGCCCAACGGAGAGGGCGGGATTCGCTTCGCGGCGCCTTCGGCGTCGAACCCGCGAGCGGTCTGCTCGCTGGGCTCGCAGTCCGGCGTGTTCTCATCCCGCTCCATAAAACAAAACCCCGGGCGTTGCCCGGGGCTTCGTTTTACGGAGAGGGCGGGATTCGAACCCGCGGTACGCTATGACGCGTACACTGGTTTAGCAAACCAGCGCATTCAGCCACTCTGCCACCTCTCCGGGTGGGTCCCGCCGCAGGGGCGGGATGGAATATGGCACACTATCGACTACCAGGCGGTATGTCAAGATGCCGTAAGAGGATTATCGTCGCGACAAGCTGCGAACTTTGACCAAGAGGCGAAACGCGATCTTGTCGATAAGATTCCAAGCAGGAATTCGCGAAGGAGAAAAAATGATCGTCGGCGTTCCCAGAGAGATCAAGTCGGATGAATACCGTGTGGCGCTGCTGCCGGTGGGGGCCCAGTTGCTCTGCCAGGATGGCCATACCGTCCTGGTCGAGAACGACGCGGGCCTGGGCAGCGGGTTCGACAACGAAGCGTATCTGCAGGCCGGGGCGAAGATCGTCCAGACGGCCGGGGAGGTCTTCGAGGCCGGCGACATGATTGTCAAGGTCAAGGAGCCCCAGCCGGAAGAGATCTCGCTGCTGCGCGACGGGCAGGTGGTTTTCACGTACTTCCACTTCGCGGCCTCGCGGGACCTGACGGCCGGCTGCCTGGAAAGCGGGATCCACGCGGTGGCCTACGAGACACTCAGCGATGCACAGGGGCGACTGCCCCTGCTGACGCCGATGAGCGAGGTGGCCGGCAAGATGTCCATCCAGGAGGGGGCCAAGTACCTCGAACGCCCGATGATGGGTCGGGGGATCCTGCTTGGCGGTGTGGCGGGTGTCGCCCCGGCCAACGTGCTGGTGCTGGGAGGGGGCGTGGTCGGTGCCAGCGCCGCGAGAGTAGCGGCCGGGTTGGGGGCCAATGTAACGCTGATGGATATCAACCTGGACCGCCTGCGGTACCTGGATGAGGTCATGCCGGCCAACGTGACCACGGTCTACAGTGATCCTCACGCGATTTCGCGTTATGCATCCGATGCGGACCTGGTGGTAGGTGCGGTGCTGATCGTCGGCGGCCTGGCGCCTACGCTTCTCAAACGCGAGGACCTTTCGAACATGAAGCAGGGGGCGGTGGTGGTGGACGTCTGCATCGACCAGGGCGGCTGCCTGGCCACCTCCAAACCGACGACGCATCGCGAGCCGACGTACACTGTCGACGGCGTGGTGCATTACTGCGTGGCGAACATGCCCGGGGCGGTCGGGCGCACCAGCAGCCAGGCCTTGTGCAACGCGACCCTGCCCTATGCCCGAGAGCTGGCCAGGCGGGGCGTGGAGGCATTCTGCCGGCTCTGCCCGGGCCGGGCGGCGGCGCTGAACATGAGCGGCGGCAAGATAACCAATGCCGCGGTGGCCGAGGCTTTCCCGGACCTGCCGGCCCAGTCGCAGTAGCCGTTTGCCGGTGGAGGGCAGGGTTGCATGGCCTGGTCAATCGATCTGGTTTTCCTTCAGATCCTTGGGCAGGGGAGCCGGGGCCTGGACGCTGGTTTCCAGGGCAATGTGCTTGCCGGCATCGGAGGCTTCGTGGATGCCCTGCATGATATCCAGCACGTGGAGGCCCAGGTCGCCTGAAGCCCGGTGGGGGCGGTGGTTGCGAATGGCCGAGGCCATGTCCGCCAGTCCCAGTCCGCGACTGTTGGAGTCGTAGGGGAACTGAAGGTCTCGATCGACCCACTCGTTTTCGCCGGCCTGGCGGAGACGAATCGCCCCGGAGAACTGGTTGGGGTCGGGGACGCAGAGGGTCCCCTCGCTGCCGTAGATTTCGATCCGGGGCAGGTTTGCCGCCCAGACGTCGAAGCTGGTCAGGATCGTACCGATGGCGCCTTGGGCGAACTTCATGATCCCGGCAACATGGGTGGGAACTTCCACGTCGATGGTCGTGCCACTGAGCGGCTGGGAGGTGATCGTCCGCTGTGCGAAACTGATGGCCGTCGAACCGGTGACGCGCTGGACAGGCCCCATCAGGAAGACCAGTGCGGTGAGGTAGTAGGGTCCCATGTCGAGCATGGGCCCGCCGCCGGGCTTGTAGTAGAACTCCGGCGAGGGGTGCCAGCTCTCGTGGCCGTGACAGGTCATAAAGGCCGTGGCGCCGATGGGCCGCCCGATGAGTCCGTCGTCGATGATTTTCCGGCAGGTCTGAAGGCCGGCACCCAGGAAGGTATCTGGCGCACAGCCCACGCGGAGGTCCTTGTCCCGGGCGAGCTGGAGGACGTCCAGGGCCTGCCGGCGATTGATGGCCAGGGGTTTTTCCACGTAGACATGCTTGCCGGCGTGGAGGGCGGCCTGGGCCAGCGACGCATGGGCCGGGGGCGGCGTGAGATTCAGGAGGATCTGAATGTCATCGCGCTGGAGCATCTCCTCGACGGAGCAGACGACGGGGACGGAGAATTTCTCTGCCTGGGCGTTGGCTTTCTTGGCATCCAGGTCCGATACCGCCCGGGTCTGGATGCCCTCGAGCCGCTGGATGTTCTGAAGGTAGATGCTGCTGATGTTTCCGCAGCCGACAATGCCGATTCCGGTCGTTTCCATGGGTTTCCCTGTGCAGAAGTCGCGATGTCCCGGCTGGGGCCGGGCAGGTCGTGCTGTGCTTGTTGCTGGATGGCTCGGGCGAGCTCAGCCAAGCATCTGGGCCAGGCGGTCGATGCCCTTGTCGATCTGTTCCATGCTGGTGGCGAAGCTCAGTCGTACGCAACGGTCCTGTCCGAAGGCCACGCCGGGTACCAGTGCGACGTTGTAGCTTTCCAGGGCGGCCTGGGCGAAGGACATCGAATCGGTGATTTTGATATCCCCGACGGTCCTGGAGTAGGTCTGGCTGACGTCCGGGAAGCAGTAGAAGGCCCCGGTGGGCTGGAGGCAGGAGACGCCGGGCAGTTCGTTGAGGCGTTTGGCCATGTGGGCGGCGCGCTGCTGGAAGGCCTTTCTCATTTCTTCGACGGCCTCGGGGGCCTTGGGGTCGGTGTAGGCCGCCAGGGCGCCGGCCTGGGCGAAGCTCACCGGCTTGGTGGTCTGGTGGCTCATGAGGTTGTTGATGGCCTTGATCGCGTCGGCCGGTCCGGCCACCCATCCCAGCCTCCAGCCGGTCATGGCGTAGGTTTTGCTCAGGCCGTTGAAGGTCAGCGTGCGCTCGGGCAGGGCGGGGTTGAGCGAGGCGAAGGAGACGAACTGCATATCGCCATAGATGAGCTTTTCGTAGATCTCGTCGGAGAACACGAGAAGATCGGTCTGGAGGACGGCCTCGGCCAGCTCCTGCAACTCCTGGGGGGTATAGCTGACCCCGGTGGGGTTCGAGGGGGAGTTGAGGATGAGGACCTTGGCCCCGGAGGCGTTGTCGAGGATCTGCTGGGGCGTGATCTTGAAGTCCGACTCGGGGGTGGTTTCCAGGATGACCGGCTGGGCACCGGCGATCTTGGCCATCTCGGGGTAGCTGACCCAGTAGGGAGCGGGGATAAGCACCTTGTCTCCGGGATCCAGCAGGACCTCACAGGCGCAGGCAAGGGCGTGCTTGCCGCCGAAGGTGACCGCTACGTTCTGACTTTCGGCAGGGACCTTGTTCTCGTGGGTGAGCTTCTCGGCGATGACGGCTTGGAGCTTTTTGGCGCAGCGGGGGGTGTATTTGGTATCCCCGGCCTGGAGGGCCTCGATGGCGGCGTTCTTGATGAAATCCGGCGTGTCAAAATCGGGTTCGCCTGCGCCGAAGCTGACGACGTCGACGCCATCGGCCTTCATCTGGGCGGCTCGGGAAGTAATGGCGATGGTGGGGCTTGCCCCGATGGCAGAAATTCTCTGGGAAAGTTTCATGGTCGGCTCCTGTCTTGGGGGGAGATTTCAGGCAGAATACCCGAAGGCAGAAGAATGTCAACGCTGCTGGGCCTGGAAGATGCGAGAAAACCTCCTTTTTCCGACGGGCAAGGTCTGAAAAAGAAACAAAGCCCGGATCGCACGCGGCGTCCGGGCTTTGTGAAGGTTGGTTGGAGGAGGAGTTACTGGGCTGCGCCCTGGGGGCTGCTTACTCCCATGAAGTACAGGAAGCGGTTGGTGTTGAGAATCTGAACGCCGAGCTTCATGGCCAGGGCGATGTCTTCCTCGTATTTCTTCTGCTGGGCCAGGGCGGACTGATAGGCAGCCCGGGTGGCCAGGTCGGACCCCTCGCGCGGGGCGGGGGGAACGCCGGGCTTGGGTCCGGCGACAAGGAAATCGGTCTCCACGCCGAGATCGCCGGCAATTTCGCCGCCGGATTCGCGGATCATCGCCTTGATCTGCTCCTGTCCCTGGGGCGTCGGGGTTCCGTTGCCGGTCAGATCGAAATCACCGATGACATGGAACGTGTAGGTCTCGGTGGCGTCGAAGGCGACATTCACGACCGGGTCGCCCAGGCGGATCGGGTTGTCCTCCGCCTTACTGGCGATGCGGCAGACGCTGATCTTGTCCCGGACGCTGGTGACGACCAGGGTGGCCTTGACGTTCTCTTCGGTCAGGGACGCCTGAGAATCAAAAACCGCAAAGGAGGTATCCACATCGAGGCCGTCTTCCCGCCCGATATTGATGTAGCAGAGGGCCTCATCGTCGACAACGCGAAGGACTCTGCCGTCGGGCTTGGTGGCCATGTCGACCGACACGCCGCTCTGTCCGGACTTGAATTCTTCGGGCTGGGCCCCACTGGAGGCGATGTTCTGGCCCCGCAGGCGGGTCTCGAGTTCCTTGATTTTCGTCTTGGCCTGGGAAAGCTCGTTGGTGACCCGATCGATCGTGCCTTCCTTGGTCTTGATGGTGAACTGGGTATCCTGGATTTCGCCTCGCAGTTGCGCGATCTGCTGGGTGAGGTTGTCGATCTCCTGGCGGTGGGCGACGGACTGCTGCTCGATCTTGTTGGCACAGTCCGTGCGGATGGCGGCAATCTTGTCGTCCAGGCCGTCCACCTGCTGCTGCAAGGCCTGTTTTTCCTGGACGAGTCTTTCGTTGTCGCTTTGCAGGGCGTTGACCTTCTGGGCCTGAGTGGCCAGCGTGGTGTTCTTCTCCTCGCGGAGGGTTTCGATCGTCTCTTCCCGGTCGCCGGCAAGCTTGATATGCCTCCGGGCGGCGGGGACCAGGCCGCCGGCGGCGACATCCGGATAGGCCTTCTTGAACTCTTGGTACTTGCTGACGGCCCCGGCGAAATCGCTGGTGGCTGGATCGATGTAGCCGGCCAACTGCTCGATGCGGTTCTGCATGAAGCCCAGAACGGTCGTGCCGGGCTGGTCGGATCGCTGGGCCTGCTGGAGCAAGGCCTTGACGTTTTCGTCTCCAAGATCGGTCGAATCGGCCAGACCGCTCACTTGCTGCTGGAGCTTCTGAACCTTCTCGGCCTGATCGTTCTTCTGAACGTACATCAGAACGGCCACGCCGAGGAACACGACCGTCGTGAAGGCGAGGATCACGGTCAAGTACGGGGATGTGCGTTGCTGGACTACCTGTGCCATGAAACGACTCCTGAGCTGCTGGTTTCTGTGGGCTCGGCGGCAGGGCGTTTGGCAGCGGAGCACGGCCAATGCCGCCACAGGCTCTGCCGGCGCGGGCTTTCCCGCAAGCCTGCAATCGGTAGTATCCGCGCAGTGGAGGCGAAGTACAACAGAAATTTCGGCCCTTTCGACCCCTGCAAGAAGGATTTCGGGGTTCGAAATGCTCCACACGCGCCGGGAAAGAGTTCCGTTTTCCTCTCGCAGACTTGCCCCCGGGTTGCGGATGCCCGATCGCTTGCATGCGGCCGATGTCGGCAGGCGCGTGGGGAGCGGTAGGGTGGGAGCCTGCGCAGCGGCTCCCACGCGGATGCCCGATCGCTTGCATGCGGCCGATGTCGGCAGGTGCGTGGGAAACTACAATCGGCTCCCACCCGCCGGCCGACGCCAGCGATTTCGGGTGCCATCACCTTGTCCCCAAGGTGATGCCTCGCTGGCCTCCGAACACGTCTTTCATCGCCCCGCCCCCCCGGCCGTCTCGGGTGCCACGGACCTGCGCAGCAAGTCCGTGCCTCCACTGTGTCCGAATGCGTCCTTCATCGCCTCCCACGCGGATAACCCGGCGCTTGCATTCGGCCGATGTCGGCAGGTGCGTGGGAAACGCTCGAAGGACGCTGTCCTTCTCGCAGTGTCCCACCACAATCGGCTCCCACCCGCCGGCCGACGCCAGCGATTTCGGGTGCCATCACCTTG
>CAZOVB010000095.1:0-11698 GCA_964583095.1 uncultured Planctomycetaceae bacterium
CGGTCATCCCGGGTTCGGACCCGTCGAAGGATGTATTCGGACCCGAAGGAGGCACGGACTTGCTTCGCAGGTCCGTGGCACCCGCGCTGGGGGGGCGGGGCAGGCGGGGGCGTGCTCAGGTGCAGCGGGCCCTGAAGGAGGCGGAGTCGGCAGTTCGCCCTCGGGCTGCTGTTTCTCAGTCCTCGTGCCGGATCTGCTTGCGGTAGGCCGAGGGGCTCATCCCGACCTGGCGTGTGAAGAGTGTGGAGAGCGAAGAGGCCCACTGGAGCCCGCATTCCAGAGCGATTTCGGAAATGGGCATGTCCCCGCCGCGGAGCAACTGCTTGGCCCGGGCCAGGCGGATCCGCGTGATCTCCTGGTGAACAGAGCAGCCGAGCACCTTCTGCATGGCCAGTTCCAGGCTGCGGCGACTCATGCCCGAGGTCTCGACCACGTCCTTTACCGCAATCTCCTCGCAGGCATGGGCCCGGATGTACGCAACCGCCTCGCGCAGACGACGGTCCTCGATGGCCAGGATGTTCGTCGAAGCCGCCTCGTGAAACCCCACCGGGGGGACGCGAACCACCCGCGTGGGGATCTGCTTGCCCCGCAACTGCAGATCCAGCAGCCGGGCCAGTTCGTACCCGATCTGCCAGTCGTTGTCCTGCACCATCGAAAGCTCGGGACGACTTAGAAGTCCTATCACCGGACTTGGGCTCCCGGCCAGAAGAGCGATCTCGGTGGGGATCTCCAAACCGTGGCGCAGGCAGAACATCGAGAGATACAGTGCGGCTTGGACCAGCGGGCAAAGCAGCCCGATGGGCTTGGGCAGCCTCCGCAGCCAGGCGAGAAACTCCTTCCGTGCGGGCGCCCCGGCCGTCAGTCCTGAAAAGACACTTACGGGGCTGATATGGACCTCGATTCCGGCCTTGTGGGCAGCATCGGCGAACCCCTCCTGCATTTCCTCCGAAACGTCGGCCCCGGGGCTCGGGGTAAAGGCCACGTCTGTGAGGCTCAAGCTCGCGAAATGCTCCAGGGCAAGTCTTCCCGTGGCCTGATAGTCCGCCAATACATATGGAATAGTACCTTCCAATCGACCAAGGCTTACCATCGGAATTCCCGCCGGGCGGTGCAGGCGAGGAAAATGCTCATAAGCTGCTGCGCGGCCGATGACGCCCTCGGCCCTGCCCACGATATCCTGCTCTGGAAGGTGCTCGTGGCCCCGGATGAGGATGAAATGCTTCCCCCCTCTCTGGTCGAAGTAATTGCGGATTCCCCGGGCATTTTCGGGGTTCATATCCACCAGGAGAATGTGGGTCGGATCGCGGGGTCTCTGCGCCATTGCGAAACCTTTCTTCACAGAACTGCATTCTACCGTTTTCATCGACCAACAGGCGATTTCGCGGCCAGTGTCACCTGAACTTCGTGCAGAGGGTCTGCGCAAATGCAAAACATATTCCGCTTAATCTCCAATGCAAACGCTGCTGCGACAGGATAACATGTTTTTCGTAATGGCGGCACAGAGGATGTCGCCGCTCCCGAAAGCCGGGAGGCAAATCAATGAGGACAGGTCGCACAGGTTCAACAGGCGGCCGCAATCTTAGGAGGAGAGACTATGAAAAAGCTCTCTTGTATTCTTGCAGCAGGTTTGGTTTTGGCAGCAGCAACGGGCGCTCAGGCGGATCTCGTAGCGTCCTATTCGATGGACGATCTGACCGTGGAGGGACAGAAAGAAAAGAGCAGCAACACCTGGGCCGCGAACTTCGAGGCTGCCGGCGTGGTTGCATCGGACGCAGCTGTCAGTGGCAATTATGGCGCTCAAGTCGGCATGAAGGATGAAGTTCTGGGCGGTGGTTTCGCCGACGGCGAAATCACGTGGAGCGTGGACCTGACCGGCAGCGCCTACCAGGAAATCACGCAGGTCATGGTGAACGCCTTCCACGGCGATCCGACAGATCCGCCGGTGATCAATTTCGCCCTTTCCTATTCGCTGGATGACGGAGCGACCTGGAACGAAATCGCCATGGCGGAAGATGTAGGCCCCGGACCGATTGTCAACAGTTTCGACGTGCCCGTGAGCATTACCGGGGACGTGGTGGATTTCAGCCTGACCTGGGACAGTGCAACCGCTTGGCGCGGCCAGGGAATCGGCAACATCGGCACCACCGGCAACGACATCGAGATTACCGCCGTCGTTCCCGAGCCGACGACGATGGGCATTCTGGGACTGGGCATCATTGGACTGATCAAGCGCCGACGTTGATGGCTCCTCCTCCTGTCAGCGAAGACGTTTGAACACCCAGGCCGGGCTCGTCGCGAGCCCGGCCTGTTTTGTTTTGCTCTGCCGGGCCGGGCGCCCTGGGAGAAAGGCCCCTGGGAGGCCATGGGTTCGCGCAGGAAGACGGCCGGCAGAGCAGCGCCCGCGAAAAAAGCCGGCGGACCTTGCACTGCCCGGCGGGGCCGGGTTGAATAATGATGCACAGGCCGAGGAAGCCGAAAATTCGACTTGCTTTTGTCCGGGCCGGGCCGCTATAAAGGAATCAGAAAGGAACCGCATGATCCGCAACCGCACCAACGAGGCCCTGCTACCAGGCGGGCTTCTATTGCGCTGACGGATCGCGGACCCTTTCCACACACGCATCGCCTTTTTACAGGCTCCGCGATTTCCCCCCGGGTCGCGGGGCCTTTTTTTGTGGAACTGCCATGGACCAGAAGAGACATTTGACCTGCCAGAGATATGGGAGACCTGCCCGCTCGAACCGACGCACGCCCTGCGCCGGTCCGGGCGGTGGCCTGGGACGCTGATTCGACCCCTCCCGTTCGAGACGTTCGAATCCCCCAGCCTGCAACTAGGAGCTACCTTTTCGTGACTGAAACCACCAACCCGAAATACGCACCGCCGGCCGCGATCGACATCCCCGATCGCACCTGGCCGGGCAAAACCCTCACCGCCGCGCCCAAATGGTGCTCGGTGGATCTGCGCGACGGCAACCAGGCCCTGCCCAACCCGCTTGGGCCCAAGGCCAAGCTCGAATACTTCCAGCTGCTCTGCGAAATCGGCTTTGAGAACATCGAGGTCGCCTTTCCCTCGGCCAGCCAGGACGACTTCGCCTTCACCCGCAGCCTCATCGATGAGAATCACATCCCCGAAGATGTCTTCATCATGGGACTGGTCCAGTGTCGCGAGCACCTGATCACCCGGACGTTCGAAGCCCTGGCCGGGGCGAAACAGGCCATCGTCCACGCCTATGTCGCCACCAGCGACCTGCACGTGGAGCAGGTTTTCGGCCGAACCCGGCAGGGCTGTATCGACATGGCCGTGGCTGCCACCGAGCAGATCCGAGACCTGGCCTGCCAGGCCGGCGGGGACATCCGCTACGAGTTTTCGCCCGAGGAGTTCACCGACAGCGACCTGTCATTCGTCCTCGAGCTCTGCCAGGCGGTCTACGAAACCTGGGGCCAGGCCTCGCCGGAAAAGCCGCTGATTCTCAACCTGCCCGCCACCGTCGAACGCAGGCCCCCCAACCACTACGCGGATATGATCGAGTACTTCTGCCGCAAGTTCCCCTACCGCGACAACGTGCTGGTGAGCCTCCACGCCCACAACGACCAGGGCATGGCCGTGGCGGCGACAGAGCTGGCCCTGCTGGCCGGCGGCGATCGCGTCGAGGGCACGCTGTTTGGCCACGGGGAGCGGACCGGCAACGTGGATATCGTCACCCTGGCCAACAACCTCCGCAGTCGCGGGGTCCAGCCCGGGCTGGATTTCTCGCAGCTTCCCAAGGTGGCTGCCACCGTCGAGCGCCTGACCAACATGCGGGTCTACTACCGCCAGCCCTACTCGGGCGAGTACGTGTTCACCGCGTTCAGCGGCTCGCACCAGGACGCCATCCGCAAGGGCATGCACAAGCTGGCCGAGGCACCCGGGAAGTTCGGCCTGGGCTGGAAGGTCCCCTACCTGCACGTGGACCCGGTAGACCTGGGCCGAAAGTACCAGGGCCTGATCCGCATCAACTCCCAGTCGGGCAAGGGGGGCATCGCCTGGGTGCTCGAACAGGAATACGGCCTGGAGGTGCCCAAGGCCATGCATACGCAATTGGGCAAGGCCGTCCAGGCCTATTCCGACCAGGTCGGCAGAGAGATCTCCAGCGAAGAGGTCTTCCATGTCTTCCAGCAGGAGTTCGTGACGCCCGAGGGGCCCTACGAGCTGATCGGCTACTGGCCCAGGCCCGACGAGGACGACCCGACGCAGATCCACGGGCAGCTTCGCCTCGAGATCGCCGGCAAGGCCCACGATGTCCATGCCGACGGCAACGGGCCGCTGTCAGCCTTTATGCACTGCCTTTCCCAGGTCGGGGTCGAGGGCGTGCACATCGACGATTACTTCGAGCAGGCCATCGGCAAAGGCGAAGACGCCCGGGCCATGGCCTACGTGCCGCTGCAGGTGGCCGACGGGAGAACCGTCTTCGGCGTGGGAACCGATACGAATATCGACCAGGCGGCGGTGCGGGCGATCGTGGCCGGGCTGAACCGCCTGGAAAACGCACCGAAGTAGACTTGGCCGGCCCCATCGAACCGGTATCACGGGCGTCGCGGGATTTCTCGCGGCGCCCTTTTTCTGTGGCCGCAGGCACGTTGCATTTGCCCGGAGAACATCTAGGATAGCCCGAAGCCCTGGGAGACAAAACATGGATCGACAACGTCTGCAGATCTTCGAACCGGTGTCGGGGCGCGAACTTCCCCGAAGCAGTGAATCCTATGATCTGGTGGTGGTCGGGGCCGGCATGGCCGGGCTCTGCTGCGCCGTCACGGCCGCCCGACAGGGGCTGCGAACCGCCCTGGTTCACGATCGGCCCGTGCCCGGGGGCAACGCCTCCAGCGAGGTGCGTTTGTGGGTCCTGGGCGCTACCGCGCACATGGGCAACAACAACCGCTATTCCCGCGAGGGCGGGCTGCTGGACGAGATTCTCCTGGAGAACCTCTACCGCAACCCGGAGGGCAACCCGCACCTGTTCGATGCGGTCCTGCTGGACCTCTGCCGGGCCGAGGAAAACCTTACCCTCCTGCTCAACACCCCGGCCATCTCACTGGAGACCGAGGGGGAGAGAATCGTCAGCGTCCAGGCCTTTAACCCCCAGACGCAGCGGCTGCACGAGCTGACCGCACCGTTGTTCGTCGATGCCAGCGGCGACGGCCTCCTGGGCTACCTCTCCGGCGCCCCCTGCCGCATCGGAGCCGAGGAGCGGAGCGAGTTCGACGAGGCCCGGGCGCCCGACCAGAGCTACGGCTACCTCCTGGGCCACAGCATCTACTATTACGTCAAGGATACCGGCAAGCCCGTCCGCTATATCCCACCCGAGATGGCCATGAAGGACGTGGAGAAGAAAATCCCGCGCCACAAGCTCATCAGCCCTACCAACCATGGCTGCGGGTACTGGTGGTTCGAGTACGGCGGAAGGCTCGATACCGTCGGCGATACCGAGAAGATCAAGTGGGAGCTGTGGAGCATCGTCTACGGCGTGTGGGACTACGTGAAGAACTCGGGCAAGTTCCCCGAGGCCCGGAACCTGACGCTGGAGTGGGTCGGGACCATCCCGGGCAAGCGGGAATCCCGCCGCTTCGAAGGCGATTACATGCTCACCCAGCAGGACGTAATCCAGCGGAGGCGGTTCCAGGACGCCGTCTCGTACGGCGGATGGAGCATCGACCTCCACCCGGCCGACGGGGTCTACTCCCCTCTGCCCGGGTCGAGCCACCTGCACCCCAAGGGCGTCTACACCATCCCCTACCGCTGCTACTACAGCCGAAACGTCGAGAATCTGTTCCTGGCCGGGCGGATCATCAGTGCCTCCCACGTGGCCTTCGGGACCACCCGGGTGATGGCTACCTGCGCCCACGGCGGGCAGGCGGTCGCAATGGCCGCAAAGCAGTGCCTCCGGCGGAAGATCTCGCCCCGCCAGGCCGGACAGGGCGCAGCTCTGAAGGAGCTTCAGCGGGATCTGCTTCGCACCGGGCATCACGTTCCGGGCCTGGTCTTGAACGATGAGGAGGACCTGGCCCGCTCGGCCGACCTGGAAGTCTCCAGCCGTCTGCAACTGGCGGCGATTCCCGAAGAAGGCGAGGCGGCGATCCTCGCAGAGCCGATGGCCTTGATGTTCCCGGCCAGGCCGGGCCCGGCGCCCGGAATCACGCTTACCCTCGGGGCCAAGAAGGATACGACGCTCCAGGCCAGGCTGCTTTGCAGCGAGAGGCCCGACGAGTTCACGCCCGAAATCGAGCTGGGCCGCCTTGAGGTGGAACTGCCCGCCGGTGATCCCCGACCGGTGGAACTGGACTTCCAGGCCCGGGCAGATGAGCCCCGGTACCTGTTTTTGGCCCTGGAGGAGAATCCCGACCTGGCCGTGGCCTGCTCGGACAGGAGAATCACGGGCTTGACGATGCTGCGCAAGCGTGGCCGCCAGGAAGGTATCTCCGACCAGGGGGGCTATGACATCGACCTCTGGTGCCCGCCGCGCAGGCCCGCCGGCCGGCTCTGGGCGGCCAGGTTCGACCCGCCCCTGGACGTGTTCGGCCCGGAGAACCTGCGAAACGGCCTGCACAGGCCCACCTGCGGGCCCAATGCGTGGGTGGCGGATCTGGACGACTTGCCCGCGCGCGTGACTCTTATCTGGCCGGAGCCGAAGTCCATCGGGCGGATCGAACTGCTGATGGACCCGGACTACGACCATGCCCTGGAGAATGTCATGAAGCACCAGCCAGAGCGGGTCATACCCTACCTGATCAAGCGGTACCGCATCCTGGACAGCCAGGGCAGGCTGATCGTTGAGATAGAAGACAATCACCAGACGCGCAACGTGCATCTCCTGGCCAAGCCAGTGGTTACTGATCGCCTGACCGTCGAGATTCCGGAGACCAACGGCCCGGCCTCGGCTGCGCTGATGGACCTTCGCTGCTACGGCGATGCCATGACGTAGCCGGGCGGATTGCTCCGGCACCTGGGCGAGGAACGACCCCGAGCGCCCTGGGCGGGATCGCAACGGCGAGTCGTACGGCTTACATCCATGCCCGCGGCTGCCCCCGCCGCAAGCCACTGCAACGGCCGATTGTTGAATTGTACTTCCGGCTGGGTCCGTCAGGTCTGCATGCGCAGGACGTTTTCAGCCTTGGGGCCCTTGGGGCCGTCTGTCAGCTCGAACTGGACTTCCTCTCCCTGATTGAGGGTTCGGAATCCGTCGGCCTTGATCGACGTGTGATGCACAAAGATATCCTGTTCGGACCCTTCCATCTGGATGAATCCGTAGCCTTTTGCATCGTTAAACCACTTGACGGTGCCTTTGGTCATGGCAGGCCTCCGCGTCTACTACCAAACAACAAGAAATGAACAGCTTTTGGGGCGGATACTCATCCGCCTACTGTTTCCCGTAATCTCTGACATGCAACGCATGTAATTTTCAACCCGCTGAACGTACGAAAATGTCGAAATGCACCCCGGACAACGCAGAATCTCTGCGTCTTCCTGTCACGAAACTATACCCCGCCCAGCCCGCATGCAAGGAAAAAGGGTCCTCAATTGCGAAAAATACGCAAGCCCCGAGACAGACACCAAACCCTATTTGACAGAGGAAGTTACCTCCCGAACCGCCTCTCGCAGGAAGTCCCGGCTATGAACGTCCGGATCCAGGACCTGCCCGTCGTAGACCAACAGATCCAGATCGATCCGCCGGGGTGCGTACTTATCCGGGCTGCGGCGCCGGCTCATTTCCTTTTCGATCCCGTACAGGGCTTGCTGGAACGCCTCGGGACCCAGGGACGTCTCGACCATCACCGCACCGTTGAGGTACTTTGCCTGCTCAGGCCGGCCGATCGGGTCGGTCCAGACAAAGCGGCTGGTCGAGACCAGATCGAACCGCTCAGCCAGGTTCTCCAGGGCCCGGTCCACATTCTGCTGCGGGTCGATATTCGATCCAACACCCACCACCGCCCGAGCCACGACGCTCAGTCCCTTCGGGCCCAGAGGCGAACCGATACCGAGTCGGCAAAGCGAAGCGCGTGGGGCTTGTCGATTTCCACGCTGGCCTCGATGACCCGCCGCTGCTGCATGACCAGGTCCAGCACGTGGGCGGTGAGCTTCTCCACCAGGTAGAACTCGCTCTTTTCCACCTCCTGGATAATGCGCTTCTTCAGGGCCTTGTAATCCACGGTGTCGTCGATGCTGTCGCTCTCGATGCAGTCGGTCGCGTCGAAATCGGCCCGTACGTTCAGAATGACATCCTGCGGGTGGTTCCGTTCCCACTCGAAGATGCCCACGATCGCCCGAAGGCGAAGGTTCTTGATATGAATCTGCATGCGTCTCATCCGTGACTCCTTCCGACAAGCTAGAGCAACTGCTCCCCGCCGTCGACGTACATCAACTGCCCCGTGACGAACTCGTGCTCCACCAGGTACAGCACCGCACCGACGATATCCTCCACCCCGCCCCGCCGGCGAAGCGGAATGTGCGAGGCCAACCGTTCCAGGTAACCCGCGTCGGCCCCGGGAGGCTCGAGCACCAGCCCCGGACAAATCCCATTGACCCGGATGTCGGGCCCCAGTTCCCTCGCAGCCATGCGAGTCAAGTCCGTCAGGGCCATCTTCGAGACCGAGTAAGCCAGGTACGTCGAGCGCCAGCTCTGGATCCGCGTGTCGAGGAAGTTGATGATCTGCCCGGACTCGATCGATCGGCCAAAATCCCGCATCAGCAGAAGCGGGGCCTTGAGATTCACATCCAACGTCCGCTCCAGCAGGTCCAGCTCGGTCTCGAGCAGATGACCCTTCTCGAAGATCGAGGCGTTGTTGACCAGAAGATCCACGCCTCCCATGGCGTCGCAGACGGCCGGGAGAAGCTTCTGCACCTGGTCCATCGAGCTCAGATCGGCAGAGAACGTCTTGCAGGTCACGTCCAGGTGGCGGATCTCCTCGGCCGTGCCCTGGGCCTTTTCGGACGAGGTATTGTAGTGCAGGGCGATATCATAGCCCTTGTGGGCCAGGGCCAACGCCACCGCTTTGCCGATCCGCTTGGCGGCCCCGGTTATCAGCGCAACTTTCGCCACGGCAGTCTCCTTTCGTCCAGACGTCACTTCTATTGTACGCGCAATCGTCCCGGACGAAAGGGCTTGTCTTGAGCCCCGCTCTTCTCGAGGCCGCCCGGCAAGGTTCCGGGGAGCACGGACGCACCGGGGGATTCATCCGGATCCGGTCTGTGTCCATCCGATCTCCTTCGCCCTGGAAGACCGGACGGTTCTTTTATGTCGTGACAGCCGACGCAGATTATCTTGACCCTGCCATCCGCATGTGTTAGCTTCGAGAGTCAATAAGGAGACACCCATGGCAAAGAAATGGCTTGTGGTACTCCTGGCGATCGGCCTTGCCGGTTGTCGCACGAACGAATCGGCCCCAAAGACCGGTCCTGCACGTCCAAGCGAAACAGCCGGCCAATCGAATCCCGCCGACCAGGCCCCAGAGCCGGTGACAAGTCTGGATCCCGACGCCCGCATTCCAATTTACGCAGTCTCCGTAGGCGAGGCCTCCGAGCCCGGCCATTCCTCCCGGGCCCAAGAAACAGCCCTGCTGGGGGATCTGGCCGGGCTCAGCGGGGAAACCGATTTCGGGATCGACAAGGACCTTATCGACAGGCTCTGCTCAAGTGTGCCCGATGCAGATAACCCCCGGGTTGTGGTCTTGATTGACAATTCGATGTCCATGTCGTTGCCGGATGACGGGCAGGAGGATATGCGGACTCGCCTCGAACGGCTCCGAGCCGGCTTTGGAGATTTGCCGGACCTCTCTGTCTCGGAAATGCCCGTGCTGTTGCTTACCGATGGCCAACCGTCGGAGCAGCCCTGACGGGTGTTCGCAGGCGCCCATGTCCACTTTCCTGCCGGCAGGATCCTGGCCAAGGTAGTCCGGAAACTCGGAACCAGGATCATCAGGGCATAGGACCCGCGGGGGCATCGGCGACCCCACCGGGTACCCCTCAACCCACTTGGCCCGGCGGGTCCCTATCCCCGCAGAACCGGGGCAACCCCGACATCGAGATGCCGCCCCGAATCGACTGTCTGCCGTATCTCCTCCTATTTCCCAACGACTGACAGTTACGGCAAGGCGTCGAGGGTGCAGGTCCCGGCCCCTGGATACGCCAAGACATCCCCCGGCGCCTACCCCAACTCCAGCGACCATTGATCCTCCCACTGCAACTGTCGGATCATCCCGTCCTCGTCGAATTCCAGGGGCGAGGTACAATAGACCAGGTCGTGGCCCTTCCAGCCATCGGCGTTGGATCCCCCAACGGTCGCCGCTGAGAATGAACGCACGCCCGCTTTGCGTGACGATCTCGGCCACGTCACGGGTCTGCATCGGGATGATCACATCCGTTCGCCCGTCGCCCCGGGGCAGTATCGGTGCTTCTGGAAACGATCCTGCGTCGATCCGTATCGACGGCCCGGTTGATATCCCCGCGGCAGGTGTAGGGCCCCAGGGCCTTGTCGGCGGTGTACACCCTGCATCCTGTGCCGTTGGGGTTCCAGCAGCAGGTGTTGTCGAACAGGACGTAATACACCCCTTCCCGCCGGAACATCACGGGCGATTCGCAGTTCCACCCCAGCGGGCCGCACACCTCGCCCGTGCCCCGGCGGTAGTCCTCGCTGAGCCTCTCCAGCATGATCATGTGCATGCCCAGCGGGCAGTTCCGGTCGCCGAAGCTGCTGGTATATGCGATGTACCCCGTGTCGTCGTCATCGACAAACAGGCTGAAATCCCCGGCCCCCGGCCCCACGGTCGCCGCCGGCTGCGGGTCAACGAAAGGCCCCGTGGGGCTCTGGGAGACTTTCGTGTAGTACTCCCGGCCGCTGACGTACCACATGACGTACTTTCCCGTGGAGGCGTTGTACTTGACGGCGGGAATGCAGATTCGCACCGGCCCCGACAACGGAGAGTGGTTGACCCACCGGCTGAAGTCTTCGGTGGAGTAGCAGGTCATGACGTTCCGGTCCGTCCAGCCGGTCCGGTCTGCGTAGCCCATGCCGTAGAGGTAGAAACGCCCCTCGAATGCCTCGATGTGCGACTCGTGACAGTCGACGATCCTGCCGTCAGTGTCGATCTCAGGTCGTGGCTTTCGACCCAGACCAGGCCCGCTGACCGCAAACGGCGATATCTCGTCGGCCGCTCCGGCGGGGCCACGTTCTGCAAACGATTATGGCCGCTGCGACTCCGCGGCGAAATGCTCCCCGCTGCCAAAGGCATACGGGATCCTGTCATAGGGAAGCCCAAGGGCTAATCAGGTGAAAAGTGACGAGCTCAAAGCTGAAGATCCGCCCGTGGCCCGGTGGGGCCTGGGCAAGGCGACAGGGCGTGCAACTCTCCAACCCAAGCGCAGGGGTTCCGCGTCTCGAAACCCCGCCGATGGCGTCAGAAATGTTGTGATCATAAATTGTTACCGTCGCCCCCCCGTCTCGGGTGCCACGGACCTGCGAAGCGGCTCCCACGCGGAGGCCACGCTCCCGCCAGAAGTTGGAGTAGATTTGTAGGGCCGCCGGCAGCGATTTCGGGTGCCACGGACCTGCGAAGTAAGTCCGTGCCTCCTTCGGGTCCGAACGCGTCCTTCATCGCCTCCCACGCGGATAACCCGGCGCTTGCATCCAGCCGATGTCGGCAGCGATTTCGGGTGCCATCACCTTGTCCCCAA
>CAZOVB010000096.1:0-11527 GCA_964583095.1 uncultured Planctomycetaceae bacterium
CGCATCCGCGAGATTTTCGCCCTGGCGGTCGATTACCGCGAGGGCGAGCAGGAGACTCAGCGCTTCTTCGCCACCATGCAGAACAAGGTGCATTACGCGGCCACCGGCCACACAGCTGCCGAGATCATCCGCCGTCGCGCCGACAGTACCTTGCCCAACATGGGCCTGACCGCCTGGAAAGGCGACCGCGTCATCAAGCGCGACGTGGGCACCGCCAAGAACTACTTCGATGCCCAAGAGATTGACACCCTCAACCGCATCACCGTCATGTTCTTGGACCAAGCCGAGTTCCGCGCCCAGCGCCGCCAGGACATCCACATGCACGATTGGCAGGCCTTCCTGGATAAGTTCCTGCGCGACACCGAATTGCCCGTGCTGGCCGACGCCGGTTCGGTCAGTCACGAAGACGCCCTGGAATATGCCCACGAGCAGTATGACGCCTTCGCAGATCGCCGGCGACTTGATGCCGAAAAGCAGGCCGAGTCCCGCTATGTCGAAGATCTGCGTACTTCCGCCAATGCGCTCGAACATGAGCGGCAGATGAAAGCACCGAAGAAAAAGCAAACCAAGGCAAAGAAGAAAGGCCGCGGACGGCAATGATGAGTGATGAATGCGGAATGATAAATGGGCCTATGACGGTCCTGGATCGCACGAAGGCATTTGCGCTGCGCATCGTGCGCCTGTATGCGGCGTTGCCGAAGACGACCGAGGCACAGGTTATCGGTAAACAGGTTCTGCGTTCGGGAACGTCCGTGGGGGCGCATGTTCGGGAGGGCAAGCGCAGCCGGGCCGATGCCGAAATGATCAGCAAGACCGAAGGCGCGTTACAGGAACTGGAAGAAACCGGCTACTGGCTGGAACTGCTCGCAGACTCCGGCATTGTCAAGCCCGCCGCCTGAAATACAGCGCCGAGTTGATCAACCAGAAGGTTGATGGTGCCGAAGCTGATCTCCCGTACATGGGGCTGGAGCACATTGAATCGTGGACCGGAAAGCGTCTGGGGCAGAATGGCGACGCGTCGAGCGATGGCCAGGATGTTGCGGCACTGATGGCGGAGATGGTGACGTGGCTGAACGGCCCCGGCCAGGTGCATCCGGTGCTGGTCAGCGGCGTGGCGCAGTTCCAGCTTGTGCATATCCATCCGTTCCTGGACGGCAACGGGCGGACATCACGTCTGCTGTCGACGTTGTGCCTGTACCGGGCGGGGTACGACTTCAAGCGGCTGTTCACGATCAGCGAGTACTACGACCGCGACCGGGCGGCTTTCTACGCGGCGATCCAGGGCGTGCGCGATGGCGGAATGGACCTGACCGGTTGGCTGGAATACTTCGTCCAGGGGCTGGCCACGCAGCTTGGCGAGGTCCGCCAACGCGGCGAACGGGCCATTCAGCGGGACATCCTGGCCAAGGAGCACGGGCTGAGTGAGCGCCAGGTCAAGGCCCTGGGGCACGTGATGGAACATGGCAGCCTGACGATCCAGGACTACGAGGCCTTGTGGCCCGGCGTTAACCGGCGCTCGCTCCAACGCGACCTTAAGGGGTTGCTTGACAAGGGCTTACTGTCCGGAAGCGGAACCAGCCCGACCGACCCGACCAAGCGATACACCCTTGGGGAAAGGGCCAGGCCATGAGTTACTGTGACAAGCTGCGACAACGAGCTATGACAAGCTGCGACGGACTACTGCGACAGATAATCGCGACGGATCGCGACACAGATCGCGACATGCTTGCGGCGGAGGTGAATTAATGCCGGGCCAGCATACCGAACATGCCTTCGAGACCGCCATCGAGCACCACCTGACGACGGGGGGCGGGTACGTCGCGGGCAACCGCGAGGGGTTCGATTCGCACCGGGCGATCCAGAAGAGCAGCAGGGCGACAGCGAGGCTGAATCGGTCCATGGGATTTGGTCTGCCTTTGTGAATCAGGTACCGGCGCTATTATCCCGCGCCGGGCGCGTCTGTGTGAGAAGGGTTTCGCAGTATGGAATCTTCTTGCCCACGGCAGAGCAACTGGATTTGAGGAGGGGGATTTGAGGAGGGGGGCGACAAGGGGCGGGCCACTGTGTATGCTGCGGGTTGGTTATCTTGTCACCGTCACCCAAACAGGAGGGAAGTTCCATGTCCGCTCCGAACGTACTGCTGCTGATGGCCGACCAGGTGGTGGCCGAGGTCCTCCGGGCCGAGAGCCCGTGTCGCACGCCGAATCTGGATCGCATTCTGGCCCGTGGGGTTCATGTGGATCGCGCGTATACGCCCTCTCCGGTGTGCACGCCGGCGCGTGCGTCGCTGCATACCGGGCTGCTGCCGCACAACCACGGTGCTACGCAGGTGCATCTGCCTCCAAAGTCCGACCCGGACGTGGCCAGGCTCAAGGAGGACAAGCGTCACTGGGCGATGAATCTCCAGGAGGCCGGCTATCGCACGGGGCATTTCGGCAAGTGGCACGTGGACTACTATCACAATGTCAACCGGTTCGGCTGGGAGGTCTGGGACCCGGGGGCCACCTTGCACGCCGGGCCTGTGCCCAAGGTGTGGCAGGTGGGGCAGGGGATTGAGCCCAACCCCGGGTATGGCCGCCCCGGTCTCTGCTGCCCGACCCAGATGCCCCTGGAGGAGCGTCCGCAAATGATCCACTGCCGCAACGCCCTTTCCTGGATGGATGAGCACATCGAAAGCGGCGATCCGTGGGCGTGCGCGCTGAGCTTTTCGGGTCCGCACACCCGAAAGGATGCCCACGTGGACCTGGTCGAGAAGTACCTGGAGATGGATCTTCGGCTGCCTGAGAACCGCTACCACGACTGCGCGGACAAGCCGGAGATTTACCGGATGGTCCACGATACGTTCCGCGGGCTGACCGACGAAGACCACCGGAAGATCCGGGCCTGCCATTACGCGTCGGTGGAAGAGCACGATCGGCTCTTCGGGCTGCTTCTGGACAAGGTCGAGCGGGCCGGACAGCTGGATAACACGATTGTGCTCTTCACGGTGGACCACGGCGATGCGCTGGGGGCCCACGGGATTTACACGAAGATTCTCTTCAGCCACGAGCCGGTCTACAACGTTCCGCTGGCGATCTGCGGCCCCGGGATTGCCCGGGGGGTTCGGACGTCGGCACGGGTTGGCCTGCATGATTTGTGTCCGACGCTGGTGGAATTGACCGGCCAGGGCGAGAGGTTCCCCACCGATGGCCGCAGCGCGGCAGCCCTGCTGGCCGACCCGAAGGCCCACGAGGCCGACTGGACGGTTGGCTTTGCCGAAAACTACGGCAGCCAGTTGGGGTACTGTCAGCGTCTGATGTGGGACGGGGACTGGAAGCTGGTGTACAACGCGTTCGGCAAGAGCGAACTGTACAACCTGGCCGAGGATCCGTGGGAGGTCCGCAACCGGATCGACGATCCGAGCTGCGACGAGACGCTGCGTCGCCTGGCCAGAGGCCTCTGGGCCCACCTTCGCAAAACCAATGACGTGGGCTGGCTTGGCACGCCGCCTTGCTTCCACTTTTTCCCCTACGGGCCCGGGATACTGGATGAGGGGTAACCCCGAGTCGGAGAACCCCGCCGGGCAGATCACAACACCCGCGGCTGCTGGTGGGCCTTTGGCGTGCCGGCCCTTGCCGGGCCTGATTGAGGAAGATCAGTGCTGGGCTTCCCGGCGGTACTGGCTGGGACTCTGCCCGGTGACCTTCTTGAATTGCCTGGAAAAGGCGAACGGGTCGCAGTAGCCCAGCGTTTCGGCGATCACGGACAGGGGTGTGTTGCTCAGCCGCAGGTGGTGCTGGGCCAGGCGTACGCGCGTACGGATGACGAACAGGCCGGGCGAGGTCTTTCGGAGTCTGCGGAAGAGCCTGGCCAGGTGGGTGGGGCTCAGGTTGGTTCGCCTGGCCATCTCAGCCACGGTCCATCGGTGTGCTGGACGCTGCTCGATTTCCTGGCAGAGCTGCTGTATGGCAGCCTGTCTGGGCCCGCTCTGTTCCCGGGTGGGGGGCGGGGACGGCTTGGCCTGAACCAGTTCCAGAAGGGCTGCTCGCAGCCAGGCATCGGCAGGGGGGTCTACGTGGCCGGGCCCGTGAACGCGCCGGATGACGCGTGAGAAGACGGCCTCGAAGAAGGGTCCATCCTGGACATTCCATGCCGGCTGGAGCCCGGGGGGCTTGGGGGCCTGGAACCGGAAGTGAATCCACTGCAGGGCCATATCTTCAGGCTGGGTGGTCCAGCCTTCGTAGTCGGCGTTTTCCACGTTGAGCAAGAGGATCCTGCCAGGGCGCGCTTCGATGGATCCCTGCGGGCCGACGAGTTCCGCACTCCCGCTCAGGACGTTCCAGAGGATGCATCCCTTCCATCCGAGGGGGGGATGCACAGTGGACCAGGACCACTGCGGGCTGCAGATGGTGAAGGCACCGTTGTGGACGCGCAGGGGTGGGATCGAACCGGTCATGGTCGTATCTTATATGAACATGGCCTGTTTGTCTATGCGGAAGGAGAGGACTTTGGTGTTCAATAGAAGCGGAAGGTAAGCGTCGGGCCTTGGCGCAAGGCCCGCCCGTTGTTCTTTTTCAGGAGACGAAGCATGGATCGCCCGAACCTACAGGCCAACTGGATTCTGGTCTCGGCCCTGGCCGTTTGGACTTGCGGTGCCCTCGAGGCCTGCGGGCAGGACTGGCCCGAGTTTCGCGGCCCGGAGCGAAACGGCGTCAGCCAGGAGCGGAACCTGGCCGAAAGCTGGCCCGAGGCAGGGCCGCCGATTCTCTGGCAGGCCCCGGTTGGCGTGGGGGGCGGCTCATGCTCGATCTTGGGGGATCGCGTATACGTGATGGGCGCGCTGCAGGACCCGGGCCAGACGGATCGTCGGGCGCCTCGCCGGGACTCGCTGCTGTGTCTCCAGGTATCCGACGGCAAGGAACTGTGGCGGACACCGATCGACGAGCCGACAAAGGAGCGGACGTATCATTCCCCGCATGTGACGCCCACGGTGGTTGACGGCAAGGTCTACACGGCCTCGCGGACCGGCAAGCTGGCCTGCATCGATGCTGAGTCGGGCGAGGTCCTGTGGAAGGTCGATACCCGAAAGTGGGTCGGCGGGGCGGACCATTCGTTTTACGGTTACAGTTGCTCGCCGCTGGTGTTGGACGGGCGCGTGTATGTATACAGCCGATACGGCACGGAGGAGTTTTCGCCGGACGAGCTGGCCGGGCTGCTCTCGGCCGAGGAGATCGAGGAGCTGAACCAGTTGGAGCCCGAGAAGCGGGACCGTTTCTTCTGGCGGAAACGCACGAGCATCCTGGCCTACGATGCCCGCACGGGGGATCGTGTCTGGCGCAGCCGGCCGTTGATCGGCTCTTCTCGCAACGACATGGCCTCGCCGGTTGTGGGGACGTTTTGCGGGAAGCGGACGATTGTCTGGCCGACGGGTACGCAGCTTGCGGGTGTGGATCCGGCCGATGGGAAGGTTCTGTGGCAGTTCGACTATGCCCGGCAGTTCGGGCTTGAGAATCTGGGGCCTTCGCACTGCGAGGTAACGCCGGTGATCGTGGGGGATCTGGTGATCGACAACATCTGGAACCATCGGACCACGAACCGGACGTACTGTGTTCGCATCGAGGCCGGCGGGCCCCGGCTTGTCTGGCAGAGCCCGCATCTGGTGAGCTGGTACCACAGTTACGTTCCGTGGCAGGGCATGCTTCTGGGGGTGGACAACCAGGGCGTTCATAAGGGTCAGGGCCCGGCGCTGCCCGCGACGCGTCCGGCGGGTATCGGAATCCTGCAATCGTACGATCTGAAATCGGGGGAGCTGTTGTGGCATACCAATCGGATCGATCCGGAGATGTCCGAGAAGCGGATCCACGTCAGCCGGCCCGGGTACATTGTGGCCGACGGCAAGTTGATTCTGCAGAACCACCAGGGCCTGTCGATGCTGCGGATCGACCGGAAGGGCAGCGAGCTGGTGGGCTTTGCGCCGGATCTTGGCAGCGGGAAGGCCTATGCGTTGCCGGCGCTTTCACGGGGCAAACTGTACGTCCGCAGGACCAACGGCCCGCTTTACTGTCTGGATCTTCGACCCCGGTAGGGTTGCGGGTCCGTCAAGTTGTTCAATTGGTTCGTTGCTGGACATCTCGCAGCACGCCCAGGGAGGCCTGGGCGGTAGCGTCCCAGGAGAAGCAGGCTGCGCGATCCAGGCTTTTTCGGGCCAGGACTTGCCGGTCGGGGGCTTCGAGCACCTCGAGGATCCCCTCGGCGATGGCGTCCGGGTCGCGGGCCTGGACAATTTTCCCCGCCTGGCCGACCACCTCCACCAGGGCCGGGGCATTGGAGACGACCACCGGGGTTCCGCAGGCCATCGCCTCCAGCGGCGGCAGCCCGAAGCCTTCATACAGCGAGGGATAGACCATCAGCTCCGCACCGCTGTAGAGCCCTGGCAGGTGGGCGTCTTCCACCCGGCCGGCCAGGTGCAGCCCGGCGGCGGGGGCAGCCTTGGCGGTTGGGCCAAAGACGCTTTCGCTGCCGGCGGCGCCGACAATCACGAGCCTCAAGCCCCTGTGCTTCGGGTAGACCTGCTTCCAGGCCTCCAGCAGGCGGGGAAGGTTCTTGCGCGGTTCGATCGTCCCGACGGTCAGGATGTAGGGCTCGGGGCCTATGCCCGCGGCGCGTCGGGCCTGGGCGATCTGTTCGTCCCCGGCGGGGCGGAATTGCTCGGCCGCGGCCAGGGGGGTCACCACGACGCGGTCTTCGTCCAGGCCGTAGACATCCAGGATCCGCTGGCGTGTGAACCGGCTGACGGTGAGGATTCGCTCGACGCGGGGCAGGAGTTTCTTCCAGAGGCGGCGATACCAGAGGCCAAAGAGCTTGCCCATGCACTCGGGATGGTCCACGGGCGTCAGGTCATGAACGGTCACGACCTGCCTGGCATAGCCTGCGGGGCCTGTATTGGCCGGGCTCCAGAGCAGGTTGCCGTTGCACAGGCCCGGCAGGCGAAACTGCTCCCAGAGGTGACCTTTCAGGCCGCGGCTGTGCCTTTCGGGCCCGATCGGCTCCAGGACATCTCCCAATCGCCGGAGTAGCTCGCGGGTATAGCGCTGGGTCCCCGTCATTGGGGCCGAGAGGATTCGTGTGTTGAGGGTGATCATTTTGGGGAGATTATAGGCGAAGCGCCTGGCCATGCCACGCAAGAGGCTTTTTGGGAAGGGCGAGATTTCCCGATCTGCCCTTGCTGGAGAGATGCAAGAATATCCCCGTGGCTGAGTCGAGAATGTAAAAGTCTTTTTGTTAAGGGGTTATATGTCTTTGGCGTGCGGTCGTCGGTTGCGCTTTTCGGAGAATTCCCAGCAGAGACTAATAAACCCCCTCCCCGATCCGGACGAAACCATTCAGGGCCTCGAAATGAAGAGGCAACGTTATCGACATTGGTCGGGGGAGAGGGGTCTCCCCCACAGAAAACCCAGCTTCAGGAGGCAGCAAGCATGCAGTTGGCAAAGCCGAACAACCCACAATGGGTACCGGGCATTTCGAGCCTGTTTCGCAGCAGAAAGTGGATCCGCAGGATCGCACTGCTGCAGATCGCCGCACTGGTCCTGATGACCGTCGGCTGTGGGCAGGAAATGCAGGGCAGAAGTGAAGACCAGGAGAAGCTCAACCAGACGCGAAGCTTCTTCAATGAACAGGCCGGCGACAACGATCTGCCGGTCGAGTACGTCAGCGAAGGTCGCGTGGGAATGGCCCGCGTCGAAGAGACCCTTGCCTCGGCCACCGCGGAAGAAACCCGCGCACAGGCCGATTTCAAACGCAAGATCTCCGAGGTCCACGCCACCCAGATCGCCTCGGACGCCGACGCCGACAAGACCCTGGCCCAGGCCGAGATGATCCGCAAGCAGTCCGCCGCAAAGCAGCGGGAACTGCTGGCTGCCATCGAGGCCCGTCGCCTGGAAGTCGCCGCCGCCGATGAGCGCCATGGCGCCATCATCGAGGCCTTCCGCAAGGAGCGCGAGACGCTCCATCTGAACATGGTCAGCCAGGCCCAGAGCGAGTATGAAAACTCCCAGGCCCGCATCGCCAAGCTGGCCAACATCCGTACCGCAATGGAAAAGGAAGGCAACGCCTCCCTGGCCGAGATGCGCCAGAGCGCCCAGGCCGTTCGCGATCGCGCCGCCGCGACCGTCGCACGCCTTCGCGAACAGGCGGATTCCACCCAGCAGGAAACCGAGGCCCGCGCCTTCGAACTGACCCAGAAGATCGAGGTCGTTCCCATCGCCGCCGAAGCCGAAGCCACCCGCCTGGCCCTGGAGCGCGAAAGCGTCCTCCAGCGGGCTGAAGCCCTCGCACAGGAGCTCGAAGCCCGAGCCAAGGCCCTGGAAGCCCAGGACTCCGACGATCAGTACCAGTTGAAGCTCACCACGGCTGAATCCGATCTGGAAGCCGCCGAGGCCAACCTGCGTCTCCAGTATGCCGACGCACCCAATAAGTTCGAACGCGCCATGGCCGAACTCGACCGCCTCCGTGCCGAGGCCGAAATGGTCGGTCGCTTCGCCCAGGCCGAAGCCGCCAAGACAGAAGCCCGTCTCCAGGCGCAGCTCAAGGAAGAAATCGGCGAGATCACCAAGCTTCGCAACGAGGCCGATCGTCTGGAACAGCACGCCCGCAACGAGTTCGTCAAGGCCGAAGCAGAGGCCCGACTCGTGGCCGCCAAGGAAACGGCTGCTCACAGTGAAGAGGTCGCCGAGGCCCTCGAGCAGGAACTGATCGCCGACGCCCAGGCCGAGGCCGCCCAGGTCCGCGCCCGGATCCTCGATCAGATCGCTTCGCAGAAGGAAGCCGGCCAGCCTGACTTCCCCGGCAACACCGCCGAGGGCGAAGCCCTTCCCGAAAGCGTTCACGAGGTGCCCCAGGCCCGCCATGTGATTCCGGTCGTTCCGCAGATCGAGCCCGAGCACGTAGCCGCCTACCGCGCCTCGCTGGCAAAGGTCATGCGGCAGCGGGCCAAGGCCGACTCGCTGGAACTGCTGGCCAAGGCGACCTTCGAAGAGTCGAACGATCGACTCGCCGCCATCAAGCAGCAGCAGTTGGCCCTGAGCGAAGAGAAGGCTCTCCAGGCCGAGGCCGGCGAAGCACAGGCCCGCGCCCGACTGACCCAGCTCAAAGCCCAGGCCAAGGCCATGAACGAAATCGCCAAGAGCAAGTACGCCCGCGCCGTGGCCGAAGCCAAGGCCTTCCGCAAGGAAACCCAGGCCCAGGTGGCCGACCTGCGTGCTCAGGCGACCAACACACGTGAGGTCGCGACCGCACAGGCCAAGCAGTTGCTCATCGCTTCCCAGGTGGCCAGAAAGAAGGGCCAGAGCGAAGTAGAAGCGCTCAAAACCCTCCTCTGGGCCGTCAAGCAGCGAGGCGAAGCCCAGAAGCAGTCGCTCCTGGCAGAGGCAGAAAACGTCGAACGCGGTGAGGCCGTCCTGGCCGCACAGATCGACGCCCAGGTCGAAGCCGGTGTGAAGCTCCTGGAAGCCGAACTGGCCAAGCTCGACAGCTCCGTCCGCAGCCAGACCCAGATTGCCGAGGCCAACTACCAGGAAGTCCTCGTCAATGCCGACGTCCTGACCCGCAAGACCGAAGCCGAGGTCAATCGAATCCAGGCCCAGCACGCCATGCAGCAGTCGGTGGCCAAGGCCGATATCGAACGGTCCCTCGAACTGGTCAAGATCGAGTCCCTCGGTGGACAGGCCCAGTACGAACGGCTCCTGGCCCAGGCACGCGAGCAGGTCCAGCAGGACCAGGCTCGCAGCGAGGCCGCCCGCGTGGCTGCCGACGCCCAGGCCAACAGCCAGCTCGCTTCGGTCGACGCACGCCGTCGCATCGCCGACGCGACCCACAAGGCCGTCCGTGCCCGGTTCAACGCCCGCGTGATCCAGGTCGATTCGGAGCGCATCTGCGCCATGTCCGAACGGTTTGAGAATCGCGTCCGGACCGGAACCGACCTGGAGACCGCACTGGCCCGGGCGGAAAAGGCCCGCGACGAAGCAAGAAACCGCTTCCAGAGCCTCCGCAGAAGCCAGGAAGAGCTCGAACGAGCCGCCATCCAGGACTGGTCGGTCCGCGTGGCCAAGCTGAAGGATCAGGAAATCAGCTTCGACGAGCCCAGCGATCCTGCCCAACAGCAGGAAGACTGAGCCTCCTGAAAACGCAGTCGAAGTCGCAACACCCCGCGGGGCGAAGGGCCAAGGCCTTTTGCCCCGCGGTTTTCTGATGCGCCGGGCACCGGAGAAAGTGGACCCCTCCGGGTGGTTCTTGTAGAATAGGGCAAGTGCTCAGTTCTCCCAGCCCTTGGATCCGGAAGGGAATGTACATGTCCGCTCGCGCATCGAGTTGTATCCCCCTCCTGTTGGCCGCCTTGTCTCTACCTGTCAGCGGGGCCGATATCGTCCTGGACTACTCCTACGATACCACCGGGTTCTTCAATGATCCCCAGCGGCGCGAAGCACTCGACCAGGCCGTGGCAACCTTCGCACGCCTGGCCGACCCGCTGGCACCGGTTCAGCCGACGGGCAGCAATTCCTGGACCATCTCGTTCTTCAATCCATCCGGAGACGGCAGCCTGGAAGTGCCCAATCCCGTAATCAGGCAAGACGAGTTCCGCGTCTATGTCGGGGCGGAACCGATGCTCTCCTCCGCCGCCCGGGGGGGAACCGGGGGCTATTCCGCCTCGGGCAGCGGCTCGTGGCTGGACACCATCCGATGGCGAGGCCAGCAGCAGGATTCCCGCAACTTCGTGGGGTGGGGCGGATCGATGTCCTTCAACCCCGCAAAAACCTGGGCCTTTGGCCTGGACAGTCCCGTCCCCTCAGGTCACCTGGACTTCTACTCCGTGGCCATCCACGAACTGGCCCACGTTCTGGGCTTCGGCACGAGCGATGCCTGGGACGCCCTGATCGGGCTCAGTCCCGAGGGAGATCCGTACTTCACCGGCTCTGGCAGCGTAGAGCTCTACGGCTCAGCCGTTCCACTTCAGACCGGCGGGGGGCACTGGATTTCGGGGACCCCAAGCGTCTACGGACCCCAGGCCCAGGAGACGGCCATGGACCCGGAGATCTTCATCGGCTCGCGGAAGCATTTCACCGATCTGGACTTTGCCGGGCTTTTCGACATCGGCTGGCAGGAGGCGATGCAGGGCGACCTTACCGGCGACGGCGTCATCGACGAAGCGGACCTGGCAGCCCTCAAGGCCGGTTACACCGACGAGGGTACGATCCTCTGGGCCGACGGCGACCTGGACAACGATCTGGATGTGGACTTCGCCGATTATGTCCTCCTGGCCAAGCGGTTCGGGCGGCAGACCACCTATTCCGGCTTTGATCCGCCCACGGCCCCGCCGGTGCCCGAGCCTTCGAGCCTGGCCCTTCTGGCCTTTGGGGGCGCCTGGCTTGCAAGGCGGCGTCGCAACCGCTGAGAAGCTTCTCGGCCTCTGGGCCAGTGATCGTGGCACCCGCAGTGGGCGTCGAACCTGCCGGGGATGATGTTCGCAGCTTGAGCAGGAGATCAGGTGAGCAGG
>CAZOVB010000097.1:0-7244 GCA_964583095.1 uncultured Planctomycetaceae bacterium
CGTTCGCCAGCATTCGCAGGTCGTCAAGCAATTCACGCGAATTCGCCCAAGCGACCGGATGCACCGAAAGTCCCCTGTGCATCGATTCCAAGCTTTTATACCAAGCCCCGGAAACGCCTATAAACGCATGGCCGGTTAGGTCGCCGGCAAACCAAACAAAAACATACTTATGCGGGCATGGTGGATGATGAACGCATCCCGCGACGTAGCCAACTAGCGGCCTATCGATTTGCGGGATGCCGCACGTAGCGCACTCAAAACAGCTCATGCTTCTTTCTCCCCTTGATTGCATCAACGTCACAGGCACAACTCCCGCCGCAGTAAGTCTAGGATCCACAACGCATCGGCGTGGTTGTCGTCTTCGACCGCGCCGAACTTTTCGACCGCGGCTGCCACCATATGTGCCTTGCCTGCATTGCCTTTTCCGGTAGCGTGCTTTTTCACCTCGCTGGGGCTGTACCCCCTGTATTCTATCGCGTGCTGCTCGCACCAATGCACGATGACGCCTTGCAGCGTTGCTTGCACGACCAGTGCGCCTTGCATCTTCGGCGCAGCATTGCGTGCGGCCTCGTACGCGACGATGTCTACGCCGACAGAATCCCGGACCTCCGATAACTTGCCGCTCAGCCGCAAAAGACGCATTCCCGCGCTTTCGTCGCGGCGGATCGACAAATCCCATGTGCCACCCATGCCGTCGGAGTGCGCCCAGCCGCACCGGGTCGCAGGGTCAATCGCTAAGATTCTCATGTGATATACCCCGCCACGGAATTCCAGTCGCTGAACTCGCCTGCCATTTCCGGCGGCACGAATTGCTCACGCATCCACTCGCGAAACGTTTCGTAATCTTTATCACTTGGCAACGATCCGCCAAACACGCGGCAATGCTGGCGAGCGGCAAACATCGCCAGTTTGCGTTTGACGCCATCGCGGCTGTTCGCACGCTCTTGCGATTGCGCGGCCATACATCCTGCCTCGCTGCAAAGCACCACCGCCGCATGTCGCTGGTCAGCGGGCAGTTCGCCCTTCGCTCGCATCAACGCGACGCAGCGAGGGTGCCATACGACGATGAGCCCGGTGTCTCCACAATGGGTGCACCGGAAGCGAGGCGGCGGACTGTCGCACTGCCTCGCTTGATAGAACAACTGCTCACGCTTCGCCGCGGCAGCATCGGGTTCCATCTGCCCATCGGCCTGTTGTTTGCCTAACGCGATTAGCGCGCGCAAGATGCCCCCCAAAGGGTACACCTTGCCAGCTTTTTGCGTCATCACCGGCCGGTGCTGCAGGTGCAAATCTCGCTCACGCTCCCGTCGGCTGGAGCGTGCCTGCATCGCCTCCCGCCGCACGATCGTGGCGGTCCGGTCGCGTTGCTCCCACTGCAGCGGAGGGTCAAGCTCGCCGTCTTCCATCCGCCGGGTCACCGACAAAGCTTCGTCCAGCTCGATCGGCTCCAGCACGCGCCGCCACTTCCGCAGCGTCGCCGCCGGATCCTCCAACCGGTCGAGCCAGTCGCCGATCGTCGGGTAGCTGCAGCGGTAATCGCGCAGCCATTGATCAAATTGCTCCGCTTGCACGGTCTGCCTCCCTCAGGGCCTCGAGTGCGTTTCGTTTGCGCGGGCCTGCGTTTTTGGCGGGTGACCGTCCTGCGGGCAGCTCTGCCGGCCCCAGGTAGTCGCGCCAAAAATCGGCCTTCAGGAAACGCTCCGGATCGCGCACGTACTCCGGATCGCATTCGGCGCGGTAGCGTTGCGCCGCCTCCTCGACCCTCGGCCGTTCGGCTTCTGGAACCTGTCGCCATAGCGTGAGGCACTTGCGCTTGCCGCGCTTGCGACCACTGCCGTTGGGCGGGTAGGTCTTCCAGAAGGCTTCGAAAGCCTCCGGGTACACATTTGGACGCGGCGACTTGTTCGCCGCATTACTTTTGATCCCTGGTCCCTGATCCCTGGTCCCTGATCCCTGATCCCTGGTAAGGTCGCGAGCGGTTCGCGAATGATTCGCGAATGGTTCGCGAATGCACGTTTCTTCAAGGGATTCTTCGGAAAACTCCTCGATTTCGGGTAGTGCGGTCGCTCGTTGCGGCTTGTCGACCCGTTGATGCTCCCTCCAGTTCACGATTTCGATGATCCGCTTGCCGCTCGAAGCCTTCCCGCGGTGAATCCGACCCAGTCGCGACAGGTTCGCGAGCGATTCGCGAACGGTTCGCGAACACTCCGGGAACACGAATGCGTCGATGACCTTGACGTTATCGTGCACCCGGCCAAAGTCATCAGCCATCGATATCAGCCCGAGGAACGCGAGCCTGTCGACCGGGTCCAGCGGAGCCAGCTTTTCGTCGCTCCAGAACTCCGGCTTGATTGTCCGTATCCGTGGCATGGTCCCTACTTTTTTGGCCGGTTCTTGCGTTTGGCGACCCGCAGGTCGGCCAAGGCGTCATCCAGTTGCTGCTGGAGGACCGCATTGTCCGCTGCCAGCGCTTCGCATCGATGCTGCACGTTGGTGACCGCCACCTCGATCGCTTGCCGGATGCGCCGACAAACCTCGTCGGAATTGAGCGAGTTCCGATGTTCGCGGACTTCCGCGTGGATCGCCCATATCTGCTGTTCAATCGCTTCGTTTGTGGCCGCTCGCTGCCTGATCTTGGCTACCGCCCGCAAGGCATGCAGTGTGTCTTCTCGCAGCTGCTTTGCGGCGCGTTCGGTGCTGGCCAGCGTTTGGTTGACGCGGCCCGCCGTTTCCAATGCCTTTTGCATCTACCTTTATCTCCTTGATTTTACGTCGATCAAGCCGACGATCCGCAAAACAATTTGCCCGCGTGCTCGACTGCCGCTCATGGAAACAGGTCCATTTGTTGGTCATAGCCCTTCGGTTTTTCGGCTGGCGCGACATACCGAAGCCGCCCGCTTGGTGTCAGGTTCACCATTCCACCGTCGATCGCTTCGCCGACCGCGTCGTTCCATTGCTCCGACGTCGCTTGTGGCCAATCACCCCAGGCACCCAGCATCATCAGCTCGCTGATCACAGCGACGCGAGAAATATCACGCCGCTCCGACCGCACAAAGTCGATGACCGCCGCAGCCAAGGTTTCGTTACTCGCCTTGTCCCGGCTCACAGCACGTCCGCCTCGATTTCGTGGGACTCGCTGCACTCCGCGGTCACCAAAACGACGTTTGCCGCGTGGACCTGTTCCGCGATCGCGGACCGGGCCATCGGGTCCAGGCCCTCCCAAGCTTCCTGCGGAAGCACCAACAGCCCACCTTCGCCGACCGCCTGAATCGCGATGTCCAACGCGATTCGCCACCGCTCCCCGTGGCTCAATTCCGCGTAGTACGTTTCGCCGCGTTTGGGGTGCTCCGTCAGCAGGCGGCCTTGGTGCACGCGTAGTGCGACTCCCGTGCGAGCCACCGCCTCGCTCAATACATCGTCGGTGCGTCGCGCGGCGGTGCGCAATTCCGTCGCCCGATTGCGGTGTGCCAGCGATTCCCTCCCGTGCCGCTCCGCCGCCTCCAAATGCTCATTCGCCCGGCGTGCCACCGCAGCCTGCTCAATCGCCATTTCGCACGATTCGACCATCGCTCGCGCCTGCGCCACCGCAGCATCCGTCGGCGGCTTCGGCAGCGTCGCTTGCGTGATCGCTCGCAGCTCCGCTTGCTCTGCGTCGCGTTGCTCGAGCAACTGCAACCGCTCCCGGTGCCGCTCTTTCGTCGCTTTGGTCGCCTCCCGCCACTTCTCCGCCTTTTCAAGCGCCAGACGCGCCTCCGCAACCGCCTCCGCCGCGTCCTCATCCGCTTTGGTCGCACGGTCCAACGCCTGACGCTCTTGGTCGACCGTCGGACCCTGCCGGGACTCCTGCAGCGCGGCAATATCCGCCTCGGCCGCTTTCACGCGAGCGACCATTTCCTCGTAGTGCGCCTGCTGACGTTGCAGTTCGTCTAGCTGCCGGTTCGCCTGCTGTAGCCGCTCCCGCAACGCGTCCTGCGACGCCACGGCCGTCGGTTCCGCCGCGTCGCCAGCCGCTTCTCTGGCCGCCTGTGCGCGGCCATGCGCATTCTCCGCCGCGTCCTCCTCGCTGCGTGCGGCCCTTTCAAGGTCGCGTTTAATCTTCCCAGCCATCGCGATCAAGTCCGTTGCCTCCAGCGCTTCCGGGCTGACCAGGCGTTCCAATTCGTCACGCCCACCAGCCAACGCGTAAAACAGATCGGCCGACGGTTCCGCTCCCGCGACCTGGATCAACGCTTTAATTCGCTTCGCATCCGCAGCATTGGGATCCTTAATTTTGGGGTCGACCAAATCCGCGACAGATAACCGGCCCTCCAACGTCGCGACTTCCAGTTCCCCGACCCGCTTCGCAGACCTCGCCACATGCAGCGTCACCCCGAGCCCGTGCACGCTCCCAGCGACCGCGCCGTCCCGTACGCTCGGCTTTCCGCGGCTGCCGGCCAACGCCTCCAATGCCTCCAGCGTTCGCGTCTTCCCTGCGCCGTTCGCGCCTCGCAGGACCACCACGCCGCCGCCGTCTGGGACGGGAAGCGTTAAGGTTTCGACCGGCCCCAAGTCTTTAATTTCAATTGACATGATTTCACTCCGTCTTCCAAACAAAAAGAAACATTCCGCCCGCCACGCGAGCGACTAAAACGCTATCTCGTCGCCCCCGGCCGCACGATCGGCGTCCGCGCTCGATTCGCCCTGCGGGCCGCCCGGCTGGATCGTTACGGCCTCCTCATCTCGCGGTGCGTCCACCTGCTCCGCGAATGATTGCTCCTCCGGCTGCTGCTCCAGCAACCGCTGGCGCAACGCCTCCGTGCGGTTGCCTGCACGGACCTTTTGCGGTTCGCGAAATTCACCCTCCAGCATCAGCCCGGCCTCATCACGCGTAAAAAGCCCGCCGTTTTGCGTCGGAAACGCTTGCCGCAGCACGCTTGACTCCGCGCATTTGGCGATCATTCCCGCACGATCCGACTTCCAATTGCCGAACCCCTTGTCCCGCGTCTTGACGTCGATCGCGTCGTAATACGGAACGTCGCGGTCCCGCCGGTACACGCGAGCCCAGCCGCCCAGCAGATGCTCGCCGCTGAAGACGATGTCCCCCTGCCGATACACCGGTTTATTGTCCGCCTGGACAATCACCCCCGATTCAATGCCGGCAAACTGCGGGTGCGTCTCCGCCCGCTTAAACAGTGCTTGCACCGCCGTAATCAGGCTGAACTGGGGCCCGTCTTTGGCGTCGAAACCCACCAGGTACGCGTCGCCAACCCAAGGGTTTAGACCGCGTGCCTTACACAGCATCAAAAACCCCATCAGGTCTTTGTCCGTCGGCATCTTGCCGGCCTTGGTTGGCGTGGCAAAATACTTGCGCACCATGCCAGCCGACAGCTTAATTTCTTCCGATTCCCCGAACGGTGTGTACGACAGGATCTTGTCTTCGGCTTGTTCTCCGCTCATTTTTTCCTCACACGTAAAGTACGAAACGTTTTCGGTCCAACCTCATAACCCTTCCGGTGCGTTTCCAAATACGTCACCATTTGACCGCTCGGCAGCAGGCCACCCTCGGCTTCGCCAAGCGCCATCAAGACTTTCGCCTGCAGCTCCTTCGCCTCCTTATCTGCCGCCTTCGCAGCGGCCTTCGCGTCCTGCCACTGCTGCACAATGTCGGCGTCCTCGCCCGACAAGTTCCGCACCGAATCCGGTTCCCGCCGCAGGCGTTTAATGACGTCGATGCTCGGCAGCCGACCTTCAGGAACTGGATCGCCGTCGACCATGTGGCGCTGCCACCATGCGGCGCATGTGCTGGCCAAGAACTGCTGCAGTGCCTCGTCAGCCTCCACGCGGAAGTAGCACACGCCACGGTCCTGAATCAGCGCGTACACGTGGCAGACATTCGCACCACTGCACAGCATCCCGCCTTGCGTCTGCAGCAAGTAATTGGGCGGGATGGCGTCCGTGCCATCCTCTCCCCAATCGCTGACGTCGATGAAGTCCGACAGCAACCCCGCTGTCTTGGCTTCCACGTTTTCCCCGGTGCTGTTCACGAAGCCGTCCAGCGTCGCGGCCAGGCATGCCTCCGGTGCATGCCAGACCGCCTGCCGCTCCATCGGCCCTAAACGCTGCTCGGCGTAATCCAGCAAACCGGGCTCCACCACATGGCCGATCTCCGTCGCCGCATTTCCCGCAAACGGGTCCAGCTTCCCTTGCTTTTCCCACTGAATCTCCAACGCCGTCTTCCATGGGCACACGCCCAGGATCGCCGCCAGATCCGTCGTGTGTAGGCGAGTCTGCCTTGCCGCCCGCCATGCCTGTTCGCTGTCATAGGTTTCACGCACCCGTTTCATTGTGCGTCCTCGTCTTCAAGCTCGCAGAACCGCCACGCGACCCCATCGGTGTCCAGAAACCGACAGGGATCCCCAGCACTCCAAGGCTTCACGGCCGCCAGCACGCCCGATTTAGGCGCGTCGGATTCGTGATCGCGAAACCGTACTCGCGGCCTTCGGCGCGCATCCTCGTCAGTTGGGCTTTTTTTTGGCTGGTGTTGTGGCTGCTCGGCGGTCGCACCACCTACGCGCAACACGTCACCGGTCATCTCCATCTTGGCCAGCCGGCTGTGTACGTAGGCCCAAAACTTTCCGCCCTCCAGACTGTCTTTCCAAACAAACGCTTTTAGCAGCAGTGTTGCCGCGCTGCCGCACGCTCGCCGTTGATCTTCGTCTAACACTTGCACCCGTCCTCCTCAAAAAAAGCATCAATTACCAACCACGCCCCCCCCACGAACAACACGATTGCATCATCAATCACCACTGGCTCGCCTCCGCTGCATGGCACCACAGCCACCGTGACGCGTTGCGCCGCTCGCACGACCACATAGCGCACGTCGCCGCACGTCCACCGTGGGACCGCCGCGCTACGCATGAAGCACGCGCAGCCGACCGCCTCCATTGGATTGCATTCCGCAATCACCGTGTGTGCATACTTGCCGTTCGACGGCACGCGACGAACACCCGCTGTCACCGTATCGCAGGAACTCATTTCGTTTCCTCCTCTCCCAGCTCATCCTCGATCAGCTCCGCACGCATGATTCGCGTGCTTCGCGCCGCGCGGAATCGCAGCCGCACGTCACCCGTCCGCAGTCGATCGACGATCACCTCGCAAGGCCCATCCACGACGACGCGTTCCCCGATTCGCCGGTTTAGCACCAGCGTCGTTTTATCGTTTGTTTGCATTTTGCATCTACCCTTTGTCCGTTTGTTCGCTTCTAC
>CAZOVB010000097.1:7344-11198 GCA_964583095.1 uncultured Planctomycetaceae bacterium
CTTGCATCTACCCTTTGTCCGTTTGTTCGCTTCTACTTTCCCCACGTTTGGCACCGAAAAACACGGTGCCAAACCAACCTTTTGCGAGCGGTCCCTACGCGACCGACTTTTGAGTAAATAACTCCAGCATTTCACGTAGCTTTTCGACCTCACCACGTAGCCGCTCGCATTCTTTCTCTGCCGACAGGCACCGCTCTTTCCAACTGACTCGCTCCGTCGGGCGATCCCGCTTCTGCGACTGGATCACCTCAGCGATCATTTCACGTAAGTTCCGGCCCTGCCACTCTTCCGCAGTCGGGTAAGATTCCAAGACCGCAACGAGCGTAAGAAACGTCACCGCCGCGTCCTCCAGCTCCCGATCCAGCATGTCAAGCTCGTTGACCCCGTTGGTTTCGCACCACTCCCGAAACGCTTGCTCGTGATAACAATCCCGCAACAGCACCGCACGCTGATAAAGCAGATCAACGCCCTGCTTTCGCAGCTCTCGCTGCTCGTTCATCCGAAGTTGCCAATTCCGTTTCTTTCCCATTTCCAAATCTCCCATACCAAGAACGAAGAAATCCACAGTCGCTACACACCGGCGGGCTGCCGTTTAGCACGCTTGCCGCGCTTTGACGCATTAGCTTTCCGCACGCCTGACACGCCACCGGAGGCAGCATCACCTTTGCTTTTCGTCTCAAAGCCAATCCCCTCATGCTCGCACTTCGCCGACAACATCGAGCCGAACTGAAAATAATCCCAGTACATCGCGTGACGGCCATCGTTACCCGCTTGCGAAAGATACCGGGAATCACGACGACCATCCTTCGGCTGGATGTAAACGATCCGGCCATACCCGCGACTTACTGCCAATCGCACCAGCCGCGTCGTGACTTCGTTGTTGTACCGCTTCGTGAAATCCTTCCACCGACTCGATAGCCGCGTCCACACTCCATCTGCCCGACTGCGTCCGTGGCCCTTCTGAGCAGAGCCAGCCCAGCGGTAATGCTCTTTGCGGTTGGCTCGCTCTTGCTGAATCCGCCGACGTGCGAACTCCACATGCTTGCCGTTGCCGCCGAACCCATGAGACACGTGGCCAAGCCGAATCCACCACGGCATCCGCCGCCCTGGCCGAATCACTAGCACCTTGTCTGGGTCCACCTCGGGCCGTTCTTGCTTTGGCATTTCATACGACACCATGGCGAACCATTTGCCTTTGATATAGACGAGATTGCTGCCTTTCCATGCGTACTCGCCCGACAAAATGCGATCAACAATCGTTCGCACGCTGCGGCATTTGCGTTTTCCCAGTATGAGCTCGCATTTTTCTACCACCGACTTTCCGCTGTCGGCCAATCGCTCGACACGCAATTCAAGAATGTACTTGCCGCCCTCCTTTCGCAGTTTGGCATTATCTTTGTCGAATGGGATCGGCTGCGGTTTATGAAATGATGGCAGCGACTCATTAGCGAACAGAATTGACACCCAGCCCGGAAGATTGCCGCTCGCTGCCTTGCGCTTATTCAATCGCGACTGCCACGCGTTTGTCAGCAGCCCCCGAGTCCGTGCATTCACGCCCGGAAACTCTGCCGACAAAATGCGATAGAACGATCGCTGATCCGCACTCTTGGTCAACGGCGGCTCCAGCGCCTTGCACGGCCATTGCGGCTTTGGCCCCTCCTTAGTCTGCTTCCATTTCGCGAACGCATCAAAATGATCGCGGAGTTTTGCCGCCGATTCGTTGTTGGCGTGATGGCATAGCCATATCTGCCACAGCCGATTCGTCATCCGCTGACAATCCACAGCCAGCTGCCGCCAATTATCACGCTGGCCTGACGCCTTGCCAAATCCAGCGATTTCAATCTTCGCACAACGAACCGTCACGGCAAAACTCCGCAAAATGTAGGGTAGAGGCGAGTGCTACGCGGCTCTCGGGGTCCGCAGCTTTTCTCGCCTTTGGTGGTGCAATCCACCATCGCTTGGCGACGCCAAGCTGTTTCAAAAAGCCCGCTCGCAACCAAGCCAATCATCACCCCTACGAGGAATGAAAATCTGCGAGCGGGCCGGATGGTTCAACAAACAACGCGATACGTCGACGCAGGATTTCGCGTGATCTGGCAGCGGCGGCGGCCAACCTTTTCGACGTATCCGCTGTCGACCAATTCCTTGACACGTTTGCGGTACGTCTCCCGCATGCGGCCGTAACGATGCTCCGCGACCGCGGCCGCTTCCATCGCCGTCGGCGCGTCGCCCGACGCATTGCAATCGCGGATCGCTTCCAGCAATGCGTCCTGCGGACGGTTCAGCGGCGGAAGGTCACGCGGATCCTGAAAGAGCGCTGGCTGTTCCATGGGAAAGACCCTATGCAGCAGCGAGCAACGCAGAGGAACCTGCAAAGATGCTCGCCCGGTTAAGTGTTGCCGGGCGGCCTGGCCTGACCCCGCGAGGCGCGGATCAGGGCAAAAAGAAACCCGACGTTTGATTCAACGTCGGGGAGTATCGGGATTTAATCCGCAGGTGTCAAGCGGAATATGACACTACAAGGAGATTTTTTTCCGGCTAGTCTGAACGCGAAGCTCGCAGCCAACAGCGGCAGCGATCTTTTCCGCTAAAGACAAAGACATTTTGTGCTTGCTTGCCAGGACTGCGTGCAAGTGCTGGCGAGTGCAGCCGACTTCCTTCGCAAGCGAGGTCATCGAGAACTCGCCGCGATCGATGCAGATGCGGACTTGTTTTGCTAAGTCTTCCATGGCGGACATTTTGCCTTGCCTTCCGCTTTCTGTCAATTAGCATTTGACGGTCAGGCGCGACAGAGCTGTTGAATCAAACGCCAGGCGTTGAATTGCAGGCCTCGCGGTTACTGCACTCTGTCGCGAGTTGCGGGAGCCGGATTCGAACCGACGACCTCGAGGTTATGAGCCTCGCGAGCGTTGCCACCGGAACGACCGGTAAATGCGCCACAGATGGTGGGCGACAAGCGATTGTTCTCCGCTGTTTTTGGCCCGCCGCACGCCATTGGCGTGCGGCGTAGAAACAATCTGCATGGAGGCCGCAAACCCTGGAGACAACCATGCTTTTGACAGAACTTGCAAACGAATACGTGCCCGAATCGTATCAAACAGTGACCGCATCGACGACCGGATATCTGGTCGCTTGCGCGCAAAGCTACGGCCGATTTCTAGATCGACCGGCGACGACAGACGACTTGGACCAAGCCCTCGCCAACAAATATGTGCGGTGGCTGGCGGCAAATCGCTCGCCGTCCACCACCCGGACGAAGCGATCCGGGCTACTGATGCTGTGGCGATACGCCGCGCGGCTGGAACTCTGTGCCCCCCCACCGCGGCTGGTGTCGATGCGGGCTCCAAAGCCGACCGTGCGGGCGTGGACGCTGGACGAAGTGCGGCAGCTGCGGGATCACTGCCTCACGCTGCGCGGGCGGTTCGCCAACATCCCGAAGCGGCTGTATTTTGCCTCGCTGGTCGCGGCCGGATACGAGACGGGCTTGCGGCTTGGCGATCAGCTATCGCTGGAACGGACCTGGTTCGTGCCGCTCCCAGGGGGCGAGGCGAGGCTGACGATGGTCGAGGCCAAGACCGGCAAACCGTGTCGGCGCGTGCTGTCGGCTGAGACCATGCGGTTGGTCGACCAGAGTATGGCCAGCCAACCGGAACGCCGGCTGGTGTGGCCGCTGGACGTCCGCCGCGAGACATTTTACGAACATTTCCGGCGGCTGGTTGCGGGAGCTGGCATCCGCCAGGGCACGTACCGGTACCTGCGACGCGCGGCGGGCACGCAGGCGGAAAAGCAACGCCCGGGAGGCGGCCGACTGTTTCTCGGCCACAGCAGCGAGCAGGTGACGCGAGATTCTTACC
>CAZOVB010000098.1:0-11055 GCA_964583095.1 uncultured Planctomycetaceae bacterium
GGATGGTCTTTGTATCGGCGGATTTCCTCGACCGTGAAGGGCAGCAATTCCAGTACGGCCGTTCGCCCGGCCAGCGACTGGGAGACCGCCTTATGCACTTGGGGTTGGTGACTTCCGGTCAGGATGAATCGACCCGGCTGTCGATCTGCATCGATCATGCCTTGCAGATAGCTCAGTAGATCGGGCATGCGTTGGATTTCGTCCAGGATCGCCCCGTGGGCGACGGTCTCAAGAAGCCCGCGTGGATCTGCGACAGCTTGAGCACGAATATCCGGGTCTTCCAGCGACAGGTACGCGTGTTTGGGAAAAGCCATCTTCGCCAATGTCGTCTTGCCGGACTGGCGCGGCCCGAGGACCGTCACGGCTGGATACTCGGCCGCACATTGCATCAGCTCGTTCTTAATCTTCCTCGTAATCATGCGTGCATTGTACCAGGTTCTGTGCAAATCACAGGTGAGACTTCAGTATTGCACATCGCTAGCTCAGGGACGAAGATATCCCCTCGGCCGATTGCCATCAGCGCCCCAGCCAAGCCTCCCTCTGCTCCTCCCATCGCAGCGGCAGGCCTGCCTGCCGCAAGCAGGCCTGCCTGCCGAAGGCAGGTTTCGTGTGATGGAGCCGGACAAGGTTACGGTGCTCTGTGGGCCGACGAGTTGCAACTACCGTATGCAGCGCGGCGGGCTATTCTCCCAATCAACCCCATCAAGCCGAATTTTCCCAGGCTCGCGGCGATTCGACCATACTTGCGGTATAGCAGGTTGAAGAGAAAGAACGCCCTCCGCTGGCGTCGCTGCGACGGGACTCGCCGGAGGATGTTCGGCCAGGAATAGAAGTCCGCGTAAAGGCCGCGGTAGCCGTGCTCAAGGATCTCAGCCGTCATGTTGCACGGCCTAAACACAGCGTGCGACGTGGTGTAGTGGTCCCAGTTGTGGTCGAAGATCCGGCCCTCGCCGGACAGTTTACGATGCAGGGCCGTACCAGGGTACGGAGTGAGAATGTGTGCCGTCATGGTCTCGACCCGCTGTTGGACCAGCCAGTCGCGGGTGAGGTCAAAAACGTCGGGGCCGTCGTGGTCGAATCCCAGTACAATGCTGGCGTTGACCATCATTCCGCGGTCGTGGATTTTGCCGATGGTGTCGTTGTACTCCGACACGAGGTTCTGCCGCTTGCCGCTGCTCGAGAGATTTCGCGAGTTGATGGTCTCGAAGCCGATGAACAGGCTCTGGCAGCCGGCCCGTGCCATCAGGTCCAGCAGATCGTCGCACCGGCCGACGTCCGCCGACACGGCCGCGTGCCAGGTCAGGCCCATCGACTCTATGGCGACGAGCAGCTTGCGGGCGAAACCGCGGTCGCCGATCAGGTTGTCATCAATGAACATGACGTGGCAGGTGTTCAACGATTCGATTTCTCGCAGGATGTGGGCGATGGGCTTGGTGCGGAAGGCCGACCGGATGGTTGGTACGCTGTTGTAGCAGAAGTCGCACCGCCATGGGCAGCCGCGACTGACAGTGATCGTGTTGGTGTACAGATAGTTCTTGCCGGCGAGCAGGTCCCACCGGGGCGGGGGGCACAGGGACATGTCCGGCGGGCTGTCGTGGATGTATATGCGGCGCAGTCGTCCCCCGGCCGCGTCTTGCAGCACCTGCGACCACAGCCCTTCGGCCTCGCCAAGGACAACGGCGTCGGCGTTGGCGAGGCACTCGTCGGGGCAAGACGAGACATGCACGCCTCCCATCACCACCGGCACCCCCCGTGCCCGGTAGGTGGCCGCTATTTGAGCGGCCCGGCCAGCCGTATCGACCTTCACGGTAATGCCAACCAGGTCCGGCCGGGCACCATTGTCATGCCTGGCTCGCTCCACGTTCTCGTCGACCAATTCCACCTCGTGCGGCGGCGTCAGCGATGCCAGCACCAGCAGCGACAGCGGGGGAGCCATGTGCGTCTTGAGGGCCGAATCCATCGGCCGGCAGCTCATTCGTGGACAGATTAACCTGATTCGCACCTACTGTGGCTCCTCTTGGGCGGTGGGACTCCGTCCCCCAGTAACGCCTACGATACCCGGACGCCGGTCTGGAATAAAGGCGTCTCCTCTGGAAGAGCCGCGGGTACGCCATGGCCGACCAGCCGCGACCGTCTGATGCAATCGGTTACGATGGTCCACATTCGCCCCAACCAATAAAAGACTTCCTAACACCCGACGGCGGCTGGCAGCGGCAAAAGACTTGGCCCATGACATTCCTCTGCTCATCCCACCGCACCGGCAGGCCTGCCTGCCGCAAGCAGGCCTGCCCGCCGAAGGCAGGTTCAAGCCGGCCCCGGTCGCACTCGGCCGGTGCAAGACAAGCCTCCAGGCGGTGTCCCTTGGCGCCGGATGCGTTCAGTTTGCTGTTGGCGGCCGGCGCCGCCCATCTCGTCGGTGCAAGAATGATCTGTCAAGACCGATGGCTCCGGAAGATTGGGATCAGCCCGGCCTGGCCTGCGACCCTCAACCCACAGCCGATCTGCCCTGGTCAGTTCCGTCTTGACGGGGGCAGAGCAGGTTGTCATCCTGTCCGAATCGATTCGGCGGTGGCTCGGGGATGGCCTCCGGGCAACAAAGCCGATCCCAGCAGGCCAGGATGACAGTTCGGATAATGAACGGGGCGGATCGCATGCCGATTCGCAGAGCGGGCAGACCTCGCAGTTTCCCCCTCTCCCCAAGCTCCTGCCCCCGGCCTACCTGGAATCACATTTCCTTTCCGTCAGTCATCAGATGTACATGAAATCCTAAACAAGAAAACCGAGCCAGGAATACACAACCAATGAACATTCTATACCTGCACACACACGACGCAGGCCGTTACTGCCAGCCTTACGGCTACAACATTCCAACACCGAACCTTCAGCGTTTCGCAGAAGATGGCGTGCTGTTTCGCCAGGCTTTTTGCGCAGCTCCAACCTGCTCGCCCAGCCGGGCAGCGCTGCTCACCGGTCAATACCCTCACCAGTGTGGAATGTTCGGCCTCGCGAATGGAAACGACAGTTTCAGGCTCAAGGACTATTCGATGCACCTTTGCCAATTCCTGGGCCGCAACGGATACCGAACCGCCTTGGCAGGGATGCAGCATGAGACCGGGCACCAGCCTGATGAAGTGGCTGACCTGGACTACGAGGATATCTTGACTACGGAGGACAATGGTACAAACGATCAGCCGGCCGCCCACTACGCCGCAGAACGATTTCTCCTCGAAAAGCAGGACCGTCCTTTTTTCCTGAGCGTGGGTTTCGGAGAGCCCCACCGGGACAACAACCGTGGCGGGGGCCGATTCAGCTATTTGCCGGGTATCGAAAACATACCGGTTGACGACCGCTACTGCCGAGCCCCGGAGCCGATTCCGGACACATCGAGAACCCGGCATGACATGGCCAACTTCAACGTGGCGATGGATATTCTGGACCGTAAGATTGGCCACGTCCTCGATGCTCTGGATCGCAGTGGGCAGGCTTCCAACACCCTCGTCTTGATTACCACCGACCACGGGATCGCCTGGCCTCATGGAAAAGGCAACCTGACCGACATGGGCTGCGGTGTCATGATGATGATGCGCGGACCCGAAGGTTCCGTCTTCCGGGGCGGCAAGGTCATCGATGCGCTGACTTCGCATATCGACTTTTTCCCTACTGTCTGTGATGTAGCCGGGTTGGAATCGCCGGACTGGCTGGAAGGCAAGTCGCTCGTCCCCCTCGCCTCCGGGCAACAGGACAATGTGAGGGATTCTCTCTTTACCCAGCAAACATACCATTCTGGATTCTTTGATCCTCAACGGGCTGTTCGGACCCAGCGCTACAAATACATCCTCCGCAAAGACACCCCTCACTTGCGGATCGTGGACCCCGGGCCAACCAACGACTGGATGGCCGAGTTGGGCTTCCGGAAGGTTCCCCCGCAAACGGAGACCGAACTGCTCTACGATCTCTGGCTGGACCCGCTTGAAATGGTGAATCGCGCGGCAGACCCCTCCTACTCCGAAATCCGAGCCGACCTCTGCACGAGGCTGGAAGACTGGATGCACGAAACGGGAGACGTTTTCCCCATCAATGCCTTCCCCGAACCGCGCAAGCAAAGGAAGAGACCTTGATTTCCATTTGCCCAGAAGACATCAAGCAAACGCAAGTTCTCGTCGGTGGCGGTGGCGCGAGCGTCCTGCTCGTTGAGAAAAGCCAGGCCACCGGTTCCAGCCGCCCCGAACGGAAGGATTGGAAAGCCCGGCACGAATTACACAATAAGGAATATTGAGTATGGATATAGTGATACACGATGGTATCGATTTTCACAATGTTTGTGAGTTGAATCCCGCCCCGGGGGGCGGCTTGTATTGCCATCGTTTCCCGAGTTCGCTTCGAGAGAGCGCGGGTATCAGTCAGAACGGTCAATTCATGACTCGCATGGCTGCCAAATGTGAGTTACGCTTCAGGAGCACCGGTTCTTGTCGCGTGTTTCTGAGTAGCACCGAAAACATTCGGCTTTACCTTTATCGAGGAGACTTGCTTGTCGATACATTTGAACTGCAGGCGCACCAGGTAAAGGGCGTTACGGCGCAGGTTCCCGCGATCGAACCGGCCGCAGACCCGGAGGTCTACCCCTCGCGTTATCCCCGTGACCTATGGAGGATCTGCTGCCCCGGCGGGGAACTCATTTATCATGGACGTGACCCGATGGGTGGCAGGGTCGATCCGCCAGAAACGTCTGAATTGCCTTCCATACGCTGGCTCGCTTATGGCAGCAGCATTACCATGGCGCAAAGAACATGGCACGGCTATGTGGAAGTTGCCGCGGAAGAATTGGGTTGGGACTCGCTGAATTTAGGGATGAGCGGGTCCTGCCGGTTGGAACCGGAGATTGCCGACTGGATCGCATCCCGTGATGATTGGACGGTCGCCACGTTTGAACTGGGCATAAATATGATCGGTCAGTTCGCTCCAGAAGAGTTTGAGCGGCGGGCTCGCAATCTCCTGGAAACCTGTCTGGAAGCTCGAGGAGATACCCGCTTCTTGCTGATCGACCTGATCCGATGTTCCGCCGACGCCCGAATTGAACCGGACCTCGGCGTGCGACATGCACAGGCATACCGGGAAATACTGGACCGGCTCACCCATGAGTTGGGAAGGGAAGACCGGGTTCAGCGATTGAACGGACGGGAGTGGGTCCCGGATTTCCGGGGCTTTCGTGCGGACCTGGTGCATCCGGACGAGCCTGCGTATTTTCGCATGGGTCTCCGACTGGCGGACCATTTGCGGAATGTGGGACCCTCAGCCCAATGATTTACTGAACCTTTGCCGAATTGACCCTTCACCCCATCGAATCAAACCAACATCGGTAGCTCGCCCTCTGCGCATCCCACCGCACGAACAGGTTCCCTTCGACTGGGCTCAGGGCAGACCCTCGGGCTCGTCCGTCTTCGCTTCGCTACACCGCGACAAGCCGATGTCCTTGGCAAGGTTTTGGAGGCCGGGGGGACACGCCCGGCTCGAGGCCCTCGACGAGCAGGACCACCCGATCTGCCCTGGTCAGTTCCGTCTTGACGGGGGCAGAGCAGGTTGTCATCCTGTCCGAATCGATTCGGCGGTGGCTCGGGGATGGCCTCCGGGCAACAAAGCCGATCCCAGCAGGCCAGGATGACAGTTCGGATAATGAACGGGGCGGATCGCATGCCGATTCGCAGAGCGGGCAGACCTCGCAGTTCCCCCTCTCCCCAAGCTCCTGATCCAGACTCAGTCTATTTCCTTTGAAACCAGAAGTAAGAATCCCAAAAGCCGTGGAAGATTTTGCCGACCGCCTCGAACCGGTAGGCCGCATCCTGAACATGATGAACGATGGCTTTGCCGTCTGGAGCTGCTGCCCGATCCGGGGCGGTGACGGGTTGGTCCACGTCTTTGCCACCATCTGGGAGCACAAGGGCGACTACACCCTGCCCCCGCAGGTAGGAATGGCGCGCGGCAGTCGGATTGCCCGCTTCACGGCAGAACGTCCGGAAGGCCCCTACACTTTTCGCGAAGTCTGCCTGGCACCGGCCGGAGGGGACGCATGGGACGGCGGGTGTGTCTCCGAGGGCTTCGTTTATCGCGTTGGCCAAGGCTACGCCATGTATTACTTCGGCGACAATGGCGGATCCAAGCCCCGTAAGCCCATCCAGGTGGGCTTGGCCATTGCGGACAGTCTCGAAGGGCCATGGGTGCGCGTGAGCAGGGACAAACCGATCGTTCCCGTAGGCGAGAACTACGAGGATATCGACAGTGATATCACTGCGAACCCGGCGATGGCCATGCCCCCCGGCGGGGGTTTCTGGCTCTATTACAAGGGCAATTCCAAGGCGGTGAAAGCGGCTGACAAAGCCCGGACGGATCTGTCCGGGCGGGCGGCCCAACACCGGGTCTTCCGCACCGTCTGCCTGGCCAGGGCGGAGAAGCTGGAAGGTCCTTACGTCAAACACGAAGGCAATCCCGTCATCCGCTACGACAGTTCGGACTTCGAAGATCCCTACGTCTGGCACGACGGCGAGCGATTCCACATGCTGGGGCACGATCTTTCCGTACTGGAATACGGAGCCGGTATCTACCTGCAAAGCTTCGACGGGATCCACTGGTCCGAGCCGGCCAAAGGCTATCCCAGCGCGAAAACGATGACGGGACATCCGGCCCGAATCGAGGAACCCGCGCTGCTGTTCGACGCCAACGGCGATCCGGAGTACCTCTTCTGCAACAAATCCTACGGAGATTATCACGTGGAAGAGCCCTACAACCCGATCTACACCGGCTTTGTCTTTAAGGTTCACCCCAAACTCGATACCCAGGTGCGCAATCTTCCGGAATTTCTTTAGGAACATCCAATCATGAATCTAGGTGTCCAATACTATCGTGCTCCTTTCCCAGAGGAACAATACTGGGAGGATGACTTCAAGCGGATCAAAGACTCCGGCCTGAACACGGTTCAGTTGTGGATAGTCTGGGCCTGGGTGGAGCCGAAGCCGGGCCGGTTCAACTTCAGTGACTACGACCGCCTGGCCGAGCTTGCCGCGCAGAATGATCTGAAACTGGTGCTGAGCACGATCGGGGCGATCCATCCCTACTGGATCTTCCGTGAGGTCGGGGGTGGCGAAATGGTCGACCATATGGGGCGAAAGGTCGTTTCGTCCAACCGGGTCGAGTGTCACTTCGGGCTGACCCCGGGCGGATGCACCGATCATCCGGTGGTGTGGGAACGCATGGCGGGCTTTCTCGCGGCCTGTGCCACCCGCTACAAGGACGCGGAGCATGTGGTCGGCTGGGACGCCTGGAATGAGTTGCGATGGAATGTGCAGTCGGACGGATATGTCTGCTTCTGCGAACACACCCTCAAACGCTACCGCCAGTGGCTCAGCGATCGATACGGGGGCCTCGACGGGCTCAATGCTGCCTGGAAGCGGCGCTACGGAGCCTGGGAGGAGGTGATGCCGGGCAAGCTGCCCATGCGTCCCTTCACCGAAATGATGTCCTTCAACCATTTCCTGACCTGGCGCAGCGACCAATTGGCGATCCAACGGGCACGCGTGATCAAGCAGATCGTGGGGGACACACCGGTCACGGTCCACGGGGGCATGCCCTCTCCGCTGCACAAGGGCGGAAAGAACAGTTTCCAGCATGCTCTGGACCGGGGCAACGACTGGAACATGGCCGACGCCATCGACGGCGTGGGCTGCTCCAGTTTTCCCGCCTGGGAGCAAATCGATGATGTGGATTTCGCCACGCGTATCGAGTTCATTCGCTCGGCGGCGAGGGGCAAGGACATGTGGCTCAGTGAGCTCCAGGGGGGGCGGGCCTGCACGAATATGCATGTCACCGCCGATTTTGGCCCGGCGCAGCAGCAGCACTGGGTATTCAACGGCATCGCCTGCGGGGCGAAAACGATCCTCTTCTGGTGCTGGCGGGATGAGGTCTTCGGCAAGGAGGCCTCCGGCTTCGGCCTGAGCGGCGACGACCCGCATTCCCAAGAGCGTCTGGAGGCGATGACAATCACCGGCGGGTTCATTCGGAAACACGAGTCGCTGATCGCGGATTATGTGCCCGACAGTTCGCCCGTAGGCGTCCTGTTCAGCCCACAAAGTTATTACCTCGACTTCGCGCAGAGTGGTTGGGCTCCGCAAGCGGCAAACTCGCTTCGGGGGCTCTGCCGGGCACTGGTGCGCAAACAGATCAACTACGTGGTGGTCGAAGAAACGCACCTGGAGGAACTGGATCATCTCAAGATTCTCTTCCTGCCCCATGTGCTGGTGACCGATCCGCAAACCGAGGAAAAACTGGCCCACTGGGTCCGCCGCGGCGGCACCCTGGTGACGGAGGCGGAGTGCGGGGCCTTTGATTCAACAGGTCTCTACCGCTACGCGTCGGACCGTTTCACGGCCCGGCTGGCGGGGATTGCGGAAGTCGGCCGACGCCACCCGGTGGACGACACCTTGAAGGTCAGCCTGGGGCAGACTCAGCTGCAACTGCCCTCGGCTGGATTCCATTCGCCCTGGGGCAAAGGAGGCACGGCCATGGCCGAGGGGCCCGATGGAGACCTCATCACTGAAGTAACCGTCGGGGAGGGCAGACTCATCCTCGGTGGCGCCTTTCTCAGCCGCGGGTATTTCGAAGACAATACGGTGGATTTCGAACGCCTTGTTCAGGCCCTTGTGGAGAAGGCGGGTGTCCTGCCGCCGGTTGTTGTGCAGCAGCCGCTGCATGGCGATCAGGCCGGCGTGCACGTGCGCGGCGGGAGGTCTGGAGACAAACGGGTCCTCTTCGTGCTTCTGCCGAAAGGGCTGGAAAGTGCAGAGCTGTGTTTCCCAACCGACTACTTCAGCAGCGAGCACATCCAAGATCTACTCGGTGGGAGCCCGTGCCCCGTCCGGAAATCCGGATCCGACATCCTCTGCACAGTCCGTCCGAAGCACTGGGGCGTGGCGGTGCTGCAGGGCTGAACGGACTCATCAGGCCGGGCCCCTGGACTGCGCTCGGGACAGGCCGTCGGGCTCGTAGGCCTTGCCTTCGCTGCGTCGTGACAAGTCGCCGCGCAGGATCGCCTCGATTATGTTTGGCCCGCGGCTGGAAAACTGGATGCACGAAACCGGAGACGTTTTCCCCAACAACGCCTTCCTCCTCTCGTGCTGCGCGTGTGGTCTACTACCTCGCAAAACCTACATGAAACACACCGCCTACCCCATCGACCGCCGGTACTCCTTCGGACTCATCCCCACCGCGCGACGCAGTTCCAGATTCAGATGCGACCGCGACGCAAAACCGCTCCGCACCGCAACGTCGACCATCGCCAGCTGCGTCTCGCGAAGCAGCATCTTGGCCCGCTCAACGCGACAGCGGCGGATCTCCTGGCCGACCGTCCGACCCAGCGAACGCTTGAAGTGCAGCTCCAGCGTCCGCCGGCTCACGAAGGCCTCCCTGGCTACCTGGGCCACGTTCGGACCGGCCTCGATATTCTCCCGGATCCACCGTACCGCCCGGACCACGTCGGGATCCCTCACGGCCAGGGCGTCCGTGCTCTGGCGCCCAACCACACCCGTCGGCGCCACGCGAACCGGCTCAGCCGGCGCCGGCTCGCCCGCCATCAGCGATTCGAGCAACTCCGCCCCGCGCCGCCCGATCCGCCGCGATCCGTAATCCACCGTCGAGAGGTTCGGCGTCGTCAGCAGGCAGCGCTCGTCGTCGCCCGTGCCCAGAATGCTCACCTGCTCAGGAACGTCGATGTCCAGCTCGTAACAGGCCGTGGCCAGATCGCGCGCCTCGGTCAGGTCCGGCGCGTAAACGCCCACCGGCTTGGGAAGCTCCGCCAGGCCTGGCCCGACCATCGCTTCCCGGATCCGCAGTTCGAACCGGCTCCGCCGGCCCAGCTTTTCAATCTCGCCTGGGACCCCCAGGAGACCCACGACCTGGCCGGCGAGCATCCCGGACGGGCCGAGAAAATGGAGAAGATGATCGACCAATGGTTCGAGGACGTCGAGCGAGACCGACAGGCCATCGAAACTCCCCCCATCCTCCCGCCCGAACAGTTCCAGATCTCCGCCGAGCAGTAGAAGCAAACCCCATACAGACCAAGAGGACTGAAGAAGACCGGTCCGACCTCCCGCGGAATGTGGCCTGCAACTGTACGGGAACAATCCCCGACACAAGCGACACTCGCGCGGATCCGGCAATGATCCGGAACAGAAAGGCCTGTGCCTGCACGGCCTTGTCTCAAATGCAAGGCGACTCCGTTTCGCCGCCATTGAGCAGTTGTCGTTGGGTCGACTCGAATTGCCGACGCACGGCTGCGAGATCGTGCGGCTCATCGACCTGCCGCTGGGCAAGCTGCATGATAAGCCGGGCCTGACAGAGCAGCGGATCCTTCCTTTCATTGGTTTTGCAGAATCGCGCGGTCAGCTCTATGGTTTCAAGCATGCGCAGGACGACGGCCACGTGGGGCATCACGTTCTGTCGGAGCTGATCAAAAGCGGTCTCTACGATGCAGTGAAACTCGGGAGGATTGGTAATCAGGCGAAGACGGCCCTGCTCATCGCGTCTCCCCGGCTCGGGCATCCCCATTCGGGCAAAACGGGTCAGCGCCTGACCGATGCGATCTACGCAGATTCGTGCGGTAAACGGGTCGTTAATGCCCGGTGAAAGCGACCTGAGGGCCACCTCGACAATCTGCTCCATTCCGAACTCAAGATCCTGCACGTGTGTGCGTTTGGTTCCGACAATGAAGCATTCACGCAGCTTTCGAGCTGCTTTTTTCATGAACGGTTCTGCGTGGCCAGAAGTCTGCAATCACTTCCTTTTCCACAGTGAAATCCCCCGCCCTCTTGTGCAAGCGGATCGTTACGTCGTGGGTATGGGCCCATTGCATGAGGGAAGGCTCATCCACCGCCTGTATGTAGCCCGAACGGTCGGATTCTACGCGTATGACTTCATCGGGAGCGGTGGCCTCCTGCTCTTGAGCGACGGCGCAGCGTCACTCTTGTCCAAAACAATTCTTGAATCCACGGTAGATTACAAGCGCTCCCGAAT
>CAZOVB010000099.1:0-10837 GCA_964583095.1 uncultured Planctomycetaceae bacterium
AAAGGTTTTACCCTCATCGAGTTGTTGGTGGTGATCGCGATCATCGCGATTCTGGTTTCGATTCTTCTTCCCAGTATCGCCAAGGCCCGGGAACTGGCCCGCCGGGCGGTCTGCAAGACCAATCTGAAGGGCTATGCCAACGCGTTTGTGATCTATGAATCTTCGCACAATCGTTATCCCTCCCTGGGCAACGACAAGAAGAACATCTCCAACGATCCCCAGCGTCACTCCGGTAGCAGCGTGGCCGACGCCCTGGATGATATGGGCGACTCGGCCCAGTCCCGTGAGAGCAACATTCAGCCTCTCTACCTGCTTCATACGTACTCCGGAATTGAACTAGGTTCGTTTGGGTGTCCATCGGATCAGGACTTCGAGTCGGTTCGTGACAACGAGGATTTCGATCCAGAGGACGTGGGTTTCTATGACTGGCACAATACGTCGTATGCCTTTGGGCCGATGTCATCGGAGTACCGCTTCATCGAGTTCACCGGCAATGTCGGTGATACCGGCATGTGGATGACCGGCGACAGGCCCCGGGAAAGCGGCAGCAGTGACTCCCGTCTGCTCAGCGGTTCCGAGCCCCACGGCGACGACGGAGCGCAGTTCCTGGCTTACAATGGCGCGGTGACTTGGGCACCGACGAACTTCAACCCCATCGAGCCGAACCCGGAAGAAAACCACGCCTTCCGAACGAAGGTCTGGCACGGAAACGGTTGGTACCAGGGCGCCAGCGGAAAACCTGAAGCCAAGCGGGACATCTATCTCTGGTGGGGCAACCGAGACAGCGGCAAGCCCGGCAACGACGACAGCGACAACGGAAAGTACCAGGACTGAGCCTCAGCGGCTAAGGATGTTGGTTGCTCCTCCCCCGGCGACAGGAACCGGCGGTGGAGGGCTACAGCCTGAAGCTGAAGAATTCTTCGCAGAGCTCCGGGACGGTCATTGATCGTCCCGGAGCGTTTTTACCTGGTAGGCAAGGGGCGGAATTCGCACCGGATGGACCGGATCGGCCCATTTCCGGTCAATACGAGTGCTGCAAGAGGGGTTGCCCAAGCCATGCAATTACGGGTTCTGGCGTTCTGGCGTGGCTTTGCCTTGATAACCGCTACGGACATGCTAAACTATGCAAATCACGAGTCTTGATAAAATTGTTTTAATTCGAGTAACCGCCGGGCCCGATCCGACGGAGAGCTTCCCGAAGGCGTTCTTCGGGCAGTAGCGTGTCCAAAGTCGAAATGTGTTTTGCGGATCTGTAATACGGTTTTCCGATGCCCGGAAGACGTCATTGCCCTCGTACCAATTCCATTTGCGTAAGCTCCGGGTAGAAGGCAGTCGAAGGTATCGCGTGACACGTCTTGGCTGAACCTGTCAAGGAGATCTGAAGATGCGACGTAAAGGTTTCACCCTCATCGAATTGCTGGTGGTGATCGCGATCATCGCGATCCTGGTTTCGATTCTTCTTCCCAGTATTGCCAAGGCCCGGGAACTGGCCCGCCGTGCGGTCTGCAAGACCCGCCTGAAGGGCTATGCCAATGCGTTTGTGATTTACGAATCCTCGCACAATCGCTATCCGTCCCTTGGCAATGACCAGCGGAATATCTCCAACAACCCCGAGCGTCATACCGATGGGGACAGCGTGGCCGAGGCGTTGGATGATATGGCGGGTTCGGCCCAGTCGCGCGAATGCAATATCCAGCCAATCTACCTGCTCCACACGTACTCGGGGATCGAGCTTGGTTCTTTCGGCTGCCCGTCCGACCAGGATTTCGAGTCGGTTCGGGACCATGAAGACTTTGAACCGGAAGATGTGGGCTTCTACGACTGGCACAACATCTCGTATGCGTTTCCGCCTATGTCCTCGTATTTCATGAATGTAGAATTCTCGGGCAATGTGACCGACACCGGCATGTGGATGACCGGCGACAGGCCCCGGGAAAGCGGCAGCAGTGACTCCCGTCTGCTCAGCGGTTCCGAGCCCCACGGCGACGACGGAGCGCAGTTCCTGGCTTACAATGGCGCGGTGACTTGGGCACCGACGAACTTCAATCCAATCGACCCCCAGAGCAACAACGACGATCCCGAGAACCATGCTTTCAGGACCCGTGTCGGACACGGACACTACCTGGGCACCATGGATCAATCCAAGAGCGAAGTATTCCTGTGGTGGGGTAATGGAGAAACGAATCACTTCGACCGGGATGATCAGGACAACGGAAAGTACCAGGACTGAAGCTCGGCAAGGGTTCAAATAATATGCAGGCCTGATTTTCAGCGCTGCAGGGATCTTTCCAGACCCCTGCAGCGTTGTTCTGTAAGGATAGTGGGCCCGAACCAGGGGCCTGAGCTGAAAAGCGTCCGCCCGGGGTACAAACACGGGCGAAGCGGTGAGGTTTAAGCCGGAGAGATCAGTCTTTCGCTTCCGCAGGGCCCCTCAGGCGAGAGCCTGTTGTGGTGGTGATGTGATTTCCAGGTGAACTCGGGGCAACGCTGGACGTAGAATTCTGCCGTGATCGTCTTCGATCCGCCTGGCAAACCTGATATGCTACAGAGTGGTTCATGCGCCCAGGCCGTGGACGCTCGGGGCCCGTAGAGGCCCGGAAGGCGGCCTGGGCCTCGGACAAGCTTCCATCAACCTGCCCCATGGGAGGCACCGTTTGGAACTGAGCATTACCCTTGAGAACCCCCAGAAGCGCGCGATCCTGTTCGGGCCGGCCGACCGGCACCTGCGCATGATCCGCGAGGCCTTCGGCGTGCAGATCTTCGCCCGAAACGGAAAGATCACCGTCACCGGTCCGTCGGGAAATGTCGCCCGGGCAGCAGCCGTGCTCGAACAGCTCCAGCGCAGCGTCCGACGGAACCAGAACGTGGATGAATCCACGGTGGCCGGCGCGATCGCCGCCGGGGCCCAGCAGCAGCAAAAGGCCGCCTCGGAACTGCTGGATGTCTACGCGACAGGCCAGTTCATCAAGCCCAAGACCGCCGGACAGAAACGCTATATCGAGGCGATGCGGACCCGCGACCTGGTCTTCTGCACCGGCCCGGCCGGGACGGGCAAGACCTACCTGGCCGTGGCGATGGCCGTGCATATGCTCAAACACGAGCAGGTCAAGCGTCTGGTGCTGGTTCGCCCTGCCGTCGAGGCCGGCGAGAAGCTGGGCTTCTTGCCCGGGGACATGCAGGCGAAGGTGAACCCGTACCTCAGGCCGCTCTTCGACGGGCTCCACGACATGATGGAATACGACCAGATCCGGCGGTTCATGACCAATGACGTTATCGAGGTCATCCCGCTGGCGTTCATGCGGGGAAGGACGCTCAACGACTCGGTGATCATCCTGGACGAAGCCCAGAATACCACCACCCAGCAGATGCTGATGTTCCTGACCCGCATGGGACACGGCTCGAAGATGATCGTGACCGGTGACGACAGCCAGATCGATTTGCCCGAGAATGTCCGCAGCGGGCTGGTCGACGCGCGCAAGCGACTCTCGGGCATCAAGGGTCTGGCCATCTGCCGCCTGGACAAGGCGGATATTGTTCGACACAGCCTCGTGCAAAATATTGTCGAGGCGTACGGTTCCAACTCCGATACATCTTCCGAGGCATTGAACTCCGACGGAGAGCCCGTCGCCGATGCGGCGGAAGAATGAGGTGTTTCGGCTTATGTGGCCTTTTAAGAAAAAAGTCCGGCAGCGACGTCTCGAGGTGCGCAAGCACCTGCCGACCCGAAGCAAGGGATGGTGGCAATCGTTCCGCCAGGCCGGAGGGGTGCGCTCGGGCCTGATCGTCCTGGGGCTGCTGGCAGCCCTGGTGGCCCTGGATCGGGCGACAGGTCCCCTGCCCCCCTACCGCCCCGGGCAGTACGTTCCCTCGGACCGGCTGGCCCGGGTGGACTTCCTCTCCAAGAAGAACCCGGAACAGGCCCGGAAGTTCACACCGGCGGTCTTCAGCCTCGATCCGAAGCGCCTGGAGGAGATCCAGCAGCGCATCGAGAAGCTCCCGGACCTGGTGGCCCTGGAAGATTCCCCCTCGCGAAGGGAACTGGCCCAGACGCTCAAAAGGTCTGAGCCCCAGCAGTGGGAAGCCTTCGCCCGGACGATGTCCCAGGTGGACCCGGAGAGCTACGCAGCCGACGTGGCCGCCCTGGACGAAGTCCTCTCCGGGGTGATCCTGGTCGATGAGCAGCAGGCGGCGGTTCAGAGGACCCGGGCGGCCCGGGAGGTCTTCCTGGCAACCCCCGAATCCAGGAGCCGGACTCAGATCCAGAACCTGGTTTCGGTGCAGGATCCCAACGTCGCCGGCGGGGAGATCCGGGAAGCCCTGGACAAGGCGGGCCTGTTCGACAGGCGGATTCGCGACGAAATCACCGAGTTGATCCTGGCCGACTTGCGCAGCAACGGGCCCCTGTGGGTCTACAACGCCGAAGCGACGAATCAGCAGATCGAGCTGACGCTCGAATGGCTGCGTACGCTTCCTCCCGAGCGGCTCCCGGAGTATCTGCGGGTTCAGCATCTGGCCGGGGAGGTCCTGGTACGTGCTTCGCGCAAGCCGGGCGACCAGGGCGACGCCATGCAAGGTCTGACCCGGGCGGAGATCGACCTGCTGCGGGATGAAGCCCAGGCATTTCGGGATCAGGAAAAGCAGTGGACTCCCTGGCGCGCGGGGGTGCGCTCGTTCGGACGCGTCGGGCTCTTTGTGACGGTCCTGGCACTCTTTGCCGCCTATCTGGTCTTCTACTATCCCCGGGTGATCGAGAACCACTGGCGGGCGCTTTCCCTGGCCCTGCTGCTGGCTCTGGGTCTGGCTGCTTCGGCCCTGGTGGTGTACGTGCTGGACTGGGACCCCCACGCGGGCGTTTTTGCGGTGCTGATGGCTGCCATCATCGCCGCGCTGGTCTACGACCGGCGTTTCGCCCTGATGTTCGCTGCATTGGCATCGGCCCTTCAGGTTCTCCTGCTTCGCCAGGGCTTCGAACTGGGGCTGATCTACTTCGTCGCAGCCGCGGTTACGATCTTCCAGCTCAACGACGTGCGGACACGGACAAAGCTGATCCGCGTTGCGGCGGTGAGCGGAGCGGCCATGGCTGCGATGATCTGGCTGATGCAACTCTCGCGGGACGTGCCCTGGCCCTTCATCCTGTACAGCAGTCTCTGGGGAGCATCGGCTGCGGTGCTGGTGGGCTTCCTCGCCCAGGGCATCCTGCCGATGATCGAGCGCGTCTTCCGCATCGCCACCAGCATGACACTGCTGGAATGGTGCGACGCCTCCAAGCCGCTGCTCAAACGCATCGCGATGGAAGCCCCCGGAACCTACAATCACTCCCTCCAGTTGGGGGCGATGTGCGAGGCCGCGGCGGAATCCATCGGTTCCGACGGCCTGCGGGCGCGCGTCGGGGCGTACTATCACGACATCGGCAAAATTCACAAGCCCGACTACTTCATCGAAAACGCCTCCGGGGGCGACAGCAAGCACGCAAAGCTCTCCCCGGCCATGAGCCTGCTGATCATCATCGGCCACGTGAAGGACGGCCTGGAACTGGCCCGCGAATACAACCTTCCCCGCGTGCTGCACGAGTTCATCGCCTCCCACCACGGCACGACGCTGGTCCAGTGTTTCTACCAGGCCGCGACCGAGAAGCGCAAGAACGGCTCGAGCGACCGCAAACCCGATGAAGTGGAATTCCGGTACCCGGGCCCCAAGCCCCACAGCCGGGAGGCGGCCATCCTTATGCTGGCCGATGCTGCGGAATCGTCCGTGCGTTCCATGTCCGAGCCGACCCCCGGGCGCATCGAGAACCAGGTCCACGCCATGGTCACCCGCCGGATGATGGATGGCCAGCTCGACCAGTGTCAACTGACCCTCCAGGAGGTCCACCAGATCGAGGCATCGCTGGTTAAGAGCCTCTGCAGCTTCTACCATTCCCGCATCGCCTACCCCACCCCCGAGGGCGAGAAGCCCTCGGCCGCCGAGAGCAAATCAGCGAAATCCCAGGCCCGCAAGACCCAGCAGGATTCGCAGTCTGCCCCTGGCGAATCGAAGCCTTCGTCCCAGGCCGGCAAGTCTGCCCCCGGCCGCGAGCCCCAACCTTCCCCGGCTTCGACGGGCGGGAGCTGATATGCCCGCTGAGTGGATCAAGATCATCGGAGCCGCCATTCTGGGAGGCCTGGCCGGGGCGCTTCTGGGGCAGGTCAAGACCTGTTCGTCCGAGGCCTGCCGCTCCCGGGCCAATCGGGTCTATACGATCATCGCCGGGGCGGTCTTCGGCGCCGGCGTGGGAGCCTGGTTGGCCTACGGTCAGGGCTGAGCGCGCTTGCGGTAGCCGGCCGGGCCCATCCCCGTCTCGCGGGCGAAGACGGTTGAGAAGTGGCTTCTTCCGGCAAAGCCGCACGATTCGGCGATCTGCTCGATGGTTGCATCCGTCTGGGCCAGCAGGTGGCGGGCCTGTTCGATCCGGCGATGCGTCAGGTAGGTCTGTGGGGCCTGGCCCAGCAGTTGCTTGAAGCGGCGGATGAACGCGTTGGTACTCATATGGGCCGCCCGGGCCAGTTCTTCATTGCTCTTGCGCAGCGACAGGTCTGCCAGTCCCACCGAGAGGGCCTGCTCGATTCTGTCATCCCCCGAGCGTTGAGGCCAGCGGCCCGCATCCAGCTTGCCCAGCAGGTGGAAGACCAGTTCCCCCAGGGCCAGCAGGCTCACCGGCTCGGCGGGTCGATTCGCCCACCGGCGAAGCCTCTCGATCAGGCTGCGGATCTGTTGGGTGACCTCGAAATCCAGAAGCCCGGGCTGGATGCTGTCATAGGGCTTGCCCAGTTGGAAGTGCACGAAGAAATGGCGGACGCGGTCGGCCTTGAGGCGACTGGTGTAGTGCGTTCGGGGAGGGATGAGCATGACCCGCTCCGGTGTCAGTTCATACAGGGCGCCCTCGCGCCGGATCTGCGCCCCGCTGCTGGGGTTCCAGTAGAGGCGCCAGTATTCCTGGCTGGGCCTTCGAAGCGTCCAATTGCGCAGGGTAATTTCCCGGCATCCGGCGCTTCGAAACTGGACCCATCCGCCCGAGAGAGGATGGTCCCGAAGACCCAGAGGGGTAGAATCCGACACAATATGGTTATCTTTGGACATTGTCTCTTTCCTGAGATTCTGCCATGATTGTACACGATTGCCCCCTGTTTGGGGCAGAGCCTATCCTCTTTGGCAAGTTAGGAATCCGACCATGAGCGATTCAACACAGGTCCCCCCTCTCGAAAAACGGGCCCAATGGTTCCACGAGGCGAAATTCGGCATGTTCGTGCACTGGGGCATCTACTCGGTCCTGGGCAGGGGCGAACAGATCATGGTCCGCGACCTGATGCCGTTGGCCCAGTACGAGCCCCTGGCCCAGCAGTTCCATCCCGCCGACGACTGGGCCCGGCAACTGGCCATGACCGCCCGCGACGCCGGGGCCAGGTACGTGGTCCTCACCACCCGTCATCACGACGGCTATTGCCTCTGGAATACCGCAACGCATGACTTCAACGCGGCCAAGACAGGACCCGGTCGCGACCTGGTGGCCGAGTATGTCCAGGCCATGCGAGAGTTCGACCTGAAGATCGGCTTCTATTATTCCGTACACTCCTGGAGGTGGCCGGGCTTCTGGGACCCCCAGGGACATCCGGAGGATCTGCCGGCCATGGTGGAGGAGTACCACCAGCAGGTCCGCGAGCTGATGAGCAACTACGGCCCGGTGGATGTTCTCTGGTACGATTGCCCCATTGTGCCCGGCTCCAGGCCGCCGGGAGGCTATACCCGTGAAGGTCAACCCAGCGACCAGAGCCCGGCCGAGTTCTATCGCTCCGCCGAGATCAACGCAGAGCTCCGCAGGCTCCAGCCTCACATCCTCATCAACAACCGCAGCGGAACTCCGGAGGATTTCGGCACACCGGAGCAGCACATCAGGCCCGAGGAAGCCGGCAGGCCCTGGGAGACCTGCATGACCGTAAATAACGCACCAGGCTGGGGCTATATCAAGCACTCGATGGCCAACAAGTCCGCCGGCGAGGTCCTGTTCAACCTGGTCAACGCCGTGCGTCGAGGCGGGAACTTCCTGCTGAACATCGGCCCCGACGGCCGAGGCTACGTGGATGAGCGGGAGGGCGCGGTTTTCCGGCAGATAGGCCGATGGCTGGACCGCCACGGCGAGGCGATCTACGCGACGGAGCCCAATCGGATCTACCAGCCGCCCTCGGGGGGACAGGGGCACTGCTTCCACTACGGCATGTTCACGGCCCGGGGCAGAACCGCTTATCTGACGCTGTTCTACTACCCCGGAGACGGTCTGGTCCTGGCCGGAATCGGGGGCAAGATCCTCTCGGCCGAGCTGCTGACCACCGGGGCCAAGCTCCAGGCAGAACCGATTTCCAACGCGCGCTGGAAGATTACCGGCCTGCCCGAGAATCCCCCCGATCCGCTGGCGCCGGTGGTGAAGCTGGAGTTTCAGGAGCCCCCCTGCGGCCTGACCTCCCATGACGCCTCCTGGCTGGAGGGCAGCTACAGGCCGAGATAGCGTGGCCTATGTCAACGCATGGGCGCATACACTAGGCCCCGTGCGAAGCAATATCACACGAGGCCCGGTTCTCCCCATACAGGACTGTCAAACAGGCGGCTGGGCTACTTGTTAGCCACCTGCTGTTTCTTTTCACCGTGGCTGGCGGAGGTCAGGCGGGACCAGAGCATGTTGACTTCGGAGGTGATCTGGCTTCGTTCGTCCTCGGTCAATCCCGACTGCATTCCGCGTTGGAGCAGCTCCGATACTCGTTTGCGAATGACATCCAGTTCGTCCATGGCGTAGCCAACCCTTTCTCGGTCTTGCTTTTGGTTCTCCCCCAGCCAATCTCGCCAGGGCTTGTGAGTCTGATTTGTTCGAACTGCTTTCCTGATTGCCTATCGGAACATAATCCGAAAAATTCCAGCATTTTCAGAATGGCCACCCCTTTTTTTGGGCTTTTCGGAAGAAAACAGCGCGCACAGATTCCCCTTTGGGCCTGTATCTACGGTGTTTGCCTTAGTTCCGGACGGCTGCGGAGTCGTCCCGGGTCCCCGAGAGCAATTCCTGGACAAAATCCCCGACCTGCTCCACCAGCTGCCCCCGGGGACGATCCTGAAGATCCGTAATCCGGTGCACAATGGCCGAGCCGACAATCGCCCCGTCTGCCGCTTTGCACACCGTGCGGACCAGGTCGGCATTGCTGATACCAAAGCCCACACAGACGGGCGTATCGGTGTGTTCACGAAGCTGCTTGACGGCCTGGATGGTGGTCTCGGGCAGTTGGGCGCGCTCTCCGGTAATGCCGGCTACCGAGATATAGTAGATGAACCCGCGGCTGTAGGAGGCGATACGCAGCTTCCGCTGCTCGGGGGTTGTCGGCGCGATGAGCATTACGTTGGCCAGGTTGTTCTCCTGGCAGAGATCGAGAAGGTTGTCGGCTTCTTCCAGGGAGAAATCAGGCAGGATCAGCCCATCGATTCCTGCCTCGGAGGCCTCTTTGAGGAACGTCCGGACCCCGTGGCGGTATACGATCGAGAAGGTCACCATGGCGATCAGGGCCATCCCGCCGCCGTTTCGGCGGTATTCCGAGACCATCTCGAAGATCTGCTTGACCTTGAGCCCCTTCTCCAGGGCCTGGGTATAGGAGGCCTGAATCACCGGCCCGTCGGCGACCGGATCGGAAAAGGGGATGCCCAACTCGCAGACCTTCGCGCCGCGCTTCTCGAACTCCGCCAGAAGCTCCGACGTTGTTTCCAGGTCCGGATAGCCGGCCGTGATGAACGGCAGCACCGTCTTTTGTCCGTGCTTCCGCAGGCCCTGCATGGTGGAAACCAGGCGATTGCTCTCCAACTTGCTCACAGGACGTCTCCACGCTTTTCGAGGATCGAGGCGATTTCGTTGCAGTCCTTGTCTCCGCGCCCCGAGAGATTGATCAGGAGGATCTGGTCGGAGGACATCTTTGCCGCCAGTTTCAAAGCCTCTGCCACCGCATGCGAAGATTCCAGGGCGGGGATGATCCCCTCGGCCCGGGAGAGGGTTACGCAGGCGTCCAGGGCTTCGTTGTCCGAGCAACTGACGTACCGGACCCGTTTGTTGTCGCGCCACATGGCGTGTTCCGGTCCCACGCCGGGATAGTCCAGCCCGGCCGAGACGCTGTGAACCGGCGCGGTCTGACCGTCTTCATCCTGGAGCACGTAGGTCAGGCTGCCGTGAAGCACCCCGGGAATGCCCGCTACGAGGGTGGCGGCATGATCCCCATAGTTCATGCTCCTGCCGCCGGCTTCGACGCCGACCATCTCCACCGGGTCGGCGATCATCGGGTAGAAGATACCTGCCGCGTTGGACCCGCCCCCCACGCAGGCGACCACGCAGTCGGGCAGTCGCCCCTCGGCCTGGAGCATCTGCCGGCGGGCTTCGATCCCGATGCACTCCTGGAACTCCCGGACGATGATCGGGAACGGATGAGGACCGCCCACCGTGCCCAGTACGTAGTGGGTATGTTCGACCGAGCCCATCCAGTCGCGCATCGCCTCGTTGAGGGCATCCTTGAGCGTCCGCTGGCCGGAGTCGACCGGAACCACCCGCGTGCCCAGAAGCTTCATCCGGAAGACATTCAGCGCCTGGCGCCGGATGTCCTCCGAGCCCATGTAGACGTCGCATTCGAGCCCGAAGACGGCCGCTGCCGTGGCCGTCGCCACCCCGTGCTGGCCGGCTCCGGTTTCCGCGATCAGCCGTTTCTTGCCCATGCGAAGGGCCAGCAGGGCCTGACCCAGGGTGTTGTTGATCTTATGGGCGCCGGTGTGGTTCATGTCCTCGCGC
>CAZOVB010000100.1:0-10726 GCA_964583095.1 uncultured Planctomycetaceae bacterium
CAGCGATGCATCCGCATCCGCACCGGTGAGGAAGGCTCCGACGCCATCGGCTGACAATAGTGTCAACTGAAGCAAAACGCAGGCCGCACGGGATTCTGCTCCCGTGCGGCCTGCTCGTTCTATATCCTTCGTGTCTTTTGCCTACATGGCAGCTACAATAGCCTCTCTATCCCACAAGGACCGGTCTTTGCGACCCATTCAGACAGATTTGACAGGAGCCTTATTCATGCCGGAACAGAACCTTCGCCAGGAAGCCATCCAGGCCATCGCAGGGCTGCAACCGGTGGGGGGGAACATCTCCTACACCGACAAGACGATCCGCGAAATCTACTGCCGGCACGTTTTCAATGAAACCGTCCACCGGCAACGCCTGCCCAAGCAGGTCTACAAAGATCTCCAGAAGACCATCAAGTCCGGCCAGGAACTGACGGAGGACATCGCCGATTCGGTCGCCACCGCCATGCGGGATTGGGCCATTGAGCACGGGGCCACGCACTACACCCACTGGTTCCAGCCCATGACGGGGCTGACGGCAGAGAAGCACGACAGCTTCATCACGCCCACTCCCGATGGGGATGTCCTGGCCCAGTTCAGCGGCAAGGACCTGGTCCGCGGCGAACCGGACGCCTCGAGCTTCCCCTCGGGCGGGCTGCGGGCGACCTTCGAAGCCCGCGGCTACACCGCGTGGGACCCCTCAAGCCCGGCCTTCATCCTGGAAAACCCCAACGGGGCAACCCTGGTCATCCCGACGATGTTCCTGAGTTGGACCGGCGAGGCGCTGGACAAGAAGACGCCACTGCTGCGGTCCATGGAAGCACTGAACCACCAGGCGATGCGCGTGCTCAAGCTCTTCGGAAACACCACGGCCAAGCGGGTACTCACCACAGTCGGGGCCGAGCAGGAGTACTTTTTGGTGGATCGTCGGTTCTACTTCGCCCGCCCGGACCTGGTAACCTGCGGGCGGACCGTCTTCGGCGCCAAACCCCCCAAGGGTCAGGAGATGGAAGACCAGTACTTCGGTTCCATCCAACAGCGGGTGCTTTCCTACATGGCAGAAGTGGAATACGAACTGCTTCGGCTGGGCGTGCCGATCAAGACACGTCACAACGAGGTGGCGCCGGGCCAGTTCGAAATCGCCCCGACTTTCGAGACATCCAACCTGGCCACCGATCATCAGATGATCACCATGGAGGTGCTTCGCAAGACCGCTGCGCGGCACGGCCTGGCGTGTCTGCTTCACGAGAAACCTTTTGCGGGCATCAACGGTTCGGGGAAACACAACAACTGGGCCATGTCCACCGACGAGGGAGAAAATCTCCTGGAGCCCGGAGATACGCCCCACGCCAACGCGCAGTTTCTGGTTTTCTGCGCGGCGGTCTGTCGGGCGGTCCACCGTCATGCGGGCCTGCTCCGACTGGCCGTTGCCACGGCCGGCAATGATCACCGCCTGGGCGCCAACGAGGCCCCTCCGGCGATTATCAGCATCTTCCTGGGCGATCAGCTTTCCGACGTGTTCTCCCAGTTGGAAAAGGGCAAGGCCTCGTCCAGCAAACAGGCCGATCATATCCAAGTGGGAATCTCGATGTTACCCAAGCTTCCCAGGGATGCCGGCGACCGAAACCGCACGAGCCCCTTTGCCTTTACAGGCAACAAGTTCGAGTTCCGGGCCGTCGGCTCCAGCCAGAGCATCGCCGGGCCCAACACGGTGCTCAATACCATTGTCGCCGAGTCGCTGGACTACGTGGCCGGGCAGCTCGAAGGTGCCCTCAACGACGGCAAGGAGCTCAACGACGCGGTCCAGGATCTCCTGGCCCGGATGATCCCGGAGTTCAAGCCCGTCCTGTTCGACGGAGACAACTACTCGAGCCAGTGGCACGAGGAAGCCGGGAAAAGGGGCCTTGCCAATCTTCGCTCGACGGTCGACTCGGTCGTACTGGCCACCAGCGAAGAGGCCATCTCCCTCTTCACCCAATATATGGTCTATTCCGAGCGGGAGCTTCACAGCCGGCAGGACATCCTCCTGGAGAACTACGCCAAGACGATCAATATCGAGGCCCAGACAGCCCTGATGATGGCCCGGACGATGGTTCTCCCTGCCGCGATGAAGTACCAGGCGCAGCTGGCCTCAGCGGTCAACGGCGCACGCCAGGCCGGGATCGAAAACCCCCAGCAGGATGAAATGCTTTCCGATCTGGTCACCAGCATCAGTCAGGTGCGACAGGCCGCCGGAGAGCTGGATGCCGTCTTGCAGAAGCAGGGGGGCCAGACCGTCGAACATGCCCGATACATGCACGATTCAGTCCTGGAGAAGCTCTCAGCCCTTCGGGATCCTGTCGACGCGCTCGAGACGATCATGGACGACCAGGCCTGGCCGATTCCAACCTACCGGGAAATGCTCTTCATACGGTGAGTTCTCGCCTGAGAAGGAGCCGGCGGGTTCGCTTGTTGCAACGATTTTGTAATTCCCACGCCGACGATATTACACTTTTGTTGCATTAATCCCTGGAGACCTTCGGCAAATAAAAACCGTAACCCTATGCTGTAACTACAACTGGGTGAATGCTTCTTTTGTGGCACGGTGTTTGTAATGAAGTAACGCGACTTAAAGGAATTCCTTCCTATTCAGTCGGAAGGTCTTCTGGCGGTCGAGCAGGACAGGGAAAAGGAACATCCCCGGGCCGAGGCAAGCGTCCGGGGCTCTCTGTCCGCCGCAACCAACGTTACGGTACCTTCCGGTCTTCCGCTGCTCGACGGAAGACCCGCAACCCCGTGTTCCAGTGGAAAAGGAGCATTTTGCATGACACCCAAAGAGTTCTTCGAGTTCTGCCGCGAGAAGCAGGCCGCCATGATCGACCTCAAGTTCGTCGACATGCTGGGCACCTGGCAGCACTGCTCGTACCCCGTAGAAACCCAGGACGAAGGCATCTTCGAGGAAGGTCTCGGATTTGACGGTTCGAGTATCCGAGGCTGGCAGGAAATCCATCAGTCGGACATGATGGCCGTCTGCGACCCGAATACCGCTCAGATCGATCCATTCTTCGAGAAGCCCACGGTGAGCGTCCTGGCCGACATCGTCGACCCGATGACCCGCGAAGAGTACGGCAAGTGCCCGCGAACCGTCGCCAAGCGCGCTGCCGCCTACCTCAAGGATACCGGCATAGCCGATACGTGCTTCGTCGGTCCCGAGCCGGAATTCTTCATCTTCGACGAAGTCCGTTACGAGCAGAACCAGCACACCGGTTACTACCAGATCGACTCGGTCGAAGGCGCCTGGAACACCGCGCGCTTCGAAGAGCCGAACCTTGGCTACAAACCCAGCTTCAAGGGCGGATACTTCCCCGTCAGCCCCACCGATACCTACCAGGACCTTCGCGGCGAGATGGTCTACGAAATGCAGAAGGTCGGGATCAAGGTCGAAGCCCATCACCACGAGGTCGCCACGGCCGGTCAGGGTGAAATCGACATGATGTTCACCGAACTGACGAAAATGGGCGACTTCTTCATGTGGTACAAGTACATCATCAAGAACATCGCTCGCAAGTTCGGCAAGACCGTCACCTTCATGCCCAAGCCCGTTTTCGAAGACAACGGCTCGGGTATGCACAGTCACATGTCCCTATGGAAGGACGGCGAGCCGCTCTTCGCCGGCGACAAGTACGCGGGCCTCAGCGAAATGGCCCTGCACGCCGTCGGCGGCCTGCTGGAGCACGCTCCGGCCGTGCTGGCCTTTGCCGCTCCCACCGCCAACAGCTACCGTCGCCTGGTGCCCGGCTTCGAGGCCCCGGTCAACCTGGTACTGTCGGCCCGGAACCGCTCAGCGGCCATCCGCATCCCGATGTACTCCAACAGCCCCAAGGCCAAGCGGATCGAATTCCGTTGCCCCGACCCCAGCGCCAACGGATACCTCGCCTGGTCGGCAATGCTGATGGCCATGCTCGACGGCATCGAGAAGAAGACCGATCCGGGCAAGCCCCTCGACAAGAACATCTACGAACTGAGCAAAAGCGACCTGGAGACCATTCCGAAGGTCCCCGGCTCGCTGGAAGAGTCGATCCAGGCCCTTGAGAAAGACCACGAGTTCCTCACCAAGAGCGACGTCTTCAGCGAAGACCTGATCAACTCCTGGATCTCCTGGAAGCAGGAAAACGAGATCGCCGAACTGGCCCTGCGTCCGCATCCACACGAATTCGCTCTGTATTACGATTGCTGATCCCCGTCCCCAACTGCCGCGCAGCGTAGAAACTGCGCGGCAGTTCCGGGTCTGCCTCAAAAAATAATGGCGTCCCGAGCCGGGGCCCGAGACGCCGATTATGGGAGTTCCTTTTCCCTGGTAGTCGGGGTAATGTCCTTGTGGCATTCCCCGGCTACTTTTCTTTACACGCTGCGGCCGATCGACCCTCCGCCTCCGCCCGATGGGCTGCCGATGGTTGAACAACGAGGGCCCCTGGGGTACAGTTCTCCGACAAGCATTTGAGGAAAACCACGCATATGCAGCAGACACTGGTCATCATCAAGCCCGACGCCGTCCAGAGGGCCCTTGCCGGCAGGATCCTCAGCCGTTTCGAGGATAAGGGCCTGACGATTGCCGCACTCAAGATGCTCCAACTCTCGCCCGAAAAGGCCTCCCGGCTCTACAGCGTCCACGAAGGCAAGAGCTTCCACAAGCCGCTGCTGCGATTCATCACCGCCGGGCCCGTAATCGCCGCGGTCCTTCGCGGTCAGGATGCCATCGCCGTGGCACGCACCCTCATGGGAGACACCGACTCGCGACAGGCCAGGCCGGGAACCATCCGGGGGGACTTGGCTCTTTCAGCCCGGCTGAACCTCGTGCACGGCTCGGACAGCGAAGCATCCGCCGCGCGGGAAATCCCCCTTTTCTTCGACCAGGAAGAAATCATCGATGCACCCACGCACCGGGCCCGCTGGATCTATGGCATCGAGCACGCCCAGCCAGATAACGGAGAAAAGACATGATCATCGCCAAAGCCCAGGACATCCAGGCCAAGCCCGTCGAAATGGAAGGGGCCCACAACGCCTCGATCCGCATGCTCATCGGACCCGAGCAGGGAGCCAAGAACTTCCACATGCGAATGTTCACGCTGGATCCCCAGGGCCACACGCCTCGTCACAGCCACGACTGGGAGCACGAGATGTTCTTCCTGGAAGGCGAGGGCGTTGTGGAAACCCCCCAGGGGCCCAAGAGCGTCTCGGCCGGCGATTGCGTGTACGTCCCGGCCGGGCAGGAGCATCAGTTCCGAAATGTCGGCTCTGCCCCGCTGAAGTTCCTCTGCCTGGTTCCCGCCTGAAAAACACCCACCGCAGAGACACCCATGGACGACGCGCGGCGAATTCAGGAGCTTCGAGAGCAGATCCGGCGACACGACCGACTCTATTACGTCGAGGCGCAACCGGAAATTTCCGACCGCCGGTATGACCTGCTGCTCAAGGAGCTCGAGCAGCTCGAAGCCCAACACCCGGAGCTTATCACACCCGATTCACCCACCCGGCGAGTGGCGGGCGAGCCCATCGAGGCCTTCCACACCGTCGAGCACTCGGTGCCGATGCTCAGCATCGACAACACCTACAGCCCCGAGGAAGTCCGCAAGTTCGATGAGCGGATCCGCAAGGCGCTGGGCGATTCGTCTTTCCACTACCTCGTGGACCCGAAGGTCGATGGGGTCGCCCTGTCCCTGCGCTACGAAAACGGCCGGCTGGCCCGGGCGGCCACGCGCGGCGACGGCTTGCGCGGCGACGACGTAACGGCCAACGTCCGGACCATCCGGTCGGTCCCGCTGAGCCTGGAAGGCTCGGGCTTTCCTGACGTGCTGGAGGTCCGGGGGGAGGTCTACTGGCCCCGGACTTCCTTCGCAGCCTGGAACGCAAAGAGAGCCGAGGCGGGGCAGCAGACGTTCGCCAACCCCCGTAACGGGGCTGCGGGGAGCCTGAAGCTTCTCGATCCGACCCTGGTGGCCCAGCGGGGACTGGCCTTTATCGCCCACGGACTGGGTGAGATATCCAATCCACCGGCTGGGCGCGCCTCGGGAATCATGGAAGCACTCAAGGGGTGGGGGATCCCCGTCAGCGAACATCAGGAGGTCTGCACCGAGATCGACGGGGTCCTGGATGTCGTCGACCGCTGGCTTGAGCTTCGCGACCAGGTGGAATACGAAACCGACGGAATGGTCGTGAAAATCGACGAGCTCGACCTTCGCTCGCAGCTTGGCCGGACCAGTAAGTATCCCCGCTGGTGTATCGCATACAAATACGAAGCCCAGCAGGCCCGGACCACGCTGCGCGAGGTCTCCTTCCAGGTGGGGCGGCTGGGGACGATTACGCCCGTGGCCCATTTCGACCCCGTGCAGCTCAGCGGCACCATCGTGTCCAACGCCTCGCTGCACAACTTTGACCAGGTCCAGCGCCTGGATTTGCGCATCGGAGACACGATTACCGTGGAAAAGGCAGGCGAAATAATCCCCCAGGTTGTCCAGGTGGACTTCTCGAGCCGACCGGACCACAACCAGGTCATTGGACCTCCCGAAGCCTGCCCTGTCTGCCAAGGGCCGCTGCGACGCGACGAGGGTGGGGTCTACCTTAGATGTATAAGCCCGTCCTGCCCCGCCCAGTTGCAGCAGCGACTCAAATTCTTCGCGGGTCGGGACCAGATGGACATCGAAAATCTCGGCCCGGCCGTCATCGATCAACTCGTGTATCAAGGTCTTGTCCGGGACTTCTCCGACTTGTATCGACTGACCCGGGAGGAACTGGTAGCCTTGGAACGCATGGGCGAGAAGTCGGCAGAGAATCTCCTTTCCGCGATCAGGGAAAGCAAGTCGCGAGAGCCCGCACGCCTCCTGGCGGGCTTGGGCATACGCCATGTCGGCTCGCGCGCAGCCGATGCTCTGACTCGCGCCTTTGGCTCGGTTGATGCCGTAGCCCAGGCCTCGCCGGAGCAGCTCGAGCAGGTGGAGGAGATCGGGCCGGTGATTGCCAAGAGCGTTCATGACTTCTTCGCAAGCCAGGAAGGCCTGGATTCGTTGAATCGCCTCAAAGAAGCAGGGCTGCGCACGGTCCAACCCGACCAGGCCGACGCAGAACAGGGCCCGCAGGCCCTGGAGGGCAAGACGGTCGTGGTGACCGGCACGCTGGAGGGCTTCAGCCGAAAGCAGGCCCAGCAGGCGATCGAGCAGGCCGGGGGCAAAGCTACCTCCAGCGTCTCAGGCAGCACGGACTTCGTAGTGGTGGGGGCCTCGGCCGGCTCCAAGGCAGCCAAGGCTGCTGAGCTTGGAATCGAAACCATCGACGAAGCCGAGTTCCGCAGGAGGCTGGGCCTGGACTGAAGCCTCCTCCAAGCCGGGCCAGGCGGCGGAATCGGTTCGAAGGTGTCATGTTCAAATGGAGGGCTTCTGTTTTGACCACAGCCTGGGTCCAGGCTACATTCCAGAGACGGATCCAGAAGATCTTCAGAGAATGAGGTGATTCCATGAGGGAATTGGTGCTCTCAACAATGATTCTGCTGACCGGCCTGCTGGGCTGCGGACCCCACGACAGGGCTCCAAGAAACCCGATTGCCCGCGCTAAGCAGGACTACGCACTTCTCGAGCAGTCCGTGCGCCAGGCTTTTCAGCCGGCCGTGGCAAAGGCCAATGCCGAATTGGACCAAATTGCCTCCGAACCCCGCTACCAGGTTTTCACGTTTGATCGCATGATCGTGTTCGTCGATAGACTCGATTCCGGCAAGCGACCTGAACAGGGCAAACGGTTGGATGTGAAGGATTCGACCCGAGGGGACACTTTCGTCCTTCGACTGAAACTTCCCCCTGGAGCGTCAGTCAAGAAATGGACCGACACGGTCATCGTCGCCCACGAATTGGACCTGCAATACAGCATCGCCTCGGTTGAGATACGCCGCAACGAGGATTCGCTGAGAACCCCCTATGTTGCGGATATGGAACTGAAGCTTCAGGGCAACCGCCGATCTCTGGTAGAAAAACGCGCTTTGCGCAGGCCTCCAACTCCGACCGGCAAAATCCTTTGGGTTCCGCCGCTGGAACATCGGATGATCAGCAGCTTCTTCTCTGCCTCGGGCAAACAGGAACCCGAAGTGAGGGTAAGACTGTTCATTCCGAAGCTTGGAGTCCAGGCCGACCGGCTTGACCAACCGGTGGAGAATGTGGCTCAGCAGCTGGAAAAGCAAGAGTTTCAGGCTGTTGACGACAAGGTCCATGTGCAGCTTGTGTATTCTGTTCCGCAAGGCCGATGGCTCCAGCCGGACCAACCGCCATCCCCGGGGTTAGTCGAATTCTTGCCCAAACCTGATTGGTCATCGAGTTTATCCCCTGGCTCAATAGCTTTGAATCCCGTGTTGTTCGATCTGCCCGAGGATTCCAAGGCAGACAAGGAAGAGTGATGCCTGCGAGTTGAGAATCGCTTGCAGAGCGGCAAATAGAAAAGGCCGCCGGCGGATCCTGCCGCAGGGGGGCTTTTCGATGTACTTGTGAGATAGTTCCTCTGGGCAGGATTCCCAGGGATACAATGAAGCTGTAGAGCGATCTTGAGTTCGGGGCATGTTTTTAAGGATTAGGAAAATAAGCGCTCAACCATATCGGCAAATCTTCCGACAATGGCAATGTCGGGATCAGGAATGCTCGGAGCCCAAGGCAGCATGCCAGTTACGGCCCGGTATCCTCAGAACAAGCTCCTATAAAGAAGCGGCAACCCGACCGGCTCGCTATCTCCGCCGTAGACATTAAAAAACAAGACTGTCGACACTGTCTCGCAGACGACACGCCAACGATTTTCCACAGAGACAGGACGATGCCGTTTTGCCCGAACTGCTTTGCGCAGCAATTGCGGCACCCGGCTCTCGATCTGTTCTGTGGTGACCATTGGCGTGGGAGTCTGCGGACAGTAGAGACGTCCAGGTGCCGCTTTTTCGCGCGCACATCCACCCGATCATTCGGCTTCTGAAAGGGGACGCCAATGTAGCGCCATCTCTCTATCACAATGCCATGACCCCATTTGAGTATTTCGATGAGTCAGGCACACTGTTTCGCAGACCCACGCCAACGTGAAAGACCTTCTTTCACGACACCACAGAGACAGTGAGGCCGGTGACGCAACGCCGCCCCTGCTATGTCTGTACGGCCACAGCCGTCTGCGAGTTCCGGGAACCGGCGTTGCGTTACATTTGGGTCCCCCGGTGGCCGTGTGCCGCATCAGGAGACCCGCATGAACACAAAGAGCACCATGTCCGCCTCGGAATTGAGGCGATTGATCAACACCGCCGCAGCACACCTCTGCCAGTGCAGCACCCAGGCAACCCAGTGCGTATCCTCTCTGGGAGAAGCGTTTCGAACCCAACAGGAAAGGTCGGAAGATAAACTCCGGGCCTTGCAGGAAGCACAGCAGGAGATGGACAACCTTCGTCGCTATTGCGACATGGCTGCCATGCAGTTGCTTGCACACTCAGCCACTGAACAGATCCTCGCCGATGCCGAACCAAAACTGCACAATCTTCTTTGGTTGTGCAAAAACATCCAAGGACAGATCCAACGAAAGCAGATGATTGCAATTCGTATTGTTCGGTCCATGACCTCACGTCAATGTGATGTACCCGATCATAAGAACATAACGCCTAAATGACAGACGCTTCGAACCCGAATCGCAATGCTCGCAGCGAAGTACACATAAAGAAAGGATATAGCATGTTTCGAAAGATGACTGTAGGGAAGAAAATTGTGTGTGGTTTCCTATCGGTGTTGGTTCTTCTCCTGATTGTTGCTGGGATTTCATTTACCGGCGTGAACAGTCTGGGTACCGGCGCAACCGATGCCGTGGAGAAGAACGAACTTTCAGCTCTTTTGCTCAGCCGCGAGATCGATCATCTCAACTGGGCACAGAATATCTCCAAACTATTCACGGATGACCAGATCAAACAGCTGGACGTGGAAACCGACTCGCAGAAATGCGCCTTGGGACAGTGGCTCCAGTCGGAGTCACGCAAGCGGGCTGAAGAGACCATCCCTGAGTTGATGCCCATCTTGGCTGCGATCGAAGAGCCTCATCAGAAGCTTCACGCCTCCGCTATTGAGATCGGCAACAATTTCCACAGGGCCGATCACACTCTCAGCGCCATGCTCGAAAGGTGCAAGGGTGACCACCTCACCTGGGCCAACAAGGTGAAAGACGTCTTCGTCAACGAGAGCCTCGACAAAGCTGATGTCGCGGTCGATCCGAAGCAGTGTGACTTCGGAAAATGGTATTACTCCCCTCAGGTCGCGCAACTGCGAAGGGAGAACGCCGATTTTGATGCCGCCATGGCCGCCATCGAGGAGCCCCACAAGCTTCTTCATCAGACTGCGATTCATATTAACCAATTGCTTTCCGATGGAGAGAGAACAAAGGCCTCTGAATACTACATGAAGAACACCGAGCCGCTCACATACGAGGTGTGTGACCAGATCGACAGGGTCATTGAATGGAACGATAAGAACATTGAAGGTATGCAAACGGCTGAGCGGATCTACAGTCACGAAACGATCAAAGCCCTCAGGCAGTGCCAGGGACATCTTCATGAGGCATGCGAACTGGTCAAGGAGCAAGTAAAGAAGACCAACGGTGAGATGGAGGCCTCCGCCGGCACCACAAAGGTATCGGTCGCCATGGTCTCCATTGTGTCTGCGATTATCGCATGTGTGCTGGCCTTCTTCATCGTTCGGGGCATCGT
>CAZOVB010000101.1:0-10699 GCA_964583095.1 uncultured Planctomycetaceae bacterium
TCTCTACGATCTGCTATCCTGATCAACGCTTGGGTGTCCCAACGCGGAAGTCAGGAAAGATTGTGGGTTTTGCCCCCTCCGGAAACTACTGGTCGGACAAGGCCGGGAGCCGGCCTGCATCTTCCAGGCGTTTGAGCGCTGCCCGGGCAGAGAGCGTCAGCAGAGACGGCGAGTTGCCCTCGGCCAGGCGGCGAATCTCGGCTGTCGCCTCAGCCGTGGCGATCCGTTCCAGAACCCGCAGGGCCCGGCGCGTCTCCAGGCCACCCAGATCCGTTGCCTGAGACCAGGATTCCAGCAGCGCCTCGATGCGCTGCCGGGCCTCGGCGGAAAAGCCCCCTGCCTCCAAGGCCCTTCGCAGGGCCGGACCCGCGGGAGCACCCAGGTCCTGCAATTCCTGATAGGCCTGCTTGCGAACGGAGTACTTCGCGTCGCTCATCTGCTTTGCGAGTTGGGCGACCTTGTCGGCATCGATGGCCCCGGCCGCCTGGAGCTTGCCCGAGAGAAACGCCGTCGCCCCCTCCCGCTTTGCCATTTCCAACACCGCCGGGTACCCCTTGGCCGGGTTCTCATCGGCCAGGGCTTCCCACAGCGCATCAAGAGGCACTTGCCCCAGGTTCATTTCGATCGGCTCGATCTTTGAAACATCCCAGAGGAAGGCTCGACCCTCATAGCCGCCCGAGAGCAGTTGCCCGCTGTCGGGGGCGTGGTACAGACACGCGATCCGCCGCGAGCTTGCGCTGTTGCGGTAGGCCTGGTAGTTCTTGTCGGGCTCGGGCCAGACGCCGTGGCCCTGGAGGAAGCCCACGCGCTGAGCGGCCAGGGTATCGATCAGGTGGATCCCCCCTGCGATGTCCGCCACAGCCAGTATTCGCCCCGGCTGGAGGAACGTGATCGCGTCCACGAACCCGGTGGTGTTTGGGATCTTGCTGACCTCCCGGCCGGAGTCCACCTCCCAAACCCTCAGAAATCCGCGGTCCAGGGTGACAAACAGATCGCTGAGCGGCGAGAATTCATGGCAATCCATCCGCGGGACGTCCAGCAGCGAAGTGCCCCCGGTGGGAATGTGCAGCAGGGCTGAATACCTCACCGCTGCCAGCAGCGCCCACTGCTGATCGTCGCTCACATCAACCCGGTAGAGGTAGACCCCGGACTCATCGTTGGCGACAATCGGGGTCTGGGCTTCCAGCAGGTTCGTGACCTTCCCGGCCAGGAGGTCCATCGTGGCCACCGCCTGTTCCCGCGTCATGGCGGTCACGCTTCGGCCTTGGGAAGTGGCATTCATGAACAGGATGCTCGGCGCGTTGAGCGCCTCGGCTGAATACGTGACCTTCCGTTGGGAGGTTTCGGCAACGATGAGCCAGACCTTCTCCGGCTCGATCACCACCAGATCCTTGCCGCCGGGATGGAGGGCAAGCCGGGCCAGGTTGTTGCACTGGAGAACGTCCCGGTCCAGTTCATAGCCTTCGGATCCGGATACCCACCGCTGCACCCGCCCTGCTTTGTCACTGGTCCAGATCACCCCGCGTGGAGAGTCCTGGACAACCGCATCGAAGAGCCCCAGAACGGTCGCGCCTTTGGGAAGGACGCTTTTCCCCGTGGCCGTGTCGTGGACATCGACATTCCCCGAAGAGGCCATTGTCGCCAGTCTCTTGCCGTCGAGGCTCAAGGAGAGTCCGTAGCGACCCGATGCCGCCGAGGCGACCTCGCAGACCTTCTCTCGCCTGGAAAGGCTCCAGATCTCCATGCCTCGAAGCAGGATGACCACCAGCGTGTCGCCCTGAAGCGCCAGGCCCCGGATCTCCCGCGTCGGTTCGATCGTCCCATCCACCTGGGCTGTCTTCCCGTCAAAGACGGTAATCGTCGGACTGCGGCCGTAGCTTCGGCCCACAAGCTGCGAGCCGTCAACGCTGTAAAACAGCTCGCTGAAGTACTTGCCGAACTTGTCCTGCGTGCGGGCGATCTCCTGGCCGCTGGTCGCATCGAAGATCAGCGCCCGCCCGCCGTACTTGTCCTTGCTCCACTGGCCCGGGGACAGGGCCACCCGCTTGCCGTCCGGGCTCAATGCAATGCAACTGCCTGTCACGCCCAATTCGCGGGCGACCTTGCCCGCTTCGGCATCGACCAGGACCGCCCCCTTGTGACCCGAGCAGGCGATGAGCTTCCCGTCGGCCGAGATGCTCAGATCATTGGCCCTGCCGACCTGCCGGGCCACGTTGAGCTTCATCGTCTCCTTGCCGGTCTGGATATCCACCCGAATCAGCCAGGAGGAGGCATGGCTGAAGCCCAGGATACTCCGGCCATCGGGGCTGAGCATGATATCCCGCAGGTTCTTGGCCGCTTCGAGCTTGGGACCTTCGACTTCCCTGGCCCCCTCGACCTGCCAGGTCCGCACCTTCGTGCCTTTCACGCCGCGTTGGCCCGGGAAGGTCAGCACCTTTCTGCCCGAGTCGATCAACAAGACCCCCTGCCCGCCGGGATGCCAGATCCCCTCGCCGCCGACCCTGCCAAGGGCGTGAGGGGGCAGTGGCCGGTCCGACCAGGCCACGGCGCATGTCAGAAGCAACGAGTAGAGTGATATCCTTAGGGCGTTGATCATTCGTCCGATCTCCAAATTCAAAAGCCGGCTTTCCTTGGGTTCTGCACCTCTTGAGACTTCGTCACGAGGCCCGGGTTCCCGAGGAAACCTCATTCCATCAGGTCGGGCCTGCGGCGCAGAGCATCGAAAACCTTGTGGTTGGCTGCGGGGAACGCGTATTGCTCCAGTTGGCAGGGGCGAATCCATTTCACCGCGTCGGGCTCGATGGCCCGGGCTCGCCCCCTCAGAGCCTTGCATACATACACGTGCAACGTGATGCGAAAGTGCGAGTAGGCGTGGTCGACGCTGGTCAGGTGCTCCAGAACTTCCACCTCCAGGCCGACCTCTTCCTTCACCTCCCGAACCACCGCCTGGGCCGGTGTCTCCCCTGGTTCGACCTTTCCCCCGGGCAGTTCCCACAGGCCTCCCAGCAGGCCCTGGGGCTTGCGGCGGTCGATGAGCATCTTCCCGCGGCGGCGGATCAGGGCGGCTGCGATGTCCCGGTGCGGGATCGTCTTCTTCGGGGCCTTGACCGGCAGCGAGCCCTGCCTGCCCTGGCTGAAAGCTTTGCACACGCAGCGAACCGGGCAATGCTCGCAGCCCGGAGCCGAGGGTGTGCAGATCGTGGCCCCCAGGTCCATCAACGCTTCGTTGAAGTCCCCTGCCCCCCCGGCGGGGAGCATCCTGCCGGCGAGTTTCCAGAGCTTCTTCTGGGTCTCGGGCCGGCGAGGATCTTCGGCGATGGCAAATACCCGGCACACAACGCGCTTCACGTTGCCGTCCAGGACCGGCTCGTCGGCGCCGAAAGCGATCGAGGCAATCGCCCCGGCCGTGTAGGGGCCGATTCCCGGCAGCTTGAGCAGTGCCTCCCGGCAAGAGGGCAGATGCCCGTCATGCTTGCCGGCGATAATCTTCGCGGCGGCATGGAGATTCCGGGCCCGGCTGTAGTAGCCCAAGCCCTCCCAGCCCTTGAGTACATCCTCCAGCGGCGCCCGGGCGAGGGACTGCACATCCGGAAACCGCTGGATGAACCTGCAAAAGTAATCGCCCACCGTCTCCACGCGGGTCTGCTGGAGCATGATCTCGCTGATCCAGACGCGATAGGCGCTGCGGTTTTCCCGCCAGGGCATCCGGCGGGCGTGAGAGTCGAACCAGACCGGCAGGGCTTTTCGAACAGCCTCCATGCGCTGTTTGCGGTTCATAGGAAGACCCGGCCGGCCAGACCCCGCCGGGCTACTTGCCGGCCTGGGCTCTCTGCTCGGCCTCGGCGCGGGTGACTTCAGCGAAGACGCCCAATTTCCGCCATCGCTGATAACGAAGTTCCAGGAGGCGGTCGATGTCCAGTCGCTTGAGCTCGCGGATTCCGTGCACCAGGTGCCTCTGGAGGTTCCCAGCCGTCTCGGAAGGGTTCCGGTGGGCACCGCCCAGCGGCTCGGGAATGATCTCGTCGATCACGCCCAGGGGCTTGAGACTCTTGGCGGTGAGCTTGAGCGCCTCAGCGGCTTCGGGTGCCTTCTCGCCTGTTCGCCACAGGATGGCGGCACAACCTTCCGGGCTGATCACCGAGTAGTAGGCGTATTCCAGCATGGCCACGCGGTCGCCCACGCCGATGCCGATCGCCCCGCCGCTGCCTCCCTCGCCGATCACCACGCAGAGGATCGGCGTGCGAAGACGGCTCATTTCCTGCATGGTCACCGCGATGGCCTCGGCCACGCCGCGCTCCTCCGAGCCGACGCCCGGATACGCCCCGGCCGTGTCGATCAACGCCACCACCGGGATCTGGAACTTCTCAGCCAGCTTGCAGACCCGCACCGCCTTGCGATAGCCCTCCGGGTGCATCATTCCGAAATTGCAGGCGATCTTCTCCTTGGTGTCCCGGCCCTTGTGCTGGGCCATGAGCATTACCCGCTCGGAGCCGATGCGCCCGAATCCGCATCGTAACGCTTTGTCATCGCTGAACCTGCGATCTCCGTGGAGCTCCACGAAGTTCTTGACCATCGTGTCGATGTAGTCGCCCGCGATCGGCCGGGCCGGGTGACGCGCCACCTGCACCGTCTCCCAGGGGGAAAGCTGGGCATAGGTCTTGCGAAGCAGCGAGACATACTGATCCCGGAACTGGCGGATCTCGCTGGAGTAGTCCCGGCCATTCTCGATCTGGGCCTCCTCCAGTTCCCGGATCTGCCGGTACAGGCGGAAGATCGGCTTCTCAAACGGCAACTGGTAGCCGGTGTCGGCCCCTAGGTCGTCGGATTTGGCCATGTTTGATCTCGTCTATCCAAGCCGCCAGGCTGCTTCGCCCGGGCGGATGCGGTGCGGATACCAAGACAGGGCTCACCTTCGAGCCCTGCTACTGCTGCAATCTAACAGCGTATCTGGCCGCCCGGACCAATGCAAACCAAAACCAACGCTCGCCGCGACCCGGGCTATTCAGGCCCATGATGCGGACTGATGCCCCATTTGAGCTTGCCCGAGAGGGTATCGAAGAAGCTTCGGCCCGGATGGGTGAGGATCCGAACCGGGCTGGCCAGGCGCGAGACCTCGATCGTGTCGCCGTTGCACAGGTCCGAGGAGACCTGACCGTCGACGATGACGGCGGAGCCCTCGTTGACCCGTTTGGCGACGATTCGGATGGGGTCATCCGAGCCGACCACGATCGGCCGGACGCTCAGAAGGTGCGGTGCAACGGGAGTGATGGCCACCGCGTCGAGGGTCGGGTCCAGAACCGGACCCCCGGCGGACATCGAATACCCCGTCGAGCCGGTCGGGCTGGAGACAATGAGTCCATCGCCGAGATACTGTGCGATCCGGCTCTGGGCCTGCGAAACGCACAGGTCGATCATCCGGAAATTCGGGCCGGCCGAGATCGCCACGTCGTTCATCGCCGGAGATTCGAACGTGTGCTTCCGGCAGTTGAGAACGCGGACGTGGAGCATCATCCGGCGGGTGGAAGGGACCTTGCCGGCCAGGGCATCGAGCAGATGCTTCTGCATGTGCTGGACGTTGAACTCGGCCAGGAACCCGAGCTTGCCCATGTTTACCCCGAGGATCGGCATGTCCCAGCGGCAGAGCTGCCTGGCTGCGGCCAGGAGGGTTCCATCCCCGCCGAAGACGATGGCCAGGTCTGCCCCGGCCTCTTCCGGCGAAAGCTCCGCTGTCGTGGAATTCACGCCGACAACGGTCACCCGCTGCTCGAACCAGTCCATCAGGTCCTGGACCTGCTTTGCAGCGGCCTGGCGGTCGGGATTTCGAAGGATGAGGACTTTTCCAGCCACGCGCTAGTCCTGTGGTTTCAGGTAGAGATTCTCGCCGGAGGCGACGTTGACGCTTTCGCGGTCGATGTTTCGGGCCAGTTGCTCTTTGCTGGTGGCCAGCAGGGGCGAGATCTCGATGGCGGCGGCCACTTGCCCGTCGGCGTCCCGCGGGACGATGACCCCGGCATGTTCGAGCCATTCCGCTGCCCGCCGGACCTGGTCGTGCAGGCTGGTGGCCGGCGAATCTTCCCCCTGGGCGTTCTTGATGGGGCTGAATTCCTCGTTCCGTTGGGTTTCGAGGATGGCTACGCCGTTGGCCTTGGGCAAGGCATCAAAAACGAACATCTCCAGCTTCACGGCGTTGGGCTCTTGGGGAGTTACCTTCTGACCGTGCGGATTTACGAAGGAAACCTGTTTCTCCGCCCGATGGAAGGGCAGGTCGAGGTAACCGCTTTGGGTGAGCCTTTCGACGAAGTTTCGGCTGAACACATGGATGCCGATCGACCCGGCCGAGAAGAGCAATCGCCCATCGTCGGTGGTCTTGCGGGCCAGATCTTCGGGCAGGTCGGAGTATTCGATGACGTGGACGTCTCGGTCGACGAGGCAGAAGTTGCCCAGCTTCTCCAGCGGATCGCGCTTGGGAAGCGCCTTTGCGGACATCTCGGCACTCTTGATATCATGCAGGCCGACAAAGAGCGGGTCGACTACCTTGACCAGCGGGTTGTCGACCTGAAAGTAAGAGATCAGGTCGATGCCCCGCCGGGCCATGTCGTCAAGAGCACCGGATTTTCGCAGGGCCAGCAGAGATCCGCCATGGCCGTCGGGACTCAGGGCGACCGCGTCCTTTTCGGCCAGGAGGAGTCGGCCCTGGAAGCTGATGGCCGGCATGGTTCCCTGGACGAGGAAGAAGACGTTGCCCGGCTCGAGCCCGAAGAAGCTGTGCTGCCGGAAGAACGCCCGGGTGGCAACGTCATTGGCCGGGCTGGTCATCACGTACCAGGGCACGGGCTTGCCGTACTGCCTGGTCGCGGCGAGGATCTGCTCGGCGAAGACCTGGAAGAGGGGTTTCTTCATCACCGGCGTCGCTTCGAAGCAGCCTTTGGGGCCTTCGTATCCCAGGCGGGTCCCCTGTCCGCCGGCGACGACGAACGCGGCCACCTTGCCCTTACGCAAAAGCTCCTCGCCTCGCTGGAAGGCCCGCTGGTGGATGTTCCGGTCCTCCTGGCTTTCCGGCTTGGCTGGGACGACCTCGGGAGGCTGGATCTGATCGGGGATCTTGATTTCCGGTTCTTTCACGACGTACTGCTTGACCATCTGGTCGAGCCGCTGGAAATCGATATCCTCGATCTGCTGGGCCAGGGCCTGCTTCTGGGGCTCTTCGAGTTCGTCCCAGAAGGCCAGCAGGTGTTCCTGTTCGTACTGCTCGAGCTTCGCCTGGATGGATTGCCTGTCGGGCATTGGGTTCTCCGGTATCTGTATGGGGGTCCGGGGGACCGGTCTCCTGTCCCCTGAAGTGTAAAGGGCAGAAACCGCGTGTCAACGAGCAGTCGAATTCACCCGGGAGCCGGCGCGGGGCGATGGTCGGGTGGCCCCGTGGGTGGGATCCGTTGGAATATCGGTCCGCTCGTTGCGTATGGGGCCCGCCTGAAGGGCCCACGGCGGGGCGGGTTTCTGTCAAATTCGGCTTGACAAACGCCAAGCTCTGGGACATATTGTATACGCTCAAAGTCGTTCTTGGGCGTGTAGGCCACAGGCCGACCGCTCGATGCGGCTCGCGGGGCCCGTTACCCACCCCCCCGGGGCGAAGCTGTTGTTGTCGCCCCACCGAGAAGTATCACCGCATGTAGCCTCGGCTGCGTATGCCCAGGCCGGATGCGGCCCCACCGCCTGCAGGAATTCCCAGCAGTACAAGCCACGGTCGACTGTGGAGACCTTGACGGAATCTTTCTCTCATAGATCCATCCCCCGCCTCCACGGCCTGACGGCCTGTATCTTCAGGAGTCTCTGCGCGACAGAAGGAGCATGAAAATGCGACGCAGCAAAGGTTTTACCCTCATTGAGTTGTTGGTGGTGATCGCGATCATCGCGATCCTGGTCTCGATTCTTCTTCCCAGTATTGCCAAGGCCCGGGAACTGGCCCGCCGGGCGGTCTGCAAGACAAACCTCAAGGGCTATGCCAACGCGTTTGTGATCTATGAATCTTCGCACAATCGTTATCCCTCCCTGGGCAATGGTCAGAAGAACATCTCCAACGAGGCCATGCGCCACACCGACGGCGACAGTGTGGCCGACGCCCTCAAGGCGATGGCGAATTCGGCCCAGTCGCGCGAATGCAATATCCAGCCTCTCTACCTGCTCCATACGTACTCAGGCATTGAGTTGGGTTCGTTCGGCTGTCCGTCGGATGGCGACTTCGTCTCGGTCCGTGAAGAGAACAATTATGAGCCCGAAGATGTCGGATTCTACGGGTGGAACAACGTTTCGTATGCGTTCGGGCCTTTCTCGGATTACTATGGAAACGTGGAACTCTCAGGCAAGTCGGGGGACACGGGCATGTACATGGTGGGCGATCGACCCAGGCCCGGTGACCTCGAAAGCGGTTCAGCCAACCATGGCGAAGATGGCTGCCAGTTCCTGGCCTTCAACGGGGCCGTGGTCTGGAAACCGACCAACACGTATAACGGCGAACCGGACGAAGAGAACAACCACGCGTTCAAGCTCAAGGCGGACCATGGCCACTACCTGAACAACTCGGAGGATTCTGAATTGGATATCTTCCTGTGGTGGGGTGATGGTGACAGCCCGCGAGAAGATTCCAACGGGAAGTATTCAGGCTGACGGTTCAGCCGAGCCCTGAGGCCCGTGATCGACATACGGGCCGTACGAGAAACGTTTCAGACCAGCCGGAAGAGCTCCAGACGGATCTCTTCCGGCTGGTCTCTTTTTGTCCCGCTGAAGGTCGGGCTGATCGCTCATCGACACAATATGAGATGCGATAATAACAATTAATATCTGTTTTTTGCGCAGAATTCCGCAATATAGTTATTTTGACTACGTTAACCTTTGTTTTGGAACAATTCTGTTGTTTTTTCCGGCATATCTGTGTAGACTTGACAGAAGTAGATTGGCTTTTTCGAGAAGCTGATGACATTTCAGACCTGTCTTTGGGCTCAGTTGCCCGAAGGAACATATCTTATGTTGAGATGTTGCCAACCGTTTATGTGCGATTTTGTCGGTCTGGTGAAAAAGCAATGTTTGCTTCATCCCTTACTCAGGCGGATTCCGGCTTGGCATTCTCTTGCGGCCTCATCTCAGCGCATCTACGACAAGGAGTCCTATCATGCGTCGTAAAGGCTTTACCCTCATCGAACTGCTGGTGGTGATCGCGATCATCGCGATCCTGGTTTCCATCCTTCTGCCCAGTATCGCCAAGGCCCGCGAGCTGGCCCGTCGGGCGGTCTGCAAGACCCGCCTGAAAGGCTTTGCAAACGCCTTCGTGATCTACGAGTCCTCGCACAATCGATACCCCTCGCTGGGCAACGACAAGAAGGACCTGTGGGGCCAACCCGATCGTTTTGACGACATCGAGGACATGGCCAACGATGCCGACTCGGTGGAATCCAACATCCAGCCACTGTACCTGCTGCACACCTACTCGGGGATCGAGCTGGGTTCCTTTGGATGCCCGTCCGACCCGGAATTCGAATCACTCCGGGAGGCCAATGATTTTGACCCCGAAGAGGTCGGGTTCGAGGACTGGCACAACGTTTCCTACGCCTTTGGCCCGATGTCTTCGCACTATGGTCAGGTTGAATTCAACGGCAGGGTGGCTGACACCGGCATGTGGATGGCCGGCGACAGGCCCGAAGGAAGGACGGAGTGGAGCGGCCCTGAGGATTTCGGTTCCGAAAACCACGGGACTGACGGGGGGCAGTTCCTTGGCTACAACGGTGCTGTCACGTGGAACCCGACTGCGTACAATCCGATCGAGCCCCAAAGCAACTCCGATGACCCCGACAACCACGCGTTCAATATGAAGGCTTCGCATGGCTGGTATCTCAACAACGTCAAAGATGCCGAGCGCGAGATTATCCTCTGGTGGGGTAATGCCTCCGGAAACAGCGATCTGCGTCGAAACGGCGATTACGAAGAGTAGTCTGCCATAGGAAGGAAGTGTTTGTCCCGCCGGGAGAAGCATTTTCCCTGCGATCTGGCAAAAAACCCCGCACGGCCTGCAAAGGCCGTGCGGGTTCTTTTTTTTTCGCAAGGCCCTGAGACGAGATCTGTCTGGCGGAGTTGCATTGCCATTTCCCATGGACGAAACACCTGATTCGACAGGATTGAGACAGGCGGTGGAAGGTCCCCCCGCGTAATTGCTGCTGTTCAGGTCACTCTCCGAGTTGCTTCCACAGCAGCAGGAGCATTTCCTGAAGGGCTGATCCCCACCTTGTTTACCTGCGGAATCCGTGCAACCCAGGGATAAAGCTGAGGGAGAAATACCTTGTTGGATCGAAAATGCAAGAAGAACGAGGAAGGTAAGAGAGATCCTGCCCTACCGGGGCAACAGCCGGCATGGAGTCGAAAGCGGCGATCGCTACGACGGATCGATGACACGACAGAACCGGCCTGGATGCAGGAGATTCGGAGGTCGCAGAGCCGGCTGGGCTGTTCGAAACGGCCCGGCCAGGGTTTTGTGCCCTGACCTCCCAAGGCTTCCAACAGGCCCTACCTGCTGCATTTCCTGTTTTGGCCACCACTTACTACCACTCTCCGCCGGGAGCCCAAAGAGTTTTCGGGAAGAATCCCAGATGAAATCTGCGAGCCGGTTGCGTTGTAAGGCTTTGGATGTTACGAGTGGGTGATGCTGATGGCG
>CAZOVB010000102.1:0-10329 GCA_964583095.1 uncultured Planctomycetaceae bacterium
CCAAACCCTAATTCAATAATGGCAGCACTTCCAGCTGCTTTAGCGTTGCTGAAACTTAAGGATATATGATAGGTGCCTGCCTCTGTCACATACATAGAATCAGCGTCAAAGAACACACTTCCATTTTCGCCGCCCTGTGTGAAAAAACTTCCATTCCCAATCTGCGCCCATGTGTCTTGTGTTAAGGCTGTTACCGTTGTATTAGAATCAAGGTACGCCCATGCTTTCGGTGTGCTGACCGCCCCGGTAATTGTTCCCGTCACCGTCAAATCAGAATTAAGAGTAATATTGCTATCATTATCAAACACCGCAATCGTACGAGGCGTAACATCACTTGTGCCTGTGCCGTTGCCTGTGTCTGCTACCTGTATTAATACCCTGCTGCCTGCGTCTCCTGTGGCTGTGCCGCCTTTCAGGTATAAATCACCGCCCTGTGTGTCTGTCTCGCCTGACTTAGCCCCTATGCCCTCAATTATAAAGTCTGGAGCAGCACCAGATGTGGTCTTTCGATAAAAAAACAGCTTACGCTCTCCATCACCGTCTATCTTAATGTTACCCGCCCCGATGTTCAGAAGCTCGTCAGAGAGGTCGTCATCGCCGATACTTAGATTTCCGCTTGTGTGTAGATATAAATGATCTTTATCTAATGTATTGATTTTCAGTCCACGTGTTGAGCCGCCACTACTCGATCCGGAGGATAATGACCAGTTATTATCCCCTGTACTATATTGAATAGCAAAATATTCTGTTGGATCGATAAAAGAAGTAGACGGCAGGGATCTATTATACCAAAAAACACTAATTTTATCCGTCCCGTCCCCGTCTGCCGTGTAGTAAGACCACACTGCATTATCACCTGATGATGTGTTCTGACTATATAATATCCTGTCGTTTTTTGTGTTCATAAGATACGTGTTGCCGCTCTCTCCTGTATATCGAAACTCACCCGCCCCCGTGAGCTTCAAGCGTTCTGTATCATCCGTCTTAAACGTCATATCATCCTCACCCAGAATGATAGATGTACTGTCGTCAGTGGCACTGTATATAGTGTCTGTTAATACTTTTCGTGCCTCAATGGAACTGTCAACAACAACATCTTGTGCCAAATAAATTTTATCGTTATGATGGTAAATATAACTCGTATCTGAAAGCCATAAAGTGTCTTCTAACTCTATGTTTCCATCAACCAAAACGTCTAAATCAAATTCAGCTAATACAGTAGAACGCATAGTGTCTGAACCACCAATCTTTAAACAATTATCTTTATTTAAAATCCAAACAGTATCATTCAACCATAACGTGTCTTTACAAAGAGTAGTACCATATATTTCTACATCACCATATATAGGGTACTGTGCCCTTGCAGAAAAAAAACTAACAAACAAAATAAAAAATAAAATTACTCGTTTCATATCTAAAATTTTACCCACCAATGACACTTACATTAAGACCAGCAGGCAAATCAACACCCACTTCTATATCAAATTGTGTCGTTGGATTAGATGCATTTTTCTTTAATTTATTAACAGCGACATTGTTGTCACCATTGCTTACCTCTAACTGATAATCACTAACACCCATGCCATGTGTGACCGTCTTGGTAACGTTAGCTGTCAAAGTACCAGTAGCAACAGTTATGATTCCAGCAGCCGTACCAGTAGCACCAGAAAAAGTCTTTGGTCGTCTATGAACTTCACCCATAATTTAACCCTCCTTTTTTTCTTTTGCCATTACATAAACATCATACGTGCCAGCGGTATCTGTACCAGCAGTATATTTTAATCCAATTTCTGCCGAACCAAAATGGTCATCTTGCAAAGTTTCTTCATCATCCGTTGCAGATGTAGTAGAAAGTGTTGCCGACAAACCAGTTATGTCACTATAAGGAGTTGCATCAGAAAATCTTTGCTGCATCTGTATTGTGCCATCTCCAACATCCATGTCTCTATATACAACCTGTACAGACACAGACTCATACGCTGAAAAGTCTCCACAGAACGTTGTCGCTGTCGAAGTAGCATCTAAGCCTGTTGCAACAGCCTCTTTATAATATGGATATTTTTTAAATAAATCACTCATAATTAAGTTGTTGAATCGTTAATAGTCGTTTTTTTAAAATCTGGAACATATCTCGTTCCACAAATTCTGTTTAGATAATCACTCATAACTTCCATCTCATCAGGCTCCAAACAATTTTTTGCCACTTCATCTGCTTCTGTATTATCATTAGTCCTATAACAATATATTTCAGCATTATCACCATCTGATATTACACTTGTCTGGTCACCTGAAATGGTAAAACTAACCTCTGTCTCGCCAGAAGAATACGAAAAGCCTGTTATGGTGGAAGAATAATTTTTGCCTTTATGGTTTAAAACAATCGTGTCACCAACAGATGAATTAGTAACAAGTTCTGAAGCGGTTGCTCTTACATCTGTGTCCCCTGCGGCTGATGACACAGTGACAGTACAATCATAATTTTCTCTTATAGTATCTTCATAATGTGGCAGGTCAAAACCTTCCATAATTTCTATATATGAAGTCATAAGCCAAAGATAATCCCATTGCCTGTCTGTTACACAAAGACCTTTTTCTAAATTACCACAAAGGTCATAAGCTAAAGAAGCATGACAGCAATATAAGTTACCTATATAATTATGAAAACTTTGTTCAGTCATAGTTTGTCACTCCGAAGTTACATTTTAAAAATACTTTCTCCAAAAAATTTTTTCATATATATACAAAACAGAATCCGTCATCAAAAATTTTTCTTTTCCCACCTTAGTTATATTTTCTTTTTTTATATTCAACCCTATTGTGTCTTTACCAATTATCAAAGAATCAGTATTTGTGCTATCAGCAAAGAAAAAAAACACAAAACCAAAAACAATATTTACCATTTATTCTAATTCTATTTGGGTTTTTATTTTATCACAAAAATTGTCAAACTTTGTCTTTTCAGAATTTGTCAAACCCTTTCTGTATATAATAGAATAACGATCACCTTTATATACAATGACACGCTTTCCATCACTGCCGCTAAAACTATACTTAGCCGATTGAAGAATAAAAGACGTATAAGCACCTATCACTGACTGAAAGGCATAGAACTCAACAAATGCCGTGTCAATATCACGTTTTACCGCTTGTGGCTGCAAAGTTTTATTAGCTGTTGTGTCATAACTGGCCGTTATCAGCTTGTCCCGTGCATCCTGCTGTATTATCTGTACTGTCTGCGCCTGTACACACAAGGCCGCAAATGCCAATAGTATTAAAAGTTTTGTTTTCATAATTAGTCTACGTTTGTATCTGTTATTACTGTTCCACCTGTACTATTCGTTATCGTAGCGTTGTTCTCTCTTATTATCGCTTCTGTTAAGCGAGTATAAACACCTGAACCATTGCTACTATAACTAAACTCTGTTCCTGCAACCGTTGACCTGACATAAAAATAGTCGTCTGTTCCTGCATTGTCCTGATATGCTTTCCAGTCACCTGCGCTGGCGTTAATAGTGTCTGTCATTTTCTGCGCTATTGAATCCTTTGTGTTATAAGTAGCAACATCATGTAGTGTATATGTGCTATCACCTATATTAAGCTGTACACTGTCAACAGCATGAACCTGAAAACGTATATTTTGCTTTCGTGCCGTAAAAGTTTCTTCTGCAAGCGACAAACCGCCTGCAAGTACATATATGTCTACCACCGTATCCGTGGCAGTGATAGCATAGGCAGAATCATTGTCGGCTGTCATTATAGCTCCGTCAATAAACAGGTCACCGCCTGTTATCTTAACGCATCCTGCCTCCCCGTCTGCCGTGTCTGAATAGCTGTTCTCCAGCTTGCCTTTAAGGTACAAATTACCGCCTGACTGTTCAACCAGATAATAATTATAATTACCTTCTACTTTTTCGTAGCTTCCATTAATAATTAAATTACCACCTGATAAATTAAAATGTTTGCCGTACTGCAAAACAAGATCATTATCACCATAAAAAATGACATCGCCACCTGATATTGCCTGATTACCTCTTAATCTTGAATCGTGTACAGAAACATCGCCACCTGATACATTTATTGATAAAAAATCTTGAGTATTATATGATATTTTATTAGAAGTAACTATCGCCACACCGCTTGTATTTGTCAAAGAGCCACATCCCCCGACAAAACGAGTATCGCCTGTTCCATTTTCAACCGTTCCGGCAAATCCGTTGACTATTAAAGATGCTCCGCCCCATATATTTCTGCAACTATTAAGAACACCATTAAACACGACATCACAAGAAGCATTAAACAGACCATAAGTAGTTCCCGAACAATAAGATACATTAGCCACTACTTTTGATGTTGTGTTTACCATACCCTGCTTCGTAACATAAATACCATGTGCACTGCCCGAAATGTACGTTGAATTAATAGTAGCAGTAGCAGATTTTATATAGATACCATCACCGCCCGTAACTTTTATAGTAGCTATATCAATGTCCGCATCATGGCTTCTTTTTAAATAAATTCCTGACACAGCAGACAATAGCACGTTACCTCTCGTTTTCAATTTCAAATCTACTGTCCCTCTATTCATATATATAGCATACGAGCTCGTCACCTTAATACTGTCAAACTCAAAAGTAATCTGTGCGTCTGCATCGCTGTTGTTGTAATACGTATAATAATCACTCTTAAACGTGCCTGAACCATAAACATTAGTAGGCTGCGCCCATCCGTCTAATATCTTAAAAATAGCTGAATCGTTGCCGGACTCTTTTGTTACCACAGCTTTGGGGAAGAAGTAATAATCGACACTATCCGCCGCCAACCCTTGCGACCTGTCTGTTGTGTCTGTGTACTCGCCCGGGTAAACAATTATCATGTCTCCTGCCTCTGCGGCATGTGCTGCTGTAGATACGGCGTTTTCGCCATCAAAGGTTTCTGCCAAATTTCTTTCTCTCCATATTTCAACATCGTTATCGTTTGCCACATTCTTCCATGTCACCTGACCACTTCCGTCTGTAATCATAGCCTGTCCATCAGTCCCATCGGTGGAAGGAAAATAAAAATTATCATTAATATACAAAAAACCAACGCCAATAGTATCCTGAACCCTTATGTTACCCTGAAAATCAGACTCGTTACTATTTGGATAAACTCCCCACGGTATACTTATCTGTGTGTAAGCATAAGAACAAAACACCAACAATAAAAACAAAAAAAACCTTCTCATATATTTTAATTTAAGTTATTTCACCATAAGGAATATATCGTGTGTCAGAACCTACTTTGATTTTTATATAACCACTCGCCGTAAAAGTACCAAGATTGTTGCTGTCATAGCCTCCATTTAAACTACCGGTGTGTCCCTTTTCTGAACCTTGAAAACTAAACCCCCACTTATTTGAGCTTGTTGCTCCCATGTCCATATAAAAACCTATCCCCTGTCCTGCCGTCACAGCAGTATCCATATCTACATAAACACCATATCTGTTTCCATTCGTATGAAGCCCACCACCATAATATCTAAATCCGTATATTTCTGCACTTGCATTGTTTAAGTTTATATTTGATGTTGAAGAATCAATAGCATAATAATGAGTGTATGTTGACGCTGTAGTAATTTGACCGGGGTAGCTGGTTAATAGATTATAATCCATATACACATCTGCCAAGCTACCAGGTGAAATGACATGATTGCATAAAAGATCGTAATAAGTTACTTTAGACCCTCCACCATCTGTTGCATCTTCAATAACTGAAAATTTATTTATGGTTTCGATTCCAGAAGCCACTCCCGCCGAATTATAACCTGACCAAAAATTGTCTCCGCCAGACCCAGTTATACCTCTGAGAATACGTAATCCTTGTGTTGTAGTTCCTGATAATGTTAATAGCATTGCTGTTGTTGTTGTAGAATTAGTTATTTCTACCTCTCTACCGCTTGTTATTGCTATCGTATTACCATTGTCATAAGCGTTCTGCAAGTCATTTGAACTTGCTATCAATGCACTTAAATCGTGCCATCCTTTGCTCCCACCACTATTTGTTCCATAATAATAAATATTAGCAGGAGATGTTTCATCACCATCAAGTCTGAGACCATCAGACGTGACAGCCATTGACGTACCATTCGTTGTGTCTGGCTCAATATCAATAGATGAACCACTGCCGCCAGTAAGACCATCACCAACAACATTAGTATTTATCATGGTATTTTCTACCGCATCATTAGCAATAGTAAAAGTTCCACTTGTCATAGAAACATCACCAGCAACAGTAGTCCATGAAATGTCTGTACCGTCACTTGTAAGCATCTGTCCAGTTCCGCCTAAAGCTAAAGCTGTCGGAGTATCACTTGCCGTTTGTCCACTTATAATGCTACCTCTTGTAAGGTCTTCTAATTTGCTTAATTCAATGGCAGCAGAAGAATTAATGTCTGCATTAATTATTTCGTCATCTAATATATTGGAAGATGTTACAAATCCACTTTCTTCAAAATCAGGGAAGAATTTTACTATCCAACTGCTTCCGTTATACCTTGCTACTATATCACATTCTTTTGTTGCAAGAGAAGAGGGAAGCGTTGTTCCTAATATAACTAAATTGTTACCACCAAGTGTAACGGTTGCTTCATATCTAAAAACACAAATCATGCCAGAAGCAGCAGAACCGCCGCCACCAGCAGTGACAGACCATGTGCCTGTCAATGTATCAGTTCCTGTGATTAAATACTCTTGTGTTTGAGCATTAAGGTTAATATCATAATTAACACCGTCAGCAACTGTTATCGTTTCAAATTTATTTAGAACAGGCATATTTTATACTTTTTTCATACGTTCAATGGAAAATTGATACAAATTTACTGTGCCAGCCGATTGATCTGAATGCACACCAACGTCAAAAGTAGATGTAGAGCCAGACAAATCAATGCTTTCTGTTGCATATGGGTCACAAATTCGAGTAGAAACACCACCAGCACCCACTGCAACAACGTCACCAGCAAAGTCTGTTATGACATTATCGCCAGAAGCAGTTGCCTTACAATTCATCACAAGCTCCATCTTAACATATTCTTCACCAGAACCTGATTCTTTATAATACGTAACGCCTATTGCAGAACCACCCCATGAAAAATAAATATTTCCAGAATAATCTGTGCTTAAATCTAACACTGCAATAAGTTTTATTTTATCACCAACAGAATCAAAATTGTCTGCCACTGTAAAACTATATGCAGATTTTATTAAATCATCATAAGAACCTGTTCTTGTCTGCTGTGTTAAATCATTATATAAAGTTGCTATACCATCAGCACCGTCAGCACCAGCAGCACCTGTTGCACCAGTAGCACCTGTTTCTCCACCAGTGAAACTTATAGCATCAGACCTGTCACAACTTGTCGAAACAGTACCACATGTCTTACATCCCATTATTATGTATGTTTAACAGCTACTGCAACCATCATCATTATAACTACAGTACCGCTGTATCTTTGTTAATATTGTATTTAATTCTGTGTACGAACCACATTGCGCTCCGCTCTGTAAAGCCTTCAAAAGTGTATATGCTTTCATAGTATCTTTCCAAACATTATCATCACATTCAGAAATCAACATCTTCTCACCTATCTCTTGTAACCTCGAAGTGACACAACACTCTGCCTGACAATACAAAAGCTGCCTTGCATCATAAGTATAGGTTACACCACCAGCCACAACTTCATATTGAAACCGATAAACACCATCGCTTACCGCAACACCTGCCGTACCACCTAAACTGTCAGCTTGTAAGGCAAACTCTTTATCAATAAGATATGCCGTAGCTCCACTCGCTGTAGTTAATGCTAATTCTTTTAAAAGTAAAGAAGTATCACTATAAACAGTATGAATTACATAATCAACACCATCAATAATAATACCATCGTCAGCTTCATAGTCAGTAGTAAAAGACGTTCCACTACCAGTGACAGTCCTACTTCCAGTAGTTATTGATACTGTACCGTCCTTTTCTGTTTGCAAAGTAGTAGAAACATCAATTTCTGTTCCACTTGTTTCACCATAAGGTGTTATTGTCAAAGTAGCAGAAGTAATATCAGCAACCTGTGTTGCATAATCATAATTGCTGTTATCCGTTACTTTTAAATACTGACAATTAGTATCCTGACAAAAAGATAAACTTAAATTTAAACTCATTATCAAAAAAGATAATTAGCTGCCCCCTGGAAAGAGAGCAGCTAAAAATTATTATTAGTCCTCTACGTAATACTTAACATATACATACAGTTTTCCAGCAGTAATAGTTTCTACTGCTACTGTAGCCAATATTGCTTCGTCAGAAGACTGATCAACCCTAATAAAATTACCAACAGCACCGTCAGCCGCATTGTCAGAAACACGTGGTGCAGCCGCATCCCATGTAGTACCAGTGCTAATAGAAACAGCGGCATCAAAAGCATCTGTGTCATTTGTACGACCAAGAGCTATCGTTGCTGAATCGTTTTCGGATTCAAAAGTAGTTTCTACATGTATCCATGCCTGTGTGATAACTGCCTTACCAGGAATATAACCAAGAGTTTTTTCGCCTGCCGTTCCTGTATGAGTTCCACCAGAAACATCAAAAGCAAAACGCTCTATCCTTTCATTTAAAAATGTATTTGATTCCATGAAAATTTTTTTTAAATTCTTTAATAAACTTATTTTACACACTTACACTTGCAAAAGCACCAGGGCAGCTTGCCATGTACGGATTAAGTACAGCAAGAACGTTAGTCATCTGCGACCCTGAACCTGGTTTAGGTATTGCAATAACAGTGCTAAGTGGAGCAACATCTTTTTTGTTCAGCCCAGCAGGCGTATAAGATGTGTCATGCATAATGGTAATCTGGTCATATGTTTCGTTTTTAACAGTATACCACGTAGTATCCGCAGCACCAATAAGTTGTTTGTGTGCGTTCCTGTTAATTAGTCCACGATAACCTTTATATGCATACTCCATATCACGAATCTCTCTCCATGAGCCATGACCTTTATCACTTGGAGTTGTTGCAGCCCACGTTCCTGCACTTTCAGCAGGGTCTCCAGTTGTATAATAAGGGTCAAACTGAACCTGCTTATAAGGAGGAAGACTGTTAAGCGTTTCCGTAGGTGTTTGTGCCGTCAATATCAATGTGCTTGTGCCAGATGCTGTCACCCGTGCATCACTATCACCATTAATCTGTGTTTTAAACAGATCAACAAGGTCTGACTTTGTTGTAGAAGTAGCGGTCGCACGCCATTCCTGTACAAACTGACCATCACGGCTTTCTTCACTTGCTTTGTCTGTGTAAACAAGCCTTACAACATATTCATCACCAACAACAGGTGTGTCTGGTGTCAATGTTGAAACCTGTTCTGTAGGCGCAGTATAACTAATTCCTTTGTATTTTTTTACACCTGCACCATAAATAGGATTAGACACAATCATTTTATTTTCTTCTACAGCAGTCCCACCAGGTGTAGTATAATCCAAAGTATCATCTATAACCTGTGCTATCCTAAGATATTCAGTGTCAGCTATAGTAGTACCCGCACTGGCAATACTGTCTGTATCATCCAAAACAAAAATTTCTCCATCTTGTACACTCTGTGTGTTGCCACGAAGAACGGGAGAAGCAGACCTGTCTATATCCTTTCCAATTAAAATATTACTTACTTGCATTTTTAATGAATTTTAAATCCTTAATTAAAATTTTTTTTAACACGTTAAGGTGTGTTATTCCTCATCAATCATGTCCTGAATAAGCCCCATCTGTGCGGCAGTTATATCATCAGGAACAAAATCTATTTTGACTTTATGTAATTCTAAGTCAATATCTTCTTTTAACATTTCGTTATATTTATCTACCTGTTCTTGTCTCTCATCCAAAACGCTTTTGCTTTCTTCAAAAAGAGACTCAACATCTTTATCCCTTTTTTTCTTTTCAGCATCATCAAAAGTATATACAGGTACACCATCTTTACTTTTTTCTTCTATGGGTTTATCGTTTTCATCACGCCTGCAATACTTTTCATTTATCTTAATGCGTTTTTCTTCAAACTCTTTAAACTTCTCCGTAGGCTCTATTGCTGCTTTTAAAGCATCTATTTCAGAATCAACCTTGCTTTGATTTTTTGCTACAGCATAAACAAACTTAACTCTGTTTTCAGACTTCCCTTTTAAAGAGCCTACTGCGGTTAAACCTTCTTTTAATTTTAAAACATCTTGTCTTTTCATAAATTAAAGTTTTTAGTGAATAATTCACATTGTAACATACTTTTTAATTAATTATTATCTGTCAACACTACAATTAATCAACAT
>CAZOVB010000103.1:0-10264 GCA_964583095.1 uncultured Planctomycetaceae bacterium
CCAGGGCATACCCGGGCGGCGAACTGCAATTCAATGCCCCCGGCGGATGCCGCGGCCTGGCGGCGCGCGGCGATTGCCCTCGCGGCGGGTTATCGCCTCATCCCGGTCATTCCGGGTTCGGACCCGTCGAAGGATGTATTTGGACCCGAAAGAGGCACGGACGTGCTTCGCAGGTCCGTGGCACCCGCACTGGGGGGGGCGACGGTAACGGTTGATTATCACAACACTTGTGACGGAATCGGCGAGGCCGTCAATCGCGGCATCGGCCGGGGGGCGGGTGGCATCGGTCATTCCGGGTTCGGACCCGTCGAAGGATGTATTCGGACCCGAAGGAGGCACGCCTATCCGGGGACGCCATACGCATTAATGCACTCATTCCTGTGCCTGCCTGCCGCCGGGAGAGGCCGTATTCAGCCGATCGAGAATTCGCCCCCTGCTCAAGATCCGGGGGCGTGGTCGCGTTGCAGTTGGTCGTGGCGGGCAAGCAGCTCGTCAGCCCAGTTGCCCCGGCCTGTGCGCCGCAGGTGCTGAGCGTAGTATTCCACGTGTCTGCGGCCAAAGGTTGCGATTTCGGCCAGGACGGTATCGAGCGGATCGCTCCGGGATCCCTGGTCGGTCATACAAGCGGTCCACTGGTCGAGCATCGCCTCTGCAGAGCTGAGCACGTCGATTCTGCTGGAGGCGAGATCGTGAAGTTCCTGGGGATCCTGGCTGAGATTGAAGAGCATTCTATCCGGCAAGCCCGCCATGCCGTCGTACCACGAACGGAGAAACAGCCACCGCTCTTGCTGGTGATCAAAGCGGACCGCGCGTTGGGCCGACTGGGCCAACTGCGAGACCACGAGATATTCCCGTAAGGGAGTGCTTCCGCCGGGGCCCTGGGGCAAAGGCTTTGCGTCCCAGGAATCGGGGATCTGCGCCCCGCACTGGGCGGCGAGCCACGCGGCCACATCAAACGGGTAACACAGGCGCTGGTCTTGATGGCCTGCGACATCCCGGTCCAGTGCCGGCGACTTGACGATCATGGGCACGTGGGCCACATGTTCATCTGCCAGGGCGTGTCCGCCGTAGCAGCCCAGGTGTCCGAGGCACTCGCCGTGGTCGGCACTGAGGATCACGGTGGTCTCCTCCAGCAGGCCTAGCTGCTCGAGGCGGTCGATCAGCATGCCGACCTGATGGTCCACGTAACGGATGGTGGCGTCGTAGTTGTCGTAGAGGTCGCGAACCTTCTCCAGGCTGTCGAACGGGGCCGGCTGCCCGGGATGTCCCAGGAGTGTTCTGGGGTCCTGGGCACTGCGCCTTCCGGGCCTGGACCAGTGACTCTCCAGCAACTCGCTGGTCAGCCACGCCGGGGGGGCTTCCGAGGCCCGGTGGAACTTTGCCGGGGCCTGGTGGGGCACGTGAACGTCCCAGTAGTTAACGTGGAGGAACCAGTCGGATTTGTCGGCGTTGCGGTCCAACCAGTCCAGGGCCAGGGGGCTGATGGCGGTGGCATCTTCGTTGCCCTTCAGGCCGGGGTCGATAGCCTCTGCGAAACCCGCGTGGATGTGCCAGGCCCCGTGCCGGTCGGCGAAACTGCTGATGCTGGCCGTGTAGTGGCCCCGGTCCCGGAGCAGCGCGGGCCAGGCGGTCTGAGCCAGACTCGGGTGGAACCCCCGTTGCGGGCCGTCCCCATACGGCTGGGCCCGGGTACCGCCGTGAGACACCGCGCCGTGGTGGATTCCGAATCGGCCGCCAAAGAGGCTCGTCCTGCTGGGAAGGCAGGGCAGATCGGGCGCGTAGCAGTTGGAGAAGCGTACGCCCTCTTCGGCCAGGCGGTCTATGTTCGGGCTGGTCGGGGTGGGGTATCCGTAGCAGCCCAGGTGGCCTGGGCGGAGGCTGTCCACGTCGATATACAGGATTCTCATGGCTCGACCTTTGTGTTGGCGACGACGTCTATGTTCTTTCCCGGATAGCCGATGGCGTCGAGGACGTCCCGGGCGGGTACGTCGGCGGGGGCGGCGCCTCTGAGGGCGGCCAAGGCGGCGCAGGTCCCGGCGGCCTCGCCCATCGCAGCGGCATCGCCGGTCTGTCGGTAGCTGGAATGGGAGAGGAAGTCTCCGCTGATGCATCGGCCGGCCATCAGGAGGTTTTCGCAGTCGGCTGAGAGCAGCGCCCGCAGGGGGATGTCGTAGGGCTGAATCTCGAACCGGTCCAGCCCGCCGCGGTCTCCCTTGCGGTTGAGGGCATGGACGTCGATGCCGAAGGCCACGCGGCAGATCGCGTCGTCGTGGCGGATGCCCTCGCGCATGTCCTGTGCGGTCACGACGTATCGGCCACGGATTCGCCGGCCTTCGCGCACGCCGATCTGTTCGGCGGTGGCGACCAGGCGCATGTTCTGCCAGGGGCCCCCGAGTTTCCGCAGGGCCCGGATTTGGTCGTGAAGTTCCTGCCGGGCCGGCAGGGTCGCGTCGGTCATTTCCTGTGCATCCAGGCCGCTGACGCCGTAGACGTGGTTGGACATCATCATGAACAGGTCGCCCCGCACGGGCAGGATGACGGGCCCCTTGTAGGAGGGGTCGAGCCCGGCCCGGTCCATGTGAACGCGCAACTTGCTTCGGCAATCCCCGGGGCGATTGCCGCGACGGATCACTCCCTCGGCCTGGAGAACCTTGCCGTCGATTCCGGTAATCAGCGCCAGCAGCGACATGGGCTGGCACGTGCCGGTCTCGGGGTGTCCCAGGTCGAAGCGACAGCCTGCAAAGGCTCCGAGGTCTCCGTCGCCGGTGCAATCGATGAAGGTTCGGGCAGTGAAGGCCTCGGGCCCGGACTTGGATTCGGTGATGACCGCCGAGAGCAGGCCGGCCTGGTCGCGCTGGGCCCCCACCACCCGGGTGTAGAGGCGCAGCTTCACGCCGGCCTCGCGGGCCATCTGCTCCAGAACGATCTTCATATCCTCCGGATCGTAGGCGTTGGAGGCCTGGGGGTTGCTCGCCCCACGATCGGCGAGTTTCTGCTTGATCTGTCCCAGCAGGCCCTGCTTGTTGGCATGGTCCCAGATCCAGCTGAGCAGCCCGCTGGTCCAGATCCCGCCCAGGCAGCCGTGGGGTTCGATGAGTCGCACGTCGGCCCCGGCCCGGGCGGCTGCGATGGCAGCGCAGATGCCCGCGGGCCCTGCCCCGGCCACCAGGACATCCGAGCGATCCACAATGTTTACCCGTCGGGCCGGTTCGTTTACTGCATTGTCCATTTCGTCATTCACCTGTCGAATCGTTCTGGGGGATCAGTTCGGCCACGCCGATGGCGTCCTCGCCGCTGCCGGTGTAATAGAGGTAAATCCTGTCATCGGAATCCCGAAACACGAACGGGTCGCGCAGTTGATGCACGCCGCCCGAAGCCCCACCCTTTTTGGAGGTCTCGATGGGGAAGTTGACTCCTTCCCACGGTTCCCGCGGTCGCAGCACTTCCACAGCCGGCGAGAGGGTCCAGTTTCTCCAGTCGGGATCCGAAGCATCCAGGACGCTCAGCAGGATCCGCTCGGGCGGGTTGTCCTTCTTAACGCTGTAGAACATGTGGAAGCGGTTTTCGCCGACCTTCAGAAGACTGACGTGGCGGATCTGACCCTGGCCGACCTTGAGCTTTCCGGCCCAGGGACCTTCGATATCCTTCTTGAACTGCCTCTTCTCCTGCCAATAGAAATCTTTGCCCCGGTGGAAGCCTTCGGGGGCGGAGATGGCCACGTCCTGGGTGGGGGTCGAGGCCAAGCCGGGCGCCTGCCAGAGGCTGGCCCCGTTGCTAAGCGCCCAGGCTTTGCCTTGGGCGGTGAAGACGCGGAAGTACCCCCGCCCGGCCGCGCAGGGAAGGAGCCCCTGGTTGAAATCCAGGCCCGTGGCCGAGGCGGCTGTCATCGTGTACTGAACGTGCCATCCGGTATTGCCTCCCATTCCATGGAAAAACATGACGAAGCGCCGGTTCTCCTGATCCACGACGACCTCCGGCGAGGCGATGTGCCCCTTCATGCTCACGCCGTCCTTTTGCAGATGCAGGTCCTCTCCCATGTCCAGGACACCGCGCCTTCCAACGGGGACGTCTGTGCCTGTCTTGTACAGCGTCCAGGGCCCGACCGGGTTGCTCGCCCAGGCCATGCGAATGTAATGCCCCCCGTGGTGGGCGAAGTACATGTAATAGCGCGCCTGGGGATCGGCCCGGTCTTCGGCCTCGAGCCAGTCGGGCAAGGCGACCACGCTGGGGCCGTTGATGTTTCGACCTTGTCTTTCGGCGCAGCCACGGCGGGTGAACATCTCCTGGGTGATGACGGGCTTGGCGTCATTGAGGCGACGGACCTGGTAGAGCTGTCCGAAGCCGGCCGAAGAGGTAAGAAGCAAAATTATCAGCCCAATTCCAGGACAAGAATACGAAGCAAGCAAAGGGAAGAATTTCATATATACTTCCTACCACAGCCAGCCCTGCAAGGCAAGGAGGGCCTCCTGCCCGAGCCGCCGGAGCATTGCCATTTACCGGCCCCGAAGCTCTTGAGTTTCACTCCGGCTCCGATGAGCAACAGCAGCAGGGCGGAGGGTTCCGGGACGATTTCGGCGTAGGCGTTATTGAGCCACTGGCCACGGGTGAGTTGCCCGTCGGCCACCAGCCCCGGGCGCGTGGGCAGGGAGAAATCCTCTCCATAGACCGTGCCCAACTGCCCGCGCCACCAGGCTTCCACCTCGTCGGTGAGCACCAGATCCGGCTGGATGTCGTGGTACTTGAAGGCATCGCTCCACTGCGTGCCCGAGAGCGATACCGGCGCGTCGTAGTTGGTGCCGCTTGCGATGAGCTGGGTGTTGTGGAACAGCCCGCGGTTGCCGAAATACTGCACGGCCTCGAAATACGGCGAATCGGCATCGACATCGCTTACGTAGAAGGTCTTGGCGCCGAGATTGTGCAGCAGCCGTTGCAGTTGCGTAACGTCCAGGTCGCGGGGATGGGCCTGCTCTTCCAGGGCCAGAGCAGCGGCCAGGCCGGCAGCCTGGCCCAGGGCGGTCCAAGTGGGTTCCATTCGCATGGAGTTGTACATGGTATTGTCGGCCGAGACCGCCACGGGCACCAGCAGGCCGTCCAGGCTGACCGGCACGATCACGCCGTAGGGAATCGAGTAGGCGATCCGGCTGCCGCTAGGCTGATCCTGTCCCGCGGGCCAGGAAGGCAGATCCGCGATGGCCAGTGTCTTATTGGTGCGGCTGGTTCCGCCTGAAAGCATGGCCGGCCAGTTGTCCTGGACGAACGCTCCTTCGGGCAGGAAATCCGCAGGTGTCAGGCCAAAGGGGCTTGTTTCGCTGTGGGCAACCGACGGGTAATCGGCGATGGCGATGGAATCGAGGTGGGCCCCCGTGCGGTGCGAGCCATCGACCGTGTCGCGGTCGGTGCGGCTGATCTGGTAGAGCCCCACGATCTTGCGTCCCTCGCGGACATAGAGCACGGGCGGGAAGTTGCCGCTGTCCTCGAATTCATCCTTGGCATAGCCCCACTGGTTGACCTCCTGCTGGATCTTGTGGTCTTTCAGGGCGGGATCGGTGGCCAGGAAGTGAAAGTAGCCTTGCGTGCGCGTCTTGGCCAGGTCGAACATCGCCTGTCGGTACTCGGGCGTCCCCTCGGTCCATCCGTTGCCGTCAATGGTGAAGTGATAATCAGCCGAGTAAGCCTTGCCGTTGAAGTCCGCCTTGTCGTTGATGTCCATCCGGGCCTTGACCTGTGTCATCAATCCCTTGTCCGGATTATCCAGCAGGTACCGGCGAAAGCCCGAGAAGTCCATCCGGTCGTATTTGTCGGGTTTGACATCGGCGAATTTGACCTGGTTGGCCGGGTCGTGACTCATCGTGATGCGGAAGTTGTATGTCTGGATGTTGCCGATCCGGTAGGCGGCACCGGCCCGGGCGGCCAGGTCTCCTTCGTACGTGGCATCGACGAACATTCGGGCAGAAACGCTACTCTGGGCCCCGCCCAGGCTTGGCTGGAAGCTCGCTGCTGTCAGTTGCCGTCGTCCGGCGGCATTGACCACCGTCGAGGCCCCTGTGAGGCGTCGGCCCAGTTGGACCTTCACTCCGGCCTCGCTGAGCATGTCGTTGAAGACCTTCTTGGCCACGGAAGGCTCGTAGAAGCCGCCGGCTCGACAGTTGGCCACCTGGGAACTTTCGGGGCCGTAGGTCGCAGAGTAATGGCTCACCACGCGATCCATGAAGTCCTTCCAGGTCCCGCCGAGGCTTTGGAAGGTCTTGAAGTCGGTATTGCTCAGCCCGCCACTGGTGAGCCCGCCGACATGCTCGGTCGGCTCGATAAGCAGAACGCTCTTTCCGGCCTTGCCCGCATTGAAGGCTGCGGCGATGCCCGCCGGCGTCGCGCCGACGACCACCACGTCGTAGTCCGGGTTTTGTGCCCGGGCTTGTCCCAACAGGGAGCAGAATGTCAGGAGACCTGTCATGGACATCATCACGGGTTTGGGGAAGTACTTCATGGTAGCCTCCAGTGGGCTCGAAGCAGAGAGCCGCTCGCTGCAGCCGTTCTGCGAATTCTCAGGGCAGGGTTCAGGCATGGAAGTTTATGCCCTTCGATCCCGGCCGGGGAAAGCTCACCCCGGCCGGTCTCGAAAGGAGGAGGAGATCAAACGGTACATCACATAGCGTTTAACGGCTGCGGCGCCTTCTCAGTGCCAGCAGGCCGCCCAGACCCAGCAGGCTCATCGTCGCCGGCTCGGGGACACTGGTCACGACGCCCAGGTCGTCCCAGGCGTAGTACTGATTCGTCGAGTTTCCGGTAACAGCGAAGCCGGTGATAAATTCACCGTCGGGGGCCTGGAAACCGAAAAAGGTGTCTTCGGTATTGCCGTCGGCACTGGTGAAGGACTGCATCACGGACTCGGAACCGCCGCCGGAAAAGGTCGCCTCGACCGTAAGAACGGTGGCGCTGCCGTTACGCGGCAGAACCGTAAAGCCCATCTGGATTACACCGACGCCGGAGAGTTCCGTTCCGCCGGCCACATCGGAGATCGCGCCGAACGTGTAACCAGGGGTATAGCTGTTGGCCTTCATCGCAGCCGTGCCGGAGATGGGGGTTCGCCCATTGCCGGGGGTGTTGTCGAACTGGAACTCCACCCCAGCCGCCGGGGCCAGGACCACGCTGTACAGATCATCCTTGCCGATGAATATGCTTACCGGGTCGGTGGTCTTGAGGTCATCGCCCTCGGCCTGCCAGACGCCTCCGTAGTTGCCGTTGTAGGCATCGAGAACGGCTGCGGCATGGGTGGCCAGCGAAACCTGGTTGGCGGTATCGGTCGTGGCTTCCAGATCCACCTGGTTGGCCGCGATGCTGTTCTCATCGTAGGTTCCGACGGTCGTGTTGACCGTGGCGGCGTAAGAGAACGCGGCCATTGCGAGCAATACGAGTGTAAATGCGAACTTCTTCATGATGGGTGCCTCCTTAGGCAAAAGTGTTCAAAAACGTGTCTTCTTACTGATTCTCCTGCATTTGGATTTTTGGTTCTGCCGACCTGGCCTCCTTCCTCAAAGGTGTATCTATGACAGGGGCCGGACCGTCCGACCGGCGAGTAATTCGTATTCCAGGTCTGCCGGCGGATCGGCCTGTTCGCCCTGGGCGAGGCGCCGGGCCATGATCGCCAGTTGTCGTCCCATTTCGTTTTGAGGCTGGCAGACCGATGTCGGCCGGCCGGCCTCGTGCCATTCCTCTCGATCCACGAAGTGCCCGTAGTAGACCACGGACAGATCCTCCGGGACTCCAACCCGGCTCTGGGCCAGTGCGGGTCGCAGCAGCCGCTCGGCCGGCCAGCTCCCGCACAGAAGCGCGGTTATGTCGCTCGTTTCCAAGTAGCGCTGGACCTGGTCGTTGATCCGCTCCTGGCTGTGTTTTCGGTCCACCCAGCAACACCAGCGCTCATCATGCTCGATCCCGGCCTGGTCAAGGGCATCCAGCCATCCGCGCCGCCTCAGGAATACCCACGGCTTGGTATGCTCGATCTGGAGATACCCGATGCGGCTGTGCCCGCCGGCGATGAGATGCTCGGTTCCAAGCAGGGCCCCCTGGCGGTTGTCCTCCAGCACCGCGGGGATGCCCAGTCGCATCGCGCTGGTCCCGGTGCCAATGCAGGGCACGCCCAGCCGCTTGCACTCGGCGGCCACGTAGGCGTGAATCGGGCTGTCGGGCATGAGCATGGCAACAATATCCGGGCTGCTTCGTGTGAGGCGGTTGAGGATCTCGTCGAATTCGATTTCGCCCTGACGCCCCATGACTTCCAGGACGATCGAGAGTTCCTCGGCCACACGGTCGATGCCGTCCAGAATTGTGTACCCATACCAGTCCCGACGAGCCTGCGGATTCATCGTAAAGACCGCCAGGCGAACGGCATCTTCGCTGGTCTTATAGTGTGGCCTGGGGTTGCTCTGCATCGTCAGGCGAGGCCCGACCACGCTGCCCAGTCCCGGCTTGCGTCGGACCCAGCCTTCTCGCTGAAGCTGCTCCATCGCCCGCTTGACCGTTGATTGGCTGCAATGGGCCTCCCGGGCCAACTCGTCGTCGGTTCCCAGCTTGGCACCGACCTCGGGGCGGGCCTCGACCAGGAACCCCACGATCTGATCACACAAGGCCTGCGCGGCTTTGCGGGAGGGCAGCGGTGTTTCGATCCTCAGCGTTTCGATCATGGGTGTTTTATGTGATCTTAAGGCCAGTAACGAAAGGTTCGATTATGAACTTAAGATCACATAGAAGAGCTTCTTTTAAAGAGAACCCCTTACTTCGGATCTCGAAACCCCCGGTCGCGCAGGGCCCGTACGCTAAGACCTACCCCAATCGACGGCAGTGCCATTCGGGGCAGGCCCGCCTTTCATATGCCCCCGCTTGCGTACCCTACAGCGGACGCAACCGGCGGCGGAACTCCGAGGGGCTCTGGCCGGTATGGGCCACAAACGCCCGGGCGAACGAGGCCCCCGACGAGAAGCCGCAGTCGCGGGCGATGGTCTCGATGGTGGCTTCGGTGGTGACCAGCAGATCGCGGGCCCGCTGCATGCGCACGGCCGAGAGCTCCGCGTGAACGGTCCGGCCCATGGCGTTGGCGAAGCGGCGTTCCAGCGTTCGCCTGGCGGCCCCGACGGCCTGGGCGACGTGGTCCACGCCGATAGCGGCCGGGGCGCTGTCCCGGATGTGTCGCAAGGCCGCGGCGACCATCTCATCGTCCACCGCCACCAGGTCCGTCGACCCGCGAGGCCAAACATCCAGGGGCTCGATGCGGCGGATGGACGGCTGGCGGTCCGGGCGGCTCAGCGCCAGCAGTTCCTGGAGCATCTCGCCGGCGGCGTAGCCGATCCGGTCGCCGCCGATGCGGATGCTGGACAGCGGCGGGTCGCACAGCTCGCACATCAGTTCGTCGTGGCCGATGCCCAAGACAGCGATCTCGTGGGGCACGTCGATCCCGGCCCAGCGGCAGGCGGTGATGACCCGCTCGCCGAGGAGGTCGTCGAAGGCCAGCAGCCCGGTGGGCCTGGGCAGGCGCGACAGCCAGCGCATGAGCGGCCCCATGGCCTGGTGGCCGTCGTGGTGGCGGTCGGTGAAGGTGGCCGGGGAGGCTTCGGCCGGCACGACGCGGGCGAAGGAGGCTTCTCGGTGGTCTGAGACGACGTTGTCCGCGACGCCGCAGTAAGCGAAGTCCCGCAAGCCCAGTGAGATGAAGTGCCCGGCCGCCAGACGACCGACGGCGTCCTCGTTAAGGCACGCGACGTTCGTGGGGCGTCTGCCCGCGGGGGCCTCAGCCGTGTCCACCAGGGGAATTCCGCGGCGCCTGGCCAAGGCCGCAAGCCTGTCGGACGCCTGAAAGGCGATGATCCCCTGGCCTCGCCAACGGCGCAGTTCTCTGGCCCCTTCTGTCCCCGGGCGGCGCACGATATGAAGACGCCAATTGACCCGGCGGGCGAAAGCAACCACGCCGCGCAGACGATGCCGGCCGGCGCCTTCGCGACTGTCGATGCAGACGGCCACGCGGGGCGGGTCGTCGGGTTGGCAAGATGGGGTCATGGGCGGCCTTTCGCGTGTGGCGGAAAATGTATCATATTAGACGCATAATGTCAAACACGTCGCCGCGGATTCCCCGTACCATAAAACCCGTTGGAGAGGGCGTCCTCTCCAGGTTTCAAACTTCTTCTTGAAGGAGGCATATGCAATGCACATGCGCAAGATGACAACAGTAGCAGTTCTCGCCTTGACCCTGATGGCCGGCTCGGCCTCGGCGGCC
>CAZOVB010000104.1:0-456 GCA_964583095.1 uncultured Planctomycetaceae bacterium
ATCTTTACCTTCAAATGCATCCATAATATTTTTTAATTCGGTTAAATGTCCTCCATGAGAACAAACTAAACAGATTTTCAAATAACCACCTAAATTTTATTATTGAGATATAATAGTTTTTTAACCTAATGGTTTATTTTCATTAAGATTTTATAATTAAGGTAAAAAAAGCAATTGACAATTTTTATCATTTTTTTCTGAAGTTTAATAGAAATCTTATTTTGAGGTAAGTTTTCAATCTCCTCATTTTTAATTTTAAAATCAAATTTCTCGACTAAACGAATGAAATCATTTTGGGAGAATTTTTTTGAATTATACTTTATTCCCTCTGTAAATCCATTAAAAAATTGTGTTATGCCACTTTTTCCAAAATTGAATCCGATGTAAAGAGATAATATTTCACTTATAAATAAAGAGGGTAAAATAAAAAATAAATTTATTTTTGAATAATGTTTC
>CAZOVB010000104.1:466-9898 GCA_964583095.1 uncultured Planctomycetaceae bacterium
GTTAGCCACTTATTTCTTTCAACATAAAAAATCTTTCCTTTATTTAAAGGAGAAGAATGCCTAATAATCGATTTAGGAGTACAAATAATCTTATAATTTTTAAGTATTGCTCGCCAAGAAAATTCAGTATCTTCATTATATAAAAAAAACCCTTGATCAAATCCATCAATGTCATTCCAGTGATTTTTACAAATTCCAAAACAACATCCAGATATACTAGATACATCCATATCTTTTGAAAATGATATTCTTTTTTCTCCCATTTTATTGCAAAATGCAAGTCCTGAAAAATGTAATCTAAGACCACAAGTAGCAATTTTTTTTGGATTGTAATCAAAAACTATCATTGGAGTAGTTATTATTTTTTTATTTTGATTTAAAGGTTTAATTAATGCTTCAACCCAATGTTTTTCAACGATTGTATCTGGATTTATTACAATAATTAATTCCGAAGATGAGTGTCTAATAGATTCATTTACTCCTTTTCCGAATCCAAGATTCTCATTACTTTTTATTATCTTAACGAAAGGATAGTTTTTCTTTATTATCTCTACAGTTTTATCAATCGAATTATTGTCAAAAATAATAAAATCTAAAATTATAGTAGTCGATTTCAATATAGAATTTAAACACTCTTCAATGTGATTTTCATTGTTGTAAGTTACTATTACTATACTTATTGATTGGAAATCGTTTTTCTGATTCATATAACACCAAGTAGTATAACCTAAACAATTATTATTTGATCAATGATTTAATTAATTTTAATGTGCTCGATTTATCACGCAAACATTTCCTTGCCTTATCAACAAAGAAAAACGGTGAATAAGAAACAAAATACCAAAGATCCTTTCCACGTACTTCATCAAGTAGTATTTCTTTGTCAACAGATTGAAGGATTCGTTTATCTTGTTTAAATGATTCCCATAATGACGTTATTACACTTGCCAGATTTTCTTTCTCTCTAATTTCAATCTGCCAATCTGCTCCAGTACTTTTTTCAAGTTTTTTTTTCGCATATTTGTTATATGATCGTAAAACATCAATTGTTTCTTCAGAAATAAAATTTGAATTGAAACCAGATCGAGCAGCTTGCTTTCTTTGAGTCTCATACACTTTTTTATTACGTTTTTTACCTAATCTGTTTTGTTCACTAAGAAATTGTATGATACTAGCAATCCCAATGCTTTCATCAACAGTGATCTGTGTATCACACACGCGTACTTCAACGGTATCAAGAACCTTGTTATGAATAAGATCAGCACTTCGAGAACCTGAATTAGTAGGAATGCCAATATGAGGAGAACAAGAAAGTCGATTAGACAAATCTTTTTTCTTTCCATCAATAAACGGAGAATTCACTGAAATAGAAATCAAAAATGGAATCATTGCTTGCAACTGATCAAACACTTTTTTATCATAATCAACATGAACCTGTAATGCAGCACAATTATCCCGAATCCCATTACTCTCTGAATACAAAGGATGAAGACCTGTGGGAATAATCATCAACTGATTATCTATAGCAATTTCAGATACTATTTTTCTCAATGATCTTAATTGCTCTCGTAACAAATCAATATCAGCTGTTGCATCAGTTTTAATCTCAAATATGTTAAATGCTTTTTTTAGATTAGTAAGAATATGATGAACAGACCGACTACTCAATGGTAATTCAACACTACACGAATGCACTTTTGAAAAATCAGAATAAACCATTCCAGTAGCTAAACGAAACGCACCAGGAGTACAAAATAATGAATGAGGATCAACCACGATGAACTCTTCTTCAATACCAATCTTCATACGTTTTTAATCTCCGCAATTTTAGAAATTCCAGCATACACCCGGTCACCAACAGAAACTAGTAGATTCACGTTTGATGAAAACAAAACCAAATCCACTTGTGAACCAAGCCGAATACTACCAAGAGGTTCACCTTGCGTAATCATTGTTTTTTCTTTCACAAAACTTTTCACGGTACGAGTGATAAATGTAGCAATTTGAACAATAGCAACTGCAAACAAAGAACGATCAGATTTGTTATCTTCACTCATTGACTTATTTATCACTACAGTTTCTCTATCATTAATAAATTCAAACAAAGGATTAGTCATGGGAACAATTTTTCCACTAACATGATGATCCAACAGTTTTTCACCAGTTACTGGAGAACGCGTAATATGCACATCAAAAAGCCGTAGTTCAATACCAATAATAACACCAGTTGCATCCTTCATCATCTCATTATTGATATCAACTAGTTCAGTAAGTTTCATGGTATTTTTTTTCTTTGTTGATTCAATGATTTTTCCTTTTTTAACGGTTTTAATATACACAACTTGACCATCAGCTGGAGAAAGAATACTATGATCATCCAAGGGAATACTTCGTTTGGGATTCCGATGAAAATAAACAATGAAAATAAGACTACACAAACAAAAAATAGCAATAGTACTAAGAAATGAATACCAAATAGACCAATCAAACAACACACTAAGAATAACATAGATTACAACTGGCACAATTAACACGCCAAGTACAACTACAAAGAAAGGATTTACATCCAATCTATAAAATAGATCTGCTAACTTAGTGGATTTCATGCTGAACTAAATCCTGAAAACTTCGTAATTGATAACACTTATGATTCTTTAAAAAAGAAAGCAATCGATCAACTTGTTTCACACAATGATTCCCCGTGTTTCTAAACACATGAAACGGAATCTCAGAATGAATAGGATTATTACTACTTACCTCCCAAGAATGAATATAAAAATTCGCATAAGTATTCACTTGTGATTGACTAACGAGTAACATAGTCGTCCAAAACAAACCCATATTCCGAAAGAACCAACCCCCAGATCCAGGTAAACGAATCAAAGGATACACTGAAATCGGAAATTCAATCAAAGAACCATTCTTTGTATTACTCTTTGATATCTCATATGGTTTAGTTGGAGCATCAATATCACCATACCAACCAGGAAGATTAAAACTAGGAACAACAGAAGAATCATACAAAAAACCCTCATCTTCTAAAACACCAATGATTGAATCAGAAAAATCATAATTAGGAAAACGAAAACCCAATGGATGAGCAAAAACTTGGCTTTTAAACCGTTGAATCTGATCTTTAAATTCATTAAGATCATTTGAATCCCAATCATGATGAAAACCATGAGAAGATAGTTCATGACCATTATCTTTAATAAGATCAATGATTTCGGGATAACGAATTGCGGTTTCACCAAGTACAAAAAAGGTTGCTTGAACGTTATGTTTGTTAAACAGTTGATTTAGTTTTTTGATGCTTTCAACCACATCAGACTTTGGAATTTTATCATGGTAATATTTATTGATGATATGATCTGCATCAAACCAATTACTATGAAACCATTCCTCAACATCAACCGTGATGGTAATTGTTTTTTTGTTCACTAATTTATCTCCAAACTATTAAATCTCATAACATTAACTACTTAATTTCTTCCATACATATCTTCAAATCTAACGATGTCTTCTTCGGTTACGATTTCTCCGAGTTGTACTTCGATGATCTCCAGTGGTTCTGTTTCACTTGGATTTGTTAACCGGTGTTTTTGATCTGGTTTGATAAATGTGCTTTCTCCCTGTTTTACAAGGTTTTCTTTTCCATCAATATAAACTAATGCTTTTCCATTAACAACGACCCAGTGTTCACTTCGATGATGATGTAATTGCAGGCTAATGGCATGTTTGGGAAACACGCGTATCTTTTTGATCACTCGGTGTTTTGTTGCTTCAAGAATTTTATAAAAACCCCAAGGCCTGTACACGGTGAGTCCATTAATGATTCGTTTGTCTTTTTTTTCTTTAAGAAAACTGACGATTTCTTTCACATGTTTACTATCCTTTTTTGGAGCGATGAACAACACATCATCAGTATCAACCACGATCATATCATCCAGATTGATCAATGAGATCAGTTTATCAGTTGATGCACTCACTAAATCATTCTTTGAAGCAGCAGTTAACAATTCACCAGAAACGGTAACATTACCCTTTTCATCCTTATCTAATTCATGATACAGATCACTGAAATCATCAATATCATTCCAATGACAGTTCAACGGAACCATTACTACTTTTTTGGATTGTTCTAAGATTGCTACATCAATGGAAACTGAATCTAAATTTTCAAAACTATCATGTTCACCAGTTGTTTTTGATTCATCCGTATCACGCTGATGAATTAAAAATGTAAAATCTGGTGCATACGTTTTGATCTCATCAATTAAAGTCATTGGTTGAAACACAAAAATACCACTATTCCAATAATACTTGTTTTCAACAAGTTTTTTTGCTTGATGTTTACTCGGTTTTTCAATGAACTCAACAACTTTTCTTGCTTGACCGAGTTCATCTTCTGCTTTGATATACCCATAATTCGTATTAGCACTCGCAGGCAGTACTCCAAACGTGACCAAATACCCATTTTTAGAATATGATTCAGCATCAACGATACTTTTAATAACTTCTTCAGAAACACTATGATCCGAAGGAAAAACACATACTGTGCACTCTTTATCAAATCGTTTTATTACTGCTGAAACACCAAGACAAATGGCAGCTAACGTATTTTTTGATACGGGTTCAATAACGATTTGACTCCAAGAGAACTGATAACCAAGTTCTTCGATTTGCCCCATCACATAAAACTTAAGATCCTCATTAGTAACAATAAAGATTTCGGAAATATTTGAGACTTTTAAACTACGTTTGAATGCTTGCTGAAACAAAGAAAATTCTTTGATCTTAAGAAATTGTTTCGGATACTTCTCCCGACTCAACGGCCAAAGCGTTGAACCCTTGCCCCCAGCTAAAATAATTGATTTCATAATATTATTACCATCATATCTTCATTCATTATTTATTAACGCTTCTTCAACTAGTTTATCACATTTATCAAATGAAGAATCCACTACTTCCATGATTACGTGCAAAGGTTGTCAGTTACCAGCTATCCTTTGCATGCAAAATGTGTCAGTTCAGTCACTGCAAACTCATGCAAGAAGAGATCATCATTAACAGAAGAAAAATGAACCTTGCCTGCTCATTTCACCAGACGAACAAAACCCCAGCTCAGCTCAATTGCTACTACAAAACTTACGTCCAGAGCAAACTGTGCAAAGGTTGTCTGTTTTGCTATCAATTATTGCAAAGGCTGTTAGGTGAATTGCACGCAAAGGTTGTCAGGTACTCATTCTCAAAGCATACATACACCATGAAAAAACATGGGAGCTGACAATCTCACATTATCTGAACGTATCTTTAATCACTTTCAATAATCTTTAAAGGATCTATTAAAAAAATAAAAAAATCCGTAAGATTGCTCAATAGATTTTCCAAAGATGGAAATATAAGGATAAGTTCTGCTACAAATTGCAAAATAAAAGCTGATGAAAAAACAAGTATAGTATAAGGAAAACTCAGTAATAAAATTAAAAATAAAAAAATAAAACCAGGAAGAACAGGAATAAAATTATTTAAAATAAATTCCATAACTAAACCCGTTAAGTATGTTATAAAATAAAGAAGTATGTACACTGGATATGTTAGTATAAATAAGATAGATCCTATAAATGATAATAATAAATATTTTACAAAACCTATTTCTTTCTTTAAGAGTTCTTCTATGTTTTTTAATAGAGGAATACCATATTTATCTAAGTTAAGAAATTTGTTTATTGACTCCTCTGATTTTATTTTTTGAAATTCTCTAACTTCATTATATTCCAAAGCATTAACATTAGGCACCATCACCATTAAAAAAACAGCTAACAAACTTCCAAACAATATGGTTTTATTCATATGTGACTCCCTCTAAATCAATAACAGTAACGAAAATTAATAATAAATAATTTTTGTTAAATAAAAATTGGTGAGTAATCAACAATAAATTTTCATATCCTTCATTATCAACAATTCAATCTTTAGCATTGATGATAGCTAAAACTTCATCACGTTTTTCTATCAAAATCTTTTTATTGATTGCTTCTAGATTAAGCCTGAGTAACGATTCAGTATTCGATGGCCGAATATTAAACCAAAAATTATCATATTCAATAGTTACACCATCAAGAAAACTAATATGTTTTGCATCATCAAACGTTTTCACGATACGATCCAACACTTGTTGTTTATCTTCTACTTTTGAATTAATTTCTCCAGTATGAACGTATTTTTTGTATGGATGAATAAGATCAGCAAATGATAACCGATCATCACCTTGATTGTTTCGTTCTCTTACTAGTTCAAGGAGTAATAAAGTGATCATAAGCACTGGTGCTTCATAACTACCGTGATCAAACCGATAAAAATAATGCCCACTTGATTCACCAGCAAACACGGCATCTACCTCACGCATCTTTTCTTTAATTAATGAATGACCAACCCTTGTTACTACTGGTTTTCCACCAAATTCAACGATCATATCCTGAGTAATCCTACCCGGTCTAATATCATAACAAATAGATGATCCTGGATGATTCCGTAAAAAGATCTTAGCAAGAAGTCCTCTTAAAATATGAGATGGAACCATTTTACCTTGATCATCAACAAGAAACACTCGGTCTCCATCACCATCAGTAGCAATACCGAGATCAGCATTTTCTTCTAGAACTCGTTCTTTTAGGCTTTTTAGGTTTTCTTCAACCAGTGGATCAGGTTGATGCGCGGGAAACCGTCCATCCAACCTAAAATTCATAGGTATCAACTGAGCAGGAATTCGATTAAATAACGCATCAACATAGGTTGCACCCATACTATTAGCTGGATCACAAACAACAGTTATATCTTTCAGCGTACTAAATAAATCATTGACCTGATCCGCATCATTAGAATGCTTACTCTTGCTTTCTTTTAAAACGTATGCTAGTTCATGATCAATATAATCAGTAATACTATCAGTTTTCTTCTTATATGAACCCATTTCATGTTCAACTGATTTCCTATTCTTTTCTTCTTTGATTTCTTTAACAATATCTCTAATCTCAACGATACCCGTTTCCTTACTCAAAGGAATAGCATTGTTTCTTACTAATTTACAACCATTATAATTTTTAGGATTATGCGAAGCTGAAACAATAAGACCACCATCCGCGTTTAGATCAGCAACCGCAAAATAAAACATTGGCGTTGAAGAGAGATCAATATCAATTACATTTCCTCCCCTTGACCGAATACCCTTAATGACCTCTTTTTTTAAACTGGGAGAAGAAAGGCGCATATCCATTGCAACAACAATTCGTAGATCAGATCGATTAACTTCATCTTGTAAGAACAACGTAAACGCTTCACCGATGCTTCTAGCTAAATTTTCATCAAGTTCTTCTGGATACAAGCCACGAATATCATAGGCTTTGAAAATATGATCTGGAAAACTGGTTTGAACACTCATCTTTTTCTTCCTTCTTTCCTCTTATGAATAACTAATAATAATGATCAAATAACGATTACCTGTACCAATTTCTTTTTTGGTTTTTTCACTTTTACGTTCACTGTTTCGTTTCTATAGCGTATTTTGGTAACAAATAGTGACCCAAATACTAGCTAGAAGCATTACATTAAGGTATAGATTAGATTCCTATATGATATAATACAAAAGAATGAAAAGTATGGGTTTTGAATAATTCATTTCCTCTCTTATAACTCCACAACTTCCACGATTACGTGCAAACGTTGTCAGGTACCAGCTATCCTTTGCATGCAAAATGTGTTAGTTCAGTTACTATAAACTCATACGATCAGACATCATCATTAACAGAAGAAAGATGAACCTTGCCAGCTCATTTCACCATACGCACAAAACCCCAGCTCACTTCAATTGCTACTTCAAAACTTACGTCCGGAGCAAACCGTGCAAAGGATGGCAGGTTTTCCCTCATTTTTTGCAAAGGCTGTTAGGTGAATTACGTGCAAAGGATGTTAGGTACTCATTCTCAACGCATACATACACCATAAAAAAAACATGGGATCTAACCCTTGCATTATCTGAACGTATCTTTAATCACTTTCAATAAACTTTAAAGGATCTATTAAAAAAAATAAAAAAAGAAAGAGATACTATCCGGTTTTTATCCCGTTATTTAACTACTGTTTGTTTTAAATAAACTTGTTACATTTGGATCTTTATAAAGAAATGCAATGATTATTTCTTCAAATTCAGATTGTGTCTGATCCATTGCTTCATCAAAAGTTACTTCTCCCGTAGATTCAATGATCAAACCACAGGCCAATAACAAATGCAACGGATAAAACATAGTTTCCGCAAACATCTTTGCTTGGGAATTGAAATTTTTAAAAGATTCATAATCCCCTGTCAAAGCTCCCGTTATCAAAATAAGAATACCTACGACATAGTAGAAGATTAGAAACATAATACCAAACATTAATTCTATTCCCGTAATGAAAACAAGAGGTATAGCTAGCAGACTAGCAATCGCTACTCGTAGGTTTTCAATGAAACCTGCTGTATCTTTTCCGTCTATCAAATTGAAACATTCACTGATCCTATTTTTCAATTCCACCAATCGTTGTTTACCAACCACTTCCTGTTTTAACCGCTCCACCAAATTTTTATTAAATATGTTATTTGTACAATGTTTTTCTATTAATTCTTCTTGTTTTTCTTTCACTTCATTATATTCTAAAGCACTCACATTAGGTATCATCAGCATCAAAAAAACAGCTAACAAACTTCCAAACAATATGGTTTTTTTCATCATTTGCTCCCTCTAAATCAATAATAGTAATGAAAATTAATAATAAATAATTTTTGTTAAATAAAGATTGGTGAATAATCAACGATAAATTTTCATATCATTCATTATCAACAATTCAATCTATTGCATTGATGATAGATAATACTTCATCACGTTTTTCTATCAAAATCTTTTTATTGATTGCTTCTAGATTAAGCCGAAGTAACGATTCAGTATTCGATGGCCGAATATTAAACCATACATACACCATAAAACAAAGCCAAGTAGACTATCAACTATTATCCCAGTCATCCATTTCATTTCACCTAAACTTGCTTATGAAATAAAGCAATACGCTTCCTAGAACCTTCCCAACACTATCCTATCACAACCCCTCCTCTCATCCCCAACACAAAAAAACCATACATCCTGGCTTTTTTGCATGGATCAATTCAGCGATTGCGACCAAACCGAAATAGTATTGCTCTCTCATCAATACCAGATAGTGTTTCAACTCAACACTAACAATGATCGTATCAATGAGGCTCCCTTTCTATCAAAAGGAAATATTAAAAGATACTATAAATGTTTTGTACTCCCTGTTTTTCTTTTTGCAACAGGATAACTCGTTTTTTTCATCTAATCACCTCAAGGAGATCCCATCCGAAAGGGTGGGGAGGAATTGAGG
>CAZOVB010000105.1:0-9533 GCA_964583095.1 uncultured Planctomycetaceae bacterium
CCGGGCGTTTGTCCTCCCGGCAGGACCCGATGGAACGCGGGCAACCTTCGCCTGGTCTGCCGGCCTGGCCATCAGCGCCTCGGTGCAGGATGAAGCCCTGGCCTTGGAGGCCTGGCAAAAGCTTCTCGCCGGCATTCAGCGGTGGAAGATTCCCGCTCCGCGCAGGTCGCTGGCCTCCCTGCTGGAGCAGATCGAGCCGAGAAAGGCCCCCTCTGCCGACGTGATCCGACAGGCCATGGAATCCATGTACGCTCCTACGAGCCTGGTGAACTACGCCCGGTTCGACAATCTCTTTTGGAAGGAAATCGAGGAACCGCTGCTTCGGGATCCCTCTGCCCGTGCAGGCCCGCTGGCCAAGCGGGCCGCACCGGCTCTCCGGGAGGCCCTGGAGTGATCAGCCCCTACCTCGCGACCCTGCTGCGATTCCTGTTCTTGGCCACTGCCCTTGGAGCAGGGACGGTTCTGCTGTATCGGCTGTTGCGACGCTGCCAAGCCGGGGAAGACACCGCCGCGGGGTATGCCTTCCTGCTGCCCTGGCTGCTGGGGGCCGTCGTCTTCTCCCTGGTCCCCATGCTCCTTTCGCTGGGACTGAGCTTCACCAGGTACAACGTACTGGCCAGCCCGGACTGGATCGGCTGGGAGCATTACGCCCGGATTCTCTCGGGAGATCCGATCTTCCTCACCGTCGCCTCCAACACCGCCCTGTTCGCCCTCTTCGCCGTCGTGCTGGGCATTGTTTCCTCGCTGGCAGCGGCCATGCTCATGAGCCTGGACATGCGAGGCATGGGCATCTTCCGAGCGGTCGTCTACCTGCCCTCGGTGATCCCTGCCGTCTCCACCGCACTGCTGTGGCGATGGATCTTCGCCCCCAACGGTCTGGTCAACGCCCTGCTGGCCTTTTTCAACATTTCCGGCCCCGAGTGGTTCGACAATCCCGACTGGGTGATACCTGCCTTTGTGATCATGAGCCTCCAGGGGGCCTGCGGGAACAACATGGTCATCTTCCTGGCGCGGATCCGGGCGGTGGACGTGCAGATCCACGAAGCCGCCGCCCTGGACGGCGCGGGCCTCTGGGCCCGCTTCCGCCATATCACCCTGCCGCAGATCTCCCCGGTGATCTTCTACCACTTGGTCACCGGGCTGATCGGATCGCTGATGATCTTCACCCAGCCTATGTTCATCCAGACTCCCGGGCGCAGCGGGCTCTTCTACGTCCCATACATCTACCAGACCGGCTGGGAGCAGGGCGCCATGGGCTACGCCTGCGCGCTGAGCTGGATCCTGTTCATCGCCCTGATGCTCCTGACGATGCTCCTGCTGGTCACCTCCCGCAAGTGGGTACACTACGAAAGCCAGGACGCCCTGATGATCACCCAGGGACGCGTCCTCCAGCCGGGCAGGGCGCGAAGATCCCTCTGGCTGGCCGGCGTCGTGCTCTTCTCAGCCGTAATGCTCCTGCCGATCGTCTGGATGGTATCGACCTCACTCAAGAGTCAGCCCCAGTTGCGGCAGGTCCTGGGCACGGCCCGGGGGCCCATGGAGCATTTCGTCGATTTTCCCCTGCACCCGGAGAACTACGCCGACGCCTGGTCCGCCCTGCCCTTTGGACGCTTCGTCTGGAATTCCGTGTTCATTGCCGTCCTGGCCATCGGGGGCGAGCTGCTCTCTGCCTCCCTGGCTGCCTACGGCTTTGCGCGTTTCAACCTGCGAGGCCGGAGGTGGCTCTTTGGCCTGCTGCTGGCTACGCTGATGATCCCCCCGGTGGTGATGATGGTTCCGATCTTCCTGATCTGGACGCGACTGGGACTGGTGGGCACGTTTGATCCGCTGGTCCTGGCCTCGCTGCTGGGAGGCGGAGGCCTGTACGTCTTCATCTTCCATCAGTTCTTCAAGACCCTCCCTCAGGAGCTGGAAGAAGCCGCCCGCATCGACGGGGCCTCGCATGCGAGAATCTTCTTTCGGATCATCCTGCCCCAGAGCCTCCCGGTGATGATGGTCGTGTTTCTGATCAGCTTCCAGGCCCACTGGAACGACTTTCTCGGGCCCCTGCTGTATCTCGACCGCCAGGAGCAGTACACCATGACGCTGGGCCTGCGGTACTTCCAGGCCAATTACCTCGGCCAGGAGCTGCGGTGGCACTGGCTGATGGCCATCACCACGGTGATGGCCCTGCCGACGGTCGTGATCTTCCTGCTGACCCAGCGGACCTTCTTCACCCGAGGCAGGCGCTGAGAATCAGGGCAGGAACTTGCTGACGTACTTGAGCTTGTCGGGCAGATACTGCCTGGCCACAAACTCCAGCCCGTGCTTGGCCAGGGCCTGCTGCTCGACGCGCACCCCCATCTTGAGCATCTTGTGGACCGCGCTCTGCCAGCCCTTGTAATGGCGGATGAACGGGTCGTTGGCCAGGGCGTCGTTGGCGCGTTTCTTGTCCACTTCCTTCAGCGGATGCGTGGGCAGATCGTACTGCTTGATGTCCTCGGGCGTCACGCCCAAAAACCGCGCCTGGGGCACGCAGAAGTACTCGTTGAGATGGGCTGCATTGCCCGAGCCGACCTTGAGCGTGCGGTAGATGTTGAAATACCCGTACGGGTCGCCATCGGTGAAGACGTACACCGGCAGGGACTTCTCATCGGCCAGGCGCCGGATGAACCTCCTGCACGCCCGGCTGGGCACGCCCCCCATCGATACCAAAATGCAGTGATGCTCGTCGAAGAAATCCTCCTCGACCAGTCGCTCGAACATGCCCTTGGTCTCCACGGCCAGGATGAACTTCGCCTGAGTCTTGAAGCCCAGCTCCTCCACGACCGTCGGAACCGAATACGCCCCGGAGCCGAAACGCGTGCAGTCGATCTCCAACAGGTTGCCCGTGCGGCGGTCCCGGTCGACGACGATCAATTCGCCGGCCACCTCCCCCCCGTGTTCGTCGGCACGGAAGTGGATCTGCTCGCGGTTGACGCTGAGCATGGCCTCTACATCGTCCATGACCGTGTCGGACTCGTCCTGGCCGGCGAAGGCGGCGTCGCCCCAGTTGTAGGCCTGGTAGTAAGCTTCACGTTTCGTCGAATGACGGTCGGACTGGATCAGATCCAGGCTCATTGCCAGCATCTTGAGCGTCTGGGCGAAGGTTTTGACGGTATTGACCGTCAACGTGCGGACCTTCTGCTTGCCCCGCAGGCGGAAATGCCCCGCCTTGGGCTGATAGGAAACATTGCTCAGGCTGCGGATGGGAAGCTTCATCTGCGGCTTCTGCTGCTTGCAGATGCGCTGATAGACCGTGCGGGCCTCGCTGCGGATCTGCTTGACCACCGCTTCCCGGGAAATATCGGTACTGGATTTCTTACGGGCTGTCTTCTTGGCCAATTGATGAATCCAATTCAGTCAGGTTCAGCCGGGGGGAATCTTCCTGTCCCGGGCCGATGGAGGGTTGCGATACTCTCAGATGCTCCCCGGCGGGAACTACTTCTGAGGTGCCGGCCGGACGGGAACCGCATCGGCCAGGCCCAGCTCGGCCATGCGCGTGTTGAGCCTGTCCAGGACCTCCTGCCGGGAGACAGAGGACATCTGCCCACAAAGCAGGTCGTTTTCGATCTGCCCGGCCAGGATGCGTGCGGTGGTCGGGTCGATATTCCAGCTTCGCACGGCCAGTTCTTCCAGCCAACGCCGATCCCAGCAGGCGCTCTTGCCGTCGGCATAGAGGACGCGCAGCTGCTCTCGTCGAATGGCTCGCCAGTCGCGGTGGGCTTCCATGGCCTGGGCGGCCTGGGCGAGTTCGGCCCGATTGAGCACCTTCAGGACCATCTCCAGCAAGACGGCCGAAGAGAGGCATCTTCGCCCGCTGCGCCTGAGAAAGATGCCGATGGCCTGGGCCAGGTCGTTGGCGTCGCGATATCGGCCGCCGGTGGCCTGGATCGCGCGCCAGATGGCCCCGGCCAACTTGGCCCCACAGAACAATTCAACCCCTCCGTCCCGTTTGATCACCCGGACCGTCCCTGTCCCATTCATGGCGGTTCTCCTTGGAGGTTCACTCGTCAAACAAGCCCGTCTGTTCCGGGCCCACCGATGGGGTGTTCTGGATTTCCTCTGCCTCGTTGATCAACTGGCCCACGTCGGCAAACTCCCGATACACACTGGCAAATCGCACGTAGGCGATCTTGTCCACTTCGGCCAGGGCCGCACTGGCTGCATCCCCGATAAAGGAACTGGGAACATCCCGATCGTACGTCTGGAAGATCCGCTCTTCGGTCTGCTCCACGATGTGCAGAATCTGCTCGGCGCTGATGGGCCTCTTGTAACAGGCCTTCTGGAGCCCGTTGATGAGCTTCTGGCGCTCGTAGGGAACCCGCGAATTGTCCTTCTTGACCACCATCAGGCGAATCCCCTCCTCGGGGCGTTCGTACGTCGTGAACCGTCGATCGCAGCTGAGGCAGTGCCGGCGACGGCGCACCGCTTTGCCCCCCTGGCTGCTTCGAGAGTCCACAACCTTGTCATTGTCTTGGCCACAATAGGGACATTGCATGGGCGCGTTCCGACAGGCGAGAAAGGAACATCCAATATATAGATCATTAGTAAGTGTAGTAACCAATATCTTGGGTGTCAATGCGCCGGGCGAGGATTTGACATTTTTGGGGGATATCCCCCAGCCATCCCAAGATCTTCCTGCCTTGCCCCGCCGGTAAAGGCAGAAGCCAGAAAAGAACCCTTTGGAAACGGCCAGGGCGATAAACTCCTTTGCAGGCAAAACCTTGGGCTTTCAAGGGCCCCTGAACCGATAAAAGGATCACCATGGAACTGTTTGGATGGCAAATCCCCCAGTGGCTGGCAGGACAGCCCTATGAAACGGCCTTTCGACTGGTCCTGGCCGGTATCCTCGGAGGCCTGGTCGGAGCCGAGCGAGAACACCACGGCCGCGCAGCCGGCTTCCGTACGCAGATCCTCGTCTGCCTCGGGGCCGCACTGGCCATGACCGTCAGCCTGAACTTCCAGCGGGAATTCGGCGACTGGAGCAGCAGCAACGCCGTCCGGGTGGATCCGGCCCGGGTGGCCTACGGCGTGATGACCGGCATCGGCTTCCTGGGGGCCGGCTCCATCATACGCTCCGGGGCCGGCATCCGCGGGCTGACCACCGCAGCAAGCCTCTGGTGTACCGCAGCGATCGGACTGGCCTCGGGTTTTGGCATGTACGCCCCTGCCCTGATCACTACCGCCCTGACCATCGCAACGCTCTGGCTGCTTCGCAGCCTGGATCGACGCATACCCAACCTTCAGGAAGTACAGATCCACGCGGACTTTACCGCCGGCGATGCCGATCACGAGGCCGCCCTTCGCGAGCATCTTACAGCTCTCAAGCTTCGCTGGAAGATCACCTGCATCGAGCAGGATATGGCCCGGGACAACCTGGGAATCGACGCAAACGTCGAACTCAAAAGGCCTTACTCCCGGGGAACCCTGGCCAGGGAACTGCAGAAAATGCCCGGCCTGAAGTCCATCCGGATCTGCTAAGACCCCTTGCTTCAGCCCCCTTGGCAACAGACCGATGTTGTCTCCGGAGGCCTGACATGTTTCGAAGAATCTCCCGATGCAGAGTGGCCGCTGCGCTGGTCGCTCTCTGCGCCTGCGCCGCCCAGGCCGGAGACGCTCCTTCGCGCGATCTTCTCACCCCGGCCAAGAAGATCGTCGCCGATCAGCTCGAAAAAATGGGCGACGGGTACGATGGATTCATCGACACCCAGCGCCACATCGTCTATATCTCCGCCCTGGACGTTCGGCACCGCCGGGAAACCATCCAGCTTATCTCCGCCTACATCGACGCCCAGCGCAGAACCCTCCTCCAGGCCAGGCCCCAATGGAATATCACTGTCGTCCTGCCGACCGTCGAGGATTACAGGAAGCTCCAGACAAACCCCCGCATCGTCGGTTTCTACGAACCCTCAGCCCAGCGGATAACCAGCATCGATCGCTCGCAGGTGCTGATCCACGAGTTCACCCACGCCCTGCACCATGCCGACATGGCCGCCCGCAGGCAGGTCCATCCCCCCTGGGTCTGCGAAGGCCTGGCAACGCTCTTCGCCCAGGCCGATATCACCCCCGGAGGTCTCAAGCCACGACCGGGCCCGCGGCTGGCGTTTCTCCACCGGGCCGTCCGGGATCAGAAGACCCTCAAGCTAAAGGACCTGGCTTCAAGGTCCCTCAAGCCCTTTATGGCCGATGCCCGCCTGGCCTACGCGCAGAGCCGCTACCTCATGCTCTACCTGCACGAAAAGGGCAGGCTCCAGACCTGGTACTTGAGATATTGCAAAAGCTACACCCGGGATCCCAGCGGAGTCGAGGCCCTCGAGGCCGTCCTGGACAGGGACATCCAGCAGATCCAGACCGAGTGGGAGAAGTGGATTCTGTCTCACGAGGTGCCCGACCGGAAGAACCGTTATGGCCAGGGCCGACTGGGCCTGAAATTCCGCGATACCCGGCAGGGAGTCAAGATCATCGAGATCGAGAACGATTCCGCCGCCGCCTCGGCCGACCGTCTCCAGGAGGGCGACCACGTCAAGAAGTTCAACGGGCAGGAAGTCGCCAACGCGGTGCACCTGGCCTCGCTGATCCGCGCAGCCGGGGCCGACCGAACCGTGACCATGACCGTCCGCCGTCGCGGCAGGACTCTCAAGATCCATCAGGCACTGGCCGCCTATCCCGAGAAATGATCCCGGACTACAGTACCGGCCAGGCGTAGCGGAGCAGGAACAGGATTGCGCAGATGTAGACCAGCAGCGGACATTGCTTTGCGCGTCCGGTCAGGAGTTTGCCGGCTGCGTAGGTGATAAAGCCGATCGCAATGCCGTTGGCGATGCTGCGGGTCAGGGGCATGGTAATCAGCATCAGCAGAACCGGGATGTATTCGGTGGGGTCGTCGAAGTCCAGGTCGCGAAGTGTCCGCAGCATCATGGCCCCCACGAAGATCAGCGCCGGGGCCAGGGCAGGATACACCCCCCTGCCGTAGTCCCCGATGGCCATGTGGATCAGCGGCATGAAGAACATTCCCCCCAGCAGCAGGATGCCTGTCACGATCGCTGAAAGCCCGGTTCGCGCCCCGGCCTGGATGCCCGTGACCGACTCGATGTAACTGGTAACGGTGCTGGTCCCCAGCATTCCCCCCACCACGGTGCCGAAGGCATCGGAGCCCAGGGCCTGCTGGGCCCGGGGCAGTCTGCCCTCGTGCATCAGTCCGGCCCGGTTGGCCACGGCCACCAGCGTGCCGACCGTGTCGAACAGGTCCAGAAACAGCAGGACCACAAGCAGCACGACCGCCTGCTGCAAGTAAGAAGCCCAGTGCTCGCCGGTCATGCCCTGCCAGAGTCCCTGGAAACCGGAGAAGAACGATCCGGCCGTTTCTTTAAACCCCCCGGGCGTCTCCAGGGGGAACGTCCACTGGGCCCGGCCCAGCAGGATATTGAGCCCGACACAGGCCAGAATGGCCAGCATCACCGCACCGTGGATCCGGAAGCGGACGAGTACGACGATAATCACCAGCCCGGCCAGCGTTATCCAGACGGCCTGGCTGGTGAAGAAGGCGCTGATCGCCCCGCTGGGGTCGCTCCAGTTGCCTGCCCGGGTAAAGGCCGCCTCCAGACCTCCCATCCCAAAGCCGATCCGGGCAATCAACAGGCCGATCCCCGCAGCGATGCCCGTCTTGAGGGCATCGGGCATGGAATTGAGCACACGGGCACGGAGCCCGAAGAATGAAATCAGCAGGAAAAGTCCCCCGGCCGTCACAACCAGCGCAAGGGCCATTTCATACCCCTTGGCCCCAACGTTCCATGCTGCCAGCGAGGCCGCCATCGCCACAAAGAAGAAATTCTGCCCCATTCCCGGCGCCAACGCGATCGGGTAGTTCGCTGTCAGGCCCATCACGATGCTGGCAGAGCCCGAGGCGATGCATACCGCCATCAGAACGCCGCCGGGGTTCATCCCGACATCACCGCCGAGCATGCCCACCTGCACGAACAGGATGTAACTCATGGCCATGAACGTCGTCAGGCCGCCCAGGATCTCCCGGGCCACGCTGCTGTTGCGCTCGCGAATCTGAAACATTTTCGCTCCCTGTTGCAGAAGACACCGCCTGGCCCTGCTCTCCGGGCCGCTCTACTTTGCCCTCGCGCCAGCCTGAATGCAAGCCTGCGTCCTTGTCGGTCCTCTTTGCCTGCGCCCTCAGCCGGATCTTGGATTCTGATGCCGGAACTCCCGCGGACTCAGGCCTGTATGGGCGCGGAAGCGGCGCGAGAAATGCGCATCGGTTGCAAAACCGCTGGACAGGGCAATCCGAAGAATGGGCCAATCGGTCTCCGTCAGCAGCATGCGCGCGTGTTCCAGCCGCACGCGCCAAAGTTCCTGCTCAACCGTATGGCCCACGATTCGGGCGAATTTGCGGTCCAGGCTCCGGCGGGACGTCACAACATGCTTGAGCACCTCCGGGACACCCGCGCCCTGGCAGGCACTGCGACGGATAAAGGCGATGGCCCGGCGGACATCTTCGTCATCCGAGGCCAGCAGGTCGGCAGACTCCCGCTCGATGACCCCCGAGGGAGGGATCCGCAGGATTTCCTCCGGAGCGTCCTGCCCGGCCAGAAGACGATCCAGCAGCGCTGCCGCTTCGTAGCCGACCGTTCGGCCGTTGCGGTCGATACTCGCCAGCGGCGGATGCGTCAACCCGCACAGCGCCTCGTCGTTGTTTACGCCGATCACGGCCAGGTCCTGGGGGACATGAAGCTTCTCCCGGGGGACGTGGTCCAGCAGATAAGCGGCCAAGGGATCGTCGAACGCCAGTACCCCCGCCGGCGGCTCGCAGCGGTTCAGGAAGGAAACCAGCGCCTGATCCGTACGATCCCGCTGCTGGACGGACCAGTGTCCCGCCACCAGCTCCACCTGGGCCTGGACGCCTCGCGTCTGGGCCCGATCCACAAAGCCGTCCCGGCGGAGCACGCTGGCTCGACTGCCCGGGTAGTGCAGATAGTGCAGGCGCTTTAGACCCCGATCCATCAAATACTCCGCCGCCAGGGCCCCGATGCGCCGCTCATCGCAGCAGACCGTGGGAAAGCCCCTCCCCGCATGGCTTTCCAGCACATTCACGACCGGACAGCGCTTCGTCCCTGCAGGCAGAAGGTCCTCCAGGCCCGCCGGCGAGACAGCCAGAATGACCCCGTCCAGCCGATCAAAACCCTGGGAGACCAGGACCGACAGGTGCTCGGCGCCGGGCCGAGGGAAAATCCAGTCCGGGCGGAATCGTGCGAAATCTCCCACCCCCGCCAGAAGATCGTCCGACTGGGACGAACGCCCCGTAAGCAGCGCGATGGCATATGTCTTGGTCATGGCCATGGCGTCCTGGTTCCTTTGCGATTCCGATTCGGCCCGTATTGTGACTACATCGGACCGGTTGGTCGAGATGATTTTCTCTGGTGGTCCATTTCAGACAAGTCTTTGGCCCCCACAGGAAGGCGTGGTCGCATCGGTAGAGGGCGAAGTGGTTCCCGAGCCGGCCACAT
>CAZOVB010000106.1:0-9308 GCA_964583095.1 uncultured Planctomycetaceae bacterium
AGCAGGCCCTCTACGACCTGATCCACTGATGGGTGTCCCAATGTTGAAGTCAGGAGCCGCGAATACGCCCTTTCGACCATTCGAATCTCGATGGGGGCGACCACCAACGACAGGGACGTGAGCTACTTCCTTTGGGTGCTGGAGCAATCACTGCGATACGAGCCGGAAGGCCTGGAATTCATGCCGCCCGAACACCTGACAACGGAGAAGATCCTCTCGGAGGAGACCTTCCTGATCGACCTGCGGATGTGGTACGAGCGACTGCTTTCACCCTCGCTGCCCGGCGCGGTGGAGTGGCCCGGCATCGGTTTCGAGAAACGCATCCGCCGGATCCCCTTCGACAAGGAAGTCATCATGATGTGCACGACCGGGATCTTCTCCTTCCGGGCCGGCTATCAGTTGGCCAAGGGGGGGCATTCGAATGTCAAGGTCATCTACGGAGGCTACGCCGCCTGGCAGGGCCTGTATCCCCAGCTCCTGGAGGCAATGCGGGAAGGTCGCTGATCCGCGGGACTCTCCGGGCAGTGCACCCCTCGGCTCGTCGAGCCCTTTACAGATCCAACTGCTTGACGATCTGGGTGACGGGCTCGGTTTTGTTCAGGCAATAGAAATGCAGACCCGGCGCCCCGGCCTGCAACAGTGCCTGGGAGAGTTCCACACAGCTCTTGACGCCCTGCTGGAGCACCTGCTTGGGGTCTTCCGATATCGGCTCAAACAGGTGATGAATGCTCTGGGGCACGGTCGCGCCGCACAACTCGCAGAATTCCAGAAGCCGCACGTAGTTCGTGATCGGCAACACGCCGGGGATGATGCGGAATTCCACCCCGCCCTGTCGAACGCGTTGGAGATATTCGTCATACAGATGTGGTTCGAAGAACAATTGCGTTACACAGAAGCCGGCTCCGTTGTCCTGTTTGACCCGCAGCACCTGCGTGTCCAGATCGGGAGAGTCTGCCAGGGGATGGACTTCCGGAAAGCCCGGTACACCGGTGGAAAACCAGTCCCCGTATTCCTGGATGATGCTCACCAGGTCGCAGCCATAACGGGGCTGGTCGGGGCCCGGAACGTAATCGGGCTGATCGGCCGGGGGATCCCCCCGAAGGGCCATGATGTTCCGCACGCCGACGGATTTCATCTCGGCCAGTTCATCCCGCACGGAGGCAAAGGTGTGCTTGATGCATGTCAGGTGGTGCATGACGGGCACGTCGACGATCTCAAGCAGATCCTCTACCAGACTGAGGGTCGTCCGCGACTGGCTGCCTCCGGCTCCGTAGGTAACCGAAAAGAAATCGGCTCCCAGCTCCTCCAGAGCCGGAGCGGTTTCTTCCAGGAGTTTGGCCCGGCCCTTGGGGGTTTTGGGCGGATAGAACTCGAAGCTCAGTGTTCGTGACTTCCGGTCAAACAGGTCGGTGATTTTGCTTTGGGGCATAATGGCTCTATTCAGGGTCTACACCTGGCACGGAGGCTCCGAGGCCAGGGATTCGACAAATTGTTGGGCACGATCTTCCTGGCTTGCGGTTCCGCGGACGCCGATAAAGACGGCCCCCTCGGCTCCGAATACGCCTCCGGCCGCGATCAAACGGGCCGCGACACCGGTCAGGGCGGTCAGGGCCTCGAGTTCGGTAAAGACCTCCCCGGGCATGGGCAACATCCTTGGGCCCTGGGCATCGGTATCGGCCAGTTCGGAAGCCAGATCGTTCAGGTTCCCCAGAACGCGTTTCTCCAGTCCGACAGGAAGGATGAGTTTCACGCGTCGGCCTACGACAGCGGGCAGGATGACCCCGGCGGTGCCGGCCTGGGGGTGGCCGATGTAGACAGCACTGTGGCCGCGACGGACGTCCACGGCGTTGGCGCCTTTCAGGACGACATCGTCGGCGTGGAGATCCTCTATGACATCGAAGACGGTCTTGTCGCGGATCCACTGACCCTTGCGAATGACGACGTCACAAGGGGGCTCGGCGGCCGGGGCCTGCTTGCCGGGAGGCACGACGAGGCCTCGGCGGAAGCCGGTTCGATCGAAGGACTCCCCAAGAGTAGAGAGGATTTCCTCGGCCACGTATCCATTGGTGCTGCCGGCTACGATGACAATCGTATGGTCCTCCAGGGCCTTTTGCACGGCGGGATGCTGTGCTACGGCCTTTCCGATCAGGCGTTTTCCCATTGCGGGGGTCAGGAGGAGCTGCTTCATGGTGGGACTCTCCAGGGCTGATGCCTGGAGGGGTTACTTCGAGCTGAGACTCGAGGCGATTTCCAGGCGTGTGGCGCGTTTTCTCTTGCGCTTTATGATGGTCCAAAGCACGAGGACAAGCAAGAAAAAGCCTGCGGTGACCCCCCAGAAGGTCGGGCTGAGGCGATGCCAGAATTGCCCCTCGTCGATGCGCTGCTGTCGTAGTTCTTCCTGGGCCGGCGGCTGGGAGGCGCTGTCTGTCTGGGCCTGGGCAAGGGCTTCCCGGTCGCTGCGAAGCTGGACGGTGGTGACGATTGCCATGGCCAGGCTCAGCAGCATCGCCAGGGCCAGAATCCATTTTATCATTGCGGTCTTCTCCTCGCGGCACCGGCCCTGCCACGGTCAACTCCAAAGCCGTCGTCCCAGCGGGTATACGTGATGCCACGCTGCAAGTCCCGGCGCCAAGGCTGCCGTGTTCTCAGCGGGCGCCTTGCTGCCCCGGCCCGGAGGTGTTGTCATCCTCAAGCCCCTCCTGGAGCTTGATTTTCATCATACGGCCAACCTTGAACTTCACGGTTCTCTTGCGCGGAACCTGGACGCGCTGCAGCGTTTTGGGATTCTGTGCGACCCGCGCGGCGCGATCCTTGGTTTCGAAGACACCGAAGTCCCGAAATTCAAGGCGATTGCCGTTACCCAGCTCCTCGATGATCTCATCCAGGAAATTCTGGACGATCTTTTTGACCACCACTCGTTTGGTGCCCGTCTCTTCGGAGATGCGGTCTACCAGTTCCTTCTTTGTCACCGTATGCATGGAGTTGCCTTTCGCGCGAGTCAGTAGCAAGACATCCTGGATTCGGATATCTGTCTAATCGCTCCAAGGAAAGCTATTTCCGTAACTTATATTATGCCCAAAAAGCCGATTGGACAAGACAAAATCTCTCAGGTACCGCTTGAGCAGAGTCCTGAACCCCTGCCATCGCCCAAGGAGAAGCAGCGAATCGGGCAAAACCACAATTCTCTTTTCGGAACGCCAAGCGCAGTAAGTTCAATCCTTTACAAAAAAAACATCCCAAAGACATCGCCTTTCTCCGCCGCTTCGGACCTGGGGCTACTGACTATCATAGGAACCTCCCGGGCAAAAGACGACCCGGCAACCGTTTGGCCCTGCGAGGGGTTGGAGAAATCCGCCGCCACTTCTGTCCCTTCATGCGACAGGAAAAGAACTTATGCGAGACGGAAAGAAGCCGACCTGCCAAACCGGGGGCCGGGCCCCTTGCACTGCGATAGACGTCACAGACAGCCGCCATCGTATATTCCCCATCACAAAGGTGTTGAAGATGCTCTTTGCCCGGAACTGCAGACGAGGGAAGTGTAATCGGATGCCGACCGGTTGCAAACAAAAACCAATGGAAGCAGAAGACGAACTCGTCGGCACCCCTTGCCCGAAGCCAAAGGCTCGCGTATAAACTCGTTTGTCTATGAACCTGCCAACAAGACCTCTCGTGTCACTGATGATCGCCCTCTGCCTGGGCGGGCCTGCCAGGTCCATGCCTCCGCTTCCCAAGCCCCCGGAAATTCCGATTGACCAGGGCAGGCAGCTTGTGTCACTGGCCAGGAAGGCGATGCTTACGTATTTGCGCTTCCGCACAGAAGCAGAACAGATCCCGATTCCCAAACAATTGACGGCTCTTGAGCAAAGTCGAAACGCTGTCGCAGTCTCTCTGCGCAGCGAAGGGCAGCTTGTCGCCCGCACCTACAGCAGCGGCAACTCGATCGCGGGCAATACCATACGGGCTGCCCTGAGAGCCATGCGAAGCGAAAAACTGCCCGATCGCATCACCGCCAATACACTCGAAGACCTGAGCGTAGAAGTGGAAGTCCTCGGCAAACCCCGCTCGGTGAAGCAGGCCGATCTGACCGAAAGCATCCTTCCGGGTCTGACGGGAGTGGAACTGCTTTGTGGCATGGAGCAGGTCCGGATTCTGCCCTCGGAGAGCTACCTTCGCGGCCTGTCGCCCGAGCAGACCTGGAGAGCCTGCCTGGCCAGGCTCGATCCGGAGACCGCATCAGCAAAGATGGAACGGGTCTGGTCAATCTTCGCCACCCGCCACTTCGTGCAACCTCCCCACGAGGCTGCCCGCTTCCTGTATCGCGGCAAACTCATCGGAGACCGCCCAGGCCAATACCGTCAATCCCTGCCCCATCGAATGCTCCTGGCCCTGCTGCAGGGCCAGGGACCGGAGGGACGATTCCAGGCCGGGGACCATGAAGCTCCGCTTATCGATCACCTGTACCTGACATGGGTCCTTTCGGAACTTCCGGACCGGGCACTGGGAAACATCGAGCACGAAACTCGCAACCGCTGCGTCCAGAAAGCCTTGGCCTTCGCTGCCAAGGGCATTCAGATCGGGCCCGAAGGACAAATGCGGCTGGGAGATCTGGAGGGCCTGGACCGTCTCGAAGCCATCGCATGGATGTATCTCGCCAGCGGCCATTCTCCTGTGACGGAAAAGTCCCGATCGCTCCGAGAAGCCATGCTCGATGAACTGGCCAGGAGCGGAAGGCAGTTGGTCCCGGCCAAGCCATCCACAGCCAGGCGTAGCCTGTTGCCTGTGCGTCCCCTGGCGGTGCTCAGCATGGCCCTGGAGGCCGGGGGGCAGTCGACCCCGGCGGAGGATCTGCGAAAGCTGCTTTCCCAGCAGAAGGCCTCGAATCTGCTGGATCTTCTTTGGGCCTTGCGGGCCAAGACCGAAATCGAGGTCCCACCCGAACTCAAACCGATCGGACTGGCCGGGCCCCAGAGACCGGTAGACGAAACCGGGGCCCTTATTGCGGGGCCCTCGAAAGCCTGGACCCAGGCCTCGGCAATGGCCGCCTTCCTTCTTGGAAATGAATCCGCCGATTCGCCAGGGATTCCCACTCTTGGCTCGGTTCGCAGCCGCAGTCCATTGCTGCAGTTCTGCCAGAGAATGGCCTTTCGTCCGCCCGAGGCGTACTTCACCTCCCGGCCGGAAGCCTACCTGCACCTTTTGCGAGAAAGACCGGGTTCTTCGCGAATAAGCCTGGGCGCCTGCGCTTCGTACCTGGAAGCAACCCTTTCGGCCCGGTAAGGCCCCTACTCCTGTCGGGAATGCACCTGAAAGGAAAGCTGTTCGAGGTATGCAGCGATATCCACGGGTCCAACCGATACTTCCGGGTCGGTCTGCAAAGTCACGGGTGCAAAATTGAGTATACCCTTGACTCCGGCCTGCTGGAGGCGATCGGTGACTTCCTGTGCGGCCTCGACCGGCACAGCCACCACGGCCAGGAGCACGCCGTTGTCTCGGATGATCTTTTCCATCTGATCCGTGTGCTGCACGACCACCTGTCCGACCTTGCGTCCGATTTTGCTGTTCTCGACATCGAAGGCTCCGACCAGGCGGAAGCCTTTTTTCCCGAAGCCTCGGTACCGCAACAGGGCTCTGCCCAGGTCCCCGGCCCCCACCAGGATAACATTTGTGATGCGGTCGGTGCCCAGGATGTGCCTGAGCTGCTCGATCAGGCCCTTCACGTCGTAGCCACTGCCGGGCCGACCGAATTGGCCGAAATAACCCAGATCCTTCCTCACCTGCGCTGCCGACAGGTGCAGTGCCTGGGCCAATTCCCTGCTGGAAACCTTCTGAACTTTCTGATCCCTGAGCTGCTCCAACTGCCTCAGATACAAGCATATCCGGCGAACGGCGGGATCGGGAATGGACTGTCCTCTCAAAACCGACTCCTTCACTTTCCAGGAAGTGACACCCCGGGCGTTTGTGAGAACGGGATGCAGGCATCATAGACGTAAAGCCTTTCGCGTTCAACCCTCGCCGGCACCTGGATCGTGTCAACAAAGGTGTGTAGCTTCCCAGCAGGTGCCATCTGGCCGGTTGTCCGAAGACGGCACGCTCAACGGCGGCGGGTACGGGTCGCGCCGGCAACGCACCTGGGATCCACTGCTCGATGCTCTGCCTCCTGCTGCCTGTGCGGTGGATTTCCGGTTGCGAGATCCGCAAGGCACACAAGGCGACCTTAACCCCACATAGGCGCTTGACACGGCTGAAGCTGCGCAATACGATCCGGTCAGCCTGCTATTTCTGGAAGGACCTTACGCGAATGCACAGGAAAGCCCCCTTTCTGACCCTCATCTCGTTGCTTGCCTCCTTCGGTATCGCCCAGGGGCAAGACGACGCCGTGACCCCTGAGGCCATCCGGGACACGGTGCCACGACTCGTCAACCAGTTGGTCCAGGCTCAGCCGGACCAGGTCAAAGAGCTTCGCCGCCGGCTGCAGAACTTCTATATTGCCGCACGCGACGAAAACCGAGGCTTTCTGTTTGCCCGGTCGCTCTCAGAAGCGCTGCCCGGTGCCCTGGAAACCCTTGCCCGGCAAAATGAAAATCGCCTGACACGCCTTAGAAGGGTGAATCTGGCCCTGGCGGTGCGGTTCACGGAACATCCGGCCATCCAGCCGGCGCTGGAAGCCCTTCTCAAGGACGAATGTCCTGCCGGCAGATTCTCGGCCTGGAAAGCATATACGAACCTCTGGCCGGGGATTTTTTCCCAGGGACCCGCCCAGGCCAGAGCCCTGGTCAACTCCATGAGCCGGGCCTTGGCAAATGAAGAGAATCCAATCATTCTCCAGGCGGTGGTGCAGATTGCCAACTTCACCGCCCCCGAAACTTTTAACGTTCCCCCGGCCGCCCAGGCCAGCGCACGGGAGCAGATGATCGAGTCGATCTCGGAAAATCTGGACCGGTTCCGAAAGCGCATCGAAAGCGGGGATGAGTCCATGGCCATCCTTGGCCGCCGGATCGTGACCACCCTGGCGGATCTGTACGCCCAGGCCGCCCAGAATTCCCAGCGCAAGACCCGCTGGCTCCAGGTCGTCACAGACATGATGTGGTCGGCTTCGGAAGCGTACGCTTTGGCCAGGGCCAACGATAATCAGCGGCTCCAAAGTCTCCAGGAACGGATCCTCATCGAGGCCGAGGGACTGCTGATCGACAAGGTGGGCCGGCAGGTCGCCAACGGCAACCAGAAGCTCAACCAGGTCTACCTGGCGTTCCGGAACGACCCCACGCCCGCGGCCGTTAAGCTGGCTGTCTCCGACTGGGTCAGGCTCCTGAGCGAATTGGGCGTCAAGCAGCCCCAGGCGGCTCTTGAGCAGTAGTCTCCGGGTCGCGTCTCTGCGACGCGGCCATACCATGAAAAAGGCCCCGCGATGCAAGCCGCACCGCGGGGCCGGTCTCTTTCTACGGGGTGGTTCTAAAACGCAATCCTCAGCCCGGCCGAAACGGTGTGGGCCGTCTCGTCGCTGTCGGCGTCTCCGTCATATCGGAAGAAGACCGACAGGTTCTCGTTGAAGAGGAAACTCACGCCGGCTCCAAAGAGCATGCTGTCGCGATTGTCCGCATCGGACTCAAAGGTAAACGGGGTGGTCTGTCCGACGAACTTCGAGCTGATCTTCTCGTCTTCGAGGTATTCATGCCCCCAACCCATGTAGAGTTCGGGGACAATCGTGGCCTTTTCGGTCTCGAAGATCCGGCTTACCTTCAGCGCCAGCACGTGCCGAAGCGAGTCGGTATCCCACGAGTCTACATCGAGATTGGCCGAGCCTGCTCCGCTTTCGCGGAACGACTCCTGCTCGAAGTGCACCCACTGCAGCGAAGCGGTAGGGGTCACCGTGAAGCCTGCGACGTCGAAGTCGTATCCGACCCCGCCGTACAGGGCCAGGTCCCAGGCATTGTACTCACTGTGAGCATCCCCGGAGAAGCTGCCGATTCGGACCTTTCGGGTCGCGTCGTTCCAGTGGTAGCCCATCGTCAGGGAGGTGTCGATGAAGAGGTTCTCCAAATCAAACGTCGCGTAGGGCCCCACACGGAGGGTATGGACGTCGGCATCTCCACGGGATTGATCGTAATCAACGTCGGTGAAACTGTAGCCGGTCAGCAGGCCTACCTGGGTGAATTCGCCGAAGCGGCGGTCGATGCCGGCCACAAAGCCCACCGTATTGGCGTCGTACCCGGTCTGTTCGCCGGTCGTATCGTGCTGGGAAAACGTGCCGTAGGTCTTTACGAACGGACGCCAGCCCAGCAGAGTCCCTTCCAGGGGATCCTCGACCTGGGCGTAGGCCTTGGCTGCCGGAGTCGTTACCCCCTCCAGTGCCTGATCGAGCATTCGCGGGTCCTGCGCCGCCTGGGCAAACGTCAGGCCGACGGCGGAATCCTGCAGGTAAGCCAGATTCGCATTGCCCGTCCGAAGCCCCGCCAGTCGACCGGCAACGTGTCCGTTAACCGTTGAGACCGCCGGCACGGCCATGCCCTGGGACACCAGATGAGGGGCGGCGTCCAGTTGGGCTACGGCCGCGGAGAACTGGCTTTCGGGAACGTTGCCCAATGCGGTGGTCAGGGCGTTGCTGCCCATGGCATCCAGTGCCCGGGCCAGACCCGTCTGGTTGGATCCCGAAGCCAGGTCCACGAAGGGTCTGCTCGTGGCGGTCAGAACGTAATTCTGCGCCCCGCCACCCATATCGACCACCGCGCCGCTGAAATCGTACGAGACCAGGGACTCGACCGTTGCCCCACCGTTGGTGATCCCGGTCGTGGTCTTGATCACGGTAAACTCGTCGCCGGTGCCGATCGTGCCGTCGGCCTGGATCACCTGGACCTTGCTGCCGCTTTGCAGCACTGCGTTTCCGGTCACGTCCACCAGGTCAGCGGTCTGGCCTGCCCCGGCATCGATTTCAACCTTCAAAGTCGCGCCATTGGCCAGGGTGTAGGTTCCCGTGACCGTCTGGGTACCGATCGAATTGCCCGGCGAATGGGAGCCGCTGGTCAGCAGGAGGTTGCCTGCAATCGGTCCGACGCCCATCAGGGTTGCGCCGTCGACCTCCACGGTGCCCCCACCGGCGCCGCCGGCGTTGATGCCGCTGTCATTGATCTCCACCGTTCCGCCGCCCGAGAGCTTCATGCTCTCGCCGACCCCGATGCCCGAGACGTCCGTCAACTCCACCGTCGCACCGGCCTGGGGAGAAACCTCCGAGCCGTTGCTGACGGTCGTCTGCCCACGGACCTTCAGCCGCTTGGTGCCCGAGACCGTCATCTTGTTGGTCACCGTCATGTTGT
>CAZOVB010000107.1:0-8986 GCA_964583095.1 uncultured Planctomycetaceae bacterium
TCAAGAACTGAATAGTCAAGCTGGCAACATAAGCATACTTAATCGCCACACTCTCACTTTTAATGCCCACAACATGTGCCATTTCATGTGCTAATAACTCACCAACATCGCACAACTCAACTCGACTCTCGTCTACCCAATAATGAATAACACGTTCACCACTGTCCTTATTAATGGCACAATACCCCCAAAGCCCACGTTCCTTAGTGTAGTCAATAGCCTCACGAACTGTCATGTCCTCTTCGTAAATATCACACTTACGCTTAAAAAAATCTTTCTTGTTTTTAATTGCACCATAACAAATATCATAATAAGATAAAATCAGGTGCTGGGCTGTAGGGTGTCGCTCTAAATAAACCTCTGTCTCTTCCAACTTCTTAACTGTACTTTTAAAAGACATACAATAACTCCTTCCTTTTTGATTCAAAAACCCATCATCTATTATACGAGATCTCGGGGCTAAAACAAAAAAAATCTTATGTCACTGCAAACCAATAATCACTCAAAAAACCACCATAAAAATGGTAGACATAAGGTATGTTATGCGACGCTTATAGCAAAAAGCGACACAAAATGTAGATAAATGCGACAAAATACCTATAAATAGTACTAAAAAAGGAATTTATAACAGAAAATGAGTATAATAGACAATAAACTACTTTAAGGAGCTTTTATCGTGAAAATAGTCAAAATAATGCACAAACAAGCTGGCTGGCAAGAGAACATCAAAAGTAAAGTCATCAACTACCTAAAGCAATTTCCTGAGTTCAATAAAGCCCTTGGTCTGTTCAGGCAATATCAAAGCGGACAGGTAACAATGCAGGATTTGATTCAACAAGGCTTGACAGAGTCAGATATTAATACAGCCCAAAATCTTATCAACAAATTTAGTATAACAACCCAAAATAACCAAATAGAAACATCAGCATCTTATCTGACATGGGGGGTCATCTTAATTGTATTAGCGGTTATAGGCGGTGCCGTATTAGGCAACATTACTAATAAATACATGGAAGCTCAACAATCATCTTCCGAAACATCAACCACACATAGCCCATCATCTACAGTGACCCAGCCCACAAGGAATAATCTCTCTTTGAGATATGAATTCCCTGATTTCGGAGTGCAACAACCATCGCCAGCCGAGAGAAGAGATGTGGCTCTAAGACACAGATAATTTCATGATTTAAAAATAAACCTTGACTTTTGCGTTAGTTATGATATAAATGGTATCAGAAACTAAACAAAGGAGGTTATCATGGGAATGGGAAATCACGTAAATAAAGAGCGAGTGAAAGAAGTTGTCATTGCACGTATCCCTGGCGAAGGCGACTGCATTACTTGGGAAAAGGGTATTGATAAAGATTTTGAAAAAATCCTTAACATAGCAACAGAAAAAATCAATTCAGTCCGATATCCAGAATCTAATGTCTACGGCGAAGAAAGTTTGACGGCAACTGTAGATAATGAAAAATTTACGGTCATTTATGAATAACATGAAAAATCACGATTTAAATATACGGCGAGTCAAAATGAAAAACCACATCAATAAAGAGCAAGTTAAAAAAGTCACCATAAGGGTAATGAGCGTAGAAAGACCTTCGTGTTATGTTTGGGAAAAAGGTGAGGCACCTTTTGAAAAAATGCTCAACGAAGCAATAGAAAAAATCAATTCAACCCAATATCATCAATCCAATCTCTATGGTGAAAAAGGATTAGCAGCCATTGTAGGAGATAGAGAATTTAGGGTCATTTATGAATAACATGAAAAAACAAGTTCAAAACTTCATAAATCAGCAAAAGGTAGACTTCATGCGTGCTTTGAGAGATTTTACCCCACGCCGCAGAAGGTTCTGGTTCTTGGTAGGACTTATCCTTGGATGGCTCTTTCCCATCTTCTTTTAACCATGAAATATCACATTAAGAACGTAAAAAGCGAGGAATAAACAAAGATGAAGAAAAAAATGGACTGTTCGTGCATCCTCGTTACCGTCGCCATAACAGACCCCGAAACAGTTAAGGCGTATAAGGACGTTGACGACGCATTAGTATTTGAGGACTTGTGCAACGGAACGCTGATGAAAATGGCGCAGTTAGTATCACTCGAGAATGTAGAAGGTGAGGCTTCGGAATGAGTGAACGAAGTAGGCAAGTAGAGATCACATCAACTGACTTGTTGAGTGAATTTAACAACTGCCCAAATTGCGGGAAACAGCTTGATTACTTTGGGATGTCAGGAGCGGACCTTTATTACCCTTTCTGTATGTGGGGAACTTCGAGATTTAATGCGAATGTGAAGGGTGATCGTCATGAGTGAATCGCAGCGAAACAAATATATTTCTCCACCGCCTTGTTCAGTACTTAAACGTCTGCCAAAAATTTGGGACAGGCTGCTATGGAAAGGACAGCCCGTGGTAGTGCTGGAAGTACGGTGCAACGGCAACTTTGCAAGTAGTATTTTCATACAAGACAGTGATAAAAAAGTGTACGAATTATAATGGCAATAATATGGGTGAGCAGGCATTAGAGTTTCTGCACGCTCTTTTGACGAAAGATCCGCACGCTATAATTATACCCATGCAATATAAGGGGAGAAACGCCCCTTACGTGGAGGAGTCGTGGCAGGATGGAAATTCTGGCATTATTGCGTGTAGGGATGATTGATATTGAGCGATTAAGTTGAGTTTTAAGAAGGGGACAGAAGAATGAACGAACGGATTGACGATAGTTCTCCAGTGACTTGTTCGCGCCATAATTGGCGGTTGGTGCAAAACCAGTGTATTTATATGCAATACCACATTTGGTGTTGTCGGTGTGGCATACGGTCAGAGCCAGATATTCTGCTTGGAAGGTGGGATAAGGCCGCACTCAGGCGGCGTCTGATACGCAACGCCCGTAAGTGCGATAACGCTGCAAATCAGGCTCGCAGCGATAGCAAGTAGCCTGCATTCTTTTGTTGGATTTAAAAAAGAAAGTAGAGGTAAAAATGATAAACTTTCTATCAAACAGAAATCCTTTTGATTGCGACATTCAATACCCGAAAAAGGGGGGAGGGTATCGCATTATAAAAAGTGGGAACTGGTGGATCAATCAACACACGCCAGTGGGCGAGCCAGCAGAGCTATGGGAACGAAAGCCATACGGTGGGAAAAAGCTGCTTGATATAGATAAATATACAAAAGCATCCTGCGAACCCAACAGCACTATATAAGTCAAAGCAAAAGGAAGGGTGGGAAATGCTTACAGTAGGTCAAAGAGAACGTAACTACATTCTTGCGGGCGATTACAGACTCCTGGATGCGGTTATTGTGGCCGCAAACCGCGAGATGCTGCTACTTGAAAAAAGGTTTGATGAAATGCTTGAGCGCAAGAACGCAGAGATTGCAAGGCTATCTAAACCCAATAAATAGAATATAAAAAAAGCCAATTGATAACCTAATGTCTAATTTCTCTTTCCAATTTGCGATTTGTCTTATGCCATGCAGCCCACTCCTTTAGCACATCCCGTAAATTGCTGCTGACCCGCAAGATACCTAAATCTATCCCGGCACGCCTGACGTTTATATCTCGCATAGAACGCACAGTCACTAGTAAAGGACTTGTAATGTTCTTGTTAAGCTCTTGGTCAAGTCCTTGTAAAGGACTATCTTCATGTTCTTGTAAAGGACTTTTCAAGTCCTTTTCATCAGCGTTATCGCTATTTAATGACCCGTTAATGTCCTTGATGTTGCCATTTTCATGCCCTTGTAAAGGACTTTTAAGATCTTTTTGAGTGCTTAAAGGTTCTTGACCAGTGCCTAAAGGCTCTTGACCAGGGGCGTTTTTCAAGTTGGTTGCATAACTTCCCACAAATGGCAGCTCATCCACATACAGTGGGACAGCCCTATCACCCTTCTCTCTAACGCATATATTCCAGTAAATCAGTCCCAGCTCAGGACACATTGCAGGCCGACTTATCCCCATCATCCGGCTAAAGCTGTTCACTGGCATCCACTGCGAAAATAATGCCCCATAAAAAGGACTTATCAACAGCACTTTTTTATGATGCTTGTTTAAGACCATTTCATGTTCTTTATAGAGGATTCCCCAGTTCTTTAATGCCCTTGAACGCTCTTGAACGTCTACCAGTGACTTGCTTTGATTTTTCCGCCCACGCTCTCCAAGGGCAAGCCACTGCAAACCGTCAATTTCCACTAAATAACTACCGGCAAGCAATCCTGCTATATATTCTTTGCTAAATCCTTGTTCACTCGGATATTGCAGTAAGTGGAAGCTGTTAATGGTGTAAATATGATTTGCCGATGTACGACTCAAAGAACATATATTAGCTGCCTTTAAGTCTAAAAACAACTCTTTGTGGCTATTGGCATAAATCAACTGACTATGTGCAGTGACTTGAAGTAAACACCCTGAATTTCTCAATCCACTGATAAATCCTGAATTCCACACTCCTAAATATTGGTCAATATCAAGCCGTCCCAATGCAACTCGCTGACGTATGGCGTGGATACCACCAGCGTATCTAATTTGAGATGTCGTAGGCGTTTTTTCGCCATCTCTTAAGAATATATTGCAAGATTGAGGGTGTCCCGTAACATGCCTATCTACGAGTAGGTATGTTACGGCAGCCACGTCAATTAATCTACTTTTGTCCATATAATAGTTACCAGTATATATTTTAGACCACTTGATCAAATGATTATTTTTTTCCAAGAGACTTTTCACACTGCCCAAATCCAGTGTAAATTACATTATACCTTACCTGTCAAGAAAAAACGAAATATTTTTACCTTGTCAAGCTTTTTTTTCAAGTAGGCAAAATTTGCCTTAAAAAAAATGCGGACCTGTCTTAGCTTACAGTCCTGGTATAAATTTATAATTCCAGAATAGTCAGTCAGAACCCTTGAAAAAGGACTAGCCCGTCGAGCCCGCCTTAGCAAGTCAAGGACATTCAAGGACAAGTCAAGGGCATTCAAGACCTCACGGCCCGTCGAGCCCGCCTTAGCAAGTCAAGGACATTCAAGGACAAGTCAAGTCTACTCCATCTCACATCAGCGAGTCATGCACCCCACCCACGTCTCGCTGACCACGTCGCAGCGTCACAACCTATCCCAAGACCCTTCAACGTCCCCTTTAAGCCCCCTGAAGGGCATTTAACCACATTGAAGAAATATTAAGAAATATAATGTGAACTGATTATGGTTATTATGTTCACTTAACAAGATAGATAGGTCTAAGAATATAGAGAATGGTGAATTTGATATGGCTACGTATTCGGCATATTAACGCCCAGAGCGTTCAACGCCGAAGCGAAGTCCGCCTTCAAGCGGTCGGCAGACTCGCGTGTGTCGCATTCTGCGCCGATCATGAATGCCGTGCCGTTGACGCGAAGCATAACCTTCCATCGGTCGGCAGCCCATCGCTCGTGTTGGACGGTCAAAGATGCCGAACAAGTCGCTGGATGGCTATTATCGCTTCGCTCCGAAGTCTCAGCTTGAGTGTTAGGGTGTTTGGATTTATTTTCTTCAGCAACCCTCCACTTGCACGATGCGGAATATCCGCTTATTTTTCCGTTTATTTGTGGGTCTGTTATTCCACGATATACACAACACCAATATGGATTTCCTACGCCAACGGGTTTCTTCGGATAATCTGCTGTATATTCTTCCATAATAACCTCATATTTAATCTAACAATTAGCACGTCAATCCCATCTTATCGGGTTAAGGGCAGTCCAAGAATAAATTAAGAGTAAGTTAATTGATAAGTTTCTGTTTAACATTTGGTTTATGATCTAGATAAAATGCTACTAAATAAGCAAGTTCGTTGGTATGTAGCTTATTTGTTTCACTTAAATGTGTAATGTAAATGTGCATTAACTTGTCATATTTTTGTTCGTTGAAGTCCAAAATATTTGGAATAACAAGCGAATTTATTTTATCGGCTGCTGTATTGGTTTTAGTAGTCTTTTTAATCTTTTGGTTGTTACCTGGCATTTGTTTCTTTATTTGATGTTTTTTTTGTTTATTCTGGTAGTAAATTATGCTTGCTGTTCAAAAAATATGCGATCCTCATCGTCAGTTAGAGCAATACCCGCCATAACCAGGGCTCGGCGTAAGAGGTGTAGGCTAATATCGCAATCCTCACCGTCACAGTGTTTTTTGTGGTGCTGTGCCAATTTAATGGCATTCTCTTTTACTATTTCATGTTGCCCATTTCTTTTTTATAAGCTTGTGCATTGTTGTGTATTGTTTTACCACTGTACCATTAACCAAGCATTTGTCAAGAACTTTTTAAAATATCTTTTTTTCTTGCTTCTTTGGCGTATATCTCTAATGCAGTAGCACAATTCAATGCTGATTCCTCTTCTTCTTTTAATCCGCAATCCCCCAAACCGTCATTGCCCAGTGTAAATATCTATGGGCTTTGCGGATTGTGCTGATTGAACAATGGGCGGTTTTCACTGCTTATCCATCTCTTCGTAATGATTACAATCCTTTGTTTTCCAAACAGGGTCAAAATTATGAGGATACATGAACCATCCATGCTTGATACCCATTACGTTACCTTCCATGTTTTGATCTGGGTTTATGCATTTTATATGTGCATTTCCTGACATTGTTCTTTTAAATCTGCAGCTATAACATTCATTCGTTTTATTTCTTTCTTCTTTAGCTTTCATTCGCTTATCCCTTCTGTTTCCAACTCTATTTCATACCCGCAGTGAATACACTCAACTATATCACCATATTCTCTTGGATCTCGCCAAGATATTTTCTTTCCACATTGAGGACATTTGATATTGTAATGTGGATACAACATCTCAGTGTTCATTAACTTGTAATTAAAACAGTAGAATGTTTTTCTTTTCATTGCTCCACTTCGTTATGCGACCGTATGAGAGATTTTCTAACTGCCACTTCTTCTCCCAAATCCCTTGTGTGATAGTCCAGATACGAACCTGCCGATCCGGCAACAATTACGCCATGAATCCAAGTATCGTCCTGCTTCAAGACCAACATTGTGAACCGTCCTTTTCTTTCATGGTTAAGCAAATACGTTTTTTCATTTTTATATTTTGAGTCCATCATCATTTACTCGTCCGTCATCTAATTTCCCATCCAAAAAATCATCCAACCATTGTTCATGCTTTTTTTTCTGCTCTGCCTTTTGCTTTCTACTTGCTTTAATTGCAAGTGTATACAATTCAATGATTTCTGGCGTCCATTCATTAATGCTCATCACTCATCCATCCTTTCTTTGTCGCATATCATCTGTTGGGCTCTCGCATGATCCTGTCGTACTTCGCCCGGCAAGCTTGCGGGGTCCTGTTGTTGCCGTAGTCCTCGTTGAGATTGGCCGCTACCCATGCCCAGCCCGGCCAATGCCAGCACCAGCCTGCTTCAACGAGATAGACAAGCTGATCGGTCTCGCCATCGGTCGTCCCGAGATGAGTCCAACAAATGCGTCGAGACGGGGCTGCCGACCGTGTACGTGTAGTCATACCGCCCTCCAAGTCCCATTCGGGCCGCTCACGCCAGCGTTGGGCGTCAATAACGCAGCCCGATGCTCCATCAACAGTCGCCCGAGCCAATTCTGACCATTCCCTTGGCATACGCCCCAAAACGTATCACCCCAGCTGTTGCCCTCCACAATTTGTCCGGTTCCGGTAGCTTGCAGTCTTGTTCCAAGGTCTGTGCCCTGCGCGAACTTCTGCCGAATCAGGTCTCGCATGATCGACACCTTCACCTGTTCCCAGTCGGGGCGTATTTCACCTGTTGTGCGTCCGAAACGTTTCGCTTGTGCAGCAGTACACGACTGGAACAGAGCACGAAGAGCTGGTTGCGTTTTCGCCGCTTGATAGGCGTGCTCAACGCTCGGGAATTTCATGCCGTCAAGTTCCACTTCCGCTGGAAAGAAATTGCTCAACCACCGATTATCCCCCGAAAATTCCAGAATATCCATAACTTCCATCTTTCAGTCCTTTCTTTGTTTACATTTTATGACGCCTTATTGGGCGTAAACGCATCTCCGCTACGATTACACTCATTCGAGTAGCCGGGCATCGGCTTGGAACTGATCTTAATACGAGTATCGCCCAACAAGGCGTCGGAGACTACGTCGCTATCGCGCCGAGGCTCAATTTTGTCGTTAGGCAACGAACGAAAATGCCCTTTACACCGCTTCAACGGCATCCCTAAGAACTCTGATCTCCGTCCGAGTAGACGTAGCTGGTCGTCTGTATATCGCCCATGTGGATGCGACATCACTCGCAAACCCGACTCAGTTAGTGGCACAACGCGGCCGCACTCTAGGCACGGCACTTGTTTACGTTTTGATAAGTCTTCTATTGATGGCATGTTTCTCCTTGTTTTATTGGCATTGCCCAACAAAAGCATGTACAGGCTATTGCCGCTCGCTCGCCAAAGCTTGATGCTCGGCTTTAGATTTACGAAGAAGGGCAATCATATCCTGCAGCTTTTCCCTGTTCTCCTTAAGCCGTGTGAGGTGAAAATCGCTCCTATTGCTCGACGCCATAACACATTCATCTTCACTAATTTCCTCCTCCAACCATGCGATTTCTTGTTCTAGATCAAACTCTTCCATCCTTCACCCACCCTTTCTCATGCTATCTTTACTACTCAACTCTGCACTAGAGATAGAGACAGCCAGATTTCTTGCCCATGATGGAAGTCGGGAGTATGCGACTCCGAATTCCTGCAAATCACGACTCATCTGAAAATGCCAATGCTGCCTGAACCTAACTACATGACTGATTTCACGGTTTGCTCCGAGCCGAACAGTATTAATATCTCTAATAAAGCGTAAGAGTTTGTAAAACAATCCACATTTGCACATTTCCATATTCAACATCACCTTCTCGTGTTTGCCTTCATTGGTGTGAAATTAGGACGAACTTGATTAGCCTCATCCGATGTCATAACCCGAATTCCTCCTCCTCCTCCTCCTCCTCCTCCTCCTCCTC
>CAZOVB010000108.1:0-8943 GCA_964583095.1 uncultured Planctomycetaceae bacterium
GCGTATTGCGCTCTCCTTGCGGGATTTCAAAGTATATTGCGGGTTAATTGCGGATGAAAAGCGAGAGCGGAAAGGAGAGGCATAAGAATTATAAGGTATGATATGTGAAATGGTTAAAGGGATTTCGAACCATGGGTTGATGGGGTTGGATTGTGCGGATCCGGCAGCTGGGGAGGGCGTTTTTCCGTGGGCCAAGGATTTTTCGGGTTTGGCGGATCGAGGTTTTGCGCGAATGGTTAAAAGTGGGTGGGGGTCTGGATCGGGGTAAGAAGCGGGGCTGGGCATGTGAGGTTGATAGGATACGGGTAGCGATGGGGCTGAGGAAATCCGGAAGAGGAAGGACCCACGTGTCGGGCAGGAAGCAGAAACTCGGGCAGTACACCAGCAAGCGGAACTTCGACAAGACGCCGGAGCCGGAGGATGGGCAGGTCGAGTTTGTGTGGGCATCGGACAGGCCGATTTTCGTGATCCAGAAGCACGAGGCATCGAGTCTGCACTATGACTTTCGGCTGGAGGTGGAGGGGGTTCTCAAGAGCTGGGCGGTGCCCAAGGGTCCGTCGACCGATCCGAGCCAGAAGCGGTTGGCGATGCCGACGGAGGATCATCCGCCGGCGTACGGGAATTTTGAGGGTGTGATCCCCGAAGACGAGTACGGCGGGGGTACGGTGATGATCTGGGACCGGGGGCACTATGAGAATCTCAAGGAGCCCCAGCGGGGCCGGGACGAGCCCAAGAGCGTTTCGGAGCAGATTGAGGCTGGCCACGTAACGGTTTGGCTCTACGGGAGCAAGATTTCCGGTGGGTACTCGCTGCTGCGCACCGGGGGCGGCGACGACGCCCGCTGGCTGCTGGTGAAGATGGACGACGAGGAGGCGGACAGGCGTCGCAACCCCACCAGCACGGAGAACAAGTCGGTCGCCTCGGAGCGGACGATGAAACAGATCCGCCGCCAGAGCGACCCGAGTTGATGCACGGGAGGCCCGGATGGACATTGCAGGCCATGAGATAGAGATTTCCCACGCGGAGAAGGTTTTCTACCCCCAGGAGTCTCTGAGCAAGGGCGACGTGGTGGAGTATTACCGCAAGGTGGCGGATGTGATGGTGGGCCACATGAGACGCTACGGGGTCAGCATGCAGCGGTTCCCGGACGGGCTGGAGGGTCCGAGCTTCTACAACAAGGACGCTCCGGATCATTTCCCGGACTGGATTGGCCGGGTGCACGTGCCCAAGCGTCAGGGGGGCAGCTACGAGGCCCCGGTTGTCGACAGCGCGGCCGTGCTGGTATACCTGGCCAACCAGGCGGTGCTGACGCATCACCTTTACTTGTCGCCGGCCGATGACCTGGAGCACCCGGACCGCATGATCTATGACCTGGATCCGCCGGAAGGTGGGGAGGATTCGGCCTTGGCCCGTCAGGCGGCGCTGGACCTGCGGGAGATTTTGGAGGAGATCGACCTTGTTTCGTGGATCCAGACGACCGGCTCGAAGGGGTATCACCTGATCGTGCCGCTGGACGGTTCGGAGGGCTTCGACGAGGTGCGGGAGTTTGCCACGGATGTGGCGCGGCTGCTGGTTCGCCGCAAGCCCGAGGCCTACACCCTCCAGCAGCGGAAGAACAAGCGCAAGGGCAAGGTATTCCTGGACATGCTGCGAAACGCCTACGGGGCAACGGCGGTGGCGCCTTACAGCCTGCGTGGCCTGCCGGGTGCGCCGGTGGCCACGCCCATCACCTGGCAGGAGCTGGAAGACGGGGCCGGCCCGCAGGACTGGAATCTCAGGAGCATTCCGCGGCGGCTTGGCCAGAAGGACGACCCGTTTGCGGACATGCTGGCCAGGGCGCGGAAGCTCTCGGCCCGGCGGGACAAGCTCGCCTCGCTGCTGGAGGCGGAAGACCCGGCCCAGGAGGAAGATAACTCTTAGGGCGGGTGGCGGCTAGGCTGGGCTCATCCGGCCCTGGTCGTCGAGCAGGGGTAGTGCGGGGCCGAGGGGTTGGATATCGTCGCGGACCTGGAAGTCTTCCAGCAGGGCCGGGGAGGCGCTGAGGCGGTCGAGTTGGAGGGTGTTGCGGATTCTGCAGATTCGCAGCCTGGCCGGGTCGGGCCTGCCCAGGCCGTCGAGCACGAGGGACATCGCGTGGGCGTCGTCGTCTGCCAGCAGGGGCAGCATGCCTCGCTGGAGGAAGGTGGTGGTGGCCAGGTTTGCGTAGGTGGCGTGGAAGTCGATCTGGTCGAGGACGTCGCGGCGAGTAATGTCTGCCAAGCCGATGCCGATGGCATTTCCGTGTGTTCGGCGGGTGAGGCCTCGAACGTAGATCAAGGAGATATCTGGGGATTCGGGCTCGTCCTGTCCTCGGATGCGCAGGCGGCCTATGATGTTGGGATCCATCCCCAGCCCGGAGATGTCCTTGCCCATTTCATCGACGATCAGCAGGTCCAGTTTGTTTGCGGGCAGGGAGGGCATGTTCGCCCGGGCGATCTTTAGAAGGGCGGTGTCGCGCTGGGGGATCTGGGCGGCCCGGACAGCTTCGATGTGCATGGTCTGGTCCAGGGCGTTTTCCACCACGGCCAGGCCCAGGAGGACGTTAGCCCCGGCCAGGACGGCTTTTGCCACGGCGGGCATGTCATCTCGAAGGCCGGTGACGCCGCGGTCGTGGATTGCGCGGGCCTGGTCCTGCTTGCCCAGGCCGATGGCGAGCATCTTGATCAGTCCGCTTTCGTGGGGCCCGTGGAAACTGGTGTGCGGTTTGATCCGGTTGATGAGAATGGTTCCGTCTGCCCGGGCGGCGTTGCGGTCGAAGTAGACCGGCACGGGGCTTTGGCCGCGGGGCAGCTCGACGGTCTGCATGGAAGATTCGATCGGCGCCCCGACGGTCTTCTCGTCGAGCCCATAGCCCAGGAGCACGTCGCGCTGGCCCTGGTCGGTCGCCCCGCCGTGAGACCCCATGGCCGGGACGAGAAAGGCCTGGCCTCCCTGGCGGCGGATCCACTGGACTACCCCGGCCACGAGCTGAGGCAGGTTTGCGATGCCGCGGCTTCCCACGGCCAGGGCGATTCTCTGCCCGGGCCGGACACATCCGTTGCAGGTCTCCAGTGTCTGGGCCAGGGCAGCGGGGATATCGTCGATGCGCGGGGCATCGAAGCGGCGCTGGATCGGGGTAAGCGGTGGAAGATCCGACAATGCGGGGCGGGCCATGGCGTCTCCTTGTCTGTGCCGAGAGCCTAACGGCCCGGAGGGCTTGTTGCCAGATGCTCTCTGCCAGGTGATCGGGATAGACCAGACCCGGCCCGGGCCCTTGAATCCGGGCCTGGGCCGGGTCGTTGCATGCCGGTGTGTCCGGGCCGGGCTCAGCGGTGCAAGGCCGCCGTAATTCCCAGCAGGACCGGGTGGGCGTACTGGTTGCCGGTGGGGCCGAAGGTGAAGTCGATGCTCTTGATTTTCGCATCGGGCCGGGGGTTGGTCCAGACCATCTGGTAGATGGTGGCATTTCCTGTGCTCTGGGAACCGGCCTTGCCGGTCCAGGCGACCGAGGCCTTGTCCAGCGGCCTGGGGGCATCGGTCAGCAGTCCGACGCCTTCGTTGAGGCGTACATCCACGGTCTGCTCCTGGCCGTCTTCGTAGCGGATGACGTACTGGAACAGCACGGGTGGCTGGGCGGGCGGATCATTTCTGCGGCGGCGCGGCGGGCGCCACTTCTGGTTCTCCAGGGCCCCGTGGAGGAAGAAGATCGCGTCGGCGCTGCGGTCAAGGCCGATACTCACCTTTTGAGGCAACTCCCGGCCACCGGTAGACTTGGCCGAGCCGCGGAGCATGACAGCGTGGGGGAACAGGGCTGTCTTGTACTCGTAGATGTCGTACGAGACGGCCTTGAACTTCTGCCGGCCGATGGGAAGCAGCGAAAGATCGTAGTCATCCTCGGGCCAGTTGTGGTCGCTGTCCAGGAAGACGTTGACATAGTCCTTCATCAGCACGGGGTGGTATTCCAGATCCATGCCGGTGACGATGACCCGTCCGGCATCGAAGGCGGCACCGAGGTTTCTCAGCAGGGCCGAGAGCAGCTTGAGCTTCTTTTCGGCGTTTACGGGCTTGGACTCGGTCTGGACCAGCTTGATCTGGTTGAGCAGGATTCCGCCGGCGCCCATGGGGTATTTGACCAGGGCTCCGATGTTCAGCAGCGGCTTGACCTTGCTTCGGAAGTCTTCACTGCGCTGCACGCCGAGCCAGATGTTGTCGATACTCAGCACATTGGTCGTGCCTCGCTGCTTGTAGTCGACGATCTCGAACCGGATCTTCTTCGCCTTTCGGTTGGGGATGTAGAAGTCCTGGCGGCCTTCTTCCTCTGGCAGGTCAAAGGTCATGGCCGAGTCTTGGTCCCCGTCGAAGACCAGCTTGATCTTCTCGATCTGGTGCATGCTTCGGTTGGGGACAATCGAGAACCGGTTGATCGTCTCTCGCCGGGGCAGGTCGATATCCCAGGAGGTCGGGTCGCCCTCGTCCAGGTGCATGGCGAAGCGGTAGACCCAGTAGTCGTTCTGGGTGAGGTTGTTGACCATGTTTGTGGGCAGGTGGTCCACGCCCTTGAGGTAGTCTCCGGCCTGGCTGGACGAGCCGAAGTAAGCCGGCTCGGGCCAGGTTGCGAAGGGCGCGATGTCGTCGTAGTCCACCACGTAGGAGAAGACGTTCCAGTCCAGGAAGGTCATGCCGGTGTGGCGGTGGAACTTGTGGGGGGTGACCATCTGGAGGTCGCTGCTGGAGACGCCGGCCATGAGGGAATCCCCGCCGGGGGGCTTGAGCACGCGTTCCAGGCGGAACGGGCGGATGAGGTGCTCGACGCCGACGACACGATTAAAGCTCTCCAGGCCCTGCGGCTCCAGGCCCCAGAGCATGATCCAGTTGCCCTTGGCCGTATAGGACTCGACAGCCTTGGGGTTAGCCTGGAGCTTGTCCAGGTTCTCCGGGGTGGCCTCGATGACCATGACGGGGTACTTTCCGCTTTGCATCAGTTTCAGGGGGTCATCGCCCTGGGTGTAGCTGAGGGCAATGGCGTCCAGGGCGTCCATCTTTTGTGGATCGGAGATGACCACGCCGGCCGGGCTGGAGGATTGAGCGTACGTCCCGGCAAAGCGGAGGAGATTCATCAGCAGTTTTCCGGCGGCCGGTTCGCTCCGGAGCTTCTCGCCGATGACCAGTTGGGAAAGCAGCAGTATCCCGTCGTTGACCGGGCAGAGCGTCAGGGCGGTGTAGTCGAGCCCTTCGTCGCACTGGATGAGGGAGATCGCCCCGCTTTGGGCCTTTCGGTAGGGCTTCCTGTAGACGATATGGTCGCCGGCCCAGGTGAAGAAGTCGTCCTGGCCCAGTCCGGACATGGCAGGATGATCCGGCACATCGGCAAAGGCGATGCGTCCCTCGATGTCGGCCGGCTCCAGGTCGGCCGGAAGAGCGCGCCGTGTAAAAGGCTCGGACTGTTCGAGCACGACGACGCGCCTGCCTTCTGCAGCCAGGCGTTTGAACAGTTCGCTGGCGGCCGATTCGGCATTGATGGCATTTCGGCCGACCAGGAGAACCTTCATGCCGGCCGGCATTGGGCCAAGATTGTCGATGGCGGTAAACGCCACTCCCTTGGCTTTCAGGAATGTGGAGGCGGAAGCTTCCGGATCGAAAACGACCAGTTGGTCCTCACGCAGCCCGATGGGAGCTTGGTCGGTATCCAGGACCCACAAATCCTTGGCATCTTTGAAGACGACTTTGCCGTTGCGTGAGCAGGTGAGCACGAGCTTACCGGCTGTGCGTTCATCGACGCCGGGGACCTTGAATCGGATTGTCTTGATCACCGACTCGCCGGCGGGGATCTTCAGCAGTGTGTGGTCGCCGATAACGGTCCGGCCATCGACGATGAACTCCCAGCCGAACTCGACGGGATCGTCGTAGCGACTTTCGTTGAAGATTTTCACGGTCCGGACCCCTTCGGTATCCTCTCCGAAGGTGTAGTTCCATTCGCGGGAGAAGGCGGCCACCGGCTGCCAGGACTTATAGGTATGCTCGCCGAACGTGCCCCAGTAATGGAATGCGGCCACACCGTGCCAGCGGTATCCCTGGGAGAGCATGGCTCCCAAAACGTCCTGTGCGTCCCGGACGGCCTGTCTGCCGGTGAAGGCGGCTTCGCCGGTGACGGCTGCGAACCACCCGTCGGGCTTGCCGGAGGTGTAATACTCCTCGCTCATGAAGATCGGCTTGGTGCCCAGTTCCATCGGGAAGCCTCGCCGCTGGACCGACCGCTGGGTCGAGTATTCCAGCCAGTAGGCTTCGTCGGGGTAGCGACGCGGATCGGACGAGAAATAGTGCACGCCGTAGATCGGCAGGGAGTCGTCGTTGAGGGCCATGCCGCCGGCGGTCATCACGCTGCGGGTGGGGTCTACTTCGAGGATCGCCTCGGCCACCTTCCTGAAGGCAGGGGTGGCTCCTTCGCGAATGCTCTTGCTCATGCCCCAGAGCATGATCGACTCGTTGTCCAGCTCCCAGACGAAGATGGATGGGTGGTTCCGCTCGGCCTTGACGCGTGCGACCGCCTGGCGGCGCCAGTTGCGCATCAGAGGCTCGTTGACCCCTTTCTCGCCCGTCTGGGGGTCGGTATACCAAATGGCGGTGTTGAAGACCTGTCCGTCCAGCCGGGCGACGTTGCGCCGCATGTGGATTCCACCACTGTCGAACTGGTCGATCATGTTCTGGTCGTACATCCCGCCCCAGCGAGGCTGGAAGCGGAAGCGGAACATATTATGGCCGTTGGCACGCCAGTCGGCGAAAACCTTTTCGATGGTCAATCCGCGATTGACATCCTCCTGGTCGTAGCCGTAGTGGACCAGGTCGGACCGGAGCTGCTGGGCCACGCCGTTGAGGTAGAACTTCGTTCCCCGGATCGTCCACTGGCGGAAACCGAACTTCTGGTTGTGCAGATCCGCCAGAAGCTTCTTGTCTGCAACAGCGTACACCATCGTATGAAGCTTGTATTGCTGCGGGTCATCGGGCCACCAGAGCCGGGCGTCTTGCCACGGTGTCTTGCGGCTCCACTGCGTGGTCTTGTCGGCCGGAACGGTGACCTCCCCTCCAGGCAGCTCCTTCACCACGTTGCCTTTCAGGTCGGTTACAGCCTGTTCGACAATGACTTTGACATCGCTGCCGGTGGGGTTTGTCAAAGTCGTTATGGGCTCGATGGTCATCTCGTCGGTCCGGGTGACCACGAAGACGTCGGACGTATAGACCGGGCCTCGGGCGCTGAGGGTCACCGGCCCGATCAGGCCGGACTGAAAGCCCCCGATGGTTCGGAAGGCATAGTCCACCGGGGCTCCGCCGGACATGCTCATGGGCATGTGGAAGAAATACCGGGTGTTCCGGCCGGAGACTTCCGGGGCGTAGGCGTAGACCCAGTCCTTGAAACCGATGATGATTTCATTTTCAGCCCCGAACTTGACCGCATCGGTGATGTCGCAGCTCCAGGGCACGAAGGGCAGGTCCTGATAGCCTGCGCGATTGCCGTTTACAAAGACGGTCGCGATCAGGCTGGTCTGCTCGAAGTTCAGCAGCAGGCGTCCTCCCCGGGCCAACCGGGGTATCTGGACCCGCGTGCGATAGAGGAAACGATGCGCCCCGGCCAGGTCTTTTCGAAGCTGGTTGCGGTCGCCGGGGACCTCGATGGCCGACCAGAACAGCTTGTCCGTCTCGGGCAGATCCATCGGGCCGGTGCGATTCTCGACCAGGCCCTGAACGTTGTACTGGGCGATTTCCCAGTCGCCGGCCAGGGAAAGCGGGGTTGCCTTGCCGGGCTCGGCGCCGTCGGAATTCCGGTCGAAGTCCCGTTGCACGTCTCGGCCCCAGGGCAGATGTTTCTGCGTGATGTGGAAGACATGGTCCCGCGCCTGCCGGTCGCGCTGCGTCCGCCAGTCGGCGCCGGGCTTGTAAAGGCCGTGAGGCTGGAAGCTTTCGGCGATGCAGACGGCATCCAGAGCGAAGCGGATCAACTCGCCGCCTCTGCCCAGCTTGGCCGGCCGGAGGCGGAACTGGATCTTGTGCTTCCCGGCCGGGAGGTCCGCCTTATCGAGCTTGAGCCAGCCCAGCGTGACCCAGTCTCGCAGGTAAGTCAGGTTGGTCGTCCAGTCATCGGCGGCTACGTCCTGCCAGGCCCCCTCGTCGAGCCTCCACTGGAACGGCGTCCGAAGCATCTCGTATCCGACGCGTGCCCAGATTTCCCGGGTCCCCTCCTTGTCATTCTCAAAGGCGTAGGTCAGCAGAACGGTCTGATCCGGTGCCTTGTTCAGGGCGTTTCCCTTGGCGGAGACTTCCAGCCACCATCCGCCCGAGAGCAGTTCGTGTGGCCAGGGGTTGTGCAGGGCCTGGGCGTTGCTTTGTGAAGGGGCTTCTCCTTCGATCCAGATGTGGTCTGCCCCGTGAGCAAAGGGGGCTGCGGCCAGGAGGATAAGAAGCAGGAGAAGATCCTTGGCGATTCTTTGGCGCGACATGTGCTTTCCTTTCCATATCTCACAACTCTTCGGCCTGAGCGACGGAAGGTGAGATACAGTGAATGATTCTGTCTTTTCAGCATATGCAACACGTCGATCCCTCCCAAGTTCCCATCGCCGAAAGGAAGAGTTCTCGGGGTCTCTCGTGGAGCAGATCATGAATGCTAATGAAACCAGGGTTTTCTTTACCTCCGATCGCAAAAGCCCGTTGACACTAGGGACCATCGCGAATAGACTTCGCTTCGAATGTTCCCCGCCGCACAGAACCGGCCCACCGGTCGGAAATTCCACTTGCCGTGGTTGCTGCGGCGACTCACCCCAAACGATTCCCGTTATGAAACGGAGTCGACCAGACACTACTTGTTACACGGAGAATGTATCCATGGCCAAGAAAACCAAGCACGTGTACTTCTTCGGCGGCGGCAAGACCGAAGGC
>CAZOVB010000109.1:0-8871 GCA_964583095.1 uncultured Planctomycetaceae bacterium
AAACGCGTATGCTTACGCGGCCCGGCCGCGCTGGAAGCTCCAATGTACCTCCCCGCTGGTCAATTGCAAGCTCCCGGAACGTACTTTCCACCCGGCCCGGCCAAAGGCTTCCTTGACAGCATAGGCGCTGCGAGCCTTTAATTTATTGTAGAACCCGGCATCAGGCCGGACTCGATTCGTCTCAACAAGGAGAAAACCGATGAAGGAAACCCATGTCATACTGGGCGTTCACATTACCGACCGTCTCAAGGAAGCGGTGGAAGTGCAGAAGCACCTGACGGCCCACGGGCAGTTCATCAAGACGCGCCTGGGGCTCCATGAAGTTGGTTCCGAGGCCGCCGGCGTCAACGGCATGCTCATCCTGGAGATGGTCGGCGGAGAAAAAAAGGCCGACGCCCTGGCCGACGAACTCAACGCCATCGACGGCGTCGAGGCCAAGAAGCTCACGTTCGCCCACCCGGCCTGACCCCCAGAGGCAAGGGCTGCAACAGAAAGCTCCCGCGCCCCGCAGGCGGGCCAGGGATTTTCCTATGCGCTGAATCTGGGCATGGCCCCAAGTCAGCTTCGGCGCCAGGCAGCGAAACGCCTGGCCAGCTCGGGCTGAAGGCGGGGGGCGTCTTCCATGTTCCGGGGGTAATCGTAGTAGACGACGTGCTCCGGATCGAGCGAAAACAGCTCGTCGAGCCTGTCGAGTGTTCGCTCCACCGATGCGGCCTGGTGGGTCTGGGTCTCGACCAGGACGAACTTTTTTCGCCGGTTGACCTGGGCGCTGCGGGCGAAACGAAGGAAATTGTCGGGCAGGAGTTTCTTGGTTCCCCCGCCCTCGATGGGGAAGTTGTCCTCCGGTCGCAGGCACGAGCCGTCGCAGCCGAACTCGTCCAGGCCTTCTACTTGTGAGCAGAGTTCCAGCAGGGCGTCTTCCATGAAGCAGTAGAGGAACAGTGAGATCATCAACTGCGGACGCTTTTCCCGAAGGGCGGCGTTGACCTTGGAGAAGAAGTCGACGGTCGAGCGGACCTGAACATCTCCCACGGCCGGGCCGGAGCAGGCGTCGATGGCGGCCTGGCTGTGGTCTTCGATATCCAGGCTCTTGAGTTCATCCCAGATGATACCGGTAATCGGCAGCTCTTCGAGCATGGATTCCACCGCTTCGATGAACCCCTCCAATGAACCGGGATGGTGAACGCTGATCATGGGCCCGAAAAAATTCTTGGCTGTTCCGTCGGGATTCCGCGCCCAGAGCTCCGGGTTGGAGGCCGAGAGATACCCGACCGCGCGATGCCAGCCTGCCACCAGCCCTCCCACGCGCGACGGCACGGCGAGGATGTCGAGGCCCTGCGTTTGGGCGGCCTCGCAGACGGCGGGAAGGTTGCTCCCGGCCAGGTCGCCTTCGTGGACGGCGATGCAGATCGAGTCCACGGCTGCGTCCTTGAGGCGTTTCATGTCGTCGGCGTAGATGCGCCGGTCCACGCAGAAATCCTGTCCCTTGAAGTAGTAAACACTCAGTCGCTTGTTCATGGTGTCGTTCCGCTGTAAGAGGGCGGGATTCTATGCAGCCTGGCGTGCAGCGGGCAAGGGAAAACTCGCATCATGGGCTCTCGCGCAGGCTTTGCGATTTACCCCCGACCCGCGGGGCGATACGATGGGGCCATGGCGCTATCGGCTGAGGAATATCTTCGTCCCGACGTGATCCAGCAGATCCAGAGGCTGGACATGAAGGCCCGGTTCATCGTGGAGGGGTTCATGACCGGTCTGCACGCCTCGCCGTTCCACGGGTTTTCGGTGGAGTTCAGCGAGCACCGCAAGTACGTCCCGGGCGATGATATCCGGCAGATCGACTGGAACGTCTACGCCAAGACCGACCGGTTCTACATCAAGAAATTCGAGGCAGAGACCAACCTGGCCGCCTATCTCTTGGTGGACGCCTCGGCCAGCATGGATTTCGCCAACGGCGGTCGCATGACCAAGATGGACTACGCGATCTGCCTGGCCGCCGCCCTGGGCTACATGATGACCAACCAGCAGGACGCGGTGGGGCTCTTCACCTTCGACGAAAAGGTCCGCCAGTACCTGCCCCCCAAGAGCAAACGGCAGCACCTGACGAACATCCTGGGTACGCTGGCAGCGACCCGGCCCCAGGGCGAGACGAACCTGGCCGGGGCGATCCACGACATCGCCTCGCGCGTCCGCAAGCGTGGCCTGATGATCCTGCTCTCGGACCTGCTGGCCGAGCAGGAGGAGGTGATCGAGGCCCTGCACCACCTGAAGTTCGGAGGCCACGATCTGATCATCTTCCAGGTGCTGGATGAATCGGAGGTGACCTTCGAGTTCGACGGGCAGATGCGCCTGGAGGAACCCGAGACCGGCGAGACGCTGGACGTGGACCCCCGCAGCATCCGCCAGGCCTACCTGGAGGAGATCCAGCGGTTCATCGACGAATACAAGCGCCAGTGCCAGGCCGTCCGGGCCGACTTCGTCACCGTCCACAACGGCATGACGTTCGACAAGGCCCTGATCGAGTTCCTCGTGCAGCGCCAGGGGAGGATGTAAGCCCCGCCGGCTAGAAGTCCCAGATGTCTCGCCAGAGGGCGGCGGCGAATTCCCCGAGGGTCCCGTCGCGACGGGCGTGGCTTCTGCGGGCGTAGCGGACGTTGCCGTCGGGGCCGAAGCCCACTTCCAGCGGCCAGAGGCTCTGGAGCGAATCGGTACCCATAGAGTATCGCATGTCGTGGAAGCGGACGACGGGTCGGCCCTGGGAGTCCTTGGCCATCTGGGCCCGGAGGTTGCCCGAGGAAAACCAGTCGTAGATCCGGTAGGCGCGGGTGGTGCGGGCCTGGCGGATCAACTCGTTCTCGGGCGCCTTGGCTGCGACGCTGCTCCGCGGCGGCTGGGAGTTATCGCTGAGGTGGTGGATCCGCGTGACGATCCAGGCATCGGGGGTCTGGATGACGGTCCGCCAGAGGAAGATCGTGCCGATGGTCGGATACGCCTGGGCCGAGACGACCGTCTCGGGCTGGTGTTGGGCCAGGGCCTCGTCCACCGCCCGGCCTCGTAGGACGTACCCCCCGGCCAGGTAGGAGCAGGAGAGGATCATCCCCGCCCAGCCGATGGCAAGGGTGATTCTGCTAGTCTGGCCGCTGCGGATCTTGCGAACCAGCCAGCAGGCCAGGAGGGTGAAGATCAGCAGGGGGGTGTAGATGAAATCGATGATGCCCACCGCGTGCAGGGCGTAGCGATGGTTGGTCAGCGGCGAGAAAAGCTGCGTTCCGTAGCTGGTCATCAGGTCCAGGGGAGCGTGGGTGAGCACGCCCACCAGGCAGCAGGCATAGAGCAGGCCGAAGGAGGCCTTGCCCGGCGGATCGGGCCCATCGCTGCCCGGGCGGGATCGCTTTCGGCCAAGCCAGAGCTTGCGAAGCCCCATCCACGGCAGCGCGAAAACAAGTGCAATCGCCGGGGCCAGCAGCAGCGAATGCGTCCAGGCCCGGTGAGTCAAGAGCCCCAGGAACGGATCCTGATTGCCCCCCAGCTTTGCCAGGGCAGGGAAGAACGTGTCCAGGTCCGGGATGTAGGCCGCCAGTGCAGCCACCCAGGTAGCGCTGGGTCCGATCTTCTGACGGAAGCCCAACTGGGCCGTCGTCGCTCCGAGAAGTCCTTGGGTGATTGAATCCATTTAGCCCATTGTAGGTAGGCGCCGGAGAGAATCGCCGAGGCTACCTGGAAAGCGAATCGTAAAACAGGAAGCCCGAGAGCAGCACGAGGACAATCCCGAAGACGATGTAGAGCAGTTGCGTCTTCTTCAGGCCCAGCCTCTTCTGGAAGGCCTTGCCCTGCCAACTGTTTAGCAGCAGGTCCCACTTGCCCAGCGCTCCGGCAATGGCGAAGATGCCCATCACGAGAAATACCGTTGCGAACAGACCCATCTCAGCCGGCCTCCTCGGAAGTTTCGGGGTCCTCATCGAACAGGCCCGTCTCCGGCTGCGCGGGGGCGGGGGGCTTCTTGCGTCCCAGATGCTCAAAGGCCTTGGAAGTGGCCAATCGTCCCCTGCGGGTGCGGGCGAGCATGCCGATCTGGAGCAGGTATGGCTCGACCACGTCCACGAGGGTGTCGGTTTCTTCGCCCAGGGTCGCTGCCACGGTTTCGATTCCCACCGGCCCGCCGCGATAGACGTCCATAATCGTCCGCAGGAAGCTGCGGTCCAGTTCGTCCAGGCCGAGCTTGTCGATGCCTTCGAGCTTCAGGGCTGCGTCGATGACTTCCTGGGTGAGCCTGCCCTCGGCGCGGACCTGGGCGTAGTCCCGGCAGCGGCGAAGAAGGCGGTTGGCGATGCGCGGCGTACCCCGCGCCCGCCGGGCCAATGCGTGCAGGGCGTCTTGGTCAAAGGCGATCTCCAGCATCGAGCAGGTCATCCGGCAGCGGTCGTAGAGTTCCTGTTCGGACCAGAATTCCAGGTGATGCGTGATGCCGAAGCGCGTCCGCAGCGGGGGGCTCAGCAGGCCGGCCCGCGTGGTGGCGCCGATCAGCGTGAAAGGCTGGAGGGGAAGGTTGATCGTCCGTGAGTGCATGCCCGAATCGACCACGAAGTCGACCTTGAAATCCTCCATCGCCGGGTAAATGTACTCCTCGACGGCCGAGGGCAGGCGGTGAATCTCGTCGATGAACAGCACGTCGCAACTCTGGAGATTGGTCAAGATGCCGATCAGGTCGCTGGGCCGGGTAAGGGCGGGGCCGGAGGTGACCTTGATATTCGTCTGCATCTCCGAGGCGATCACGTAAGCCAGGGTCGTCTTGCCCAGCCCCGGCGGGCCGTGGAGAAGCACGTGTTCCATCTGCTCCTTCCGTTGGCGCGAGGCGGTGATGGAGATGGTGAGCTTCTCGATCAGCTCGCCCATCCCGATGCACTCCTCCAGGCGGCGGGGGCGCAGAGCCGTGTTCAGCTTCTCGTCCTCCGGTCCGGTGGACTGCTGGGAAAGTATCTTCTCTCGTGCCATGCGGGGCCTTGGGCTCTCAGCCTCCCGCCTTGAGACGGTAGGCATGTTGCAGGATTTCCTCGGGGGTTTTCAGGTCGGGCGCCACGGCCGCCACCCGCTCCACCAGGGCCCGGGCGTCGGGTCGCTTCTCTCCAAGCTGGATAAGGGCGATGACGGCATCGGCGGCCGCTTCGCTCAACTCCGCCTGGGGAGGTGCGCCGGCGTAGGTGCCTTCCACGTAGTCGCCGACCTTGTCGTGCAGTTCGGTGATGATCCTCTCGGCCGAGCGGGGGCCGATCTCCGGCAGGGCCTTTAGAAGCCCGGCGTCCTTGGCCCCGATGGCTGCGGCGATCTGCCCGACCGGCTTGACCAGCGCCCGCAGCGCCTTGCGCGTGCCCAGGCCCTTGACGGTCGTGAACAGGCGGAAGAACTCCCGGGCCTGTTCGGTCAAAAAGCCGATCAGCCTTGGCTGTTGCTGGCCTCGCGTCGGATCGCCCTCGAAATAGTGAATCGTGTGCAGCAGGACCTCCTGGCCCAGGCGGCTGGAGTGGTGTTCCAGGTCGCAGCGGGGGATGAGCACCTCGTACCACAGCCCGCCGCCGGTATCCAGCAGCACCTGGGTTTCCGAGACCTGTTCGAGTTTTCCGGCAATCCGTGCGATCATGCGCGTCCTTCTCCCGATCGATGCATCCTAACAAACGGCGAATGCGATGCAAGATGCCGGTGAAAATCTTGCCCGAGGCCCGGCAGGCATCTATCATCGTCCGCGTCCAGTTCAGCAATTCATCGCCCTCACGACAGGAGATGTCGGATGCAGGCAAAGGCAAGCAGATGGCTGATCGCAATCGCACTGGCCCTTTCCCTCCTTGGCTGCCGGGATGATTCCGCCGACGGCGAAGAAGGCAGGGCTGTCGACGCCCTGGGCCGGCGGGTTCTGGGGCATACCGACCTGGGTGCCGTTCGCATCTTCCACGTGGCCGGGGCCCGATACGACCTGGAGATCCTCAAGAGAATCTCCCCCCACGACCGCGAACTGCTCGAGACCTATCTCAAACCCCTGCACCAGTGGAACGAAAGCCCGGAGCTGACGCACGCGCTTCTCCTCCAGGCTGCGAATGGGGCAGGCCACCGGGGAAGCGAAAAGCCCGCATGGGAGATGCTCGAGCCGCTGGGATTGACTCCCGACCAACCCGTGCCGGTTAATTTGCGGGCTGGTCCCGTCGAGATTCGAAGATGGGTCGACGATCAGGGCTGGACCCTCCGAGCCGAGTACGCTGCCCGCGATCCCCTTCAGGCGGCCAAGGGCTACCTCGCGATCCGGGATTTCCTTGAGAGCAAGTGGAAAAGCAACCCGGACCCCGGGACGCTCGAGGATTTCTACCGGGGGATGTCCATGGCTGTGAAGGTTGCGGTTCTCCGGATTCCCTGGGATCGCTACATCGACCAGACAGCCCAGCCGAGTGAGGACCAGATCCGCGACACGTTTGAACAGTACCGCAACGTGCCCGCCGGGCAGGTGGATCCGAAGACGAATCCGTTTGGCCTGGGCTATCGTGTCCCGCTGCGCGTGGAGCTCCAGACCGTGGAGGTCAACCGCAAGGAGCTGCTCGAGCAGGCCCCCGCCATCAGCCCTGAAGAAGTAGTCCTCTGGTACAACGAGAACCGGCAGGAGTATGTCGATCCTGCCACCGGCGAGCCGCGGCCTGTAATTGAAGTCGCCAGGCAGATCGAGCAGCGCCTCAAACTCGAATGGTCCCAGCAGCACCTTCGGAGATTCGAGGATGAGATCGGCTTGGCGTTTCTGAATGCCCATGCCTCGGATGCAGATCTCGTAATATCTCAAGTGGCCCGGGATCTTCTGCCCGAGGGATCCTTCCGGGTCAGGAAGACCGGCCTGGTTCCTGTCGCGGAGCTGGCCCAGCAGCCTCCATGGAGCGAAGTCCGATGGAGCAGATCCGTCGGAGAGCTTCCCCTCGGCCAACGCTTCGAGGAGGAATTGTCGGACTCCGATACCTTCGGGTTCTGGCAGGAGAATGTGGAACTTGTCAAGGGCCTGGACTCTCCCCAGGGCCAGGTGGATGTCATCTGGCGAGTGGCCCGCCTGGACCAGCCCCACGCGCCGAAGGAGCTGACCTCGTCCCTGGCCGAGAAGATCGCCTACGACCTCAGGATCATTGAGGCCGGGAAGATCGCCCTGGGCAAGGCGGCCGATCTTGCATCGCGGGAAGACCTGGAGGAAATTGCCTCCCGGATGCCCTCGTCCGCCCTGGAGGAAAAGCAATACCAGCCGGGCCTGGTGACCTGGACAGCGCAGAATCGCGCGCCGGGCCCGACGCCGGTGGGCTTCCGGCCTCCCCCGGAGGAACATTCTCCCGTGGTCCTGCTTGCCCGGGAGCTGCTGGAGCTTCTGGATATGGCCGAGGGGGCATCGCGCGGCGGCGTGGCGGTGGTGTCCGTTGCCTCGGGGCGCGAGGTGTGGGCAGTCTGTATCGAGGAAGTCGTTGCCCCCGAAAAGGTTTCCCAGCAGCGAATGCTGGACCACTGGCACGTCATGCACCGCCTGGCCGTGATGTACCGATGGCTCAGAGAGGACTCCGTGCAGGAGCAGATCGGGTTCCGATTCGAGGAAGCCTCGTCGCAGGACCGGTAGGGCCCCGTCAGGAAAGCGAAAGCTGCCTGCCGGCGATCAGCGCGATGGCCAGGGCGTCGGCCACGTCGGGCGGCTGGGGAGGGGCCTCCAGGCGGCAGATCGCCTGAATCGCTTGCTGCATCTGCGTCTTGGAGGCGTGGCCGTTGCCGGTCAGACCCTTCTTGACCTGCGTGGCGGGAAGGTTGCGGATGCCCAGTCCGGCCTGGCTGCAGGCGAGCATGAGCACGCCGCGGGCGTGGCCCATCAGGATGCTCGTCCGCGGGTGGCGGTAGTGGGCGTAGAGCTTCTCGATAGCCACCGTGTGGGGTTTGAGCTCGGCCAGCAGCTCGGTCAAGTCCGCATGGAGCTGACGGAGTCGCTGGGGCATGTCGGCATCGGGCGTGGTGCGGATCGTGCCGGCCTCCACGATCACAGGCCCGGAGGGCGCAACGTCGATCGCTCCATAGCCGGTGATATGCAGCCCGGGGTCGATGCCCAGCACGCGATAGGTTCCAGAGCCTTCCATGACCCCACCAGTCTACCAGAGCCCCACCGGCGCGAAAAGCCCCTCATGGGGCGGAAAGCGTCTGCTTATCAGGCGATACCTCGATTCAGCAAGCACGCATGCCTCTGCGTCCAGGGACCTTTGCTGTCAAGGCCCCGCCTCACTCTTGTCCAGAACAATTCTTGAATCCACGGTAGATTACAAGCGCTCCCGAATGGGGAAGAATGGCGATTCGTTAAAAAACCAGACACCCCATCCAGGGGACGCCTGTATGGTATCGGTCGCCAGTCTGTTTGCACAGGTTCTTTCCCTCGTTTCTCGCCGTGATTTCGCCAAGGCCGTTCGGAATCGAGAGGCCCAGAAGGGCGCCAAGGGCTTCTCATGCTGGGACCAGTCTGTCGGAGTTGCTGTCCGACCGCCGGCGGCCGCCGGCCTGATCCTCGCACCTCAAGCAACCCCACTGTCATCACCCCCCCCCGAGGGTGTACCTCCCCGTCAGTTGTGGGTAGTTGAAAGCTCCACCTTACGGTTACGGAACTCCTGAAAGAGATTGGCCACGATATCAGTTCTGACCAAGACGGCTCAAGCGCAGGTTGAGCTTTGTCGTCAGCAGTACTTTCACGTCAACTGCTCGAAGCAGCCCAGTCTTCTACCTTGAGCTCAGAAGCCACTTCCTGGATGCGTGCCATTGCGTCGTTTGTCACGAGGACGAGGTTACGCTCGATGGCCTGTGCCGCAATCCACAGGTCATTCTCTTGGATGCCGAGTT
>CAZOVB010000110.1:0-8656 GCA_964583095.1 uncultured Planctomycetaceae bacterium
CAAATAGAAGTTTTTTCAGAAACAAACGGTTCTTATTATTGTAGAGCAAATATAAATAATTCATACTATGGTTCAGAATTTTATTTTAATACAAAAGCAAATGAAATAACACAACTTAAATTTTTATCCGATGTGTTCACACCATTAAATGATAAACATACATTACAATTAGATTGCAAAAAAGAAGATATATCACAACCAGATTTATATATAATTCAATACACTGGATATTTAAAACAAAGTGATTCATTAGATATAGATAAATCAAATTTTACAACAACAAAAGAATCTTACTTTAATATTGATTATCAAGAAGTTTCAACTACAACAAGATTAATACAATATGACGGTTATTTGTATTTTGAGAATAATACAGATTTAATTCAAACAACAATAGATTTTGATGGTGTTTCTTATATTTATAATGTAACAGATGAGTATTTATTTTTCACAAGATTATTACAACCAACATCAACAGACGGAAATATAACAACCACATTCACCACTAATTATACAGGAGTAACAGAATACCAAATTGGCTATTCAGAGAGTATAATACAACCAAGTGAATATGATTTTGATAGAAGTTCATTACCATTTACAATGTCGGCTAGTGATTACACAAATGTGACTAATTTTGTTCCAGTTTCAGATTCGGTCTTTGTAAAAACAGATTTAACTATAAGTTCAGAAGAAACACAAGATATTGGAGTTAAATTATGGACAACAGATGAAGAATACATATTCACTAGAACAGTAAATAAAGGAACTTACACAATACCTGTTTTTGGTATTTTTGAGAATATATCTAATAACATTTATTTACAAGTTTATGCAACTGAACAAAATGCAACATTATTAGATTATAATTTAACACAACAAAATGTTTCAATTGTAGATTTCAATAAAGATGAATTATTAATTTATGCATTCGATGGTTATAAAAATCAAACTTTGCAAAATTTAAGCGCTTGGATTTATGGGACACAATATAAAACAGAAGATGGTGAATTAAAATTATATGTGCAAAGTGATGAAATTGATTTTATTTTCGGTTCGACACAAAATGGTGGTTATGTAAATAGAACTTACACAGATTTCAATACATCTAATTATTTAAACGCATCATTTTATCAAACTAACATAACATTAATATTTAAACACAGAACAACAAACGAAACAATACCAGACCAAATAGGAATAACTGATGTTGATAATAGTTATTATTTCAATAGTAATTTAACTAATAACACATTTAACTTTCCTTTAGATTTAGGTTATATATTAATTAATTCAAGTAGATATGTTTCAACAAACAAAAGCTTAAATTTAACACTCGGAGAAGTATCAACAATTTATGTAACATTAAGTCCAGTTGTAAACTTTTCATTTTATGATGAAAGAGCAAACACACCATTTAATATGACATCACCAGATGAGATTAGAGTCCAGGTTATATGTTTAGATAGAGATGAAGTATTAGATGTAATAATAGAGAATGAAACAACAGGATTAAATTTAACATGTAAATATGAGAAAATAAGATTTAATGTAGATTACGGTGTTGATGGTGGTTCATATTATAGAACATATCCTAATTTAGAAGAAGTTTTCAGTATAGATGAATTTTCACTTAGAGTTTGGTTGTTGAATTTGGATGAAACAAATGTAATATATAATAGTTTTAGGGTATATGATTTATTTGGTGAATTTGAAAACCCACAAGTTTTACTTTATAAAATAATAGGAGACCGAGAATGGTTGATAACTGGTGATGCTGTTGATGCAGAGAGTAAGATTTCAGCTTTTTTAATACAAAACGACGAATACACAATTAAAGTATTAAGTGATAATCAACCAGAAAGAGTTATGGGTTCATATTTTGCAGCATTAGCTGGAGAAACAACAATTAGATTATTTGATATTGATTTAGATTCAGATTTAAGTGATTTCAATTCACAAGTATCACATTATATATATTTAGTAAACGAATCTGGTAATATAATAGTTCGTGGAGCATTAAATGATTCTGGTGATAATGTAGAAAGTGTTAGGTTTGTTGTCAGAGAAACAGATGATAGTGGAACAATAATTTGCGACCAAACATCTTCAACAAATGATGTTGAGTTTAGTTGTGATGTTCCAGACGCTGCAACAGGATATTTTTATGCTAAAATGTATATAATTGGTGTTGATGAAGAAGAAAGATTGATAGACAAAATGATGAAAGGTAGTGAATTAATACCTTTACCTTTTGAATTTGAATCTGAAGAATCACAAAATTATTTGTTTTTCTTCATAATACTTGTAGCTGGATTTTCAGCAACAATATTCACTGCACCATTAATTGCATTAATGTTAGTTGGATTTATGTTCTTTTTAAGAATGATAGGTTGGTTCCAAATTTCAACAATTGCATCAACATCAACAGGTAATTCACAAATAGCATCAGCTTTTATTGCAGTAGTATCATTAATAACATTATTATATTTTTTAAGACGAGGTAAACAATAATGCAACAAATAGCGTTTAAAATAATGGCATTTTCATTGGTATTAAATTTAGGTATAGGATTATTTGGTTATATTGGTGGAAGTTATTTTAGTTATGGTTCAGCTACATATGATTCAAGTTATGGTGAAAGTGATTTAGGAGATTTACAAGAAACAATAGGTGGAGCACCTGTTGAAGATTCAAATAATTGGGGAGATAAAATATTAGATTTTTTCAGTTTAGGTTTGTATTCAAAAGTAAAAGGTTTTGCTAATAACATGTTGTATGGTTTTTTAAATTTTTTATTTAACATTGGTTTAATTGACACAGTTTTAAAAGTAATGTTGCAAGGATTAATAACAGTTATTTATGTAGCTGGAATGTATGAGCTCTTCACAGGTAAGAGTATATTAGGATAAAATGGCAAATGTAACAGGTTGGAACGAACTAATAAATGGTTCAGCGAGCAGCGTTATAAAAGCAGGTTTTACTATGTATAACACCGCAATGTATAGTAATTTCATTATGATATTTTGGACAGTCTTATCGGGAATATTATATGCTAAAACTAAAAGTTTACCACTCGTTTTTACTCTTGGTATGTTAAGTTATATAGTTTTCTTTGGTTTATTATCTATGACAAGCAGGAGTTTTATGGCTATTGTGTTAATATTTGAATTAGCTGGAATTATCTATGAAACAGTATGGTCACAATGAAAGAAATAAGAGTTAAAAACAATGATGTTTATATGATTTTGAATAAAATCAAAACATCAGGAATAGAAGTAAATTTATTAGATAAGAAAATATTGAATAAAATTAATAAATATATCAACATAAAAGATAATAAAATAGAGTTAAAAGATTCATTTAAAATATATAAAATGTAAAAAGTTTAAAATATATATTTAAATGAACTTTGTATTATATATCTTAAATTAAAAAATATCGGAGGATGATAAAATGAGTATCGGATTGGTAGTATCCATAATCGGAATCGGTATTGCTTTAATGATTGGGTATTTAGTAATATTCCAAGTATTAGACGCATTACCTATGACTGGTGCAGATTCAGAAACTAACACAAGTTTAGAAAACGCAAGAACTGTTGTTTACGCAGCTTTTGGACTTAGTGCAGTTGGCTTGATTGTATTAGTTGCTTTCTCACTTATTGCTGTTTTCAGACAGTAAGTAGGAAGAATTTAGGGATGATGGTAATCATCATTCCTTTTTTTTAACATAACATTATAATTTAAATTAAATTTAAATTACAAGAGGAATAAAATGGAAGAAGAAACAACACCAATGGATTTTATGGATTCACCAATAAATAGAGATTCAACACCAGACTTACTAAAAGGTCTTATATCTAATGATGAGTTCGACCCAAAACTAAGAAAACAATTCTCTTTCATATTCAACAAAGACTTACCACTTTCTTTTCAAGATGAGACATCAAAAAGAATGAAATTACTTGATTTTGACATAACAAAAATAGATACATTGTTTTGCACACCATATGATGATTACACGTTTGAAATGGAGTCAGATTTTAATAAACTAAAATTTATACTTGATACTAAGTTAGACCGAGCTAAAGGTTTCAAGGATGCAAAGAGAATAAACGAGAGGATAGCTCAACAATCACAATTTTCAGAACAAAAAGCTATACAAGAGAATTTACAAGAGAAGTCTAGTTTTTTAACAAATATGTTTAGGAGGAAATAAGAATGAATATACCAGATATGTGGGTTTATGCAGGATTAGGAATGATATTCTTTTTAGTCTTATTAGTTTTTGGATTAATAGTATTATTTATTTTAATGAAGAAAAACACACATGCGTTTGCTGAATGGAAAGCTAAAAGGAAAGGAATACCACTTTGCATTTTTTTCAACGATGATAATACTTGTGAATGGAAAGCAATTAAACCAGAAGAAGGGATTTTAGATGCAAAAAAATATGGTTCTTATATTGTAAACCCAGAATCAAATTATTTAGATAGAACAAGTAAAATTGTTGTTATTCCAGTATCAAGTTCAGTTGGTGTTACAGTTTCAGCTAAATTTGCGCAATTTAGTGGTTCAATAAGTAAAGTTGTTCAAGACCCTAAGAAATTGCAAGAATTTAGAAAAAGAATAATATCATCACAAGGTAAATTAAGCAAAGATTTGACTTTTTTGAAAGAGACAATAAATTTTTCATCAATAAAAAGAATGTTGAATTCAATCTCACCACACAATATTGATGCAAAAATTAATTTCATAGTAAGCAGAAAACTTAATGGAATGATTACAGTATCACCACAAGCAATATTAGTTTTTTTGTTGTTGGGTTTAGGTCTGATTGGATTGTTTGCTTTGGTATATCAAGGTAAAACACCACAAGTTGTAGTTGAGAGAGTAGCACAAGAAGTTGCTAAGAATACAACACAACCAAGAGTAATTAGTTAAGGAGGAAAAAAAATGGATGAACAACAATTTTTTAAACAAACTATTGATATGATGAAAAAATTAAGTGAGTTGAATAACTCTTTAAACGAAGCTAAAGTAGAACAAAGCAAAGCTAAAGAAGAATCTTTAAATGAAAGATTCAGTCATTCATCACAATTTTCAGATTCAAAACCATCTTGTAAAAGACATTTTAATAGTAAAAAAAGATATTTACCAGAAGTTTTTTCAGAAGATGATATGAATCAGTTGAAGTTTTTCAGAAACGCTTTGGAAGAACAAATTGATGATGATTTAACACTTAGGGACACAGTAATGTTCGCTGTTAATGATTACATATCAAGAATGGAGTGATTGAACAATGGCTAATAGTCTTGCTCAATATAATAGTTTTGATTCGGAGCTGAAAGCACATAGTAGTGCTTTAACCAATGAGAGAGTTTCAGCTCTAATCTCACTGTTTGATGAAGCAATGATTACAGCCAACATTGAACTAAATTATAAAAACACAGAACGTGCATTAGTTTACTTGAAACAAGTATGGAAAAGTTTTAGACCACTTGTTAGAGCTAATGCTTATGTCAGAAGTGATTTGAAATTAAATACACATGCTGATGGTGTGTATTTGCCTGATTTTGTTTTCAGAGAAATAGAGAATGTTATTTTGAATATGAAGATTGGTAGAATACCAGAAACAACAAGAGCAATGATTGATGTTAATAGAACATTAGAAAATTTAGAAATAATAGTTAGAGACATAATACAATATTTCAAATTCACATTCAGACCAGATTCAAGAACAAAACCAGATGTTCACGAAGCAACAGAAATGATGATGGAAAACATAGATAAAAGAACAGAAGAAGAATTGCTTGAAATTGTCGGTGTTAATAATCACATAAAGTGGTCCGAACATGCAAAAGAAAAAATATTCAACAAAGACAAGAGAGATTAAGAGATTAATTTGGATTGTTGTATTGAATGTTGCTCTTTTATTATTGTTTTTTAATTTAAAATCACATAACGAACAAACATATTGTTTTGCACGAGTATATGATAAATGGTTTTACGGACATAAACAACAAGTTGAATCACTTTATGTTCAAGCTCATGAAGTTAGAAAAATAGATTTTTTGTTTTCAAATATAACAAGTAGTTATAAACCAACATTTGAAGAAATTATTGAAAAAAATGAAGAGTTTATAATATGTCAATTAGGAGATTGGAAGAATGCGAAAAATAACACTTAGCGCTGAACAAGATAAAATTATCGATGATTTTAGTAATTATTTAGATAAATCTAGACTACAAAATTCAACAAAAACTATGTATGCTTGGTGCATTAAATATTACATTCAACAGAATTACAAATTAGATAACATTGAAGATTACAATAATGTTCTTGTAACACACTCAATTAAGAAAAGAAGCAATGTATTTTATTCGGCGTTTAAAAGATTCATAAAATTTTATGTTGAAGATGCAGGAAAGAAAAAAAGAATGATTAATGCTTTAATCTTTCCAAAAATAAATTCACCAAAGAGACATAGACGATATTTAGATTTCAGAGAACGTAAGAAAATAATAAAACAGCTTCAAACAGAAAAACATAGAGTTATAGCTGAAATACAACTATATACAGGAGCTCGAGTTAGAGAAATATTAAAATTGGAAAAAGGAGATATAACTTATGATGACTTTGAAGGTGTGACAGCAATGGTTTTGAACATAACACAAAAAGGTGGACAGAAAACGCCATTGTGGGTTTTAGACAAAGAATTAGAAGAAAAAATTGATGCTTACACCTTAGCTGAATGGGTTGATTGGAAATATTATTTTATTGAGAGAGATAAATCACAAGATGATGCAGATGATGTGACATTATTACAGAGTAATTATCATTGGTATTGGCAAGACATAAAAAAATCTGTATCAGTTTGTGGTTATGAATATAAAGATTGGGCAACACACGATTTCCGTAGAGGAATTGGTGCAGATGTTTGGGCAGCAACAAGAGACCCAATATCAGTTCAAAGAGCATTAAGACATAAACGATTTGATACAACATTGTTGTATTTACAAAACGCAGGAATGCAAACACAAGACTTGTTTAGCAACCTAGCAAAAATATATAGTCAAAAATAAATATATATTTAAATGTAAGAGGTTTAATAAAATATAAAATGTTAATAGAATTTTTAATACTGATGCAGATATTAACTTTGTTAGTGTTTGTTTTTGGGTATCAGAATAAGTCATTTGAAGCTATGGCTATATGTATATTTCTAGCCGGAATAACAGCATTTTCTTATATGAACATAGAAGTTGGTGAAACAAAACCTGTTTACATTGATACAACAACAGATTTAGTGTCAATTGAATATGATAAAATAACAACAGTTTATCAAAACATAGGTCTAATGTGGTTCAATGTTGGTATTGCAGCAATTTCAATGTTATTATTTATGTGGACAATATTTAATAATTTTTCAATGGATGTGATAGGATGGTTAAGAGACAGATAGTTTTCTTGTTAATATTATCAACTGTTCTATTAACAGGTTGTTATAAAGGTGATGATGTTTTCTTAGTCAATAGAGATTCCTTTAAAAACTATTCTGAAACATTAAAATATGAAGATTTAAGATTTCCTGTTACGCAAATCAGAGTTACTGGAACATCAAACATACCAAAATATGCCACATTTATTAATAATACACAAACATTATATTTTTCAGCTGGTAATATGGAACAGGCATTTTTAACAATGCAGACACCACACAATAGAATTAGTAATACAACATTATATCCACATTTTCATTGGTCATATGATGAACCAAAAGCGTTTGGTGATGTTGTATGGTGTGTTGAATATAATTGTGCAAATGTTGGTGGATATTATTATGAATTTATGGGAATGAAATGTGTTACAGATTCAGCAAGAGACCCATATGAACACCATATGACATCAATGATTGAAATTGTAAACACGTTTGAAGAATCAGCTGTTTGTAATATGAGAATATTCAGAGATGGGACGCATGCAAACGACACATTACCTGTTGCAGCGTCATTACAAGAGTTTGATGTTCATTATTTAAGTTATCAAATAGGAGAAGAAAACCATTTTGATTAAAAATGATTTGTAAAAGATGTGGTAGCACAAGAATTGAAGGTTTCATTTGTTTAAATTGTGGAGCTAAATTAATATGAAAATCAAAGTTTTAGGAAAAACAGTAGAAGTAAGAAAAAGTAGTAGAAAAGATAAGCAGAAAATGGCTATTTTACCAAGTGGTAAAATTGTTCATTTTGGTGACCCAAATATGAAAGAGTATCCTGGAACAAAGCGTGGAGACAATTACTGCACAAGAAGTTATGGTATAGCAAAGAAATATAACATAGAAAATAATATTGAATCACCAAACTTCTGGAGCAGATGGTATTTATGGAATTGCAAAGGTAAGAAATCTTTGAAAACAAGACCTAAAAAATAAATATATATTTAAATAGGAACATCTTATTAATATATAAAATGACACAAGCAAAAAAATCCACACTAGAAAATTATAAAAGTAAGATTAAGTTCACAACAAAGAAGAATTTACCTTTTTCACAAGGTTATGCAATTAACGCATTGGTTAAAAATTACAAAATACCTGTTAAGAAATGGGGTTATGACGGTGCATTAATTGGTTTAGAAACAAACAAACAAT
>CAZOVB010000111.1:0-8447 GCA_964583095.1 uncultured Planctomycetaceae bacterium
AATCATTCTGGCCTTTCGAGCCAGCTACTCGGGTTCGAATCCCGACGGGAGCACTCAGTACCCCTCCTGTTGTTCCACACGACACAAGGGTATTTTTGTCGTTTATCGATTTTCGAGCAACTTTTTTTGGCTTCGTCCTATTATACTCTTTCAACAACGATTTCATACGTTTACTCGTTGGATGAAATTTGAGCACGGCACGAAACCAATCATAAGGATGATCTTTATACAGTGACTTTGCCTGTTTGACGTAATCTTCAGTTACATCGCTTTCGTTATCATGCCCTAGGTGATATTTGACTTCCCGGATATCCCATTTTTTGTTTTTGACTTTGGTCTGAATCAGTTTGGCAACGCCGCTCCATGTGCGCATTATCTTAGGGTAAAAATCGAAATCGTCGTTAGGGTATAACTGTGCCAGTGCCGGTTTGACCCTGCGGCACAAGAAATTATAAAGGTTTTTGCTGTCTCTAAATCGTTTTCCGGTGTTTGGATCTGGGAATAGCCATCCCTCATCTTGTTTTTCTGAAATACCTAATCTTTCAAGTAGTCTTTTCCGGTGAAGTTCTATCCAGTTTGTTATGACGCTTGGCTGTTGATGGCCATATAAAACAGCCTTTTCGACGTCAACCCAGTTCTCAGGATTGTCAACCTTGTCTTCTCTTTTCCGTATCTTCAGTCTCCTTCCATCGATGTATGAAAGTCTCATGCGTATTAGTTCGCTAGGTCTTGGCCCTGTGTGGAATCCCACTGAGAGTAACGTCTTGATTTCTGCATTTATCACTGGATCGTTTGTATATTTGTGATGTATCAGTTTGTTTACGACAGGTGGCGGTGGCAGATTCGGTAGTCTTGGTCTCGGCATTTTTTTGAGATGAAGATAGGATCTCACGAATTTTCCCAACCCATGAAGACCGTTTGCTCGGCCAAATGCATCGATTGCTTTCAGGAAGTTTTTTATTTGATTTAGGCCAAAATCAGGTTTATCAAGAATTCTTCTTTTCTTTTCGTATACGTGTCTGTCATAGTATAATAACTGGTTGATTATCTGTTCTATCTGATTTTCAAGATCAAACCAATCAACAGGAAAAACCGGGTGCTGTGCCATCCGTTCAAGGCTCTTTTTATGTTCAACGCCTGTATTCTTTGAGTGATTCTCGGTTACAGTCCACCAGTCAAAAAAAGCAACTAACAAGTTATCCAGTGTGTCGTATTCAGCGGGATAAATTCTTTGGTTGTAGATGAGCTTAGACTCGTCAACCTTTATAGCCTGGTTATTCGATCTTCCAACAATAATATTGTTTACACGATTAGATACACCCATTTCCTCCCCAACCAGTTTGGGGTCTGGGCGTTCGATAGATTGGCCTATATTGGTTACAATTTGGCATAATTTTTTTGTACCTCCTGCATTCCCACGTATGAGAAATGCAGGATTATCATGGTTTAATGGGTTAAAAATTTTTTTAGAGGGATGTTTTTTGTTATAAACAATCCCCCTCACCGGAGTTTTCAGAAATATCCCTACCTAAACATTAGGTCATCTTTGTTTTTGTCAGAATGGTTATCTGTTATTTTTTCATCCTTTTTGTTTTGTTTCTCTTTATCTTTTACTTTATTTTCATTGAGACCATGAGATTCCTCTAGTTCAACTGCTTTTACCCTTAAGGAAAGTTCTTTTTCCAACCCCATTTTTAGCCAATTTTGTAATATTTCAGCGAAAACATCTTTGCCGAATTCTCCAAGTTCATATTTGAACCCATTTCCAATTTTGTGGATAAGTTTATTCCCAAATTTATAAAGCAATTTTTTGTCTATTTTATCTCCATATCCATTATCACGTACAAATTCCTGAATTGCAATTTTTAAAAAATCATCGAAAGTGTTATATGTGAGCTCCAGCTTTCTTCTCATGTCGTTGTATATTTCCTCTCTTTTTCGGTTCATACCCATTTTATTAACATTACTCATCACCTTAAAGGCACCGATGAATGAATGGATGATCTATAAGGAGAAATAGCACATATTTTTTTGAAAAATTGATGAATCCCTCTAGAATTCGTTGAATAATCCCAAATTTACACTTAAATATTTAATCACCCAAAAGTTGTTACATGAAGGTAGAAAACAAAAAGAAGAATGAGAAAGCAGTTGATGAAAACGGATATCTCAGTCATGGGAATTATGGAGAAGACATGAAAGAGTATTATAAAATGGGTGTAGATGAAATACCAGACTGGGTTTCAGATAGGACAAGTTTTTCAAGGGAATTTGTAGCAAAGATGTTTGAAGGATTGGATAAAAGGCATAAAAATAAAAAGAAGAATGAAAAATATAATGTCTGAAACTAAGGATATTCGTCTGCGATAAGTATCCTGGCTTGATTTTTTCCAATTTTTGTTAATTCATAATTAACATAACCTTTTCCAGTATTCAAAACAAAACCTTTTAATTCCATTTTTCTAAGTGCGTTGTAAATGCTGTTTCTATTACGACCATCTGCAAACTTTAATATTTTTTCTTTATCGAAAAATCCAATTCTATATAACGCTTTCAAAATATCAGATTCAAGTTTAGAAAGATAATTTGGGAAATGCTGATTGAGTTGCCCGCCAAATTTCCTCAGAGATTTTACCATTTCCTTCTGTTTCTTTTCATTTTTTTCTGAAGCGTCTTCCATCTTTTCTTCAAGATTATTCAAATACTTTTTAAAATAATTTAAAACGTCAACGGTAGATTTCTGGTTTAACTGATCAACCATTAATTCATAAATTTCCAGACCTGCTTCAGTTAGAAGAACTTTTCCATCTTCTAGATCTATTATTCCGTTCTCTTTCAACTTTTTTATTGAATTTCTGAAATTAATATCATCAGCATTCAATCCAGCCTCAAAACCCTGTTCTTCCTCTCCAGCACCAGAATAGAGATTTAATCCCTTTAGAAATTGAAAACTTGATTCCTGTAATTTTTGGTTGGGTATTCGTTCATTCTTGTATTCTGGTGAGAGATTTTTTAAGAGGTAAAGAACTACAGGATCATATATTGGGTCGTTTAATATCGAATACGTTTCTTCAGTCATGTTTATCTGCCTCATTTCAAATTATGAGCTCATTCTACTTCTCCATTTAGCTGTATCCAGTGCATCTTTCTTTAATTCTTCATAAGAGAATTTGCTTGCAAAATTAAATGCATCTTTGGCGACCTTTAATTTTGGATACAGATAACAATCTTTGCAATCTTTCGTACATATGCCTGATTTATTTCCAAAACAACTTATCATATCCTTCCCTTTCTCAAGACTCATCATGAATTGATGTTTTATGATATTTCCAAATAAATAATCGAAGACTTCATCGTTATCTCTTGCTATTGGATGGTTTGATATGGTGATTTTTCCGGTTCGACTATCATTAATAAACCAGTAGATTGGAAGAGGTTGTTGCGTAATATCTTTATATATTTTCATAAATTTGGATGCTTCTAGGTGCCAACTCCGTCTTGATTCACTTTTTATTATTCCATCTTTTTCCGATATTATCTTCATTCGTTCTTCAACCATCTTCAAATTATCTTTGATATTCTGAAATTTATGTCCGCAAAATCTTATCGCACTTGTAACAAGTTCACCCTCATTAACACCTCTTTTAAAAGATTTTTTTATTATATCCAAATTCCTTCCAATAACTAATAGCAATTCTACGAACCGACCTGTTGGGTCAATTGAATAGAAATCTTTTTTTCCTAATTCATATCCTTTATCAAAATTTTGTTTCTTTTCTTCTTTAAGTTCATCGTAGTTTTTGAATTTTTTATTCTTTTTTAAGTATTCAGGAGAAGAAGCCGCTAAAGACATCCATTCAATTAGATTCCATCCTTTATCATACCCAATTTCATTCATAATTCTGTGGCATTCCTTTGTCATTTTGTAAATGGATTTATTTTTGGCATTTTGTTTCCAGACCAGAGAATCGATAATTTTTTTCTGTTCTGAATCTTGAGTTTTTGATTGTACTTTCAATAAGTAACAGTTAGCAACAGTTTCTTGTAATTGTCTCCATTGATTATGCATAAAAATTTTTGTATATTCAAATGTGATTAAATCCCGTAGATCTTTTCTTATCCTTTCTTTCTTTTCATCTGCTAATCCCATTTCAACTAGAGACATGATTCTACCCATCCCTAGAAAGGAGTAAATGTTCATAAAGAAAATATTTGTCCAAAAAGATGATTGTTTTGTTAATCTGACATGACCAAAGAATTCATGATATTGAATAGATTTTTCTAAAGGGTCTTTTGTATTGATGACATCCTTAAGAGTATTTTTATCTTTAAAATTCTCTGTGTTTGTTAATAGAGCTAATGAATCAGTAGAAGGTGAGTATTTTCCCAATACTATTCTTCTACCGTTTTCACCAACTTTGAAAGGACAGTTAAATGATTGCCTCGAATTCAAAATCAAATCTATGTTTGACTTAATAGCATTTGCCTCCTAAGGATGTTATCAATAATTTCGATATAAATTTTTCTTATATCAGAAGAAGTCAGTTAAAATTATTTATTTGAGTTCAACCAAATATTTCTTACAGACTATTTTTTTTAATTTGAAATGAGGTCTGTAATAAAGTAAGAGTTCAAATCAGGGAGGGGCGGCACAGCCGGCGCACCATATATGCAACCCACACTCTCTCTTTTTTGAATATCTTGCTTAACTAAGAGGTGATTATGGTGAAGCTGGATATACACCGGTACAAGAAGAGAATAAAAAATGCTCTCAAAAGGATTAAGGAAAGTGATTTCCCGGAATCCAACAAGAGAGATCTTTTTGAGTTCTACGATTACCTTTCCGCCGAGGGGTTGAGTAAAGGGCGTATTGCAAAATACATGTACCACATGCTCAAAATGGGTGAATTAATTGACATTCCATTTGAGGATGTAGATAAAAAGAAAATTGTAAAGATTGTGGGAGATATCGAAAACAGGGATTATACGCCGCATACAAAGCACGATTATAAGATAATCCTGAAGCGATTCTTTCAGTGGTTAAGGGGAACAGAGGAATATCCTGAAGAGGTCAGATGGATAAAATCGACGCTTAAGAAATGTGATACCAAACTTCCGGAGGAACTTTTGAACCAGGAAGATATCAAGAAAATGATAGAGAATGCCTATTATCCTCGTAATAAGGCTCTGGTGGCATTCCTTTTCGAAAGTGGTTGTAGAGTCGGCGAGCTTATTTCTCTTAAAATCAGAAATTTGGAATTTGATGATCTGGGTTGCTTGGTAACATTAGACGGAAAAACCGGGATGCGCAAAATCAGAGTAGTGTCTTCAGTTCCACATCTCTCCTTGTGGTTGGAGAACCATCCATTCAGAAATGATAGGGATGCATGGCTTTGGGCTTCAATAAGCAACAGAGGTTGGCATAAACCTATTTCATACCACCAGGTCAAACACGTCTTGAGAGACCTGGCCGAGAAATCGGGAGTTAAAAAGAAGGTGAATCCGCACGCTTTCCGCCATAGTAGAGCATCCCAGATGGCAAATCACCTGACAGAAGCGCAGATGAACAATTATTTCGGATGGGTGCAAGGGTCGGATATGCCATCAGTATATGTACATCTTTCTGGAAGGGATATGGACAGTGCGATATTGAAAATGAATGGGATAAAGACTGAGGAAACAGAGAAAAAGTCGCATTTTGCACCAAAAAAATGTCCCAGATGCAAAAATACGAATTCTCCTACTGGAAAAATTTGCGTCCGTTGTGGTGCTCCGCTTGATGTGACCTCTGCAATGGAAATTGAGAACAAGAGAAAAAGGATGGATAGGTTGATGTCAACATTGATGAAGGATCCGGAGACTCAGAGGTTCCTGCTCGGTAAGATGAGAACTCTTAGAGACTTAAATCTGTACAAATCAACTGAAGAACCTTATCCCACAAGTGCAGTCTCGGGCAATCCTCTGTAGGCTCTCGTCCGTTTCCGCTTCCTCAACATCTATCCCCATTTTCTTAATTTTCTCTATCCATCCGGTTTTGTTCGGCTCTATGTCATTGTTGCCGATGTTCAGCGTGAAATATTCTTCCTTCTCGTTCACATTGATGACTGCCTCGTTATCTCCCAGACCTGCGCAAGCGTAGAGGACAGAATCGTTCGGATAAGACTTTTTCTGGGCCTCTCTTCTTTTTTCCTCCCATGACTTCCCATTGTCATCCTCATCCCAAAGAGAATCCCAGCAATAGCTCGGTTTCCCTCCGTATTTGGTGTCGTATTCCTTTGCAGTTTTATACTTGGGAACTTTTTGTTTTCCCCAGAAATCGTTGTTCTCTGAGATCTCGTCTGCTATGGCCTGCAAAATGTAACGGATCTCATCCGGCTCTGTCGTGTGGAACCGGAAAACGGCCTCACTGCAGTTTGGATTCAAATACATCAAATCACCTCCCTAAATACGGACACGAATGCCTTTCCTCGAATTCAATGTCCTTTATCTTGAGAACATCCTTTGGCTCTTTTAACCGGAGTTTGTAGTCTTTTGAAAATGAACAGCCTCCTACCCTCCCCAATTCATCAATGCTTATTATGTCCTTTCCATAATGGCATGGCTCATTCCAGTTTCCGTATTTATGTTCCTTGGTTATCTGGTAGGTCAAATCGTCCACTAAGAACCATTTGTATTCTTTGCTCAGAAAACTGTAGTAGTGCCTTTTTGGAAGGATATCCACCGCTGGCATGTTTTTTGGATAAAGAGCGAATACCATGTTGAATCCATTATCGAACAATGATTCGGTCAGGTTGACCAAACTTGAATTTTTCATCATATCTTGGTCAACTAAAAGATTGCAGCCGAGAAATGAATGCTCTTTTATCCGTTCCCCTGTCAAGAGCAATTCCTCTCCGTTGTTCCACTTTTTCCGTTTGTACTTGTCCATGGAGATAGAGACCATTTCCAGATTTTCGCACACTCGCTCTAGCTTTTCGTTACCCCACTTTTTGATTTCCTGGCCGTTGGTGGTCATGTTACAGGGTAGGTCGTAGTTCTTGCACTCTTCCGCAAAACCTTCAATCAGGTCGGGGTGAAGAGTCGGTTCTCCGCCTCCGATGGCCACCTGTTCTGTTATGTCCTTCAGGTAGCGTGGCAACCCCATCAATAGGTCCTTGTCCATTGTTTTCTTTCCGTGCGCCCTGTAACAGAAAGGACAGTTGAGTTTGCATTCGTTCGTGAAATGGAGCCCCACTACATTATACACCTAATCACCGCACCTGCACTTTTTTTCTGAATCCTCTACCTTCTTTTCCAGGCCTGAGATTTCCTCGGAATTAAGGGAATAGAAAAACAGGATTAACAGGACAATCGCTATCTGCCTGAGCTGAATCATCCCCAGCAAATCAGAGAAGAGTGATAGCCATCCGATGGACAGCGAGGACAACCCGAAAATGATTGTTATGGGACTAATCTCCCTCATCTTCCTCACCCTTGAGTATTTTTACCGTTGTCCGCTTGATTCCTTTGTATGAAATCTTGACCCTGTAGACGTGGCCATTCTTGCATTTGTAGATCTTTGAATAGAATCCCTCCGACGGAACCGGTTTGGTCTCCTGGATTGTTGAATCGGAATGGCATATGGGGCACTTTTTAACTGGTATCATAAAGGCCTTAAGGTCAGGCAAGAAAAAGGGTGTTAACAGGGCGTGTATTTCAGAAAAATATTTCAAATTAATTTTCAAGTATTCCAGGACCGATTTCTAAAATTAGTTTCTTTATCTCATCAGGCAATTCAGATTTCATCAGTTCGTTTACATTACTGAGTTCAAAGTCAGCCCTTTCACCCCTAGGAAATAGGATTCCTGTTGAAAACACCGGATCGTCATAATTAACGTATTTTTTTGCTGCGTCTATTATTTCACGGCCCAGTTCCTCCTTTTTCTTGTCTATGTAGAAATCCAGGTTGGTACAGAAGACGTTTGATGTTCTTGAGAAAACCCGGTAGTAGTCAATCTCTGCCTGATCAAACGCCTTTAGAGAAATGTCATGGAGGGCTTTGAGCATTTCCTCGGATTCATGGTATGCGAGTATGGCGTCCTCAAATATTTTGACCAGACCGTCATCGTGTTTGGTTTCGTAGTGTCCTCTCCAGGGATCAGTCGGTACCCATTCAAAACTGAAGGGTGCTTCTTCTCCCTCCAGCCAGTAATCTGAAATATAGTGACCTATTCTTTTCGGTTCTTTGTCTCTGTTATGGAAAACGGTTAATGGCGGTTCGCCGAGGTCTGACTCAGCACAGTTGTAGCACAAAAATCCTTTGTCTACATGATAGCCGAATTCAACGGCCTCCTTGCCGTATAGTTTCTCTATTTCATCATAGGTCATATCACATGAGATACATCTTTTTGTCATAGAGAGATTTAGGCGAAATAATAGAATATAAAGAAGGAGAGAGTGGATTGCAA
>CAZOVB010000112.1:0-8129 GCA_964583095.1 uncultured Planctomycetaceae bacterium
CGTAGCGGTCCTGGCGGATGCGGGTGCGGGCCAGGTGGCGGAGGGGCTCGATGGCTTCAGGCTCCAGCGCCAGGGCTTTCTGGTAAGCTTCGGCGGCCTGGCGGAGTTTGCCGACGGCTTCGAAGACGAGGCCGAGATTGTTTCGGGGTTCGGCCTGCGTGGGCATCAAGTCAGAAGCTTGCTGGAGTTGCCACGCTGCGTCGTAGAACTCCTGCTGATGGAAGTGCGCCAGGCCCAGGTTGTTATGGGCCGGGCCGTAGAAGAGATCTGCCTCGACGGCGGCTTTGAGCTTGGCTTCGGCTTCCTCGTACTTCCCATCGGCAAGCAGCTTGGCGCCCTGGGCCGTGAGATGCCTGGCCAGGTCGGTATCGCGACGGGGATCCGGTGCGGATCGAATCCTGGACTCTCCTGAGTTCGCGTCGCAGCCAACAGCCAGGAACGCACCCAGGCAGGTGAGCATTAGAAGCAGTGTCGTGTTTCGTGGGGTCATGTCGGTTCCCTTTACGGCCTGTCGAGTTCAGGGGGATCGTAGATCAAATAGGTCAAGACCAGTTCGGCGTTCCAGAACCCTCCGGTATCGGCGTTGCGCGGAGCGGTAACCCGGAGGGACTTGGGCAAGAGTGAATCGGCCTGGGCGCCGAGCGTATGGGCCATTTTGACAAGCTGTTCCAGCGTGACGCTCTTGAGCATCACCTGGGTTGGCTTCTGTTTGTAAGGTGAGTCCCCGAGCCGCTGAGGGCTCTGGGGGTTGATGTGAGCCAGGCCCGAGGCCGAGATGCCCGCCTGCCTGGCGGCCTGTTCGATACGCCCGGTGGTCTCTGCGGCCAGGCGCTCGTGGTCGCTGGCGATCTCCTGTCGGTTCTCGATGCGGTCGATCGCGGCCAGGAGCCGACTGGAGACGGCCAGATCCTCCTGGGCGCGCTTGGCGTAGGCCTGCGAGGAGCGGTAGTAGTCGTAGCATTTCCATGAGACGACTGCCAGCAGAGCCAGGAGGATCAGCGTCAAGAAGGCGGTTCGACGGTTCATGGCGTCTGGGCCTCCACTGCGGTAAGAGCCGGGGCTTCCAGGAGGCCGGCCAGGTTGTCTCGTTTCGGGAAGCTGCCGGTAAGCCGAAAACTCACGCCCCGCGAGGCCAGGTTGTCCGTATCGGGCGGCTGGAGCAGGAATCCGCGATCGGTGAGCTTCTGATAGAGGGTCTGTGCGTCGCTGTGCTGTCTGACCTGGCCTTCCAGATAGACGTCGCCATCGTCGATTCGGATGTCCACCAGGCGAAGGCGCATGTTGGCCGGCATGGCCGCCAGCACCTGGCCCAGCGCAGTAAGCGCATTGGGCCGGAAGGGGACGTCCTTGTCGCTGCCCCGAATGCCCGAGAGCCTCTGATGCTGGCTCTTGAGGTAGGCCCGGACATTCGGCGGGACGCTGTGACCGGGATGGGCAGCGACGAAGGCGCGCGTCTGGGCAGCCCGGGCCTTGCGGCCCAGTTGGCGTAGCTGCTGCCCCTTCCACCAGAGCCCTGCCGATGTAGCGGCCAGGAGCAGTACGAGCAATACCGCTGCCGCGCTGAGATAGCGATTGGAAGCGGCCAAGGCACCGCGGGATGCCAAGGCGTCGCGGCGGAAGTTGACCCACCCGGTCGGTCGGCCGCTTAGCAGCCGCTGGGCGGCCTGGGCGGCCAAGTGATGAACCGGGGGCAGATCCTCATCCTGCTGGGCCGGTATCGCTGCCGGATCGGCTTGCCTGAGTGCTTCTTGCAGGGGCCAGTCGATCTTACCCAGACAGGCATACTCCCGGGTGGTATCCGGCAGCGACCGAGACAGGCTGTCGGCGGCCAGGGCCTGGCTCAAGCTCTTGGGGGTAGCATCGGCGGTATACCAGGCGCAGGGACTCTGGGATCCCAATGCCATGATCTCCATCCTCCCGTCCAGTTGGGCAAGGAGATAGTCTGGACGATCCGAACCGGATCCAGCATGTTGCCAGGCCCCAAGGAGCATTGAAGGGCAGATGGGACCGATCTCGACGCCGACCTCGGAAAGGGCATCGAGGAGTTCCTTGATAGTGGAGGTCTCGACGGCCAGGCCAAGCGCCGCATCGCCCTGGAGGCGGATGAAGTCCACCGTCAACTCCTCGGCGTCCAGGGGCAACTGTTCTTCCAGTCGGAATGTCATCGCCTGGCGTCGCTGCCTTCGCGAGAGATTGTCTGTACGGATTCGGGCTGAATAGACGTGCTGGCTGCCCAGGGCCAGACAGACATCCTGGCCGCGGTAGCCAAGCTCCTTCAGAGCTTCGGCGGCAGCCTGCGCTTTGCCCGGAAGGTCCTTACGCTGCGAGCAGGGCCTCACTTGAACGTCCCGGCCGTCTGCTTTGGCAACGTGCCAGGGGCCAGAATCGATGAAGATCACGAAGGCACTCTTCATGGCTGGGCTCCGACTGACAGGGTGATCTGTTCGTCGGCCCAGTCGATGGTGACGGATCCCTTGGCCACCGAGACCAGTTTAGCCCCGGTCTGGCCGATGGGCCGCCCGACCTGGACCAGCTCATCGCGGCCCGCCACCCGGAAGGTGGCATAGCTGAAGCCCGGCTCGATTACGGTTCCGGTGAGAACACCGGGGAACTTGGGCTTGGGTTTGGGCTTGGGGGCCTCGACCTTTACCACCGGATCATAGAGTGGCTTTCGGTAGTCCCGCTGGGCCAGTGTCACATAGGGCGAGAGGGGACCGGCCGGCTGGACCGCTTGGCCCTGGGACGAGGATCGATTGGAATCCGGCTGCCAAGAGACCTGCTCCACGGCCGGGGGTTGCAGGGCCCAGGCCACGATCCCAGCCACGGTCAGAATCAGCAGCAGGTCCAGTGAGGCCAGAAGCCTCTTTGTCTGCTTGAGTGTCAATCGCCCCATGTGAACCTCCAGGTGCGCCTGTCGATCCTATCATCGGCGCTTTGAGAGACGATGAATCGCAGCCATTTGCGGCCCTCGTCCTGGCACTGGAGCCACAGGCCGTAGCATCCGGATGTCTCGGTAAGCATGTCTTCCAGGACGGATCGAATGATCTGGCTGTTCTGCTGGGCCGAGGAGTCCAGCTCGATAGCATCCAGGGCTTCCTTCTCGCTGCAATCGGGGTTCTCATGGATGTAATCCAGAAGGGATGCGATCTGCGTCTCGTTGAGCAGCCCGGCCAGTTGCGTCCGCAGTACCACGCGGCCGGCCCGCTTGAACTGCAGCCTCCCGCTGCCCCAGCAAGTGACACTCTTGCCGGCGATTTCCAGCCCCTCGGTCGGATCTGCCAGTTGCTCGGGCCGCTGAATGGCATAGAGCTGTTCGTAGGAGCTGAAGATCTGGGGCACGGGGGTGATCAGCGACGGATCGGCCCTGGATGGCCGAAGAAGAACCTTCAGCACCTTCGGCGAAGCCGACTGCAGCCGGCGAATGCTCAGGGCCAGGTCCCCTGCACCTTGTCGGTAATGCAGGTGGTTGACGTTGGCTTTGGCCTGTTCGTCGCTGAGCAGGAAGCGGATGTCCATGCCCCCCAGGCGGATCGAGCCCGAGAGTCGGGCCACGGGCTTCTCCATTCGCCGCTGCTGGGAATCCAGCAATCGCTGGGCCGAATCGGTAAGCAATTGCTCGGCGCTTCGAAGGGCCCAGTCTCTCTTGAGGTCCCGGACCTTCCGGGCTGCATCGAGGGCCCGATTGCAGTTGTCGCGGGTCAGGGAGGCCAGCACGGTTCCGGCGATGGCCAGGATCACCAACACCAGCAGCAGGACGAATCCCCGCCGCTGTCGCTTCCGGATCGGATTGCTGGTCCCTAGTCGGGTCAAAGCACTATCTCCTCTCCCGCCAGGTCAGGAGCTGATCCTTGCCGCCGTTTCGCGAAAGCGTGAACCGAAGCGATTCGGGCATCGGCTGCCATCTTTCGCGCGGGCCTTGGGGGCCACTGCCTCCTTGCGGGACGATTGTGATCCTTTCTATCCCATGAGCGGCGATCTCGACCATATTCCCGCCCGAGGGGCTCTGCTGGGCTCGAAGCAGCAGGGCACCATCGCGGTCGGAATGTGCGATTCTGTAGGTGACCACCACCGGGACGTGCTCGATTCGCAGCGACGGGTCCTTCAAGGCCGTCTGGGTCTCCAGGGCAAAACCGTCGGCAAGCTGCTTGAAGCGGGTGGCGGTCGAAAGGTCCATTTCGATCAGCTGTTCTATGCCCTGTCGCCCTTGGTGTTCGAGCTGCTTGCCGGCCAGATGGTCCCTGGAGAGCGAAAGCTGCGCCACAACCCCAAGGGTCGCACCGGCCAGCAAGACGCTCAAGGCTGTGGCGGCCAGCATCTCCACCAGGGTAAAGCCCCTTTGCCTGGTTTGCCTACGGGACATCGCGGATCTCCTTGGCCAAGGCGATCTCCAGCGTCAGGGCCGGGCGGGAATCGCGGGGGGCAATGATCTCGATCCGGACGATCCTCGCTTCCAACTCCCGAAGCGGAGGCTGGGTCGCCGGTCGGCTCGCGCAGCGATACCGCCAACCGGGATAGCCCGGGATGGGGCCCGAACCGTCTCGGGGCATCTCCTCGCGTCGCGGCCAGAAGGACTCCATCAGGGCCTCGCCCGCATCGGCCGCCTGGTCGCGAATGGCAGATCCGGTCGCCTGCTCCTTCAGCCGCGATGAGGCCATCAGGCTTGCCGTCAGCAGCCCGGCCAGCAGCGCCAGGGCGGCAACGACCTCAACCAGTGTCATCCCGGCGGCTCTCATGGTCGATCCCTCTCTTCGCGAAGCACCGAGAAGCTCGGCTCTTGCTCCGGATGCCAGATCTGTCCGGTCAGGCCTGCGACGGCGACCCACTGCCTGCGACCGTCCTTGGCCTCCAGGCAGAGGGCATAGCTGCGGGTGATGCCCTGGGGGCTTACCGGAATGGACGCCGAGCCGGTCGACGCGGCCCCAGAGGCCAGCACCGCCTGGGCCAGGCGAAGGTTCTCAGGCAGGTCCACCCCCCAGGGTAGATCTTGCCCGGAGGCATCCTGACACCACAGCCTTCCGGCCGAGAGATCCAGGCCAAGGACCAATGACTCGGAGCGTCGGGCGGCGTAGGCCCGGGCCTGGCGGTCGAGATGCTCGATGCGCCCCAGCGCGTCTTTCATTCTGGATCTGGCCAGGACGCTCTGGTATTGCAGTGTGGCCGCAGCAGCCAGGACGGCCAGGAGGGCCATCACCGCCGTGAGCTCCACCAGCGAAAAGCCGTGCTGCTTCGAGCAGCGGTATGTCGAGCCAGACCCTCTCACAGGCTAAAGATCCTCGCTGCTGATATCTGCGTCTTCCCCCTCGCCTCCGGGCGAACCGTCGGCACCGTAGCTGATGACCTCGGCCTTGTTGTTTCGGCCGGGGTTCAGGTAGACATAGGGGTTGCCCCAGGGATCTTCCAGGCTGCCGGCCTTTTCCAGCAGGGGATGGGGGAACTTCTCGTTGGGTCGGGTCAAGACCTCGATGCCCTCCTCGTTGGTGGGATACCGGGTGTATTCGGTGTAGAAGGTCCCCATCGCATCCTTGATCTGGGAGATCTCACTCCTGGCTGCGTTCTGTCTGGCCTTGGACATGTATGCCTGGACGCTGACGGTGACCAGGCCGGCCAGCAAGCCTATGATGACCACGACCACCATAATTTCCACCAGGGAGAACGCATGGCGTCGCCGGCGTCGTCTGCGAAAAAGGGAATCAGAGGACATTGCTTGCCTCCAGGATCGGAAGGATGGTTGCGATGGCGATAAAGCCCACCAGGACCGCCAGCAGGACGATCAGCAAGGGTTCCAGTACGGCCGTGAGCCGGGCGGCCGCCGTGGCCACCTGCTGATCGTACGCCTGGGCCAATTGATCCAGCATCTCCTCCAGTTCGCCCGACTGCTGACCCACGGCCAACATCTGGACGACCATGGGGCTGAAGACCCCGCTGGCCTTGAGGGGCTCGGAGACATCGGCGCCTGCCAGGACGGCCTGCTCGTAGTCTACCAAGGCGCTGACAAAGACGCTGTTTCGAAGGGTTCGCCGCGTGACACGCAGGGCCTCTACAAAGCTCAGCCCGCTGCGAAGCAGGGCGGCCAGCACGACCGCCAGGCGGGAGGTGTTCTCCTTTCGGGCCAGGTCGCCCAGGACCGGGATCTTGAGCAGCAAGCGATCCAGGAATCGCCGACCCCCGGATGTCCTGGCGAAGATCTTGATCCCCAGCGACAAAATCCCAAGACCGGCGAGCATTGCCCACCACCAATGTACCATGGCGTCGCTTGCTGTCTTGACCCACTGGGTAATCATCGGCAGCTGCCTGTCGGCACGCTCCAGGGAGGTCAGCAGGCTGGGCACCACGTAGGTCATCAGGAAGACCGTCACGCCCAGGCCGATGACCAGTACGACGGCCGGGTAGAGCAGGGCGGTGGTCAGGCGGCTTCTGAGCTGCTGAGACTTCTCCTTGAACTGGGCCAGGCGCAGCAGGGAATCGTCCAGCGATCCGGTATTCTCGCCCACCGAGACAATGCTGACACTGAGCGAATCGAAGCAGTCCTGCCGGCGGGACATCGCCTCGGCCAGGCCCGTTCCGGCGGCCACCTCGTCGGTCAGTTCCTGGATCACCGGCCGAAGGGTCCGGCTGTGCTGCTGGGCCAGCGTGCCCAGCGCATCGAGAAGGGGGATCCCCGCCCGGACCAGCGTGCCCAGTTCCCGGATGAAGGCGGTCACTTCCGCCTGAACGCGCCGGCTTGACCGGCGGAGCCAGCGACGTCTCCCGCTGCGGGAAGCCGGGCCCAACTGCATCGGGGCCAGACCCTTTTCCCGAAGCAGGTCCCTGGCCTGGCGAGGCGTGTCGGCCACGATCGTGCCGGCCACGGTCGCCGCATCCAGGTCCGTCGCCTTGTAGGCAAAAACCGCCATTACTGCTGCCCCTCGTCACGTGCCGTGACACGCGCGACCTCTTCCAAGGTGGTCACACCCGCCAAGGCCTTCTCAACTCCGTCGCGACGCAGTGTGATCATGCCTTGCTTGAGACACTGCTGCTTGATTCTGCCGGCCGGGGCCTGGTCGTGGATCAGGTCCCGAACCGATTCGCCGACTTCAAGCAGTTCAAAGAGGCCTACCCGCTCGTGATAACCGGTATCCAGGCACTGATTGCAGCCCTGGCCGCAGCGAAGCTCTCGGCCTGCAAGGTCCTCGGGATTCAACTGCCAACGGGCGAGGCTTCGCTCATCTGGCTCAACGGGCCGGGAGCAGTGGGGACAGATTCTGCGTACCAGCCGCTGGGCCATGACCGCAAGCAGACTGCTGGCCACGAGGTAGGGTTCCACTCCCAGATCCAGCAGCCGGGCCACGGCCGCCTGCGGCAGAGGCCTGCCCGGAAACCGGGATGCCTGTCAATGACCAGGAACCAGCAAAGACTTCGGCGCCAGATAATCCGGCATGTAAGGATGCCTGCAAGACCTGCGGCGGTCAGAAGGAAAAGCAGCCATCGGAGAATACTCCGTCACCGGACACCAACGATGATCCCACGATCTATCTCAGTGGCATCAAGACCGAAAACGTCACGGATCTGCGTATCAGCGGTCCGGCCCTCGGATGGCGTCATGCGCGAACCTATAACAGCCTTCATGCAGGACCAAACGGTGAGGACCTTGCCTGGATCCAGGGGGCCAAATGGGAAGTCGACAGGGTGACCACCTGGCTGTATAGCCCAGGCAACGGCGATATCCACGTGATCATGGACGCTACGCACCGGAGGGTCTTTACCGGTTCGGAAAACAACTGGACGGCCCCGATGGGCATGAACGCCACGTTGGTCCATGATGGTACGAATGACGTCTATCGCCTGACCTACACCGATTCGGACCTGGTTTTGGAGTTCTACGACTTCACCGGTGCCGAGACCGCCTGGCACGGCATGCTCAAATCCCGCTACAGCGTCTACGGGGGAACCAGGAACGTATACGAGTACACCGACTTCACGACGGCCAAACGCGTCGACAAGATCTACATCGGCTGGAGCGATGCCGATTCAGACGGGGTGGTGGACTCGGGCGAATACGCCTACAAGGTCAAGTACAACTACTATCTGACGTCCTTCAGCCCGGATTATTCACCACAATCTTGATTTCTTGCAGTGCGCAGCTCCGTTCC
>CAZOVB010000113.1:0-7973 GCA_964583095.1 uncultured Planctomycetaceae bacterium
CGCACAGAAGTCAATATGGATTCAAGGCCAAGATTCTTAAGACAGAAGACAAAGCGCTAGTTACTTATGGTTATGCAAAATACATCAGAGATGCCCTTCCAAATGCATCGTTTATAGGTTTCACCGGGACCCCGATAGAAAAGGAAGATAAAAGCACGCCAGCCGTATTTGGTAATTACGTTGATGTTTATGACATTCAGCAGGCCGTAGAAGATGGTGCAACCGTTAGAATATACTACGAAAGCCGGCTCGTTAAGCTAGGAATAAAACCAGAGGAAAGGCCTGTTCTTGACAAGGAATTTGATAAAGTAACTGAGGGGGAAGAGGAATACGGTAAGGAAAAGCTAAAAAGCAAATGGGCGAGAATGGAAAAGTTAATAGGAAGCCCTCGCAGGATAAAAAAGATTGCAAAGGACATTGTCAATCATTTTGAAAATCGATTAGAGGTTATTGATGGAAAAGGCATGATTGTTGGTGCCAGCAGAAGAATTTGTGTAGACCTATATTCTGAGATTGTAAAATTACGGCCAGATTGGCACAACCCAGATGATGACAAGGGTTTCATCAAAGTGATTATGACTGGCTCAGCAAGCGATCCAGCCGACTGGCAACAACACATAAGGAGTAAAAAAAGAAGAAAAGAAATCGGGGAACGGATGAAAGATCCAAATGACCCATTGAAACTTGCGATAGTCCGTGATATGTGGTTAACAGGATTTGATGCTCCGAGTCTGCATACCATGTATGTGGATAAACCGATGAGCGGTCATAATCTAATGCAGGCCATAGCCCGAGTCAACAGAGTTTTCAAAGATAAGGAAGGGGGGCTCATTGTTGATTACATTGGCATTGGTACTGAACTCAAAAAAGCATTACAGGATTACACTCAAAGCGGAGGAAAAGGACGGCCCACTTTCAAACAAGAGGAAGCCGTTGCACTGATGCTTGAGAAATATGAAATTGTACAGCAAATGTTTCATGGTTTTGATTATAAAAGATTCTTTAAACTCGGTCCAAAAGAAAGATTAAAACTGATTCCGGATGCAATCGAACACATTCTCAAACAGAAAGATGGCAAGAAAAGATTCTTGAAAAATGTAACCGCACTTCTCAGAGCGTTTTCTCTTGCAATACCACACGAAAAAGCAATGGAAATCAAAGAAGAGGTAGGTTTCTTCCAGGCCATTAAATCCACGATTACCAAATCAACGTCAACCGAAGGACGTTACAAAGAAGACCTGGATTCAGCAATAAAGCAATTGTTATCACAAGCAATCGTTTCAGATCGTGTAGTTGATATTTTTAAAGCAGCCGGCGTTGACAAACCTGATTTTTCTGTTTTATCAGAAGAATTTCTCGCAGAAGTAAAGCATATTCCGCAGAAGAACCTAGCATTTGAAACCCTTAAGAAATTGCTGAATGACCAGATTAAAGTGCATATGAAAAAGAACATTGTTCAAGCACGGTCCTTCAGGGAAATGCTGGAAAAAACAGTCAACAGATATACAAATAGAAATATTGAGGCAGCACAGGTTATAGATGAACTCATACAATTGGCAAAACAAATGAAAAAGGAGCAAGAAAAAGGGAAAGAGCTTGGACTGAGCGATGATGAAACGGCCTTTTATGATGCTCTTATGGTAAATGATAGTGCAGTCAAGGTTTTGGGAAATGAAACTTTGAGAAAAATAGCACTTGAACTAACAGAGACTATCAGAAAAAATGTTACTATTGATTGGACGATGAGGGAGAATGTACAGGCAAAATTAAGAGTAAAAGTAAAAAGAATTTTGAGAAAGTATGGTTATCCACCAGACAAACAAAAGAAGGCGACCGAACTAGTACTGGATCAGGCACATGTGATTTGTGATGATTGGGTTCAAAATAAAAAATAATGGTATTAAATATGGTATGGGAAGACACAAAACTTGTTCCTTGTCCGTTCTGTGATAACGGAACAATTAGAGTGATTCATGTTCCAAAGTTAAGGAAAGATAACATATCAAGTACAGTTGGGGGAAGAAGAGCAAAAACAGGTTCCTCTAGTACTGAAAATTACACAGTTTTGGAAGATTGCTCCAATTGTGGAGCTTCATCGAAAAAGATTGAGAAAGCACTTTGTTCTGGCAAGGATTACAAAACACCATCTAGGAAAAAAGCTATTGAACGAATAAAAAGAGCAGGATTACCAACTAGAATATAAAAAGAAAATTAAGAAACCCTTCTTTGTTAATGTTAATCAATTATAATTAATTCTAATTGAATCAAAAGATTCTGACTTACCCATAAGATTTATAATATATGTTTAAATCCTAAAATCCGATAATTCCTTTTAACACTACCTAAAATATTTTTTATTCTATCTTCAATCTTAGCATCAGGAACAATAAAAACAACAAACCTACCTCTTTTAACATTTTTATCATAATTCTTTTTTATTTGTTCAGGATGGCTTGCCGAGGTTTCTACTTCTACAGCAATTTCTCTCCCTTCTTTTTCTGCAATCATGTCTGGCTGTTCTTTTCGTCCGCCTTGTTCAGGCATCTCAACATTATAACTTTGATCCTCCAGCCAATCCTTTGCCTTGAATAACAGGGCCCGATGCAACTCACCACCAGCCTTCGTACTTGAACCAGAAGAAACACCGATTCCAATCGCCTTCTTTCCCTTTTCAGTAAGATAGGTCAAAACCTTCGGCCGGCCTCTTCCCTCTTTCTTGACAGCCCTTTCAACCAGTCCTTTGCTCTGGGCCCGGTCCAACTGATCACTCAGTTTCGAGCCGGGAACAGACATACTTCTGGATAGATTGGTCCGAGTAGTCTCTTCCCCACTTTCCTCAATGGAGTGAACAGTTCTCAGGAGCTCGATTATCTCCTTATCCGTATCAGATTTAAAGGAGGTTTGCTGAGGAAGTTTCGGCATGGAATAAAGCATCCTCATGTGCTCAATCAGTTTCTCGGTAAAATTATGCTTTTTGTATGGAGGTTCTGAGGTAAAAATCTCAAAAGGAGCAACCGGCCTTTCACCAAACCCGCTTCTGAGTTTGACAATGGCCTTCCCGTCAGGCAGAGAAGTTAATGCTTTAACCACTCTAGACCTGTCACCGCCTAAGTAATTAGCCACCAATTTCGCATCCTTTTTTGAAACCCTGAAAAAAATTTGCGTAGCCGTATTCCCCAGCACGTCTCCTAGAGTCTCCTTAGGAATCTGTCCTGTATGTTGGTGGGCAAGCAGCATCCCAATCCTGTATTTTCTTCCCTCAGTAATCATGGTTCCAAGTGTATTCATCTGGGCAAAATTCTGGAATTCATCAATGGCTAGAAAAACAGGATTCCTTTCGCCCTTACTTTTTGACACAACAGTCAACCACAGTTTCGTAATCAGCGCAGAGCCAATCAGCCCGGCATTCAGTTCAGACAATTCCCCTTTGGCCAATCTCCACAAAACAAGTTTATTTCCTTTCAAAAGTTCTTCAATATCAACAGTAGAAACCTTGCTGCAGAATATTCTTCGAAGCATGTCGTTCCTGACGAACGGTTCAAGTTTGTTTATTACGGAATCAGTCCTTCCCTTAGGAAGTTTGTTTATTTCTTTGTAAAAATCCTTGTAATCATCCTTATCAAACTCGCCCTTCACCAGCTCCAGCATTTCTTCAAAGGTCGGGGAATCATCATTCCGATAAAGCCGTCTAAGAGCATTCTGAAAAACCCGGTTAAGCGAAGGACCCCAGTAATTTTTCCCGTAAAGTCTTTTCATAAATGAAACAACTTCGCCAATCAGACGTTCAACCATCATTTCCCGCTGTTCCCTGCCTTCGTATTTGGGAAGCTCAAAGGGATTCATGGAAAAACCGACTTTCAACGGATCAAGCAGCAGCACCCGGTTCAAATCCTCAGGGTATGCCGTCTCAAGGATGTCAATCGAAAGGTCTCCATGTGGATCCAACACCCAGGTGCAATACCCTTTCCTGAACGCCTCAAGGACCTCATTCTCAATTAGTGTACTCTTCCCACTTCCTGTGGCACCGATCACATACTGATGGCGGAACAAATCTTCAGCGCCGGCATAGATTTCCCTAGTCTTTCCATTAGATGACTTTGCTTCACCTATCCGTATTTTAGAGTTATTCAATCAATCACCAATTTGGCTGAAGGGAAGGAGTGTTATAGCGAACACCAGAAGAACCCGCTCCAACAGGAATATGAACCATTGAAGAAATCTCAGGAATACTGATCATGAACTCTTTACCAAACAGTGGAAAAGTTCTGTCGGATACATCGCACAAAATACCAAAAGAATTCTTTAACAAAGGAAAGGAAACCAATTTAGGAAAGAGCCGGCACTTCTGAGAGTCAAATGCTGAAAAAGTGTGGGAGATATGCTCGCAGGATTCCCTGGCAGCCTTTCCGTCAGATGATGATGTGACTATCCTTATCACACATTTGAGCAATGTGGGAGAGATACCCTTTCCTTCGCTGTATTTCTGGGCCAAAACGATCTTTTTCTTTTCCGGAATTTTTCTAAGCTTCTCGAACATCATCTGAACCATCGAAACTCCATCATGCTGATTCATCGCTTCCAGAACATGGCGCAAAGGGTCAAAATGAAATTTCTCCGGTCTCCTAAGGTTAAATTCCAATCCGCTGACTACAAGGTGGCCTGCAGAAACATAATCTCCCTCTCGAAAATTCGGCACCGGATTTTCAGCTCTTTTGACTTCGGACTGCGGATAGATAGTTTTCAATTGTGCCTTAAGCATCCCTTCAACGTTGGGAGAGGAACTGAAAAAATGGAAAGAAAACTTATCATTTTTCCATATCTCAAAGGAGAAACGGGCAGGATAACGCTGCATCATGTAAAGGACTCGCTGCATGTCTTCCATCGACCTGAGGGAGGATTCACCGGGAGTTACTTCAAGAAGAAGACCACGGGGAAAACCAAGTTTATTGATATCTTTTCTTTCCAGCCGATACAATCCATATTTCCATTTATCAAACAAAAAATCACCCTTTCGTTAGCGTGTAAGTCCTCCCAATTTTGGCTAGAAAACTCACTGCAAGAGTTACCAAACCAACAGCAACAGAGATAACCATAGACAGCAGGTCATTCTTTCCCAACAGGAACATAACCAACACAATGAAGGAACCAAACAACATCAAGGTCAAGACAAACTTTGCCAAACCTTTAACCAATCCTCCTAGTATTATCCCAAGTACAAATACTCCTAAAAGAAGAAATGGCCAATTATTTGTTTCAATAATAGATTCTGGAATAACCTCAACTATACTCATAAAAGAAATTTAAAAAAGTGTGGTATCAAAACAAGGCAGAGTGCATATTTCAAAAAAGTATGATAAGTATGAGTGGGAATAATGACATTTAACTTAATATCTTTTCAATTATGGGTTTTAGTTTTTCCATCTCCTTAATAAATAATTCCTTTAATTTTTCTTCATTTGCACTTTCAATATTTAGTTCCTTACGATAATAAGGTCTGCTCTCCCAGTTTGTCTCATTTTCGTATCTCTCTCTTCTTAAGAAATCCTGTATCTCTGGTTTTTTCAAATTAAAAATGATCTTATCAGATTTATTCACTGTATAAAATTGTATGAAATAGGTCCAAGGATCTTCCTCATCTTTTTCCATGCCACCTTCAATATAAAACTTTACATTTTCTATATACCATTTTACCTTAAAGAATGTCCTGTAACCATCCCTTGATTGAGATAAATTAAAATTTTTCTTTATTTTTGCATTAGATGACACGTTCCATTGACCAAATTTTACTCTTAATGGTTTATTAATTTCTTTAAAGAGTTTTCTGTGTTTATATTTCAAATTAGATACTTTTCCATCGGTGATATTTTTTTCTTCAACTTCTTCAGTTTCAATCTTTGTAGGATCCCAATAATTAAGAACAAAGTTTGTTATTTTTTGCCCTCTTTTAATGATAGATTCTTTAGTCCATCTGTTTTTAAAGATAAAATCATCCAATTCATTTTGAATTTTAAATGGGGCTTTTACAAAATATTTAGAGTTTTTCATTTCAATGTCTTGATTTCCTTTACTAGCATTCGCCGATTTGGGGTCAAAAGTTAAATTTCCTAATCTGTGTAAGAAATTTTCCTGAAAATCTTCATCAATATCAGGTAATTTTAAATCTGAAGTGGTTACTTTCGGGTTCTGGCTAGCAATATGTTCTATTTCCAATTTAAGTTTTGGAATTTTTGTTAAGAATTCCTCTTCAGACATTTCTGCTGCTTTTGGTTGTTCATTGATTCTCAAATAATTCTCATATTTCCAAAACAAATATCTTAAATCCGAAAGACCAGTGTCTTTGTATAAGTAGTAAGAGGATAATTTCTCTTTGAACGACCTCATATCAACTTTATCTAATATTTCAGATTTAATCTCAACTTTAATTTTATTAAAATCACCTTTAAAGTCTCTAGCTAATGTGTAAAGTTTATCTCTAGATGTATAGGCAGGCTTATTGCCAATTCCATAAACTCTAAAGCTAAATATTTCAAGAAGCCTTACAACATCATAATAATCTTTTTTTTCATAAGATTTATCCAACTTATAACATTTGATTAAAATAGGATAAAAAGTGGAAATTCTTTCTAGGATAAACATGTCTCTGATCTTTTTATTTTTATCATTTATTATATCTTTAACAACCGAGAAAGTTTCCTTTAGTTCTCTGCTATAGTTATCAATAAATTGAGCAACTTCGGTATATTTCTCGTTCTTCATCATGTTATTTATTTTTTCTTTGAGTTTTTTTACATAATCTTGATAATCTTTTTTCTTCTGTGTGTATTTCCAATCAAAATGACTAATGAAATGATATTGTAATATGTTATCTTCTCCTTCAATATCACTTTCTATTTCTTCCAAGATTCTATATATCTCACTGAATCTATCCTGTATTGATTCAATTAATTCGTGAGGATTATGTTTTGTTAAGTAAATTTTATGCATTAAGAAGCTCTTCGTCTTCTCAAGATTGGTCAATGGTTTACCACGATCATTCGTTGTTTCGAAAATCAGAGTGGCTTCTGCTATATCATCTACGGAATAACTAAGAATTCTACTCCTTTCTATTTTCTCCATATATCCTTTCAATACATTGGAATCCAATTTTTTCAATTCTTTTTCAAAAAAATCTTTTGCAGCGTAAAGCCTTTTTTGAGATGGTGTAATGAAGTTTTTCCCATCAAAACGATTGTCATCTATTATATAAGTTTTAAAGAATTCATTATCGGTATGTACAATTTCAAGTTTGTATACATCTTTATCTTTTAGATAACGTCTTTTCTCTCTAGAATAATCCTTTTCATTATCCTTTTTTTCTAAAATATTCAAAAGTACTTTCATAAAGATAACGACTGTTGTCATTCTCTGTTGACCATCAACAATATAAATTTGTTCAAAACCATCTCTAATATCTTTATTATCTTGAAACAATATAGTACCGAGAAAATATTGTTTGCCCCTTCTTTGATTATTAATATCCTCTAAAAAATCCCTTATTTGTTTGTATTCCCAAGCATACGCTCTTTGATATCTTGGGATGATAAAATGTTTCTCACCGCCAAACAAATCAAACATCGTTTTTTGTCCGTTTTCCATATGGCTCAAATATGTAAAGGTATGGTATTTATTTATAGGTTAGGAAAAAAGCTAGAGGAAAAATTATGCATAATAACTAATTTCCCAATCTGAAATCCACTCTCTCCCAATTGTTCTATCCACAACAAACCAATTTCTAACCATGTCCATATTTCAGAAATGCCCAGTATGCGGTGAATTTGCATTCATCGAGCCGGAACTCGGAACAAAGAAAGAAAAAGTTTTCAAATGCGACAACGGCCACGAATTCACCAAAAAACCAAAGAAAAAACCAGAGGAAGACCGGGAAATAACGGAAAAACTCCCTTACTGGGCAAAGACACTGGAAACCCTTCCAA
>CAZOVB010000114.1:0-7720 GCA_964583095.1 uncultured Planctomycetaceae bacterium
CAGCGGCAAGGCCATCAGTCCATAATGAACCATCTCCTATCGTGCAATATCAGGGTTAGAAGTCTTCCCTCAACCGCCCGGACGGTCAGGGCAAAGGCCTTGGCCCGATCGACTCCCAGGCCCTGGAGAATGCTCTCGATCTCCTTGCGTGATCGGGCGGCCTGGTCCGGATAGAAGCTTTCCACCGCAGCCAGGGCCTTGTCGACATAGATCTGAGGCCCGCGGGAATACAGGGCCAAGACAAGGTCCTCGATACCGGCCCTTTGCATGTGGGTCTGGAAGGCTTCCTGCCGGGCCAGGGATTCAGAAGCATCGAGTTCCAGGACTTCCTCGGCCGTCCCGGTCCCCAAGAACAAGTAGAAGCGGTTCTCATGCACGCCAAACAGTGCCTGGCCCCTCATGCCCTGCAGCGTCACCTCGGCGACGGTGATATCGGAGATCGGCGCGCCAATGGCCTTGACGGACTTGACCATCTCGTTGAGTTTCTCCTGGACCTTCCCTGCCCGGTCGCCCAGGTCTGCAATCACGGCCAGCTTGGGTATTTCCTCGCCCTTTTCGAAATCGGGCAGGTCGATCAGGGCAAAGGCGACCGGGCCCCGGGAGGCTTCGAGCATCATCTCGAGCATGTTGCGGATGCCGGTCTTGATCTGGTCCGGCATGGCCTGCTTCTCCCACATCTGCGTGAACTGACGGGCCATCAACTTCGATTCCGGCTCGGCCAGGAGCTTGCCCAGTTTCGTCTGGGCGAAGGCCTCGCCGGTGGGATCCCAGCCGGCGTAGAGGAGCGACCGGGCGGGGAGTTTCTCGGCCAGGGGCTGGGCGTAGAGCCCGGCCGGCAGGACGAACGAGAGGGTCAGGGCTGTGAGAAGGCGCAGTTTCATTTTCGATTCTCCTTTTTCCGGCGGGGGAGAAGCCTTTTCCAGCGGCGCCGGGGCCCCCGCGAACTGCCTTTGTGTCTGGGTTGCGTCAGTCGGTGTTGCTGCCGGCGAGGAGCTTCTGAAGCCGGCTCAGGTGCATCTGCTCCACGGTCCCGTCGGCCAGGAGCACCTGGGTCTGCTCGTCGTTCATCAGGCCGGGTCGGACGAAGAGCAGGACGGTCCGGCCGGGGTTGCGGATTTTGTCGAATGTATCGGCCGGCCGGACATAGATAAAGCTCGGCTCGCCCCGGAGCTTGCCGTCGGGCCCGACGGACGGACCGTTTTCATCGAGGGGGGACTGGAGCATCTCGACTTCGATGATTTCCTTCTCGACGAGCTGGGCCAGGGACTCGGGCAGTTTGCCGTTCTCGTCGTGGTAGAGGATCAGGGCATTGTGCAGGGCCTTGAGCGTCGATCTATTCACGGCCAGTCTGGCCAGGTACCTGGCCTTTGCGATGGAGGGCAGCACGGCGGTGACGACCCCTGAAACCACCGGCACGCTCATCGTGCTGAGCGGGCCGGCCTTGGAGTAGCCATGGAGGAAGAGCCCGCCCTGGTCGAGCCGGAAGCCGGCCAGGGACGGTGAGGTCCAGCGGCTGATTGTCGAGAGGCCCGGCAGGAAGCGGCCCTCGTTGACCAGGCCCTTCTGCGAGATCAGCGACAGGGCGTAGGAGTTGCCCATCATCATCGGGCCATAAAGCAGGCGATGGGCGTCCTTCATATCAATGTACAGGATGCCGTGTCCCATGCCTCCGATCCGTTGGACAAAGTTCTGGAAGGTCGGATCGTTGACCAGTCTCTCTTGAGGCCTGAGCGTCAGGGCCGACTCGAGCACCTGAGGCCAGGCGGCCAGGAACAGCCGGTTGCCTTTGAGGGCGAAAGCGGGGCTCCAGAAGGCTGCCTCGTCCTGCAGGAGGAAGTAGGTGATCTGCTGGTCCTGGACCTTGTAGGTTCGCACGCCCACGGGCCCCTGCATTTGACCCAGGATGACCGGGACCATATTTGAAAGCAGGGCCTGGACCTTCTCGGGATCCTTGACCGATACGCTCAGGGCGGTTCCGGTCAGCAGGCCTCCCAGGCTGGGGGCGCTGGCGAGGGTCCAGTCATCCCCGAGCAGGTCGGTGAACATCTTGACCGGGGGGGGAAGGGGCTGACCTGCCTGCCCGCTGACCTCCTGAACGTAGGCGATCAGCTTGGCCAGGTCGACCTGGAAGGAACAGGCCAGCATGGCATCGGAGGGGACCCAGTCCAGTTGCTCAGGGGTAAGGGGTTTCGGGCCGAATACCTCTCGCAGCCCGGCTGCGGGCCTCCAGAACTGGCGGGCCCGCTGGTGGATGTAGCGATCCTCCACGCAGGCTCCGTAGGCGAAGTACATCCCGCCTTCCATGGTCTTGAGGAGCTTTTCGGGGAAAACGGGCCCTTGACCGGCCTTGTTGGCAGCCTGGACGAAGCCCTGGATATCGACATAGACCGCCGACTGAGGGGCCTTGGGGGCAACTTCTCCCATCCTGCCGGCAAAGCTCTGGTCTGCGGCCAGGGAGGACTCGGGCTTGGTCTGGAGCATCTGCTCGATGGGTTGTTGCCCGACGCTGAAGACCATCTGGGGCCCGACGAAGCCCAGGAACAGATCGACCTTGCCGGCGGGGAATTTCCGGAAGCTCGCCCCGCCGACCTGGACCTCCTGGCCCTTTGCCTCCATACCTGTTGCCTTGAGCAATGCTTCGAAACGGGCCGAAAGTTCCTTGCGGTCCTTGCCGGCCTCGATGACGACCAGCATGCCGGGGCTGGGGTCTTCTGCGTCGGCTTGGGGCCTTAGCAGCACGGCCGCCACGGGGTGCTGCCAGGCCACCTCTGCCAGGTCCAACACGGGAGCGACCCAGGCCGCTTCCTCATTCTCCCGGGCCCCGGAAAGGGCAAGTTCCTTCAACGAGGCGAATACTTGCTTTGCGGCCGGGTCCTGAAGCATCTGTCCCAAGTGCGAACCATCGAAGGCCAGGCTTCGCCCAGCCCAGCCGACGTACATAAGGGCCTCCGGTGGCAGGGAGTCGGCCAGCGGCGCCTCGGACGTCTGGGCCAAGGCGATATTGGAGGCCAGAAGGACAGCCAGAAGGATTCGCAACTTCATCGGTTCGCTCCATTTTCATGCCGGATTGGGAGGGGACCCCCGCCGACGGTGATTTGCCCGTGTTCGAGTGGATATGGTATGCTGGAGGATCCTTGGGCGGCAAGGAATTCTCGGCCTGTTCCGGACAAAACTCCAAGGAGGATGCACATGCGATATCCAGCCCCGGCCACAGCGATGCTGGCAGCTCTGAGCCTTTTCGGCTGCGCGCGGACCGATTCACAGCAGGTGCGCCGCTATCGGCTGGATGTGCCCTTCGAGCAGGTCCAGTGGCCCCAAGGTGGCCAGGGAGGCAGGCGGATCTCCTCTGCCCATTACGACCTGTACACCAACACCTCCAGCCGGATCCTGGCCAGAAGTCTGCCGGGCTTCCTCGAAGCTTCCCGCAGGGAGTATCTGCATCTGACCGGCCTGGCGGGGGGCGAAGAGACCAAGAGACATCCGGTCTACGTCCTGGCCGGCTGGAAGCAGTGGGCCTCCCTGACGCGCCGAAGCGTACCTCCCCGGATGGCCTCGCGGATTTTGACCATGCAGGCGGGGGGCTACTTCCATCCCGCGGTGGCCGGGGGGGCGTGTGTCTTCTGGAACATCGGTGGCAGCGGGACCTACAGCCTGGCCGCCCACGAGGGGCTCCACCAGTTCCTCCACGCCCGCCTGGCCCAGCCGATCCCCAAATGGCTGGAGGAAGGCCTGTGCACCCTTACCGAAGGGGTGGACATGTCCGACCGGGAGGTGCGCTTCTCTCCGACCAAGAACCCCGCCCGGCGAAAGGCCCTGCGAGACATCCTGGCCCGGGGCCGATGGATCCCGCTGAAGGAGCTGCTGGTCATGGATGCCGGCGATGCGCTCGATCCGGACCCCGACAGGCCGCTGGGCTTCTATGGCCAGCTCTGGTCGCTGGCGCTGTTCCTGCGATCCGAGCCGGAGACCCGAGAGGCATTGGAGCAGATCCTCGCCGATGCATGCGCGGGGAGGCTGCATGCGAAGCTCGGCCTCTTGTCAGCCGATTTGAAACGCATTGCCCAAAGCCCGAAGACCTACAATCGTTTCGCGGGCCCGCGTGTCTTTCAAGCATATATCGCTGCCGACGGTTCGGTCTTCGAGGACCGGTGGAAGCGCTTTGCCCGCGACCTGGCCTGGGGCAAAAATCTGCAATGAACTCCCCGCCTCGGGCAGCGATAGATGATTGCCAAGGGCCGGAAGAATCCCTACAGTGTGGACCCCCGAAGTCCTAGAGTGAGTGACGCGGGAAAAAGAGTGTCACTTGCTCCAACCCCCCCAGTGAGCGGGCTCTATGCGAATCAGTGATATATTGTCGGCCTCGCGCATCAAGGTGCTCTCCTCCACGACCAAGCGTGAAGCCATCGAGGAACTGGTGGATCTCCTGGCCCGTCATGACGACGTGACCGATTCCCAACGTGCACTTCAGGCGGTGCTGGAGCGGGAGATGACCCGCACGACCGGTATCGGGGGCGGCCTGGGGATTCCCCACGGGAAGACGGCTGCTGCCCAGAATATTGTCATGGCCCTGGGCAAGGCGAGCACCCCGATTGACTTCGACAGCATCGACGGTCAGCCGGTATCGCTCATGCTCCTGCTGATCAGTCCGGTCAGCAAGGCCGGGCCTCACATCCAGGCCCTGGCGAGGGTCAGCCGACTGATGAGCAGCGAACTGCTCCGGCGCAAGCTCAGCCAAGCCCCCGACAGCCAGAGCATGCTCGAGGCCATCCGGCGCCACGAAGAAGAGTTCGCCTGATAGCTGCCCCCGCGCAGGAAAAAGGGCGACCGGTGGGGGACCGGCCGCCCTGGAATGTCCAGACGTCTGTGCTCAAGCGGTGCGGATCTTCTGAAGAAGTTCCTTGGCCTCGCCGACCAGATAGAACGAGCCGCAGACGCAGATGAGGTCCTCGCGGCTGACGGCATTGTTTGCAATGTGGACCGCGTCGACCAGCGTGTTGGCCACCTGGGCGACCCTGCCGCTCTGGAGTTCGTACTGTTCGGCCAGTTCCTTCGGGTCGGCCGCCCGGGGGTTGTTGCTTGCCCGGGTGAAGATGACCTTGTCGGCCCCGGTGGCAATCTGCTCCATCATGCCGGCAATATCCTTGTCGGCGGCACAGCCGAAGATCATCACCATCGAATCGTAGGGAATGTGGTGCCCGATGCCCCGCATCAGCGCTTTGACGCTTGCGGCGTTGTGGGCGCCGTCGACCAGGATCCGCGGGTCGCTGTGGATCAGTTCCATTCGCCCCGGGACGCTGACGTTGCGGAGCCCTTCGATGGCCCGCTGGTCGTCGATCTCCATCCCCTGGGCCTTCAACTGGTCCAGCAACGCCAGGGCCAGGCCGCAGTTGACCGCCTGGTGCTCGCCCAGCAGCGGGACCGTCAGATGCTCGAAACGGCTCAGCGGCGTGGTCAGGCACACCCGCGAGTGACAGCCCGCCTGGCGGGAAGATTCCACCCGGTAGCTGAACTCGATGTCCGTTCCGGTGAACTGAAGCGGGGTGCGGGAGTCCTTGGCGGCCAGTTTCAGGACGCGCTCGGCCTCGGGTTCCTGCTGGACACTCACGGCCGGGACGTCGCTCTTGAAGATCCCCGCCTTCTCGCCGGCGATATCCTTGAGCGTGGAGCCCAACTGGTGCATATGGTCCATGGAGATGCTCGTCAGCCCGCAGACCGCCGGTTTGAGCACGTTGGTGCTGTCCAGTCGACCTCCCAGACCGGTTTCCACCACGGCAATGTCCACTTGCTCATCGGCGAAGTGCGCAAAGGCCAGGGCGGTGAAGATCTCAAAGAAGGTCGGCTTGTCCTCCTGGATGGCCTCGAGGATCGGGCTGATCCGGTTGATCAGGCGTGTCATGGCCACCTGGGTGACCACCGTGCCGTTGATCCGGATCCGCTCGCGAATGTCGCAGACATGCGGAGAAGTGTACAACCCGACCTTGTACCCGCAGGCAGAGAGCATCGAAGCCAGCATTGTAGCCGTCGAGCCCTTGCCCTTGGTCCCGGCGATGTGCACCGCGCGAATCCGCTCGTGCGGATTCTCCAGCTTCTGCATCAGGTGCTTCATCCGGTCGAGGTTGAACGTGTCGCGATTGTACCGAACCCGGAGCATCTGCTCGTAATCGGTGTGCGACGTTATATAGCGCATGGCTGCATCGTAGGTCCGAATGCTGATGGCCTTTTTCTTACCCGCGGAGCCTTTGCGCACCTTTTTCGAGGTTGTTGCAGTCACCATAACGGCGAGAGTATAGCAATCAAAGGCCTTAACTGTCAAGTTCCAGGATTTCAATTTGATATAAGTAACTTATAAATAAACACTTATAATTGTGTTAACATTTGCAACGTTTAAATTTAATCCTCCTGAGAATTCCTCTCACCTGCCTTCGGGGGTTCGTGAACCCGCGGCCCCGCCTTGCCAAGCCCGCGCGAAAATGGTTCAATTCACCCCGCGCCTGCCTCCCTGAGCAGAGGGGTTCACCCCGGATCCCTGCCCCGGCGAGACGGTGGCAGAATCCCGAGGACCATGAAAGCTCCCCGGGCTAATTCGCAACCAGACGTGAAAGGCAATGACAGATGGCTACCTATCTCGGTATCGACGTGGGAACTTCCGGAACCAAGACCCTCCTGATGGATGCCGCCGCGCGTGTGTTGGCCACCGCCACCGCCGAGCATGAAGTCCTTTCCCCCAAACCCGGATGGAGCGAGCAGAACCCAGACCAGTGGTGGCAGGCTACAGTGGAATCGGTCAAAAAGGCGATTCAAAAGGCCGGAACCGACCCCAAGGACGTCCAGGCCATCGGCTTCTCCGGCCAGATGCACGGGCTGGTGATCACCGACCAGGAAGGCAAGCCCCTTCGGCCCAGCCTGATCTGGAACGACCAGCGAACCGGGCCCCAGGCGGCCGAGATCGAGAAGACCGTCGGCGGGCGCGACAAGCTCATCGAGCTGACCGGCAATGCAGCCATGACCAGCTTCACTCTCACCAAGCTGCTCTGGGTCCGTCGGAACGAGCCGGAAATCTATGATCGTATCCGGCATTTCCTCCTGCCCAAGGATTACGTCCGCTTCTGCATGACCGGAACCTTCGCCGGCGACGTCTCGGACATGTCCGGGACCCTCATGCTCGACCAGAAAAAGCGAACCTGGTCGGAGGAAATCCTATCGACCTTCCAGATCCCTCGCGAGATCCTCCCGGAGGTCATCGAATCTCACGAGGTGGCCGGCACGCTGACCCGCCGGGCGGCCGAGCAGTTGGGCCTGGCCCCGGGGGTCAAGGTCGTCGCCGGTGGGGGAGATCAGCCCGTCGGCGCCGTCGGAAACGGAGTGGTTCGCGACGGCCTGACCAGCGCGACCATGGGCACCAGCGGCGTGGTCTTCACCCACTCCAGGGACTACACCATCGATCCCCAAAGCCGCGTCAACACCTTCTGCGCCTCGGTAGCAGGGGAGTACTGCGTCTTCGGCTGCGTGATGGCCGCCGGCGGCAGCCTGCAGTGGTACCGCAACACCCTGGCCCAGTTGGAGATGCGCCAGGCCCAGCAGAAGGGCGTCGACCCGTATGAGATCCTCACCGACCAGGCCTCCCAGGCCCCTGCCGGCTGCGAGGGGCTCTTCTTCCTGCCCTACCTGACCGGCGAGCGCACGCCCCATGCCGACCCGGACGCCCGGGCCTGTTGGATCG
>CAZOVB010000115.1:0-7494 GCA_964583095.1 uncultured Planctomycetaceae bacterium
CCCGCAACCGCTCCGCCGACCCTCCGCGTCCACGTCCAGAGTCGCAGCAGCCCCACCCCGAGCCAGGCGGCCGGCCGGGACCAGTGCTCCCGCATCAAAAGCACCTTTGTCTGGAAGAGTTTCACCGTCTTGTCCGCCCGCGTCCGCTCCGATGCTCCGCCGTGGTGGATGATCGTCGCCTCCGGACACACCTTGCATTTCATCCCCAGCCTGGCCGCCCGCAGACACAGGTCGAACTCCTCGCCGTACATGAAGAACCGTTCGTCAAAGCCCCCAAGCCGCTCCCAGTTGTCCCGGCCGATCAGCAGAAAGCACCCGCTGATGATGTCCACTTCCTTTACCTCATCCCTGCCGTAGCTGGGCATCCAGTCCCTATTGAAAACCTCCGACTTCGGAAACACCTGGTTGAGCCCCAGCGCCACGCACAGCAGGCTCCACAAGCTAGGCCTCCGCCAGCAGGAGGTCGGGTTCAGCGACCCATCGGAAAACAGCGTCCTGCCCCCGTAGATGTTCCCGCCGCCATCCGCCTCGGCAAAGGCAACCAACCTGTCGATCGCCCCATCCAGCACCACCGTGTCCGGATTCAGCAGCAGCAGGTACTTCCCCGTCGCCTGCTCGGCCGCGATGTTGTTGCCCCGGGCAAATCCATGATTGCTCTCAGACGCGATCAGCTTGACATCCGGGAACCTCTCAGCAACCGCCTCGGCCGAATCATCCGTCGAAGCGTTGTCCAGCACGATCACTTCGCAATCAGTCTCCCGCGTCCACGCACATACAGATTCCAGACACGCCAGCGTCTTTTCTCGCGTGTTATAGCTGATGATCAAAGTCGAGATTAGCATTGGTCACGCCTTCGCATACTGCACTTGACCGTACGCCCCGCCACCCGGATAGTGTCTCGTAGCAGACGGACCGGTCCCGCAAGACCCCTATCAAAGATGTAGGTGCCTATCCCAGGTTCCTCCAATGATATTGACCCCAGATTGGGAAACCTATTACTCACGATAGACGGATTCACAAGACGCCCACGTTTTCGATTTGACACATTATCACCATGTACCAACTGTACCCATCCCGGTGCCGAGCCAATATGGTGAACGGGGGCCCATTTCCCCGCCTCTGGATGCGGGCAGCTCCATGTCGTCTGAATGTCATTCCCGTTCGGTTCCACGAATGATATAAATGCATTCGCCCTATCGACCCGTCGATAGGCCCGCCTTCCGCACATGACAATGCCTGTGTCCCAGTTGATCCAATGCCGGTGACTCCCCTGGACTGCATTCCTTACATCCTCCAAGTAGCTCGGGCATAGGGCATCATCGTTGTCAAGTCGTGTTGTCACTATTGCACGCGTATCATGATGCACATGATCTCGTACAGCGCTTAAGAGCACAGCCCTTGTCAATTCCTCGCAGAAATACACATGCGTACCCGGGCTTTGGAGACCTGCCAGTTGTTCACGATATGGTGACGGCGTTTGTCGATCGCAGAATAGCAGCCAGTGAAACTCGCCTGTTGTCTGTGTTTTCATCGACCGCAGACAATACTTCTGAAACAATTGCCATCTTCCTGCAAGCCAGTCGGGTTCCAATCCGCGTTGGCACCATTGCATCGGCATGCGCACGTTATACTTTGTAAGGACTATGTGGACACACTCTTCCATTAGTTATCTAACACTCATACCGTCAGGCTATATCCACCAGTACAGGCCTCACGGGTTTGGGATTGATGTGTGGACTCTTGCACCGAAGGTACTGCGCATCTTTGTCACACGTAGTCTACTGTGCGTATGCTCATGCAAACTACTGCACATTGACAACAGCATGTACCAGATCACCATAATCTGCCCGAAATAGCTCACCGCGATAAAGCACATGCAGTGGGCGAACAGCGATACGCCCAGCCCCCAGACCATCATCTCGCGAGGCTTGTCGCGACATACCGCCTTGCGGACTCTTCCAACAAATCCATATGCCACGCACAGGCCGGCAACGAAGAGAACCAAGGTCGCCAGACCGCCCCTCACCCCTTCCAGAACATACTGGTTGGTCACGTCCTGCAGGCCCCGCCCCCAATGGGCGGTGCTTTTGGTCCCCAATACCGCCCATTCACCGAGACTGCGTATCGCGGCATCAATCAGCCGGAACCTGTGATAGCCCGTCGAACCACCCACAAGGTCGATTCGGCTGATCAGGTGCCACACCGGGGCCTGCATCGCCAAGTGCAGACCCAGCAGGCCGAGTCCGAGTGTCCACCGCACCTCCCGCATTGAATCCCGAAGGAAGTAGAAGAGCATACCGACCAGCACAGCGCTAACAGCGGCCGCCGGCGTGCTCGAGGCCGTGCAGATCACAATACCCACGCTCGCGATGGTCCCGGCCACCGCCAACGTCCGATCCCTACCGCCCTTCCACCACAGCGCCAGCATCAGTGGAATCTGAGTCGCCCAGAAACACCCAGCCATGATCGCATGCGGAAACGGCCCCTGACAGCGGAGCTTGCCCTCTCGGACATTCGTGACCTCGGGCACGCCGCCCAGGACCGAGAACATGTTTCGACCTGTGGCCTTCTCCATCAGGAACACGAACATTACCGGCACGGCCAGTATGGCAAGCCCCCTCGCGATCATCTCCACATCCCCCCAGTTCCGAATCAGGCAACGAAGCAGGAAGTACCCCCCCACCGCATCGTACATCGCACCCATCTTGTAGATGAACGCTCGGCTTGACGCATATTGAAGCGTGTAGACTATCGTCCCGCTGACAGCAAACGCGATCAGAACCTTATCCAGTATACACCACCGAAACCCAACGTACTCGCCCCGCAGCAGCACCCGGATCCAACCCGCAAGGACCATGAGACGGATCATATTGAAGTCCAGACCAACAACCACAACCCTCTGGGCTGGCGCCATCACGCACGCCATGACCAGGATGGGCAGGACAGCATACCGCCGCGGGACAGCAGTCACGGCTGCCCCCAGAACAGCGATACCCGCCGCCCCCGCAGGATGCAGCGTCGTCTTGTCCACGAAGCTAGCTCTGAAATGTTCGATCGCTGAATCGCTCATCTCCTACCCCGGATCTTAGTCAGGAGTGGATACGGCATCATAGAATACGCCAAGGCCTGATAGTAGCGAGCTGACAACGGTTGAAAACGTATGCCCTGACAGGCAGTCTTCAAAGCTCCCAATGCCTGGCCATCCCGTTTCTGACATACGACGCTTTCCATAACATGTGCCGCCAAGCCATTATCCTTTGACACATTAGCCCCTGCATCTGTGCCAAACACATCATCGTAGGACACACCCCTCCTCTTGCACGCCTTCTCACGAACAAGACGCACGAATTTCGCCCGCCTGGTTGGATCCCGCCTTGTAATCGACTCAAACGACACCCGGTACGAGTACAACACATCCGGTATCACCCTCATGGGCGCCACCTCCCCCAATCTAAGAATGAAATCATAGCCCTGCCCGATCCGAAGCGCTTCATCAAACCCGAGCTGCCGCCCAAGTTCCGTCCGAAACATGATAGTGGGATCGTGCGAGGGCATTCGGAACGCATCAATATCCGCAGCGCATTCTTCCGGGGCTTTTCTTTTACTGATGGGCGCCACATGTCGGGCATCAATCAGCAGATCGTATCCGCTCTGCACTGCTCCAAGCTGAGGCTCGACCGAAAAAGCATCCAATAACCTCTCAACGCGTTCCGGGTGACTAAGGTCGTCGGCGTCCTGAATCACGCAGTACTCGCCATTCGCAACCTCCAGAGCATGGTTCATTGCCGCCGCCTTACCGGCATTTTCTTGCCACACGATGCGGAGTCTCTCGTCTTTCAGCTCTGCAAGGGTATCGACACTGCCGTCAGTACTGCCGTCATTTACCACAATCACTTCATGATTCCCAGTAGTCTGATTCAGACTCGTTCTGACACTGTCATACAGCACATCTCCTGCATTAAACGAACAGATGACAATGGACGCACACTCCTTTCTCATTAGCTTCAGCCCTGCTTACCCACCACAAGTGCTTTGAACTTGCGAGCGCAACGATGCACAAATGCTCTCGGGCCTATATAACGGCCTATATCATACGGTGCTTCTTGGACTTCAGCAGCCTGCCTTTGAATTCGGCCGATCAGTTGTGTCACTGTTGAAACACCCGACGGTCCTGCCGACAGGCCTGCATAGCGTGCGATATCCTGGTCAGTCTTTATTCGACAGTATTTGGACCTTGGGTCGTCCATGTTTTCCATGACAAGAAATGGGTACAACCATCCCACCATGTAACCCCTCCGGCATACTCTCATCATCCAATGGGGGAATGATTCGCCCTCCCTAAGCTTGCCGACCCTTTCCACGCACTCCCTTTTGACGAATACTCCACCTCCGCCGACCCAGCAATTCAGCATCATTTTCTCGTCGCCGGATAGATTGACGATCTTCTGTCTGGCCTTCTCCGGCACGACGTCTTCCTTTGCGAATGGCCAACATCCCAGCACACCTACTTCCGGATTCGCTTCATGTGCGTTCCTGATTCTATCCTGCCACCCGTCGGGCAATAAAAGGTCGTCATCCACCTTTCCTATAATAGGTGCCCTTGACTCTCTCATAAACCAATTGGTTGGTTCTCTCAACAATCGGTTTTCAGGCGAATGTTTATATCGTATCACTCTTGGATGGTTGGCGAACGATTCCACAACGCTTCTCGTCTCTCGATCGTTACCGTTGTGCCATATCCATACACTCATCCCCGCTGGACTACATCTCAACAGTCTCCTAAGAGACACTTCTGTGTACCTAGGCCGGTTGTAAGTAACCATCAACACATCAATGCTGGATTCCCTACCCATTCGCGACCTCTAGAAGAGCATTTTCCAATTTCCTGACCTGATTCTTCGTGTCGAAGTGGCTCTTCATTCGCTCTCGCCCTGCCCTTCCCATACGACGGCGAAGGGTCGGATCTTTGGCGAGAGTGACGATTGCCTCTGCCATGGCATCGGTATCATGCTCAGACACCAATAGCCCCGTGCGACCGTGGATGACTTGATCCAATATACCTCCCGACCTAGTACCAACAACTGGAAGTGCGGTAGATGCAGCCTCCGCACAACTTACCCCAAAACCTTCAATCCAACCGGTTTTCCCCGTCAAGGAATGCTGCAGGAAGGCATTGGAAGCCTGCAGTTCCTGGAGTACGCCAGGCGAAGGCAACTCACCGCGAAAGGCAACAGATTCACTCACACCCAGTTCTTTGCTAAGGGCTTCCAACCCCCCTCTCTCTCTTCCATCGCCCACTATTACCAGCCGTCCATATCCCAACCTTCTCCTTGCCTCCGCAAAAGCCAGCAGAGTCTCCCGAACCCCCTTTTCTTTACTGAGACGGGAGACGCAGACCCCTTGGAAACCCTTGTCCCTATTCCCATCCAATGGGATGAATTCACCAATTGGAACGCCACAAGGGATAACATAGATATTCTCAGCACATACACCTATCTCTGTCAGCACATCTTTCTGCCTTGTTCCCACCACTATGCACGCCGCGAACTTTCTGACATGACGCACGAGACTGCTGCGATACCATCGATTCCTCAACGACGACGACAGATCCCTGCCATGAAAATGTGCGACCAATGGAAGCTCCATGGCCTCCACAGACGGAAGAACTCGCAAGGCGTCCCACCCGAAATGACACAACATGACGTCCGGTTTCTGCTTCCTAATGGTTGCCTTGATGGCCGACAGGTCACCGCCGCGGGCCGCGAAGAAGTTACCGCTTGGAGCATTTCGAAGCCGCCAGAGCCAACGGCTTCGGCCCCTCTCGCATACCGGTTCGGTGTCGAGGATGTCGATCTCGATGTCGTCCAGCGGATAGTCCTCCTGGTTTTGGTAGCCCCAAGTAATAACAGACGGCTTGACCCGCTTGAACAGTCGAAGCTGACGCCAGAGCCATACCTCGCTTCGAACGCCAAGCTGGAAGGTGACGACGGATAGACGGGGCATAGGCTTATCGCGTCCGGATAATGTAGATTGTGTCTCTTGCGCGTTATTCATGGTATTCGCTACAGTCGTGCTATCGCTATGTTGTTACGATTCTCAACGTGCTCAGAAGGACATATACGACTGACCCAGTCAAGAAAGCAACTCCAATCGTTGCACCAAGGTCTCGAATGCTGACTGGGCCTCTTCGACCGGCAAAGTAGATATTGATGGGCGTTCTAACAATGATGCTTGTAAGCACGTAACTCATGGCGACACCTTCCGCTCCCCATGGAAGGCCTGCGGCGAAAGAGAGGACTGCCAGAAAGGCACTTAACGTGCCGGCCCGAAACATCTCACCAGTCCGATCCTGTGTTGTGTACAACCATCCCACGGTATTGACGAACACCTGGATAAGCCCGATCAGAGCCAGCCATCGGAAGAGGCGTACAGCAGGCTCCCACCCATCGCCCAGGACCAGCGGTATCAGGATGTCTGCAAAACCGGCCGCCAGCACGATACCGGGCACTGCAATCAACCCGATCTTCTTCAAGATGCCAAGGTAGGCCCTCCGGTACCGTTCGGGGTCCGACTGCAACCGACTTAGGGCTGGAACGGCTACTGCGCTTACTGGCCCATTGAGTTGTCGCAGCGGCATCGTAAGCAGCCCGTAGGCTTTCGTGTAGAATCCCAGGGGTCCCGCGCCCCACCACCACCCGATCAGCACGTTATCCGCATTGCGGGCGAAATAGTTGACGAAGCTGAAGCCTGTCAAATTCCCGCCGAACCTGAGCATGGGTCGTATGCCGGTTCGGCGGGCGGGGCGGCTGGGGGTCCAGCCGGTCAGCAGCCAGGTGAGCACTGCGGTCACCAAGGCCATTGTGGCGCCCATGGCTACCAGGGACCAATAGGAGCGGGTGAACCAGGCGATGGTTGCGGCGACGGCGATGCCGGCTGCCTGGGCGGCAACGCCGATGACGGCGAGCTTCTTGAACTGCATCTGTCGGCGGAGCAGGGCCTGGTGCTGGATGGTCAGGCCGGAGAAGAGGAACGTGCCCGCGATGGCCAGTGTGATCCACAGCAGGCGGGGCTCTGCGTAGAACCACGCCACCACCGGGGCCAGGCCGGCCGTGACGGCCATGAGCACGGCCGAGAGCCCCACGTTGATCCAGAACAGCGTGGAGACCTGCCCATGGGTAATGTGCTCCCGCTGGACGGTAGCCATCGAGAGCCCGGCGTCCTTGAACATGGCCACAAAGCCGGTAATGGCTGTGACCATGGCCACCAGGCCGAAGTCCGCCGGGGTGAGCAGGCGGGCGAGGATCATCGTCGAGCCCATCTGCAGGATGAACTTCACCCCCTGTGCGGCCATGGTGACCGCCCCGCCGCGGACGGTCCGCCCCTTCAGGTCGGCCATCAGGTGGTCGGTCCGGAAGAAGCGGTCGCGGTCATCGGCCGGCGGCGCGGGCGGCGCCGGCGCGGCGAGGGCTTCGGGTTTTGGGGCGGTGGTGGTCA
>CAZOVB010000116.1:0-7047 GCA_964583095.1 uncultured Planctomycetaceae bacterium
TGTTGTTGATCTTGTGGGCGCCGGTGTGGTTCATGTCCTCGCGCTTGAGGTAGATCCTGGCTCCGCCGACCTGCTCGGTCAGTCGGCTGCAGAAATACAACTCGCTGGGCCGACCGGCGATTTCGCGCAGGCAACGGTCAAACTCGGACCGGAAATCCTCATCGGCCCAGGCCTTTTCGAATTCCTCGCCCAACTGCGAAAGGGCCGGCATCAGCGTCTCGGGGACAAACTGGCCCCCATAGCTGCCGAAATAGCCTTCGCGGGCGTTTGTTTTGCTCTGGTTCATGACCTGCATCCTGTCTCAGGGAACGTCCTGTGGGAAAACCATCATACCCGCCCCGGCCTCAGGGGAAAAGCAAAGTCCTCGCTGCCGGCAAATCTGCACGAGATCCTCAGCTTTGCACGCGCGATTTTCGCGGCAATTGGGTTTTCTGGGCTCAAACGGTCGGACGGGCATAACAGCGTTTTTCGAGAAGGTGCGAAAGCATCCTGGCAGCGAAAAATGGGCTTTGCGGTCCCTGGGATCCCGAAGACGGGTTCCGTACCAAAGGCCCTTGTCTCGGCCGGGCCCGTCGACCTATAAAGAGAAAGGTTTCCGATGCATTCATTCCACCGGGCCGGGCGTGCAGGAGGGGCCGGCCCCAACCGGGGCATGATTGGAGGTGGGCCGTGGGCATATGTCGCCGATGCACTCTTGGGCCGGTAACCGGGATCCTGCTGCTGGCGTGCTTTGGAACGTGTCTGGGAGCAATCGAGAGCGAGCCGTGGAGCTTTGGCTCGATTCAACTGGGGGCCTCGGGAGGGACCACAGGTTCCGGTGGGACCGCCCATCCGTGGTCCCAGACGCAGTGGGAACCTTCGCTGCACCTGGGGCCGGCCAGTCGATCCATCGGGCAGCGGTGGTGGGCGGAGAACCCCGACGAGTCTGTAGCGATCGGTGCCGGGGTGGGTTCGGGCTGGAGCTGGGCGCAGGTGGATGGCCAAAACGGCCTGATCAAGGCCCGGTCCGGCGCGATGAACTACGCCGGCCCGTCGCGAAGCATGCTGGGCAATATTATCTTTCCCGCGCCTCTGACGTGGGGAGATTCGATGGCCCAGGCGGGAATACACCAGTACTACCAGGCCCAGACAACCGCCCAGGACGCCGGGGCCCAGGTGCAACTGAATGTCGAGGGCGTGCTCGAAGCCGGGCCCTATCGGCACAGCCGATACGCGGCGGGGCTGGCAGTGACACGCATCCTGGATGAGGACCTGTTCTTCGCCTCCTATGAGCCGATGAATTACAACAGGCTCTCAGACATTCTCGGTTCAGGCGGTTTCGAGGCCTGGTATTCGTCCATCGGGTACGGCCCGGACCAGGAGATTCCGGCAAGCCAGGTCCTCCAACACGTGGGGAATCTGTTCGTAGAGGGCCACCGGGACCCGGAGGACCAGGAGTTGGTCGTGCAGGAGAGTCCTTTGCTCAGCTTTGCCGTCAATGACGCCGACCTGCTGCTGATCGAGACCGTCCTGATGACCTCCGCCTGGATGGAAAACACCGTCCACGCCGATACATCGGATATCCGGGACGTGTTCGCCAATTTCCATCAAAGCGCCTCCTCGTCGCTCAGTGCCACCGAGGCAGGCCTGACGTTTGAGATGCACGAATTGCCGGCGATCCCTGAACCCTCGACGTTGGGACTTCTGCTGGGCGCAACGTGTTTTGCCCTGGCCTGGCAGAGACGACACTCCAGGCAACCCGCCTGATCCAGCGCGCAGACATGCGGGATGCGAAGGGCCCGGCGAACGAAAACTCAGACCCCCGCAGCCCGGCGGGGCCAACGGGAGGCCGGCTTGCCCGAAGCCGGAACCTTTGCCGGCGGAAGCTTCTTCTCGGTCGGGGCCTGGATGGATGAGTCCTCGTCCTGCTGCTGGAGAAGCTCTTCGGTAACGGTCAGCAGTTCCAGCCTGCCGTCGAAATGTTCGACCAGCACCGACATATGGTCCACCCAGTCTCCGCAGTTGTAGTAGCCCAGCTCGTCGAACTGCCTGATCTCGGGCAGGTGAATGTGGCCACAGACGACCCCGTCAACGCCCTTCTTGGCGGCGTACTGGGTGAGCATCCTCTCGAACTTCTCCACGTAGGAGCGTTTGTTGGCGACCCGCTTGGCAAGGAAGTTCGACAGCGACCAGTAGCTTCGCGCCCCCAGCAGGCGGCGCACGCTGTTGACGATTCCACTCAGGAGCATCAGCAGGTCGAAGCCGAGCCTCACGAAAAGCACCTTGCTGTGCATCACGTCATCGAACATATCGCCGTGGCAGATCAGCAGCTTCTTGCCCTCTGCCGTGGTGTGCACGACCTCATTGCGGATGATGATTCTGCCGAAGGTAAGCCCCGATAAACTCTTGAAGATCGAATCGTGGTTGCCCGGCGTGAAAACCACCTGCTGCTTTCGAGAGAGCTTGATCAGCCTCCGCAACAGCGTGTTGTACGCGTTGGGCCAGTACCATCCCTTGCGGAGTTTCCACATGTCCACCAGATCCCCGACCAGGTAGAGATACTCCGCGCGGTTCCGCTTGAGGAAGCGGTTGAGCAGCTTGGGCCTGGCTTCTTCCACGCCCAGGTGTGTGTCGCTGAGGAAGATGCTTCGATATCTGACGCGTTTTGGAGCCAATCGACACGTCCGGCAAGGGGCAGGGACGGGAGATCAGGCCTCTCCCACAGGTTTGATGATAGCACTGCTGAGCCAATTCGCGCTTTAAGGTTCGGTTAACAATCCCCCCGCGACAATCAGCCGGACCCCCGGCAGCGATTGCCTCCAGGCCCCGGCCGGGGTAGACTGCCCGGTCTTGATCCGAAAGGAGCGCCGGATGTCCCCAAAGCAGCTCAGCCCAAGCCGACGCAGCCGCGGCCACAAAAGGAAGATCCTCTTCCTGGCCTACGTTGCGTTCCTCGGCCTGCTGGCGACGAACCTGTCCCTGCACGAGATGTGGCGCGACGAGCTGCAAGCCTACGGACTGGCGGTGGAAGCCGAGAGCCCCTGGCAACTGCCCGAGGTGATGCGCACCGAGCCTCACCCGGGCCTGTGGCACCTGGTGATTCACCTGGCCGATCGGCTCTGGTCGGATCCCGCCGTGATGAAAATCGCCAACTTCCTGTTCACCGCAGCTTTGGGGGCGGTGCTGCTTCGCTTCGCCCCGTTTTCCTGGTGGGTGAAGATTCTGCTGCTCCTGGGGTACTTCCCCGTCTACGAATACGGCACGATCAGTCGATGTTACGCTCTTGCCCTGCTGCTGATGGTCTCCTGGGCGGCCCTGTTTCCATGGAATCGCGGGCGAGGCCTGGCCGGCGGGCTGATCCTCGCCCTTCTCTGCCAGACCAGCGCATTTGCGGTCTTCCCCGCGGTTTCATTCCTGGTCGCGATGATTCTCCAGCGGCAGCGAGTCCGCCACAGCCTCCGGGCCGGACTGGCCGATCCGGTCAACTGGACGATTGTGCTGCTCTTTGCCGGTGGGCTCGTTCTGGCGGCTCTCCAGGCCATTCCGCCTGACGATGCGGCCATGTTCCAGGGACTCAGGCCGCTGACATTTGAGCGGGTCTTCGAGCCCTTCTGGATGCTGGGCCGGGCCCTGGTCCCTGTCGGCGTGCTCCACGAGTCCTTCTGGCGGTATCACCTGGTCTCGCACTTCGCGGTTCCCTGGAGTTTCGCACTGCCGGCGGTCATCGCGTTGGCAACGCTGGTCCTGTTCCTCTTTGCCTTGCGTCGCAGCCGGGAAGCCCTCGTCATGATCCTGCTGACCGGCTCGGTTCACATAATCTTCAAGATCGTCAAATTTCAGGGCGACCTGCGCCACGATGGACACCTGGTCTGGACGCTGGTCCTGGCCTGGTGGATCGCGACTCGTCAGGGCCTGGCCCCGCCGGCCGATCCCAGAGGCGCAGGATCGACAACCCCGGCTCGAATCGAACGGTGGAGCAAAGTCTCAGCCATTGTATTGCTCGCAGCCAACCTCCTCGGTGCCCTGCGGGCGAGCATTGGAGAATGGATGTACCCGTTTTCGCTGGCCCGGGAGGCGGCCGAGATGGTCGAGCAATCCGTTGCCCAAGACCAGACCATCCTCGCCTGGAACGACGCGGTTGTCAGCCCCGTGATGCTCCTGGCCGATCGGTCCGCCGTCAGTCTCAACTCCGGCCGACGCTTCTCGTACATCCGTTGGCTGCGCGACCGGCAGGAGCGGACCCCCGAGCAAGTCGTCGCATTGTCGCGAGCCTATGCCGACCGTCACGGGCCGACGTGGCTACTGGTGAATCAACCTCTTCCTCAAGCCCTGGCCGGCGGTGAGATCCGGTTTGTGGACCGGGTGGATCGGCCCAGAATCGTCAGCGAAGAGCGGTACTATCTCTATCGTGTCTCGGGTACCGTCGGCGACCGGGAGTCTACTTCCAGATAGCCGGGGCCAGGCCGCACTTCTTCTGATAGGCGCAAAGCTCCCCGATGTGGTGCTGCAGGTGCCGCATCGCATACAAAAGCAACTCGAAACGCGTCCGGGCGTGTTCGAAATCGACCGAGGCGTCCAGCTCTTCATCTTCCAACCGATCGAGCCAGTGATGAATCTCTTCGCGCACCTCCTCGAGATAGCCGACCGTTTCCTGTTGAGACGGGAGCTCCTGATCGCTCATCTCCCAGACCGGCTTGCCCAGGTTGTTCCAGATCTCCTTGTCGCCGGAGGTGAAAAACCGGCCGCACTGGAGGGCATGCACGCCGGCCCGGGCGGGCCCGTCGTAAGGTGCCTTGCCTGCTACCCATGTTTCGGGCCGGAAGGAGACAATCGCCTCGGCCAGAATGTCCAGTGCACAGTCGAACTGTCGGGCGAATTCCTCTCGCATCGGATACATAGCAGCGTCCTTTCCTCCCCCGCGGGCTGGATCTCCTGGCTGGGCGGTGGCATCGGCGCTTCTGGGGGATTATAATCCCGGCTCGAACAGAACAGTACCTCTCGAATCTTAGCCAGGAGCCAGCCAATGGGCGCCCTTGATGCGGTTCATGATCGTTTCCAGAGACCGGTTGCATTCTCTTTCCAGGTCCGCGTGCTCAACGAGAACGACGCGCTGGGCTCGCTCGTCTCAGCCATCGCCTCGGCAGGGGCACGGGTCGGACAGGCCCAGATGACCGATACCGACGCGGAGGGACTCGTCTACGACATCGCCGTTTTCGGCCACAACGACGACGAGATCCAGCAGGCCCGCACCGCGGCCGGGAAGGTCGAAGGTGCCCAACTGCTCGCCACGGTGGACCTTGCCCTCGAGAGCCACCGAGGCGGCGCCTGCGAGGTCCGCAGTCGAATGCCCATCCGCACCAATACCGACCTGCGGGTGGTCTACACGCCCGGCGTGGCCCGGGTCTGCAAGGCCATCCAGGCTAAGCCCGCCCTGGCCCGGGAATACACCAACATCGGCAACAAGGTGGCCATCATGACCAACGGCACGGCCATCCTGGGTCTGGGAGATATCGGCCCACTGGCGGGCCTGCCCGTCATGGAGGGAAAAAGCGCCATCTTCTGGGAATTCGCCGGAATCAGTGCCGAACCGGTGCTGATCGACACCCACGACCCGGAGGAATTCATCGCCGTAGCCGAGAAGATCGCCATGGGATATGGCGCAATCCAGATCGAGGACGTCAAGGCCCCCGAGTGTTTCCAGATCACCCGTGAACTGGATAAGAAGCTCTGCGTGCCGGTTTTCCACGACGACCAGTACGGAACCGCCACCATCGTCCTGGCCGGGCTCTACTCAGCCCTGAAGAAGACCGGGCGGAAAATGGAGGAGATGACCACCGCCATCAGCGGGGCCGGGGCGGCCGGGACCGCCATTGCCGATCTCCTCCTCCAGGCCGGGGCTCCGGATGTGATCCTCTGCGACAGCACCGGCATCATCCACCGGGGCCGAACCGAGAGGATGAACCCCGAGAAGGAATCCCTGGCCCAGTGGACCAACAAGGAAAACCGCACCGGTGGACTGCCAGAGGCCATGAAGGGCGCCGCCCTGTTCATCGGCGTCAGCCAGCCCGACATCGTCAGCCGGGAAATGGTCGAGTCGATGGCCCCCGAGCCGATCGTCTTCCCCCTGGCCAATCCGATCAGCGAGATCAGCCGCGATGACGCCCGGGCCGCCGGGGCTGTCGTCTACGCCGACGGACGGATGATGAACAACGCCCTGGCCTATCCGGGCATCTTCCGGGGAGCCCTGGATGCCCAGGCGACCTCGATTACCACCGGGATGATGATGGCCGCGGCCAAGGCCCTGGCCGGCATCGTCCCCCAGGGCGAGTTGATGCCCGAGATGATGAATCCCTCAACCCACAATGCCGTGGCCCGCGCCGTAGCCGAGGCCGCCGAGAATTCGTAATCCCAGAAAGGGAGCCTTTGGTGAGTAAAGCACTGATCGTACAGGGTGGCTGGAAAGGCCACGAGCCCGAGCAGGTCTCGGAAATCCAGGAAGCCCAACTCTCCAGCCAGGGCTTCGACGTCCAGCGGTCCGAGACCCTCGATGCCCTCCTGGACCTGGAAAAGCTAAAGACCCTCGACCTGATCGTCATGCACTGGACCATGGGCGAGATCTCCGGTGACCAGCTCAAGCCCCTCATGACCGCGGTCGAAGGCGGCGTGGGCTTTGCAGGTATCCACGGGGGCATGTGCGACGCATTCCGCAACGCCTGCAATTACCAATACATGTGCGGAGGACAGTGGGTCGCCCACCCGGGAGGGATCATCGACTACCGCGTGCATATCGTCGATCACGCCGACCCGATCACCGCCGGGCTGGACCACTTCGACATGCACTCCGAGCAGTACTACATGCACGTCGATCCGTCCAATCACGTGCTGGCCACCACGACCTTCGAATGCAACGGCTGCACGATGCCGGCCGTCTGGAAACGAATGTGGGGCAAGGGCCGGGTCTTCTACTCTTCCCTCGGGCACGTGGCCGACGATCTGAAGGTCCCCCAAGCCCTGACCATCATGACACGCGGGCTCTGCTGGGCCGGTGGCGTCGAGGCAAGCGTCTAG
>CAZOVB010000117.1:0-6664 GCA_964583095.1 uncultured Planctomycetaceae bacterium
ACGGTGATCGTAGCTCAGTTGGTTAGAGCACCTGGTTGTGGTCCAGGGGGTCGGGGGTTCGAATCCCCTCGATCACCCATTCGGGTCGGGAGCTTCCCGGCCTGTCCATGTGGCGTTGATACGCGGGAAAAGGAACCAAGGACTCGCCTCCCCCGGCGGGTCCTGTTTTTTAGGGAGGGTTGCTGCCGGTCGAGTCGTCCTGGGCCCGTTTGAAGATGTGCAGTTCCGCGCCGCAGCCCTGGACCGTGCGCACCGGCTCGACGTAGCCCTCGAGGTATTCCCGCACGTTGAATTCATCCTTCTTCTCGGAGCGGATCAGAACCCAAAGCCGCTGCCACTGTTCCCGGGAGGGATCGAAATTCCGGAAATCACTTGGCGGGTAGTCTCCCCCGTACACAGGCAGGTCGGTATTGCGGAAGTAGATGCCGAATTCATTGGAGCCGGCGATGAGGATGCGGTCGTCCTCCTGGAAGTGCTGCTGAACGTATCGGGCCAGCGGCCTGCCGTGAGCGGTACGGTGTCCGACCCAGACGACGTGCCACACGGCCAGGATGGCAGGGACGAGAAGGGCAACCCCGACCCAGGCGAAGGTGATCTTCTGGGTTTTGCGGCGGGCCGAGGGGGTCTTGCCCAGATGGGCCAGGGCCACCGCTCCAGCCCCGGCCAGCAGGACGATCATGGGGATATTGAAGATCGTAAGTCTGCTTCCCACCCAGGGATAGAGCTTCATGGCTCCGGAAGTGAGGTGAACAGCCAGGGGCAGGGCCAGCAGGCCCGCCTGCCAGCGTCGCGCTGGGCGGCGCAGCAGCGCGAAGATGCCAACGAGGCACAGGAGCATGCTCACAGCCCCGATGGGGCGGGTGGCCTCCTCGAACATCCGGTAGGTTGCGTCGACGGGCCATTTGAGCAGCTCGTGCGGCGCCCATCCCATCGGGAAGCCCCGCTTGCCCCAGTATTCCATGAGGAAGTCGTTGCGTTGGCGGCCCGTGAGTTTGAGGGCGGAGAACACGACGGCTCCGACCCCGGCCGATCCGCCGAAAAGAGCAGTCCAGTTGGCCTTGGAATCCCTGCCTCGCCCGGCGAGCATCGAGAGCCCGATCCAGGCCATGATTCCCCCGTAAACCAGGCTGGAGGGGTAGCTGAACCAGAAAACAAAGGCTTCCAGGGCAGAGAGAGCCAGGATCAACTGCCACCGGGGCCTGCTTCGCAGTCGCGTAGCGGTATAGAGCAGCAGGACGGTGACGAAGGCATCGAGGGTATACGGCTTGGTCCGTGCAGTATAGATAAGGATGTTGTCGGAAAAGGCAAACAGGCCGGTCGCGACCAGGGCTCCGAACATGGGCAGCAGGCGTCGGGCGAGAGGCCAGATGAGCAGCATGGCCCCCAGCGAGCCCAGAAGGGCCGGCAGTCGAAGCAGGCGTTCCTCCAGGCCCCCCAGATCGTATAAACCCTTTAGCAACCAGAGGTAACACAGTGGAGCGGCCTGGTCGTTGGCCAGGGGACCGGCCAGTTGTCCGTAGCTGCGATCCTGGATATTCTGGATGAGCCAGCCTTCGTCGTACCAGAAACCCGTGTTCCACGCGTAGGTGACCAGGCGGAAAAGGATTCCCAGGCCGACCAGGGCCCAGCCCAGGGCCAGGCAATACCGATAGCTCTTTCGTGCCTGTTGCAGGCTTCCGGTCAGCAGGGGGCCGGGGGATTTCCGTATGACGTCCTCTTGCGGCGTCATCGCGACTTCGGGCATGGATGGACTCGTCTTTTGCTTGGGAGAATTACTTCGCGTCCCGGCCGGCCAGGTCGGCGTATCCCTGGGCGATGCCCAGTTCCACCAGAGGCTTGACCGCACCGTCTTGCTCGAACAGAGCGCGGGCCTTTTCTGCCTGGCCGGCCGCGGTCAGCCCCCGGGCCATGCTGCGATAGGCATCGGGGGTTCGGCTGGGTGCCTCCATTCCGGCCGGCAGGCGCATGGCCAGCTTGAGTGTTCGAGCTTTTTCGAGCAGGCCGCGGGCGACTTCCTCCTGGCCGGCCCAGGCGCGGAGGCGGATCATTACAGGCACATAAACCCACATGACGCGTCGCTCCACTCTTTCCCGCATGAGCGGTGCCTCGGACTGGATGGCCGCATCCACCGAAGCTTCTATCTCCACGAGCCACTGGCGGGCCAGCTCCTTCTTGCCACCGGCAAGCAGGACTTCGGCCACCCCGGCTGCCAACGCCTCCAGGGGAGAGGACCTCTTGCCCATTTTCGACAGGGCCTCGCGTGCGGACTCGAAATCGGCTGCGAGTGCATCATCCCGGCCAGCCTTGGCATCGGCCTGGAGGATGCTCGCCCAGAGTTCCAGGCCGGAGCCACCGGGTGTCTTGGCGGCCAGCTTACGGGCCAGGTCGATTCGGCCATCGCGTACCAGTTCCCGACCCCAGAGGCAAAGCGCGTAGTTCATGCCGTCGCCGGGGCGGGGACGCAGGTAGTCGATGGCTTCGGCATCGCTCTTGCCCTTTCGGTCGCCGGCCAGTCTGGCAAAGCCCTCCAGCATACGCTGCATGTGCTGGACGTACATGCGGGCGCCTTGCGGCGAGCCCTGGAGGCCCATCTTCGACCAGTCAATCTTGTCTGCGAACTCCTTGTGGCGGTGGGGTTTATCCGAAGCGGGCGCCCAGGAGGCCAGGACCAGGTACACGTGAGCCTGGGCGGATCCGGAGAGCTTGGGGGCCAGCTGGATGGCCGTCTCGGCCTTGCCGTTTTCGACCAGGAGCCCCGCAGTCTCCTCGGCCGCACTGCCTCTGAGGTACCCCTCGGGGATCTTGCGGATCTGCGCGGCAGCTTCCTCCACATCGCCTTCCAGGGCGGCGATCTGGGCTTTGCCCAAGGCTGCTTCGTGCTCGAAAGACGGGTTGACCTCCACGATTTTTTCCAGGCCGTCGCGGCTTGGGAGGCTCACCAGCAGCACCCGCAGGGGGGACTCCATCTGGGCGGGGATGGAACGGTCGCTGCAGGCCATGGCTGATTTGGCTGCCTGGACGGCGGATTCTACCGCAGCTTCCTTGTGGCCTTGCTGGGCCAGGACCGGAGCCGCGGCGAGAAGCAATACGAGCGGGAAGGATCTAGCGGACCTCATCAGGTACCTCCTTGGGCTTGGAGCGGTGATTGGCCGAGGGACCCCTTCCCCCGTGAACTTGGACGTACATGCTACCCCACCTCGGCCTCGGGAGCAACGGTTTTCCAGCTGAGCTCTTACTGGAGCAACTGTATGAGGCGGGGATCTCCGCTTTCCCGGGCCAGGGCCAGGGGGGTGAGGCCTTCCTGGTCGGTTCGCCGGGGGTCGGCCCCGGCCTGTAGGAGACGATGGGCCATTTCCGCCCCGGCTTGTTCGCAGGCAAGGTGCAGGGGCGTGAGGCCGAAGCTGTCGGGCTCGTTGGGGTCTGCTTTGGCCTGGAGGAGCCGCTGGAGGCATGCATCCGCCCGGGCCGTCACGGCCAGGTGGAGCGGGCTGCGGCCATCCAGGTCCTTCGCGCCGGGCTGTGCCCCGGCCTGGAGGAGCCTGTCCAGGGCCCGGCTTTGATTCCGGTCCGCGGCGTGGTGCAGGGGGGTCTGGTCGGCTTCGTCCTTGCGGTTGGGGTCGGCCCCGGCATTGAGCAGCATTTCCATGCACTCGACAGCCCCGGCAGCGGCGGCCTGGTGAAGGGGCGTCTGGAGCGCGTGATTGGACGGGTCGGGTCGGGCCGATCCGGTCTCGATCAGCAATTCCGCCGAGCGGGCAAGATTGCCTGCAGCGGCCAGGTGCAGGGGGGTGTCTCCCTGGGCATTGCGCTGGTCGACGCGGGGTCTGTAGCTCAGGAGGATGTCGAGGATTTCCGGATACGCCACGGCAAGGTGCAGGGCGGTATACTGCTGGGCGTCGGGGGTGTTCCTCTCGCATCCTGCGTTGAGAAGGGAGGCGACGATCTCAGGCCGGGCGTGCCGGCAAGCCAGATGCAGGGGAAGCCGGCCATCGCCGTCCGGGGCATCGACGTCGGCGCCACGGTCGATGAGCATTTCCGTCGCCTCGCTTCTGCCTCCCTCGATGGCCAGGTGCAGCGGAAGCTGTTTGCCCGCGCTGGTAGCGTTGGGGTTGGCCCCGCCGGCCAGGAGGACTTCGACGACGTCGATATGCCCCGCCAGCAGCGCCCGGTGGAGGGGGGTGAGGCCCTGGCGATCCCAGCAGGAGCCGTCCGCTCCGGCCGAGAGAAGCACGTTGGCCACCATGCTCCTGCCGTTCTCGGCGGCCAAGTGCAGAGGGGTATTGTCTTCCAGGTCTCTGGGGCTCGGGGGCGTATCGAAGCGCAGCAGGGCGATGGCGACGTCCCGATGCCCGTAGGCGGCGGCAAGGTGCAGGGCGGATCGGCCTGATTCGTCGGTCGCGAAGCGCAGCGCGGGCGACTCGGCAAGGGCCTGGTTGACCTTATCGGCCTGGCCGGCCTGGGCGGATTGCAGGAAAGAGGCTTCTTGGATGGTTCCACTCCTGGAAAAAGACAGCGGGGTCGAAGAATCTTACGCTGGGCGACCGGGCCCGTAAAGCGTCTGATTGGGCCCGAAAGGCTCAGGCACCTTGCACAGCCCCCATCCGGTCGGGTATAGATTACGATAGACAGAGGACGGATTTGCCCCAACCAACCGCCTTGGGCGGTGTCCGTCGCCCCAGTAGAAGGAGAATGTACATGCGATATCGCGCGGATGCAGCCGGGAATATGAGCCGAGTTCTTTTGGGTCTCTTGGTGGGTTTGGTTGTGGCCGGCCCCGCTTTCGGGGGCGACTGGGCCCAATGGCTCGGCCCCGAGCGGGACGGGACCAGCGACGAAGCTGTCGAGCTGTGGCAGGGCGAGCCCAAGGAAGTATGGCGCATCGAGACGGGCATCGGATACTCGGCCATGGTGATCCGCGACGGCAAAGCCTACACCATGGGCAACATTGACGACGAGGACATTGTTTACTGCCTGGACGTCGAAACGGGCAAGGAGATCTGGACGGCCAGGTATCCCTGTCCGGCCAACTCGGGCGGCTACTACGGCCCGCGATGCACGCCGGCGGTGGACGACAAAGCCGTCTACACCGTCAGCCAAGAGGGCGTAGCCAAGGCCTACCGGGTAAGCGACGGCAAGGAGCTCTGGAGCAAGGACCTCCGCCGGATGGGCGTCAAGAGCCCCAAGTGGGGTATTTCGACCAGCGCGCTGCTGCGCGAGGATACGATCCTGATCGACGTGGGGCCGATCCTGGCCCTGAGCAAGAAGGACGGCTCGGTGGTGATGAAGAGCGAGATGTTCCCGGCCGGCTATTCCTCGCCGATCGTCTTCGAAAAGGACGGCAAGAGCCTGGTGGCCAGCTTCAACGCGGCCGGGCTGGTGGTGGTTGAGGAGGAAACCGGCAAGATGGTGGACCTGGTTGCGTGGAAGACACGACACGACATTAATTCAGTCACCCCCGTTATTTATGATTCGTCTCGCCTGCTGGTCAGTTCCAGCTACCAGGTGGGGACAGCGATGTTTGAACTCTCGGGGGGCAAGCTTCGCAAGCTTTGGCACAGCAAGGATCTCGGCAGCCAATTCAACCAGCTTATGCCCGACGGGGACTATCTGTTCGGCTTCGACGACAACGTGCGTGGCCGGCGGGGGAGTCTCAAGTGCATCAGCCTCGACGGCGGATCGGAGCAGTGGATGGCCCAGGACCGCCGCAAGCTGGGCGTGGGCTCGCTCCTGCTGGCCCGGGACAAGCTGATCATCCTGGGGGAATATGGCTATCTGATCATCGCCGAGTCGGACCCGAAAGAGTACAAACCCCTGGCAGAGGCCAAGATTCTTGACGGGGACTACTGCTGGACCCCGCCGGTTCTCGCCAACGGCAAGCTCTACTGCCGCGACTACGACCGCCGCGCGGGCAGGAGCGCGTGGGTATGCCTGGACCTTTCACCCGATGGTTCGGCGGAAGCGGCCAAATGAAGCGGAGCGAGATCAACAGGCACCTGGCCGAGGGCAAGGCGTTCCTGGCAGAGCAGAATTTCTACCTGCCCGCCTGGGCGATGTGGAGCGTGGAGGACTGGAAGCGGGCCGGGCCCGAGGCCGACGAAATCCGCCGCTGCAAGCTCGGCTGGGATCTGACCGACTTCGGCAAGGGCGACTACGAGAAGTTCGGCCTGCTGCTCTTCACGATCCGCAACGGGGTGCCCGGGCAGGTGGATCAGCCGGCGGCCAAGGACTACTGCGAGAAAATCCTGCTGGTCAGTCCGGGCCAGATGACGCCCACGCACTTTCACTGGAGCAAGATGGAGGACATCATCAACCGTTGCGGGGCAGTGCTGGTGCTCAAGCTCTGGCAGGCCGAGCCGGACAGCGAAGAGCCCAGCCAGACCGAGCCGATCACCGTGAGCATCGACGGCATTTCCAGGACCTTTTCACCGGGCCAGGAGGTCCGTCTCCAGCCCGGTCAGTCCATTACGCTGCCCCCGTACGTGTATCATCTTTTCTACGCGGAGGGTTCGAAGGTGCTGGCCGGCGAGGTCTCCCGGGTCAACGACGACGAGCGGGACAATCGGTTCCTGCACCCGCTGCCCCGCTTTCCCGAGATCGAGGAGGACGAGGCGCCGCTGCACCTGCTTTGCGGAGAATATCCGCCGGCCTAGGCGGTGCTGCCTAG
>CAZOVB010000118.1:0-6656 GCA_964583095.1 uncultured Planctomycetaceae bacterium
TTTTATGAACAAAAAGTTATGTATCTTGGAATTCTAAAACGCAAAAAGCCAGTTATGTTATATATCTTGTTTTTTCACAATTTTCATAGTAGAGCTCGGGTGATTATTTTCACTAACTTTATTTTTCTTCCCAATCAGTTAATATTTTAGTAGCAAATTCAAGATCTTTTTCATTTCTGACTTCTATTGGAGAATATGGATTATCTATTTCTAATATGCCGATTTTTTTCCCAAACAATTCTCCATTTCTTAAAAATTTTGGATATGTAACGCATCCAAGTCCCTTAATTGATTTGTGTGTTGGCGTTTTTATCGTTCTTGGTATATCGCCTTCATCAACCCTTTCTAAGGAGTTCTCTTTTTTAATAAAAAATGCTCCATAATCTGCCTTTCCGGGAGTTATCGTATCCAGTCCCTTGAAAACCAACTGCTCAATAAGATTATCAATCAAATTTTGGGGTCTGAAAGGATAGGTTGGTTCTAAAATCGCAAATAAATCTGAATATATGCCTCTTTTTTCAAGTTCATCAATTGAATATTTTAAAACTGTTTCTAAATCAGTTTCAGGTTTTGAATATCTCTTATCTCTTAAAAACGGGACCTTAGCTCCGGCTTTTTTGGCAATATTAGATGTTTCATAGTTGTCGGTTAAAACAATTATTTCATCGATATATCTAGATTTTTCCGCTGCCTTAATAGTTTTTTCCAAAAGTGGTTTTTTATTAAAATACAGTGTTTTACCTTTTATTGGAATCAATGCAGTTACCTTTAAATCATTAATATTTAGCAAATTATTATTGATTATATCGAGAGATTCCAGAATTTTTACAACACCATTACATCGTTTCTCATTCTGATTTTGATGTATGCCGTGGTGGTGATAAACACTTGCTTCTGGCTCGTAGATAATTTTGTATCCTTTTTCTATTATTTTTTTTGCCCATGCTCTATCTTCAATATTAGTTAAACTCTCATCAAAAGGTTGCTTTTCCCAAAGATCTCTTCTGATCATGCTATTAGCGTTATGAAAAAAACTATCTTTTATCTGAATCTTTTTATCCAGACCAAATGTAACAGCTAAGTCTCTTTTATCTGCATCAGAAGTAAATGACATAGGTTCTTGTCGTCCATATACCGCAGCAACACTATCATCAATAAAGTTTCTTTTAAGGTTAAAAAGCCATTTGTTATTTGTAGGTATACAATGGGCAGAAAGTACAGATATAAGTTCTCCATTTGAAAACTTTATTCCATTGTTGATTGCTTTACCTGGTTTGTATTCTTTTGTGTATTCAACTATTTTAACATCGAATAGCTTTGCTTTTTCAACTGTTTTGTCTTTACTTTCATTATCTACTATTATTACCTCAAAATCCTTGTAAGATTGATTAAAAACAGATTTAAGACATAACCTTATCCAATTTTCCTCGTCTTTGGTTCTAATTATTATTGAAATCATGAATTTCTTTTTCTCCATCCTTCAGATTAAAACTTATATCTTTAGATATTTGATAAAATTTTTGTAAGGTAGATTCATCAATAGGAATTCCTTTTTCTATGCGAATTTTGTATTGGTTTTTTTCAGGATCTCCCGGAACCATTACGTCCTTTGTTTTATTCTTGGAAGACTCATTTCTAACCTTATCCATCAATTCTTTTAATCTTTCTTTAAATATTTCTTTTCCTTCAAAGCAGTCTATATTAACTGCCATAAAAAAATGTCCTAGTTTTCTTTTTTTATCTATGGGATCATCATACATTCTGCATATATCTCTGCCATATGGCATTCCTGTTAAAAGACTGCATAATATCTCTACCATCATACTTAGCCCATATCCTTTGTAGTCTCCAATTGGAAGTAAATATAATATTTTTTTAGGGTCAATTGTTTCAACTCCATTTTCATCTACTCCCCATCCTTTTGGAATTTTTTCTTTTTTATCTTCTTTTTCTCTTATTTTGTTCCAAGTTACCCTGGTTGTAGCCATATCAAGACAAAACGGTTTTTCGTCTTTGCAGGGTGCTACAAAGCAAATTGGGTTTGTACCAAAAAAAGGCCTGGTTCCGTTATATGTTAACATTAATGAATCTGCATGTGTTGAAGAAATACCAATCATATCTTTTTCTGCTGCTAGATGGGAAAAATATGCTGCTGCTCCAAAATGTGTTGAGTTATATACAACTACTATCCCTATGCCAGTGTCTTTTGCTTTTTTTATTGCTTTTAACATTCCTTCTTTTCCTGCTGCATGTCCAAAGGTGTGATCCCCGTTGAGTTTTCCGGTTGAGGGTGATTTTTCTTCAAATTTATATTTTGGTTTAGGGTTAATTCTGCCCGAGTCAATTGCATTTATATAGTGAGGTAAGAGTCTTATTCCATGTGAGTCTACCCCTCTTAGAGATGTTTGTATCAAAGAGTCTGTGACCGCGTTTCTAACGTCTTTTCTTACATTTTTATTTTTTAATGTCTCATCACAGAACCTTCGCAATTTTTTATGAGATATATATTTCATTATTTCCCCTCAAAATATATCATTTATTTATTTCATAATTTTTGTTGATTTTAACCCATTTACTATTGTTTTTTAAGCTAATGTTAACAGCTTCAATTATTGATGTAGAAACTTTTGCTTCCTTGAAAGTAGCTCTTAATCCTTTGTTTTCATTTGGCTTTTTTTGATTGTTTATTATCAAGTAGGCATCTTTTATAAATTGATATATGCTTAAATGTCCATAACCTTTGAAATTCATATATTTGTCATCTACATCATAATAAAATTTTGAGAAATATGGGTTTATATCTTCTATTCCCTTTTCATTAATTATTTTTAGCCCTCTCTCTTTTTGATTGCTTTCGGCTCTTCCTTTTGTTCCAATAACTTTTATTTTTTGATCAGACATTGCAGAAGTTTTTTCTGGATCTATCCAGTTTGTCAAAATACATGAAGTAAAGTTTTTTTTGGTTTTTTTATCATACCATTCAATAAGTGTTTGTATAGAATCGTAGGTGTCTATGTCCTTTTTTATTAGATAGTTTTTTTGACCTATGGCTAGCACTCTTTTTGGCTGTGCTTTGGTAAAATAATATATAAGGTCGGCATAGTGGACTCCTAGGTATTGGAATATATTTGTGTTTTTTACCCAGTTTTTAAAATATTTTGTTGGAATTGTATTTTTCTGGCTGAATTCTACAAGAAAATATAAAGGATCGCCAATATTTTTTTCATGTATTATTTCTCGAATTTTTAGGTTTGCTTCGTCAAATCTTTTGTGGAATTCAACAGCACAATATACATTGTTTTGTTTTTGTAATTGGATTAGTTTTTCTACTTCTTTTATACTTGGCGATAGTGGTTTTACGACAAGTGTGTGTATTTTATTTTTAATTAGTTCTTTTGCTATTTTAAAATGATAATTATCTGGGACGCTTACTATACCACAAATATTTTTTTTATGTTTTTTAATTATTTTTTTGTATGTTTCTGTATCGTCTTTGTTTTTTGGATAGTATTCAACTGAATAATTTGTGCCCATTTTTTTATTTAAGTTTTCTATCTTTTCCTTTATTATTTTACTGTTTTCAGTTTTAGTTCCAATTACAATGATTTTTCCAACTATCTTTTCTTTTTTTGCTTGAAAAAGACATGGTATTATTGTTCCAAAATTATTTGTTCCTCTTCCTATCACATACATTCCGCATCCAATTACAAGAACATCAATAGGTTGTTTTTTCCCATCTTTCATCTTTTTTTCCTCGTTATAAGATTTATATTTATGTTTTAGACAATTTTATTCTACTTAAATATTTAACTTAGGGGTCATCTTAAAATCAAGGTAGCCTCTTTGATTTATCTTACAAAGTTTTAGGGCAAGAGATTATCTAATACATTTTTTTGTTTACTGTAGACATTTTTAAATCTGAAAGGATTTGTTTTATATTTTTTTGCAAGAACCCATACCTCTTCATTTATTTTATCGCCATATTTATATGGATAAAGACCTGCCATTTCAAGTGTTTTAAATAATGTTTCTTTACAGTAGTAATATGGATGAACTGCTCTAAACCAGTACTGCCACCAATCATCATAATCGCGGAGTTTTAGCCTGGGATGCATCATATCCGGTGTTGCAAAATAGATAACGCCTTCTTTTTTCAAAACATTTCTGAGTTTTTTAAGAGTATCAATAGGATCTAACATATGCTCTATAACATGCCGAAGAATGACAATATCCATAGAATTTTTATATTCTTTTGTCCAATTATCATCAAAATCTGTTGTTACTAATTTAGCACCTATTTTTTCAGACTGTAAAAAATCACAACATTCTGGAGAAGATTCTATTCCATATATTTCTAGGTTAGTTATTTTTTCTTGCATATATTTTAAGCCGTATCCTGATCCACAGCCAACATCTAAAATATTAGTTGCATCTTTTGGAATATACTCTTTGATTCGATTATAAATTATTTCCATATTTTTTATTACGCCTTCTGCTCCGTAATCTGGTTTTATTTCAAGCCGGTATAATGGATCATAATAATAAGAATAGAAAATATCATAATCTTTTTTACTCCAGCGAGGATTCAAATAAACAAGACCACAATTTGGACATATAACTGGATGAACTGAATAACCAAATTGACCATCAACAAGTGCTTTATTCTCTAGTTTTATAGTTTCAGAAATACCTTTTTTTTTACAAATATGACAATTAACATTTTCCCAATTAATGTTCATCATTAGTTCCATAATTATTTACTCCTTATTTATCATTGATTTAATTGCAATACTGTGATAATCACCCATTTTTTTATAGATTTATTAATACAATAATGTTGCTGACAATACATATATTTTCAATAATTGTTAAAGAATTTTTTAACTTTCATTTTATCAATATTGCCTGATTCCATTTAGGTGTACCAATATCATTTAAATTTCTAAATTTTTTTAATTTTAATTCTGATTTCTTTGAGATTAAATTTACAAAATCCTCCGCTTTTTCCCAATGAAAACAATCAAAACCATCAACATTATGAGGTATTTCATCTTCAAAGCCTGCAACAACATCAAGTATAAATACCCCTCCCTCATTTTTTAAAACACGTACAATCTCCTTTAAAACTTCATCAATATCAAATAAATGATCCAAACAATTACAATATATTATATCTACACTATCTTCCGGGAATAATAAATCATGAAAATCGCCATACATAACAAATGGATTATCAATCCCTGGATTCAAATCAATTCCCGTAGCAAAACATCCTAATTTACGAAACGCTTCAACCTCTGCACCGGTTCTTGCACCTAGACAAAGTACATTATTATTCCTTTTTATATATTCACAATCATGAAATCTCTGATAAAAACGTTTAACGTGGTTATTATGATTATTTTTTAAACTTTTTTCTTTGTTTTTTAACATCAATTTACTTTTTTGATGGCTAACATAGTCATCATAAGAAGAATATTTACGTTTTTTAAATGAATTATCTAGATGCGACCAGTTGTTTTTATCAATAAATCCATTAAAGTTTTTATTTACACGTTTTAAATAACTATTAACCATACTTTTAATTCTTTTCATTTAACAACATCTCCCATTTATCATAAATTTTTATAATTGTCTCTAATTTTTCACCAATTTCAATCATATTTTAATTCACCAGTTCATCATACTTAATTCTATAATTCTTTTTCTCTTTCATCCCTGCCAAAATATATTCAGCAAAACGTAAGTCTTCTTCCTTTTTAATAATAACCGATGACATTGCATCAACGCAATACAAACCAAGTTTCCCACTCATTAACGCAAAACCTTGCTTCTCGAAATTCTTAATGAAACTAGAATATTTCCACATCATAAGCGAATAAACAAATGGTTGAACTGATTTAAGATCCTGTGTTTTAGCAAAAAGTTCATTGGGATTATAATTAACAGGATCACCATCCAGCACACAATGAACATTCTCATTTTTTACAGTAATCAAACTATCATAGTCTCTCTTTATAAAATAATTAACCACGTCTCTTATTTTTTCACTGGTTTGTAATGGTGCAATAGGATTAACCCATACCAATATTTCTCCTTTATGTTTTTTCATAAAATCATATATTACTTCATCAGATTTTGTATCTGAACTTCCCAAATTTTTTGGTCTATTATAAAAATTTACATCATATCTTTCAGCAATTTTTTTAAATATTTTACTATCGGAATTAATGACTATCTTTTCAAAAATATTTGATCTTTTTGCAGCAGTTATAGCATAGTAGATTAAAGGTTTATCATCTAATAATGCAAGATTTTTTTTTGCAAGTCGTTGGCTACCTATCCTTGCAGGAATCATAGCGATAATTTTTTTACTCATATTATTTCCTCTAACTTCTTTCTTTCAAAAATTCAAAAACCAACACTTATAGAGGATTTATAGTCCTCTTTTAACGTTTTTTCAAAATCCCAATTGTTAAGGTATCCACCATGTCTAATCGTACAATCCAATATTTTTACATTTTTATGTGAATCTAAATCAATATTCATAATGACATCAACTTAGTAAGAATACATGCTCAAATTTTCCCACATGACTCTCTGATATGATTTTTTCCTTCAAAAAGTTATTCATATGTTATCTACAACTCACGTTT
>CAZOVB010000119.1:0-2536 GCA_964583095.1 uncultured Planctomycetaceae bacterium
ACGGCGTTTCATTTTCTCTAGGTGAAAATTCACAGATAGGTTTTATCTTTAATGGGTCGGTATGGGTAGAAGTTTTTAGGATGGATAGCACTATTTAATGCAATATTATTGTCATAATTGTCAAAAGACTTTTTAAGGATAAATTTCCCATTGTGGTTAAGGCAGGAAGTGCGGTGCATTGCCCTAAATGCTTAATGTTAAGTAGAATTGATATAGTAGAGGAAGATGACGTGAGATTAAAGGAGGATAAAGAACGTGAAATATAAAATATTATTTTGGTTATTAGCAGTTGGTATAGTTGGTTTTTCCTTGAGTGCTTTTGCCACGCCGGATGGTAGAGGCACTAATGTGTTTAAGAGCGTGCGCGTTGATGGAGTGTTAGCAGTAGCTGGGATAGATTCCAATCCAGAAGATTGGAACACCGTCTTGCAGAGTATGAGTAACTATACGCACGTTGCCAGCTCTTCCAACTGGCTTGTATATAACCCCACAATTCGGACGCTAAGCGGGTGTGTGACTAATCAGGGATCGGGTGGAGTCGCCGATCTAAATGGATGGAGCGGATATCCGGCAACGCAGATGATAACGCAAGTTGTCTCAAGTCCTATATGGGTTTATACGGACGGGGTGCTGTCGTCACGTCCTTACGCAGAGGTACTTGGTGATAATATGTACGTCTTATCTGGAACCAATTTTCATAGTTTTGATGGCTCTTCATGGACGGAAATAAACGGACCTGGTCCTTGGACGGAATTTGGTTTTCCAGGTCTTTGGAAAATAAGTAATAGCTTATATTCGGCAGCAATTGAGTCAACGAATGTATTTAAGTTTGATGGAGCTTCGTGGGAGAGGACAGACGGTCCTTCTTTTAATATACCTGGTGGTATAGGTGGTATAGATAGGTTAGGAGTAGGAACCCTTGATAATGTGGCATATATCTATGGGGGATCAGAAACTACTTACACTGTTTTTGATGGGGTTAATTGGTCGATAGCTACAAATGATTTAGCCATAGGATTTTCTGATGAAGATTCTCTAACGTCTTTTGACGGTTATTTATACTTAAAGCAGGCAGTAGCCAACACTAATTTTTACAAGACCGATGGTGAAACTTGGGAGCAAATATCAGGTCCTGACTACAACGGATTTGGGATGCTAAAAGAGTATAAAGGGAAATTATGGTTAGTCGGTGGAGAAAATGATTCTGTTGAAATATTAACTAATGTATGGAGTTTTAATGGTACTTCGTGGGCAGAGGAAAATGGACTGCCAGAAGCCCAAAGTTGGCAGGCGCTTTGTGAGTATAAAGACGCCTTATACTCTATTAGCGGAGTCGATTCTACCGAATTAGGGACTACTAACACTTTTATGATTAGTTACCCGATGTATGGGTTTAATTCATCAGGAATTTTTGTCGTTGTAGAATCCGGCGAATCAAAAACACCATTATATGTTGGAGACGATGTAGGCACGACCAACGCATCTGAAATCAATGTACAGCACACACCTGTAGGCTACTCAGCAACCGCCACTTATGTTGAAGAACATCTGGTCGGCATAGATTCCAGTTTGACAAATACCGCACCGTGGACCAACGGAGCCACGGGTTCGGCGTTCCTTAGAAGGGATGGCAGTCTGCCGATGACAGGGGATTTAGATGGTGGGGATCAAGGAGGGACTAATTTTGCTTTGATAGAGACCGACACTTTGCAGATCAGTGGAGGCAGTCCTGCGGTTGGGGATGTTTGGGTCGTGACTAATGCTAACGGGACGGGGGAGTTGCAACCGCTTGAAGATGGTACGCCGGGATGGAGTCTGTCGATTGGAAGCGGTGAATTTACTTTTTCAAACAATGTATATTACGTAGTCCCCTACGATACCATCGCAAGCTCAAATTCAATAACTTTTGATTTTGAAAACTATAGGGTCACGCCAAAAGTTGATGGTTGGTATATAGTTAGAGGCGATTTGTACTTGGACGCAAACCCAAATAGTCCCGTGTACGATTTTTTTGGCATTAGAAAAAATGGCAGTGTAGTTGCAAACGGAGCATGTTCAGAGGCAAGTTCATATTATACCATGGCGGGAGACGCTCTTATTTATTTCAATGGATCAGGTGATTATGTGGATGTTTATATGCGACAAAGGACAGGTAATGATGCCGATTCTCACGGCACCTCCTATTTTGAGGGTAGGAGAATCGGAAAGTGAAACCAATAACAGAACTCTTAATAGCCCTCTTCTGCGTCATAGCAGGCGCGTTGTGGAGCGGAATTAAATAAAGAAAGGAAACCATGAAACTTTTAACCAGTATTCTTTTAACCCTGTTACTGTCACTCCATGTATCGGCACAGGACTGGAAATTTGTCGTAGTGGATGCGGATTCCGCGATGCCTTGGGAAGATATTCAGGGCGACGCCGAACATTGGTCGTCATACCCCGCTACAAATAATGTTGATATGAATGAAAACGCGCTGACAAACGCCTCCCTTGTCGAGACCGACGCTTTGCAGATCAGCGGTGGAAGTCCGGCGGT
>CAZOVB010000119.1:2636-6538 GCA_964583095.1 uncultured Planctomycetaceae bacterium
AAGGCGATTGAATGGATTTGCAGCATAAAACATCTCACACTGAATGTATTCAAGGACTTTCATTTCTTAATGATTCTACATCGTCCATTGTTTTCGTCTTGATCCACCACGGACATTTTTATCATCATCATTAATAAATCATGGGCTTTAGCAAAATTAACACCAAGATGCCTCTGTATATCTGAAACCCCTATATCCGACATCGACTTAGTCAGGTGGACGGCTTGTTTATATGCTTTGCGATCTGTCATGTTACCCCTCACTGAATGTTTTCTTAGCCATTGTAGCTTCTACGCATCTTTTGAAGATGCTTTATTAAATACTTCTGGAATTTATCAAAGCCGTCACGATAGGAATATTTTTTGGCATCTAATGCAACGCCAAGTCCGTAAATCATATCGTTAATGATAGTCTCATCTTGATAGTCTAAATAAAACTTTTGATTGCTATAAGACTCAACGTATCGCCTTAAATATTCTATCATCTTTTCTACTCTTTTTTGTTTTGCTGTTTTTTTCATTTGCTTTTTACCTCTGTAACTTCACCTTTGTCGTTAGCTTTGATGAAGACGTGGTTATGCATTACATTGTTTAGATGAGCAACTCGTTCACATTGCTTGCATAGTTCGTCACTATTCTCGTCTTTATTGGGTGTAATCATCGTTAGAGGTAGTGCATTATCAAGTATTTTTTGATATTGCTGTCCGAGCTTAAACGCTGCCCATATCCGCTCGCACATTTCTAACTGACTGGTTGGTAATGTGGCAACTGCTAATAATGCTTGATGACTTAGTATTTCTTCCGTCTGTTGTCGCAGTTCTATATCATGCGCATTCATATTGTGCATTCTCCTTATGGTGTTCTATATTGCTCGCACCATGCTACCCCTTCTTCAAATGTATCAAACCATTTTTGCTCCAGCTGCCCACCCGAATGGCGTATGCATACTTTCCACTCTTTATCTAATGGATCGAATATATGCCGAATAGACGACGAGCTGCGATGATCAACCCATGCCTCAACCTCCACCATAAACTTCTTATGATAACTTGGCAGGTCCGCCTTGATGCTTTGCTCATGTTGTGTTTCACTCATGATATTACTCCTTATTGTTAAAGATATTTATTAAACAAAATATATGCCAAATAAGCTGCAGTGCCATGCTTTTCTATCTCGTGCTTGATAAATTTTGCCCTGCATTGCTGTTCGTCGGTAGCAAACACTACTCTTTGCAGTGAAGGTATCCAGTAGACTTCTCTGCCGCACAAAATTGCCCGCCAATTGCGATAAAGCCGTTGCATGGCTCGGGCTGCCTTGCCGTCCGCCATGATGCGATTAAATTGTTTAACAGTGAACTGCATTTAATTACTCTCTTTTTTGTTTTCTTCGGGCGTTAAAAGCTTAAAGTATACAGCTGCTGGGCTGTAGCCCTTATCAGTGCGAGCCCATTGAAGCCCTTCCTGCTGATAAAACTCCTGTATCGTGTGAGGGTTAGACGGCCAGCCTGTGCAGGCGAGTATATCTGACGCATCGTCTGTGGTGTCAATCATGCCTGTAATGAACAATTGACCATCTGAGTGGTAGCTATCTACTAATGGGAATACCTCGTCTCCTACAGCTAACCATTCATTGGTGAAAAGGTGCCATCCACCGTCCCGGTGCCATCCGCCGTCTCCTTTTGATATTGCTATCTTCATGTCTTCTCCTGTTTTTTTATTAGAACCACCTTCACTTACTAAACCTCATCCATTCGCAGCAAGGGTATAGCCTACCCTGCCCATCTCTGAGTTCACACCAATTCTGCTCACACATATTATCATAATCCCCATCTTTAGGCTCTTTATTACATGAGCAGCCTCTGGGTACGCATTTATCGCAGGCAATTGAGTCGCCAGGGGCATAAAACCACGTTGCCCTACGCCAGTGGCAGAAAGAACAGCGGCGGAACGTGTCGTGGAAAAAGAAGCTTATACTCTCAAAAATCCGTTGCATTAAAGTCCTTTTTCTGGGTAGTATGTCTTTAAGTTCCATAATAATGTACGCTTTCAAGTATTTTAAGCCTTGATGGATGCCTGAGCTTTTTTAAGGCTTTTACTTCAATCTGCCTGACACCTTCACGAGTTATCCCCAATTCGCTACCAATATCCTCAAGTGTTTTATCATCCCAAAAACGCATTTTTAAGATTTTAATGTGGCAGGCATTGAGGGAATGTATAACGTTTTCTACCACCACCTTCGCTTCTGTTTTTTCGTATTCTATGTCGGGTGAAGTACTATCTAATAAGAGGTTGACGTCAATATCTTCCTCTGCTGGCTGGAATAACATACCAGGTTCTGTTTGAAAGAATTTTGCCAATGTTAAGGCTGATTCCCGCCACTCACCATTTTGAGCTATGGGATTACTATCCGTTCTGATTAAATTATTAATGATGTTTTTAGAAAGTCCACTCTGGCGCGACAACTCTCGTTGCGATCTTATATTAGCAGCACGCATGGCATTTATAATTTTAGATCTATGTTGTTTAGCTTTCATGATGGCCTTTGCGGTGGATAAAATTTAGATGCACATAAAGTGGTGTAGGTATCAATAATATCATCAATCATCGTCTTGAGATCTTTCATAGAACTTGGCCATCGCCAATACGACACAATATGAACGTTGCCTCGTTTCGTCCACCTGGCTTCTTCCAGCAATATGTTGCCGTCTTGATTTTTGGGGAAGGTAAGACCTATTCTCCCCTCGTTTGTCTGATATCTACCAAGATACATTCCTCCATGAGATTTGTCAAAGCCAATTTCTTTGAATGCTTTTTCAAGTGTTTTAAGTGCTAATTTTTTCATGTGAAATTACCTCTTGACGTTTTTTTTCATTATATAGGGCATAGTCAAGATTTCTTTAGGTTTTATGCCTTTTAGTTCGGCAATCTGCATTATCAGCCCATTATAGCTGTATTCGAGGAATAGGTTTCTCGGGTCAACATTCATGCAGTTGGCAAGCTTAATTACTGACGGCTTCCAATACTTCCCATGCCTCGTCTTGGGGTCTGTTGTCATATCCATGAGTTTCTTAATGGTGGTTGTACTTACGCCGCTCTGGGTGGACAATTCTTTAACGGATTGGATGTTGTAAGTAGCCATGGCGATTTTCACATTTTCTCTGTACTTTTCAAGACCTTTTTTCATGTTAAACTCCTTTATTAGTTTTTCATTTTCTGAATATGATGGTAGCACATGAGTTTGTATTTGTCAAGAAAAAAATAGGTTAATTTGAAAAAATAGTGGTGGTGGAGGGACTCGAACCCTCATGGTCTAAGACCAGCGGATTTTCTTCACCACATTTGTTTCCAGTTGTGGTCCGGACTGTGTCTTAATCCCTACGATTAAGTTCTTCGTGTGGATTGCTGGTGTACAGTCTCTACACTCGGCTAAAGTCTATGTGTGCAACTCATCATTATAGGTTTAGCCTAGCTCGGCGTTGCCATGCTAAAGGTTTCGCCGAATTAGCCAGCATTCATGCATAACATTACTGCTATGATGCTCAATATCATTAAGTCCGCTGCGTATGCCGATTCCGCCACACCACCTTTCAAAAATGTCGTTCCACATCCTTGATGCACTTGCGGCACAATCCTGCAAGCCGCATGTATTTATCAGATGCATGCTCATCAGACGGGTCTTTTTTCGCCAATTGCTCAAAGCCTTTAGTTTTTTCTTGCCACTCTCTTATTATTGCAGCTTTTGGGTCTGTGACTAAATTGTCACTGCTATGGTCTTTGCCAGGATTGTATCGGATTTTATCCATGCACTGCTCTATTCGCAAAGTTTTCATCAAGATGAAGCATAGAGTTAATCCAGATAACATTATATAGAGGGTAACAGTTAATGTTAAAGTTATTTGAATAA
>CAZOVB010000120.1:0-6501 GCA_964583095.1 uncultured Planctomycetaceae bacterium
GGTAGCCGTCGCCGCGGTCCTCGAAAGACTTGGCGATGTTCAGGAAATTCGGATTCCTGGTGGATGGGCGCCCGGTACAGGTACCCCCGTGCGTGTCCCGTACCTGGTTCCAGTTGGTGGACACCCAGCCATCCCGGGCACGCCCCTGCTTGGCCCACGGCCGCATGAACATCTCGAGACAGGTTTTCAGCCGGTTGCGGTAGCCCAGCACAGCGGCCACACGGGGATCGTTGAACATGCCCGGGGTCAGATTGTCCTTCGACACGCTGCGCTGCCCGCTTTTCGTCAGCACCCACTTGTCGTCGTCCACCAGCCCGGAGGCGGACAGGGCATCGGCCACGTCGGCATCAGCGTCCAGATTCAGATCCGCCGCGCCCAAGATCCGCCGCAGGCCCTCTTCCACGTGGGCAAACTCGATGTCGTACAGTTCGATGTCACGCTCCAGTGTCTCCAGATCAACCCGTATCCCGGTGGCTTCGTTCTCCAGCAGGATGGGCAGCAGGGCCCGCTCCCGGTCGTAGGCTTCCTTCATCCCGGCCGCCTCGATCTCAGGCAGCAGGTGCTCGAACAGGCCCCATGTGCGGTCGGTGTCACCGGCGGCATACTTAGCCACCAGGTCACCCGGCGCGTAGGCGATGAAGGCACCGGCACTCTTCTTCGTGCACTTGATCCCGGTTTCCGCCTCCAGCTCTTTCTTGTGCTCCAGAATCCAGTCGTGCACTGCGTCCTGTTCATCGGCCGGCCAGCCCAGGTACCGCTCCGCCCCCGGCTTCAGGGACAGGGTGCTGGCGTGTGGGTCGTCCAGGAACATCAGAAACATGGTGTCGTGAATCCGGCGCCAGTCAGGGATGGGCAGGCCCATGCGCTCGTTGGCCACTGCGACGTCGAATTTCGCGTTCTGGAAAAGCAGATAGATCCGCTCGTCCAGCCAGACCTTTTCCAGCATGTACTGCCCGTACTCACGGCTGCAGTTGTTCCCGTCAGGGTGGCCCCATCGGTAGTAGACTGACTTCTGCTCCCCTGGCCAGCGGATGGCCACCCCGGCCGGCTCTGGTGGGTACAGCGGCCGGTCCTGGATGGGCATCGTCTCGAAGTCGACTGTGGCCACTCGGCGCAGATCAATCATCGTCATCGTCGCTGGTTGGTTCCACATACGGGGAGGCGATGATCTCGCGGGCTTCTTCATGGCGCGCGATCACTGTCTCCGCCCACTCGTCTGGCAGCTCGTCGATCGTCTCAAACTTGATCTTGAACTGAGTTTTCCGGTCCTGCTCGATGTAGATCCGGGTGGCCACCGCGAATGGCGGCTTGTTGTACTGCGCCGATACCTGGCGCACGTAGTTGGACCAGGCTTTCACACTGGTCACCGGCAGCTTCAGGAACGCGATCTCCGCCTCGCGCAGCGCCTTGTCGTCCTCGAAAACCTGCAGCTCATACTCCCGGCCCTTCTTAACGTACTGGCCCACCGGGATCAGCGCCAGACGCCGGCGGTTGGCGCACGCCTTGCCGCGCCCCTTGTCTGCCGATCCCCACTCGTTCATGGGGCAGCCCTTGCACTGATCGTGCTGTGGCTCGAAGAAGCCGCCCTGCTCATGACTGGCGAACACGTCATCGTGTGGAGCCATCTCGCTGTCGCGCCTTCCGAACGCGAAGCACTTGGGCGGGGAGAAATTGTCGGGGTCGTACTCTTCATCGTAGAACGTGTTCTCCCGGATGCTGTCGACAATGATCACAGCTACCTGGTTACCCGGCATTTCCTCGTCACCGAACTGCATGATGCCACCACTGGTGGTCAGGAAACTGCCGCCGGCGGCTTCCTCCCCAGCGTATTCTTCGGCGTACTCGGCATAACGCTCCTGTAGGCTTACAACGTCTTTCTTGTTACTCATGGTTGTTCTCCCGTGGGGCCGCAGCCCGTCAGATTTTCGTTACAGATAGATCAGGTACTTGGATTGGCTCAGTGCCAGGGATGGGGTGGCCGGTTTCTTCCATGTAGTCGGCCAGTGGTTTGGCGTTCAGCGACTTGCTGAAAATGTCGGTGCGATTGTTCTTCACACCCCACTCCCAGGCTTCTTTCCAGTTGGTGGTGGTGAACTTCGTTTTGGTCTTGACGATGGCCTTGTAGCGCTGGCCAACGGCGCCGCGGTCATCACTCTTGCTGATATTGTCGATAAGGTATTCACGCAGCTCAGTCTCGCGCTTTTTCACCTTGTCGACTTCCTTCTGCATCGCCAGGCGCAGCTCGGAAACCTCTTTGTAAAGGTCCGCCACCGCCCCCAGCGACTCGGGGATAGGGCCCTCGAACACGTATTCTTTCCTCATAGTTGCTCTCCTGATCCGTCACAGTACATGCATACTTTCGACATCTGGAACCGGCCCCCGGTTTTCACGTGCCCCGCGCCTCGGCATTGGGGGCATGTGTTGTCCACCGCGTCCAGCAGCAGCTGGCGGGCATCTCCCAGCCGGGTCACCAGGTCCGACGCCTCCAGCTCGTTGCCCCCGGTGTCGGGGTGCGCGGATCTGACAGCGCGGCGGAACGCGGTGCGCACCTGCTGTGGGGTGACCATGCCATCGCTTGCCGGCGGCAGGTTCAGAAGTCGTCGTGCCTCGTCCACACTCATTTTCATAGCGCTTCCTTTATATCAACGTAATGTTAAGCTGTCAACGCTTTCGTTTACGCTGCATTTCTGAGAATTTCGGAAATTGGTGCATCCACTGCTCAAACTCCGTCTGTGACATCGGCTCGGCCCACCGGTCAGGCTCGGCCATGATCAGGTACTGGCGGATCATCCCCTGCCAGCGGAAACCACGGGGGTCGTCGCTGCAGCGCAGGTACCGCACCCCGGCGTTGCGCAGGCCCCGGGACAGCTCCCCGGCGACCGTGTGCGACAGCTTCCGGTTCCCGTGCAGGGTGGAGGCGATGGCGGGGAACATCAGCGCCAGCTCTTCCGGGGAGTAGAATGGGCGGATCTGGATGTGTGGCAGGGAATCGTTGATCTCCCGGGCCAGGCGCGCCGCACCGGGATCGTTGCTCGTCTCGGCCTCTTCCGCCCAGGCCATGGACTGGCGCACCCACAATGACACCACGTTCTCGTCGGCCGTGTGCGTCTCTTCCGCCAGGCGCTCGGCCGGCGTCAGGCTCTCCACGTAGGCCATGTACTTCTCGGGTGTCATCGGTGCCTGTGACGGTGGCTTCCAGTCGCCCAGGTCGTAGTCCAGCAGGTACTGCAGCACTTTGGCTGCCCCACCATTCTTGCGCCAGGCCCCCGACGGGATCAGCGGCTCGTAGAACGACGCTTCCCGCTTCTCCGGGCAGGAGATCACGAACATGCGCCGATCGTCCTGGCTGTAGGCCGCGACCCCGTGCTTGTTGGAATTGATGATGTAAAAGGTGTACGACTTGATCTGGCGGGCCTTGCGGTACTTCTCGTTCATGTGCTGGTTGACGTCGGTGATCAGGCTTCTGAGTACCCCACCATGACGCTGCAGATCCTCTGGCTCGGCCTCCCCGATCACGGCCAGCAGGCTACTCTCTATGAAGCCGTTGTATTCGCTGGCCAGCACCCGGGAACCGATCTCTTTGCTGTACGGCTCGAACGCTTCGCGCAGGATGTCCGCCCATAGGGACTTGCCACTGCCCTGCAGGCCCACCATGACGATAGCCAGCGGGATCTTCTCGCCCGGGTGCTGCGCCTTGTAGGCCATCAGCTTGAGAGGCAAATCCTGGCTATCAGGGGGCAGGTCTTTGAACAGGAAACGGGACAGCTCTAGAAACGGGGTGATGTCGCCTTCCTCCCCTTCCAGCCCGGTCCACATATTCAGCGCTTTGCCGTGGCCATTCACGATGGTTGTCTCGTCCCGGTCGGGTGCCATCACGATGTCATCGAACCGCGCGGCATGGGGATGGGTCAACCAGGTTCTGGTGGCGGATACTTCCTTCATCCCGTCGCCCTTCGCATTGGGCACGAACAGCTTCAGTGGACTGTACTTGCTGCCATTGATCAGCGAATCCTTTGCGATGAACGCTTTGGTTTCGTACTCGTAGATGCACGCTTCACTTTCGATCCAGCAGATACGTTGATTCAGCGATGCCACCGCGATCTCGGTTTTCCCCAGGTCTTTCGCTTTCTTCAGCAGCAGCTTCAGCGCCTTCGGGCCTTCCGCCACCAGAAAGTCGTCCAGCCCCACCTTCTCCCCTTCAGCCGTGCTGGGCAGGCGGATCGGCTTCACGATGGCGCCGTGGTCATGGGCCAGCAGGGTGATCAGCCGCGCCTCTGCCACTTGGATGTCGGGATTGTCGTTGATGTCACTGTCGAACGCGATGTAGACCACCCGCTTTTTCCACACCACCGCCTCAAGCTCTGGCAGCAGCTGTTCGGGGAGAGTCGTGTAGTTGAACACACCACCGAGCCCGATGGTCGGGAAGCCGTCCAGACAGCCCTTTAGCGCTTTCTTCTCGCCCTCCACGATCAGGATGGGGATGGTGCGGTCGGCCAGCGTCTTGCGCCAGTCGATGTGCTGAGTGACCGGGAAATAGGCATGCACGTCGCTGTGCGGTGGCTGGACGTACCGCGGCGCCTTGCGCTTCTTGAAGCCCGGGGGTGACGGTGGCTCTTCCAGGTAACGCAGCCGGTAGAACGGCCCTTCCCCGTCCTGCATCACGGTGCCCGTGGCCGGGTCCGCGTAGGGGATCACCATGGCGGGGACTGAATGGAATTTACTGTGCAGTTTCGTGGCGTCCGGGATGGTAAACATTCCCGCGTCTTTCGCCTGCAACCAGGTGATGCCAGAGCGCTTGAGATCCTGTTCCGCCAGACGCTTCGCACTCATATCAGCGCTCCGCTGACCAGAATACGGGGGTGACTATCCCCTTGCGCTGTAATCGCAATGTCATATTTCGTTGCATAACCTCGTCCTTATCCTCGTCCGTTATTATAGGTGGCGGCGGCCCAAGCGCGGACGAGGGAGGCGGATCTAGCAGAGCAACCCACTAAACCGGCCGCCGCCGATGAATACAGTATCACCGGTCCTCGTCGCCGTCTACTTCTCCAGGTCGTTCAAAAGCATATCGGCATATTCGACGGCGCGGTGTGCGACGGTTGAAGCCGTCAATTCACCCCCGCCGACTGTTACCTCCGGGTTAGACAACAGCCCCTGCAGCGCCGCCACCGCCACCCGCTCTCGCTTTGTAAACCCATTCGCTGTAGTGGTGTAATTCCCTAGCGGGTCGCCACCCTTCGGGACTGGTCTTGCTATCTTTCCCGCCGGTGCTGCCGGCATATCTGCATTTTTCACTTGTCACCTCCAGGGGGTGGTATGTCCAGCATCGGCGCCAGCTGCTCGGCCACGTCCTCGTCCAGCACCGCATGGATCACGTGCCAACGCATCACTTCCTCGGACGCGCGCGGTGTCTTTACCACCCGACTGCGCCACTCAGTCAGTTTGCGCCGGTGGTAGTTGGTGCCCAGCGCGTCGTTAACGATACCTATGGCCGTCTCGGCGTCCCCGGCCACTTCGATGAAGGTGGCCACCAGCTCATTTTTGCTGCTCACTCTCGACCTCCTTGTAGACTTCCCGGATCATCTGACGGGCTTTCTTCACGATCGGGCCCTTCGGTGCGCCTCGGGGCAGCTCGGCGTACAGCGCGCGTGTCAGCGACTTCTCGCACTCTTCCAGGGGCATGCCGGCAGAGGCCGCCCCACGCACCATCTCACGGGCCTGCTGGTCCAGTAGGTGCTGCTCCAGTCGATCTGCTTCACTTCGGGTGTCGTTGTTCATGGTGTCAGCCTCCTGACGGTGTTCTCTGCACGTTGTAACGAGCCACGCAGCCGGTTCATAGTACACAGCACTCGACTGGCATGGTGCGCTTTGTAAGGGCCTGGTGGCAGCCGGTTCACGATACTCAGTGCGCGGCGCGCCGCCAATATCTGCATGTGGAGGCGGACGCGGTGACTCTTCCCCCACCCGCGTGAATACTGAGTTATTATTGCTCCCATCGTCGTTTCCTCGTCTCTTCAGTGGGGTGGATTACAGCTCCAGGCGCTGGTGGATGTTCATCACCATGCCGCGCATCGCCATGATCGTTGAAGTACCTTTCCGGATCTCTGCTCCCAGCGGTGTGGCCGGTGGCTCTGGTGTGGGCTCCGCTTGCTCCCTGTTCTCGCTCCTGTCAGACATCACAGGATTAAGGCGCCCGTGCAGCTTCTCCAGCAGGCCCACCAGCTTCTCCAGCTCATTCTGCTGAAAATTGATCTCCCTGGGGATCTCGTTGTCGCCTGGGCGGGTGCTTTTCTGCGCACTATCCAGGCTGCCGTGCCCCATACCCTGATTCTGCATGGCTTGGCGCTTCTCTTGCTCTATATCATTACCAATCATATCGGCGTTCCTCTGGTTTCCCGGGTCATGCCCGGGTGTCGATGATCGAGCCTTTCGGCACAGTTTGCAGATACTGTGCAGCGTAGTGCTGCTGATAGCGTGGGTGCATCACTCATCCTCCACGAT
>CAZOVB010000121.1:0-6470 GCA_964583095.1 uncultured Planctomycetaceae bacterium
TCGCCGTCCTCGCCCGGCGTCACGGCATCCCGTTCTTCATCGCCGCGCCCAGCTCCACCTTCGACCGCGACCTGTCCAGCGGAGTGGACATCCCCATCGAGCAGCGCGCCGCCGAGGAGATCACCGAAGGTTTCGGCAAGCGGACGGCCCCGGTGGACGTCAAGACGTACAGTCCGGCCTTCGATGTCACCCCGGCTGACCTTATTGAAGCGATCATCACCGACCGCGGTCTGATCCAACCGGTCAACGCCGCCAACGTACGCAAGGTCATCGGCGGCTGATTTTCAGAAGCTCACCTGCACCAGGACCAGCATCCCGATTCCCAGGATCGTCAAGGCCAGGCCGGTGCGTCTCTTGCGCCCGGCGAGCCCTGCCCCCGCGGCGGCGATGCCCAGCGGTGCAAGGGCCAGGAGAACTTCTCCCGCTCCGGGGGTCGAAGCCTGAGCGTAGATGACACTCTCTACACGCTTATCGCTGTCGTGAGGTCCGAGGAAGACATCCGTCGTCATATTCTTCGGGGCCACCAGGGCATGCAGACGTGTGAGGTATGCCTTGTCCCTCGGAATCGGCCTATACGTGTCATTCTCTCTGTAGGCCCGTTGGAGCCAGTCGGCCCGACCGGCGTATTCGGTGACAAACAGTCTTCCGCCGTGGCGATGGGTCAGGACTCGCAGGCACTCCTCGTATGTAAGCCTGCCCCAGAGCCCCTGCATCTCTTGCAGGTCCACCCGGGGCCAGTTGGCCGGGCGGTATCGCCGGTCGCCCAGAACGTAGAGCAGCACGTGACAACGGCTGGCGGAACTCGGGCGGGAGATGCGAAGCGGGAAGATCAGTCCACCCCGGTAGCGGAAACGGATCGGATGCGGGGCGATCTGGGCCTGGGAAGTGTCCGCCTCGGGTCGAACCTTCAACGCCAGCCAATACCATTTCTCGCCGATGTAAGGTTCGGCGGCCTTTCGTGCCTGGTCGGGCATGGCAAAGCCGTTGTCGTTGAGCCAGCCGATAAGGGCATCGCCGCTGCCCGCGGCCAGGACGGCATGATCGTAGATCCCCGCCTGGCCGGTCTGCAGGACGGTCACATCCTCTTGGGCCCACGGTGAAGCCCCCGCGTTGCAACCGCACTTGAGCCCCCCAGGGCGGCCTGGTTTGTAAAGGGTTGGCCGGGAGCCCATGTCAAGGACCGAGAAGACGGCCTGCTCTTCCTTGCGAATGTCGAACGGCTCGGAGGGTACCGGAATCAGCCAGGCCAGTTGGTCGGGCCCGGGATCGAAGAAGGTCCGCAGAATCACGGTGTTCTGGCCGCCATCGGGGATCAGGATCGCCTCCTGCCTCTGGGAGCGGACCTCGGGGGGCTCTTCCATCCGGTCCAGTTGCGCGGGGGCAACAACATACATCCCATCGGCCTGGACTTCGGCAGCTACCAGCAGGAGCAGGGCAAGGGCTGAGGTGAGGCGGATCGTACGCATGGCATCTCCTTTCCGAATGGGAGTATTGGGCACGAGAGCCTCTGCGCAGAGAAAGTGCGAAGTTTTCCGGCCCAGGTCGATCCGACAGGTGCGGAAGGACCGTTGCCCATTGCCGGCAGTATCGGTAGGATAGATTTTGCGGCAGGTGCAACAAAACTTTGCATCCTTCAATGCGTCCAAGCAAGGGACGCGGTTGGTAACGGGCCGCTTTTTTCAGGATCGTGGGGTTTGGCGTTTCGTGACCGAGCAGGCGCAAAACACGGGTCGGTATGTGGAAGAGGGCGATTCGGCCCCCAAGCCGGATCCGGGAGGACACGCTCTTGGGCAGTCCTCGGACCCTGTCCTACTGACTCACCACTGGCTGGCCCTGGCGATGGAGGGCGACGACGAGGCGTTCACGCGCCTTTACGGCCTGCATGCGCCTCGGGTGAAGGTCTACTTCTCCCGCAGCGGGTTCGATGGCTCGGACGCCGATGACCTGACCCAGGAGACGTTCATCCGGGTCTATCGCTCCTTGCACACGTTTGATCCCAAACGAGGCAAATTCCGCACCTGGGTCGCGACGATTGCCCGAAATGTCGCCCGAAGAAGATGGTCGCGCCGAAAGCCCGATGCCTCGATGGATCCCGAACTGGCCGAGGAGATGCTTCGCTGCGACCAGGCCCCGACAGGCCCCTTGGAACAGCGCGAGCGGATCGAGGCGGTTCGCGACTGTATCCAGCACCTGGATAAGGACTTGGGTGAACTCGTGCACCTGAGGTACGTCCGGGCATTGACCACCCGGGCCATCGGCAGGCAGCTCAAGATGGCCGAGGCCACCGTTCGCCTGCGCCTCACCGAAGCCCAGGGCCTGCTGCAAGGATGTCTGCAAAGCAAAGGGATTCTGTCCTGAAAAACTGCGCAAAACCCTCCGATGGGCCTATAGCCTTTTGAAATGACTCAACCAGAGAACAACCCGGATCCCCGAGTGGAACCGCTCCTGCGGCAGTGGGGGGCTCACGAGGCCTCAAAGGAGGCTTCGGTGCCTCCGCTGGCTTCGACGGGAAAGCTAGGCCGAATCGCTGCCTCCCAGACCACCGGTGGCTGGTGGATGCGATGGGCCCCCACGCTCGCAGCCGCCCTGGTCCTCCTGGCCACCGGCGCGATGTTCTACGTCAACTTCCTCCCACCCATGCAGCACAGTGGTGATGAGGCCCTGTCGGGCGACGAGTTCGGCAAGGAACCTTCTGCCCACCTGACGGATCTGCAACTGGAGCTTGCCGACACCCGTCGGCAGGTCAAGAGGCTGCGGGAGCAGCTGGATCGGACGCTCCCCTCAGGCGCTGCCGGGGGAGGGAACAGGGAAGAAGACGGCGTCGTTTCGACAAAGCAGGCCGATAGAATGCCGGCAATGGGGGGCCGGAGCCCCGCCCCGGCCGCTGCTCCCGGGCCCACAGAAGAGGCTCAGCCCGATGATTTAGACCCCGCCGGCTCAAAACCGGCCCGAGGACCGGCGGATGTTAAGGGCTCTACCGGTGCCGTTGATTCCGGCCTGGCCTCAGGTCCGGTACCCGAAGAGCAAGAGCCAATGGCGCGCGGGAGTGGCGTTGCAAGCAGGCAGATCGATGAGGCCCTGGAGGCTGGCAAAAAGGTCGAAGGCCTCAGCGAAGAGGTCACCAAGCTTCGCAAGCAGGTCGACAAACTCCAGGAGACAAACCGGATCGCCCTTGCCAGGGTCGATAAACTCTCCGAGGCGGCCGAGGCGAGAGAAGCCGATGAGAATCGCGCCGCTGCCGGTCGGAGAAGGACTGAGGGGCTCCGACTCAAGGCCACGGATGAAGCGAAAGACATCGAGAAGTTCGGCCAGGACGAAATGGTCCGCCGGCGCGAGGTGCTTCAGGATCGCATCGATCAGCTCGAGCGGAAGACCAAACGCCTGGAAGCGGCGCTGTCGGTTTCTTACCGGATGGCCGCGGCGGACGGCCGCCAGGGACTGGCCGGTTGGCAGATTGCCGCAGCGCGTTCCGAACTGGCCCGCCGGGCCGGCCTGGTCCGGCCCAGCGCCTCGGGCGAGAAGACCGCCAAGCTCATCGATCGTATCGAGTTCGTCCTGCTTCGTCTCGAACAGGTCGGTCCCGAAGACCCGGCCGCTCGCAAGAGCCTCAGCGAGATGATCGGCGAGGGCAAGCTGATCGAGATGATCGATGAGAGGATCGACTCCCAGAGTGAAGCAGCCAAGGTGGAAGCCTGGCTCCTCGAGGCCCGCGTGATCCTGGAGGGAGTCAACAATGTCGGCTGACCGATCATTGCGCTTGGGCCTGTGCCTGCTGGTCTCGGCCGCCTTGCTGGTCGGATGCTCCTCGCAGAATTACGAAGGCGGGTACCTCCGCGAGAGCCCGTACCAGGATGACACGCTTTCGCCGGATCTTTCCACCCGGGGCGCCGGCGGGGAAGGGACCGCTGCTTCCGAGGCCTCGCCCGAGCCTGCCTACAGGGCCGACGAGGAAGACAGGACTCGCCCACGTGTCCCGAAAGCCACGAGCGATCCCGACACCAGGCAGGAGGAGAAGGAAGATTCCGTGGGGGAAACCGACGCCGAGTTGGAAAGAATCGCCACCTCCCCCGCCACCGGGGAGTCGGACGATCAGTCCAAGGACCGCAAGCAGCGCTTCCAGGAGGCGATGAGGCTCGTCGAGGCCTTCGAATACGAAAAGGCTCGCCCGATGCTCTCGAAGCTGGCCGGCGAATACGAAAACGCCGGGCAGGTCCCCGCCGCAGCCCAGTGTCTGTTCTGGGCGGCCTACTGCTATGAGAAGTCCCAGTCGGATCCGGAGGCGATTTCTCTCTATCGCCGCGTGGTCAACGACTACGCCCAGACCCGGTCCGCCCGGACGGCGCGACAGCGGCTCGACGCGCTGACCGACGAGTAACAGGCCCGCGATACCGAAGCGATCAGATATCTCCCCGCGTGAGGATGTTGTGCAGTTCCCGCAGGCGGTAGTTGATCGAATGGAGGATCAGGCCCAGGAAGAAGCTGCCCGCTGAGAGGATCATCAGCCCCGTGGCCAGGATCGCAAGGGGGAATCTCTCCACCCTGCCCGTCTGGAAGTAGCCGACGACGGGAGGCAGACCGGCGGCCAATCCCAGCAGAAACAGCAAAATGGCCACCAGGCCGAAGAACGTCATCGGCTTGATGCTCCGGAAGAGATTGAACAGCTTGGCCAGCACGCGAAAGCCGTCCCGGAAGGTTCGCAGCTTGGATTCGCTGCCCTCGGGCCTGCCTCGATAGGGAACCTGTACTTCGACGATCCGCAACCGGTAGTAGAGCATTTGAATCGTCAGTTCGGTCTCGACCTCAAAGCCGGCCGAGACGACCGGAATCCGCTTGCAGACCTTCCGGTTAAAGGCGCGGTAGCCTGAGAGGATATCGGTCAGATTCGCCCCGAAGAGCCGGTTGATCAGCCCCCGGACCAAGCCGTTACCTGCCACATGAAGCGGCCGGAACGAACTGTCATCGTACTGGGCCAGCCGGGCGGCGACGGCCATGTCCGCCCGCCCCTGGCGGACGGGCTCAAGGAGCTTGTGCACCGAGGCTGCGTCGTAGGTGTCGTCCCCGTCAACCATGACCATCAGGTCCGCATCGACGCGGCTGAACATCGTCTCGATGGCAAATCCCTTGCCTTGGCGTGGCTCGAAGAGCACCGTTGCGCCCCGTTGGCGGGCGATACTGGCCGTGTCATCGTCGGAGTTGTTGTCGATGACACAGATCTGTGCCTCGGGCAACTCGGTGGCAAAGTCGTCGATGACCTTCCCGACGGTGGCGGCTTCGTTGTAGCAGGGGATGAGTACCGCAACGGTTGGTTCGCTCTGGTCATTCAATCGTTCGGGTCCTTTCGGGTCCTGTGCGTCTGTGGCGGGCGGCACCCGGGCTCCGGGCAGGGGAGAACGCTTTGGGAAATCCGCGCGACGTGCATCTTGTTCTCACAAAAGCGCCGGGTTCGTGTAGAATGTCGGGTACTGTTTCGGACTGAGCGTCCGGAGAGTGTACCCACGGGCGTTGCTGCAGGCAAGAATCGTCAGACAGGAGAAGTCCATGTATGAGAAGTCCAATATTGTGAATCCTTATGGGCGCCTGCTCAGTCGTAAGGCCTTGTGGGTGACGCTGGTCTGGACCTGGGTTGCCTTTGCAGGAATCGCCTGTTCGGCCCGGCCCGAGACCACCGAAGACAAGCCCGAGGCCAAGCCCCGAAATGTCATCCTGCTGATCGGGGATGGGATGGGCTTTGCCCAGGTCGAGGCCGCAAGTCTGTATGAGCACGGGCAGAAAGGCAAACTCTTCTTCCAGTCGCTGCCGGGGTCGGGTCGACTTCGGACCTATCCTGCCCAAGGGCCCAAGGCCGTGACGGATTCGGCTGCGGCAGGAACAGCCTTTGCTGCCGGCAGGAAGGTTCGCAACGGGGTCTTGAGCATGGCGATTCCCGGCGATCGGTCTGCCCTGGAGACGATCCTGGAAAAGGCGGCCTCCCAGGGCAAAAGGACGGGCCTGGTAACCACGGCAACGATCACCCACGCCACGCCGGCAGCCTTTGCCGGTCATGTGCCAAGCCGCAACCAGTACGACAGAATTGCGATGCAGATGCTCACCGAGGTCAGGCCCAATGTGATTTTCGGGGCCGCTGGGGCCAAAGGCAAGGACGGCGAGCGAATCGTGCTTGGGATGCTGCCCGAGTCGGCCGAGGCAGCCGGCTATACCGTGGTCAAGAATCGGGCGCAACTCGAGTCCCTCAAGGCCGGGACCAGGTATGTCTCGGGCCAGTTCCATCAAGGGGGGCACATGCCTTACTATTTCGATGATATCAGCGGCCAGGCCTCGGTGTACAGCGAGGCACCGCGGCTGAGCGACATGACTCTCAAGGCCATCGAGTTGCTGGAAGACTCCCCGGAAGGGTTCTTCTTGATGGTCGAGGGGGCGCGGATCGACCACGCCGGGCACAGCAACGACATCCAGCGCAATATATATGAAAC
>CAZOVB010000122.1:0-6341 GCA_964583095.1 uncultured Planctomycetaceae bacterium
CCTTCGGCCACCAGGGCCTCCTCCACGACCGCGAATTCGGACTCATCTACAACCGCGCTCGATACCTCGACCCCAGATTCGGACGCTTTACGCAGAATGATCCGGGCGGGTACCGTGACGGATTGAACACTGCCCTATACTGTTCTGCGTCGGCCCTCCAGATGAGCTTGTCCCCGAAAACTGGGCGCTGGTTTAAGGTGGAGTCGTCTCGGGATAGACTGAGCTTGTCCCCGAAAACTGGGCGCTGGTTTAAGGTGGCGTCGTCTCGGGATAGACTGAGCGGAAGTGGCTCAGGAAGGAGACGAGATGGCAGGCAGGAAGCGAAGGCGATTTTCGGCGGAATTCAAGGCCCGCGTGGTCCGGGCGGCGATGCGGCGCTGAAGGCCCGAAAGCGCGGCCCCAAACGCATCAGCCGGCTCAAGGGACACCAGGTCCCGTGCGAAGCACGCAGGAACAGCCCCACATTGCCCGAAGCCACTTCAACCATGAAGATGTCCGCTATGCAGCAGCGTCCTGAGACTCAATGTTCAATGCTCCCGGTAGTAGATAGTTTTGGCTTCGCTACGATTGGCCCCTTGCCGCGGGCGACCAATGCAATCTTCCTGGACTCCGGATGAATCATGCAAATCTGATCGTCACCTAGTTGAACAACCACGTAGTCGCCAGCAATGTGGGTTGCGTTGCGAACCGGCCAAGCAGCGAACGGCAACTCCAAAGAGAAATGCACGCGATCTCCGGTCTTTTCGTTATCGCCGCTGAGCCCTTCCACGGGCCAAAAACCAGTGCGAAATTCCCAGTCGGATGCCACTCCAATGGTGGGAACCGGGCCAAAATTAAACCACGATCCTTCGGCCTCTTCGGAATGTCCTTCCGCAATGCGCCACTCGACAGGTGCTTCCTCTGCAAAATCATTCAGAACTAGCGATTCCGTCTCCGCTCCCCGAACCTCTGAATCAAGGTAGACGAAAAGATCAAAGCCCAAGCCATCACGTGGGCGAACAAAAAGTCGGTCGTTCCGGTGATCTGCTACCACCTCTGAAATTGGCTGCAAAGAACCAGAATCATTGAGGTCCATGCGGAGGACTTGATCTCCTTCGGGGGACATGAAGTAAAGAACATATGACCCTGGGACTTCCATCTCATCCGCTGACACCACTTCAAGCTTGGACATCATCGAAGTTCCACTTGCCATCCAATACCAGCCAAAGAGCAAAGCATAGCTAACGCCGTGAATCACTAGCGTTGCCTTGATGGCTCGCCGCAAAGGATGCTCTCGGAAGCGTAGCGCGAACCAGAAAAAGGGAAACTCAATCAAAAGCGTGATGACAAATGCAACGAGGACGAAGACAAGAAGCCAAAGCTGGATCGTCTGGATTGTGATGTCGGGCAGGGACGCCAAGTAACCTGCAACGAAGAACCCGCCAGCCCAAGCCGATGCATAATTCGCTACGATGAGAATCAGAACCGACTTCCATTTCGAGCACTTGAATATCCATCCAAGTAATAGGCCCTCGATAAGACCAATAATCGCATTTCCTAAGACGAGGTGGAGCATCGAAGCCCACATCAGCGGAGTTCCCGTGTTGGCTGATGCGGTTGAAGGAAACAGCACCAACGCAAGTATGAGCAGCAAGTAGCGATATCTCTTCATTTCTCGGTTGAGCCTGTTTTTCTACAGAAATCCCTTTTTCCCGGGCTGGAATCGCTAAGAATACCACCACTCCCAGCTGTCGACAAGTCTGTTCCGAGCGAAGAGCCCCCCTCGGACTGCCGAAGTCACCGTCTACCTGCCGGATCCTTCATACGAAGGGAAATACAGGCAAGCAGAGACTTACCTTTTTGTCCGATCAGACAAAGAGAAGCCACAGAAGGACAAAGATTCGGGAAAATAGGGACAGTGAGGAATGGCACCGCCTGGAAAAACGTCGCTTACGTGGAAATCGTTGGTGGGCCCGGCCAGGGCGAGCGCAAGAAGATCACCGGGAACACGACCTTCTCAGGCGGCGCCTTGGGCGAAGCAGGGCCAGGCCTCCGGCCCAGAGCAGCAGCAGCGAGGCCGGTTCGGGCACCACTTCCAGGCTGAGCTGGGCGCCTTGGTAGTCGCCCTGGACCAGCGGGGGATCGCTTGGGCCTCGCAGGTAGGAGGTGCTCTGCAGGGCGAAGTCCGCGTCGATCAAATCCCCGGGCAGGGCTCTCAGTTCCACCGTCCCCTCCGCGAGGGCCTCGATCTCCACGCTGAAGAGCACAACGCTCTGGGCCACGCCCTTGTTCAGCTCCGTCCAAGGGGCCAGGTCGTACACGTCCGTTAGCATTCCCGGCTGCATCGAGCCATCACTGCTTGCGCGGGGGTCGCTGAGCCAGCCCGGGCGGATGACACTGTCGGGGACCCACTGTGCGGCGTCTGCGGAGTTGAGCTGAAGATCCAGGCACCAACTGAAGAGCCCGTCATTCTGGGCGGCGTGGGCCGGTTTGACTTGTGCGCGGACCTGCACCTGGCTGCGCTGTCCGGGCTGGAGCGTCAGGGCGTCGGCGGTCAGTTCCACATCTACCTTGGGCGCCTGCGCCCGGGCCGGAAGGCAGGCCACGTGCATCGCAAGAGCCGCCGCCAGTAACGTTGCGTACTTCATTGTCTTTCTCCTTGGGGCCGGTCGGGGCCGGCGCGGTCTTCCTTACTGCGAATCCTCTGCTTCCAACGGGGTTTCCAGGGGGCTTGACAGGCTTGCATCAAGCGGGCTCTGGGCAGCGTCCTGAGAGGCCTGGGCCGCCACCGACTCTGCCGGCAACTGCATCGGCTCGACCGTCTCGCCCAGCGATACCGGAATGTAGCTGTCCTGGGCAAGGGGAACAATCGGCGCCGGCGCGAGGCTCAGCGGTTCGTTTACGATCGGCCCCACCGGCTTTGCGATCTGACTTTGGAGCCGGACGTCCTGGGCCTGGAGGCTCATTCCAATTCCGCGCGGGGCGACGGTCGGGCCGGCCGGGCGGGTCGTGATCGGCGAGACATCGGCCAGCAGATCGCCCGCTTTGGGGCTCGGAGTCGGCGTCGCAATCGGCGTCGGTTCATCCAGGGCGGGCATGAGCGGGGGCATGGTGGGCATCATCGGCCCCAGCATCGGGGCCTCGGGCGGGTTGAGGTCCGGATTCTGGGCCAGGGGCAACTGCTGCTGATAGTGGCTGCGGATGGCCAGGAGGTCGAAGATGTCGACCTGTCCATCGCTGTTGATATCCGCACGATCGTCCCGCCGGCCCGCGTCGGCCAGCCAGTTGTCCAGGACCAGTTCGCGGTCGGCGTCGTCGACCGTGCCATCGCCGGTCGCATCGCCCATCTGCCCGAGATCCACGAGGTACTCCGAGCCTTCCGGAGGGGCCGAGGCGGTAAGCTGGTCCCCGATCGTCGGCGGGGCTGTGGGAGGCAGGTCCAGACTCAGGCGGACGAAGTACGTCCCGGCCTGGAGTTGCTGGACGAGTTGGCCGTCTCCGTCGGCATCTTCGGCGATGAGGAACAGGTCCTGGTCGCGGATTTCCAGTGTGGTACCCTCGCCCCGGGCCAGGCGGAGCTGGAGCGTCGCAGCCTCTGCCAGCGTGAAGGCGTAATAGTCCACGTCGTTCTGCGACATGGCGCCCATCAGCAGGGGCCTGTCCACATCGCGTCCCAGCAGCACAGCCTCGGCATGGTCCGGGAAGTCATTGCGATGCGTCTCCTGCACCACCCCCGGGGTAAAGCTGGACAGCGCGGCTGCCAGGACATGCCTTGCGTTCTGGAGGTAGGCCATGCCACTGACGGCGATTTCGGTGTCGGAGAATTCCATGGCCCCGGCCAGGTCGTCCCATGTTTCCAGGGCCATCAGGTCGCTGCCCTGGCTTGTGACTTCGAGCCCCAGGGCCCTGCCCAGATAGGCGGCGGAGACGTTGGCCAGTGCATCGGACAGCATGTTGGACCTGGCCTGCTGGGACAGGGCATCCCAGTCGTGGTCGCTTCGAAGCCGGTCCAGGATGTTTCCGGCGAAGATGTAGGCATCGTTGTACAGATTCGCGTTTAGGCCGTCGCCGAGGGCTTCTCCCATCTGCTCGACGGGAGTGGAACCCGATACGTATATTTTTGCATACGGCAGCGACTCCGGCTGGAAGTCCACGATTCGGATCGGCAGATTGTCGAACTTCTCGCGGATCCGGGAGAGGACTTGCTGGCGGAAGTTGGCTGAAAGGTCCAGGGCATCGGAATCAAAGCCATCCAACGTTCCCAGGTCCAGGTCCAACCCCGGGACGTACCCGACGAAGCCACCGCCGAAGTCCAGGTAAACCAACTGCTTGGGACGAACCGCGGATTCGGCTTCCGTCACGGCCTGCGTAGAGAGAATGTGGAATCGTCCGTTGCCCGGAGCATACCAAGCCCCCGATTCCACCCGCCCGACGAACCGGAAATCAGCATCGTAAATGCTCATGGTGCCGCCACTGCCGAATGCATCGCCCCGACGGACCTCCGTGACCCTCCGCCACATGCCGCCGGTACCTGCCAAAGGTCCGTCGAACGCACCAGTTGTCGCGTCGGCTACCCATGCACCAATTCTGAAGATGCAAGGGCCATTTTCGGGTGTTACGCGGATCAGGAGCCTCCCTGCACTGGGAGCGACAAAAGGAACCTTTCGATGCATTGCCAAGTCGAGGCCTTGCCAAGAGGCCTTGATTGGAATCCAGTTTGTCTGACCATGGCCTGCACCTGGGCCCTTTGCTGCCAATCTCAACGCCTGGCCAGCCTCCATATCCATTTCGAGCCACAGTTCGGAGTTCACAAATATGGTGCGTCCAAAGCCTTCATAGTAGAGCCCCTCGCTGTCCTCCCGGGAGGCGAGAATCGACTTCAAGTCCAGAGGATTCGAGGCAGTACCGTGCCCTCCAGGGACAATCGATGGAGTCGACCCTTCTATTCGAATAGTCATATCATCGGTAACACATGGCAGGAAGTATCTTCCAACATCGAAGCCCACTTCCTCCAAACCATCAACTGAGATACGCATTCCTTGGGCATCAAAAACATACTCACAGGGCACATGAATCACACGAGCACGGTCCAGGTTGATTTCTCCCATCCACAGGGGGCCCCATCGGGACCAACGATGCGATGTTCCCCCGGCGCAATGGCAACGTCCTGCATGGGACCGGTCCGCACGGCAAGGCGATAGCCAATTGCATTGCCGGAAATGCCGATAGCGTACTGCCCTCCCTGCAAAGATGGCAATATGTATCGCATTGTATCGCGATCAAGCCCGTTGGACAGGCTTTCCTCAAACACAACATTTCCGTCGGGATCTCGGATCTCCAGTCTCAGAGCATTCTCATGCCCGGTCAGGTAGGACAGCTCAACCGCAAGCATGTGTTCAGGCTCAAGAGACAATCCAAACCAGTCCGTATCAACTCCCTCCAGTGCGCTTGCCACAGCTATGCCCTTCATCCCCGAAGGAGAAACGACAAGATGTCCATCCAGTAACGTCGCTTGACCCACGGAGTTGTTTGGCTCAATATCTTCCAGGTCTTGAACTAAGGCGTTTAGATCGTACTTACCATAGTCGTTCAGCGGACCTGGTTCTGCCATAAGGAAATATGTTCCATCTTCCACAATTCGATATCGCTTCGCAACGGTGAAGCCGTATGGGTCGGTATCGGGCGTGATATCCAAAGGCCTCGATACCTCCGTTGACGCAATGAAAGTAAAGTCGGCCTGATCTACCGGATCTTCCGGTCGTCCGACGGTAATCTCCTGACCAGCGAGAAGGCTCACTTCCCACCACTGTCGTTGCAGTTCCGCAAAGTCACCTGTTTCGTTAGCAATGTCATTCAGGGTATAATTCAACGTTTCGATAACATTGACATCGAGTTCCGCCAACGGATAGATATTCGCATTGATCGCTTCAGGGCGTGACTGATCGAACGATTCGTCTTTGAAGAGATAGAGCGTCTCTTCCTGGTACGTAGCGACACCAGATCCCTCGATCTCTTCTTGGTTCTCGGTCAGTATTTGCGTGTCTTTACCAACGATAAGAATGCTCTGGGCAGGAACATAGACTTTGGCCATGTTGACCCACGAGTTCGAGTCTTCAGGTAACTCGGATGATCCTGTCCACTCGCCATTTCCCATGTCCTCCATATGCACGAGGGGCACACTCTGCTTCATCAGCTGAATCCAATAATATGATCGTTGCGTCCAGCTGGAAGGCCTCGACACTCGACATTTCATTGCCCCCGGTTCAGTTGCGATACTGCTGACGGCAGAAATGACAGAAGACCCGTAAGCCCGGATTATTCACCACAATCTTGATTTCTTGCAGTGCGCAGCTCCGTTCCGC
>CAZOVB010000123.1:0-6278 GCA_964583095.1 uncultured Planctomycetaceae bacterium
CGCGAATGGTTAAAAGCGGACGGACCGGCGGCTGTCGTTCGGGAGAGGATTGGGAGCTGGGTGAAGCGGCCTTGAGGTTGTGGGGGCTACTGGGATGCGGCGCGGTTTCGGAGGGTATCGATTTTCTCGCGGACCTCGTGGGCCATGCGGGAGTTGGGGAAGTCCCGCATGATCTGCTGGCCGGTGTCGACGGCCTCTGCCCATCGCTGGTCGGTGACACAGATGGCGAACTGGACGCCGAGGTTGTGCAGTTTGGCCCGGAAGACACCGCGGGCGCTGTCTCTCAAGGCGGCGGCTTCTTGTGGTGTGAGGTAGGAGTCGAGCTTTTTGAGGAGTTTGATTCCCTCGTCGACATCGTTTTTGCGGACGGCTTCGCCGTAGAGTTGGAGCAGTTCCCGCTTTCTCTGGTTGCGTGCGGCTTCGATTTTCCTGGGCAGTTGCTTGACCTTGTCGCTTTCCGGGAAGGCGTCGGCGAGTCGTGAGGTCTCCCGCTGTGCCCTTGCCCAGTCGTACCGGGCGAGGATTTCGTCGACTCGCTGGAGTGCATCGTCGATTTTCTCTTCGCGGGTGCTGTTTCGTGCGTTGTCGATTTCCTCTCTGAGTCTGGCGGCCTGGTCTACGTAGCCGCTGGCTTCGATGGAGTCGATCAGGGCTTGAGCGGAGCGGAAGTCCTGCTTCATCAGGTCCGAATGGAGGGCTTCTCGGAAGGCGTCGAGTTCTCGATCGCGGTAGAGCAGACCCTTTGCGCGGTCGGAGAGGCTGGACAGGTCGATGAGGCTTCGGGCATTTTCGTTGAGGCTTTCCAGGACGGATTCTACGCGATCGACGCGGGCCAGGAGGGATTGCTGGTCTGTGACCGCCTTTGTCATCAGGGCCACCACACCGTAGCTGACGACGCACCAGAGGCCCCAGGCAACGGCGAAGAGGCATACCAGGACGAGGTCTTCGGTGGAGACCGGGGAGTTTGTGGTTACCGCCAGGATGACCGCGACGATCACCAGGGCGCCGAGCAGAACCAGGGAGGCGAACATGGCCACCAGGGCCACCTTGCTCACCCACTGATGTTTTTCCAGACCGTCAGGCATCTGCCAACTCCTTACCGCATTGCTGTTTGAACCCGTTTACGATGTGCTATTTCATGGTAGTCGCATTGGTTGGCACGTGCCACGGAAAAAAGAGGGCCGGTCTTGTCGCCGCCCAGGCGGGTCGGTACGATTGGGGCTGGAAATTCGCATTCTGGAGTGTGCCGATGCCCCGCGAGCAGATGAGCGAGAAGCAGGTTGCGGCCTACCTGAACATGGATCTTCGGGAGGTTCAGAAGCTTTCCGCGCGAGGCCAGATTCCCTGCCGGAAGATCGGTGGCCGGTTTGTCTACACGAAGCTAGAGGTGGACCACTGGGCTTTTTCCCGTTTGGGGCAGATGGATCGCAAGGAGCTGGCGGGGATCGAGAAAGGCGTCAGCCTTCATCACGGGTACGACCCGCACGAGCTGAGCGTGGAGTCGCTGATTCCCGATGGGGGCATTGCCGTTCCGCTGGACGCCCGCACGGGCGGGGCAGTGCTTCGCAAGCTGGTGGACCTGGGGGAGCGTCTGGGCGTGATCTACGTCCCGGAAGAGTTGCACGAGGAGATTCGCAAGCGCGAAGAGCTCTGCTCGACGGCGATGGTGCCCGGGGTTGCCCTGCCGCATCCGCGTCACCCCCTGCCCTACGATATCGCCGACAGTTTCGTTCTGGTGGGCCGGACCTTCAAGGGCGTACCCTACGGTGCAGAAGACGGCACGCTGACGCAGTTGTTCTTCATGATCTGCTGCAAGGATGAGCGGACGCATCTACATGTGCTGGCCCGGCTGGCGCGGATCTTGACCGAGTCGAGGCAGGTCGAATCGCTGCTGGGGGCAGAAGATGCCGACGCGTTACGGGAGGCCCTGGCCCAGGCCGAGCGGCATATCGTTCACTGAGGCACCTATGGCGGACTGGCGCGAGCTTTTCGATGAATCGTTTCTCAAGCGGCTGGAGCAGTTGCACCTGCTGGTCCGTCGCTGGTCGGGGAAGCAGTCTCCCGGGCAGATTCGCAGCCGGCACCTGGGCGATGGTTTGGAGTTCGCAGACCATCGCCACTATGTCTCCGGAGACGATACGCGTTTTGTGGACTGGCCCTACTATGCCCGGATGGAGCGTCTGCTGCTTCGGTTGTTTCATCAGCACAGTGAAGCGGAAGTCGTGGTGCTGCTGGATGTTTCGGCCTCGATGGCCGGTGGGACGGGTGCCGATCGGTTTGTCTGGGCGTTGCAGGCGTCGGCTGCCCTTGCCTATGCCGCCCAGGCCAATAGCGGGCGGGTGACCCTTGCGCCTTTTGCCGAGCAACTGCTCCCGCCTCGGCGTTGCGGGGCGGATCGGGCCGGCCTGGTCGGGCTGCTGTGCCGGCTGGCGGAGCTTTCGCCCGGCGGCGCGACGCACCTGGAGCATTGCTGCAAGTCGCTGGCAGCGGCCGGTGGGCGAGGTCGAACCGTGCTGCTTCTGAGCGACCTGCTCCAGAGCCCGGACGAGCTCGAGCCGGCACTGGGGCATTTGGTGCGGGCGGGCTGCGACATTGCCGTGTTGCACGTTCAGTCTCCGGTCGGGCCTGGACTTCCGGCCTGGGGGGAGGTGGTGCTTCGCGACTCTGAGAGCGGGGAGAGGCTGGCGGTTTCGCTTGGCGAGGAAATCGTTGAAGCCTACCGGGAGCGATTCGAGGCTTTCTGTGGTCGCTGCCGACGGCTTTGCCTGGCGCGTGGGGCAAGCTACGTGCCTGCCCGGACGGATCGAGGCGCGGATGAACTGGTTCTTCTGGCCCTTCGCCGGTCGGGAGTGTTTCTGGCCCGGGGATGAGTGCAGTACAATAAGAAGGCTTCGCGGGGTCAGGCGGAGTGCTTGGTCGGATCGACAGATGTGAAGGGATTTTCAGATGCGTGAACTCAAAGGGCTGGTACCTGCCTTGGTGGTCCTGGTCATCATCGGGGTGACGGCTGCCCTGGCGCCGCTGGTGGCGCGGGAGGTTTCCTACGCGATCGACAAAGGCCAGTGGGATGCCGCCCGCGACGCCCTTGTGGAGTTGAACGATGAGAATCCGACGCTTGGTCACGGCCTGCGTCTGGCGGCCCGGACGGCGAGGCCGGCGGTGGTGGAAATTCGAATTCGCGGCAAGGGCCAGGATCGGAGCACGACGGGACTTGGCAGCGGCGTGATTGTCGATGCCGACCGGGGCTTGGCGGTGACGAACTACCACGTGGTGGAACTGGCCCTGGAAGAACAGACGCGCAGCGACCACCAGGTGGAGGTGTTTCTGCACGACGGCAGGAAGTTCCTTGCCCAGTGGGCCCGCGGGGATAAGCATACCGACATGGCCGTGGTGAAGATCAAGCCGACCCGGCTTTTCTCCATCGGCTGGGGCGACAGCGACCAGGTGGAGGTGGCCGACCAGGTTCTGGCCATCGGGGCCCCGGACGGGCTGGCCCAGTCGGTGACGTTCGGGATCATCTCGGCCAAGCAGCGGACCGGCGTGGGCGACACGGCCAGCTACCGGGATTTCCTCCAGACCGACGCTGCGATCAACAAGGGCAATTCCGGCGGGCCGTTGATCAACCTCCGCGGCGAGGTCATCGGGATCAACACGGCCATTCACTCCCGTAGCGGGGGCAATGAGGGGATCGGCTTTGCGATTCCATCCAACATGGCCCGGCAGATCTACAGGCAGTTGGTGGAAGAAGGCAGAGTGGCCCACGGCTTTGTCGGCGTGATCATGCGAGAGATCGACGAAATCCAGGCCAACCGATTCCGGTTGCCGCACAACCGTGGCGTTCAGATCACCAAGCTTGTCGAAGGCGGACCGGCCGACCAGGCCGGCCTGGAGGAGGATGACTTTCTGGTATCGATTAACGGCCGGGAGGTGCGCAAGAGTTCCGACGTTGTTTCCGTCATCGCCCAACTGCCCCCCGGGCGCGAGGCCGACCTGGTTTTCTACCGCGAAGGCCGCAAGCAAAGGACTGTAGTGACGGTCGGTCAGCGACCGCAGGATATCATCAGTGCGTTCTCGGGGCTGATCACCGAGAGCCTCACACCCGCTTTGATTCGCAGGTGGAACCATCCCCCCGACAGCCGGGGGGCCCTGGTCACGAGAGTTATCGAGGACTCTCCGGCCGACCATGCCGGGTTGCAAAGGGGCATGGTTGTCACGCACGCCAACGGCCGACAGATCGACAGCGCCGCTGAGCTTCGCGCCTTCATGGCCAGCCCCCTTGCTCGCAGCGGTCTTCGCCTCCGGGTGAGAACCCCACGAGGAGTCGTGATAATGGTCACCCTTGATTACTGATCGCCGCGCCGGCAGCGCCGCCCCGGGATTCGATTTTGAATCGCGAGCCGGCGCTGCTCAACGCAGCGGCTCAGAAGCCCCACCGACGGCTACTGGGCGTACTTGACGCTGCAGCCGTAGGGCTTCTGGTTCTCGATCTTCACGGGGCGGTTCTCCGTGACGTCTTCGAGGACCTGGTCGACGTAGTTGACGACCTGGCTCTGCGGGCGTTTGCCCCGCGGGTCGTTATCAATCGCGCCGGCATAGACGACCTGTCCGGCCTGGTCGATCACGTACATGTGCGGGGTGGTCTTGGCCTCGTAGAGGTGCCCCACTGTCCCGGGATGATCATCCAGCACCGGGTACGGCAGGTTGTAGTGAGAGATCTTGTCGGCATTGACCTCAGCCGTGTGGTACTTGGTCGAGTTGATCCCAAGCCAGACGACGTCCTTGGGGGCGTACTTTGCGGCCAGGTTTGCCATGGTGGCGGCCTTCTTGTGACGCACCACAAAGGGGCAATCCCAGTTGATCCACTCGAGAACGACGACCTTGCCGCCGAAGTCCGACAGGGAAACGTCGTTACCCCTGGAGTCCTTCAAAGTAAAGGCTGCAGCGGCCGGGGGGGTCTTCTTGCCCCACTGGGAGAAGACCGCTTTGTTGTCGGGCCTGGCCTTGCCCACGGGTAGTTCCAGGGATGTCTTTGCATCGCCGGGGATGCACTTGGCTTTGCAGGCGAGCCAGCTGACCCTGGCTGATATTTCGAGCTTCTCGGCCTCGACTTTCTTGGGCGGATGGATTCGAACAGTCAGCAGGGCCTCCTTCTTGTAGCCATACGTGGTGATATCGCCGGACTCTTCGAACGTTTCCGGGCTGGGCCAGAGCATTCCTTCGGACTTGAAGCCCTTGGGCAGGTTCAGTTCCACATGGGTGGCCATGCCGGCATCTCCCGGGTTGCGCCAGTAGACATGCCAGCCCTTGGGAATCTGCAGGTGCACGCCCAGAGTAAAGGGTTTTCCGGGCTCGATGGCAGCGGTGTCGGCCAGGAGGCGTGCGTGTATATCAGGTTGTTCTTTCTCGCCGGCCAGTGCAGGCAGGCAGAGGAGCAGTGCAAGAGCTACAGCCAGGATGGCGCGGTGTCGACGGAGTTGAGTCATGGTAGTCTCTCCAGTGCCGGCAGGATTGCTGGGTTTGTCTCTGCTCCCAGGTGGGAGGTAGTGGATGCGATTCGGGCGGAGATCGCCGGCCGGCCCCCCGCCTGGGTCATCCGGACCATTGTAGGCATGGAAAAGGCGGCAGGCGGAGGGCGCTGCCTGTGTTGGGGTGATAACCGCGAAAGATCTTTGTTCAAAAACGCTGAAATCCGCCCCGGGGGTTCTTGACACGACCGTCGGGGTTTTCTACACTGCAAGATGCGCTAAGTGGGCAGCGGTCGGGTTCCCCGGCCAAGCCGCCGCGAGGCGTTGAGAAGGCCCGGATAAAAAAAAGTGAAGTTCTTGAAAAATAGAACTTGCAACGTTGGGCTGGATCAGTAGAATGCCAAGTCTTCGATGTTGGAAGCGAGACGGCGATGAGGCCGGAATCGCGGGTCGAAGAAGCCGATTTTTTGACAAGTGAACAGTGAGCCGTCACGAGGGTGTGGCTTGTCTTAACCGAGTGTCACGACTTGGTTTGGATGAGACAAAAGATCCCAGGCCTGATGTTATACCTACGTCAGGCCGCTCGGAATCCTCGTGGCAGCAAAGCCTAAAAGCTAAGCTTGGATTTTGAGTTTTTAGATGTTGATCCGGAGGCAACTCTGGATTAGCAGACCGGCCGAGTCCGCCCCCTATTGGACTCGGTGCCGGATCGACATTCAGTCGAACAGAGGTCTTCATATTTGAAGGCTGACGATATATCAACTGAAGGGTTTGATCCTGGCTCAGATCGAACGCTGGCGGCGTGGCTAAAGC
>CAZOVB010000124.1:0-6175 GCA_964583095.1 uncultured Planctomycetaceae bacterium
ACGACGTCAAGCGCCTGGCCCGATATGAGCGGATGAAGGTCCTGGTGGGCCAGAAACTCTGGACCGACGCCCTGGCCGATGCCGAGGCGCTGGCCGTGTTGTCGTTGAGCGATGCGTCGGCCGACAGCGCGTTCGGCCCGGCCACAGCCGCCGAGGCCAAGCGCCAGGCGATTCGGGTGAAGTTCGCCAACGGTCAGTTGACCGCCGATCAGCTTACCCAGGCCGTTGATGCCCTGTGTCACGAGGTGCTGGCCTCCACGAGCTTCTCGGCGGAAGACAAGTCCGAGTTCCTCGCCGAGGTGGCCCTGGACCGCGCCAGGGAAATGGGCGCTCGCCAGCAGTGGCAACCGGCCCTGTCCTGGGCGAAGGCCGCCTACATGATCGCCCCCAATCGGCGGGGCAACGAGACGGTCACGCTGATCCAGCAGTTGATTGCCAACCGCAGCCGCACCTCGTTCGTCGCCGGTGCGACCGTGGCGAAGAATCCGGCCGACCTGGCCGCCGCCGAGGCTTTTTATCAGCGTCAAAGCGGCGTCAAGGACGTGACCAATGCCGACGGCACCACCACGACGGTCGCGCTCAAGGCGGATCTGTCAAACAATGCAGAGTTCCCGCGCCAGTTGGACGCCGTCGCGACGCCGCTGACCGGGGACATCAAGACCGCTGTCGAGCAGGTGGCCGCCGGTCACGCCGACCTTCAGACCCGCGCACTGGCGCACGGCCTTCTGTGCAACGCCGACAGCGCCATCACCGCGATGGGGCAGGCCATCGACGCCTTGGACGTGGAATCCGGCGACACATCCGGCCTGGTCAACTTCATGGCCCGGTTCGTGCGGGGCAAGTTCGAGTCGGTCGCCCTGGCCAACGCCTTCCTGGAAAGCCAGGTCGACGGCCCGGCCGGCAAGGACGGCCAGCTCGGCACCGAAGACGACAAGCCCAATCCCCTCACCGCCGCACAGGAGTAATCCCATGAACTACCCGACAAGGCAACAACGATACGCCTGGCCCGGGGCGCGATTGGCGATCCTCGCGGCGGTGCTGGTCGGCCTGCTGGCCCAGGTCCAGGTCGCCCGCGCGGCAACCGACGCCTGGCTGGCCGCCGAAACGGCCGCCACGCTGGAGATCACCGCTCCGGACAGCCAGGTCGAGACCGACGATACGGGCCCGGTCGTGCTGGGACCCGCGTGGAGCCCGCGACTATATGTTGCCCGGGTGAACTTGGGGCGACGCTGGAGTCCGCGACTGTACGTCGCCCGCGTGGGACTGGGGCGGCCCTGGCAACCATCGGCGCTTCGGATTCGTCCGGACCGCATCGGCCGCAGTTGGCAGAGCAGTCCCTTCAGGGCCTCTCGCGTCCAGCCCGGAAGGCAATTGGCGGATGTCCGGAAGAACCGGTGGCCCGACGCTCCGGAACTCGGCGACATCGCCGTCTACCTGCCCCGCGCGGTGCTGGCGGCGAAGGCCGGGCAGTGGGATGTGCTGGCGGCGCAGATGCAGCCGTTCGGCATCGATCCCAACGCCGTCGCCCAAGCGGCCCCGGAGCAACCCAAGGCCGCTCCGTCGATGGACGCCTCCTTCGGCGGCCAGCTGGACCCGGCATGGCCGGCGGACGAGTTGGCTAGGAAGCTCAAGCGGATGCGGCACCAGGGGTTCGATGTCCCCATCATTCCGGTCCGACAGCTTCGCGGCGACTGGCGAACGAAGTACGACGGGCTCTTCGAGGCCATCGGCGACGGCATCACGCCCATGCTGGGCCTGTGCGTCGGCAAGATGGACGTGCCCGACCTGCTGGCGGTGCCGGAATTCCTGCGCCGCTACGAGGGCAAGTACCACAGCGTCATCGTCAACTACGACCTGACCAACGGCCACGTGGACGGTATGCAGGGGCCGCCGGCGTTTCGGGCGGCGGCGGATCGAGTCTCCCTCGCTTTGGCGCTGACCAAGCGTGCCACGCCGGCTGCCTATGCCTGGCTGGCGGTCGGCTACAACCGCGCGCCCACATGGAATGCATGGGCCTCGGCCTTTGACCGGCAGCTGTTCTCCGGCCTCATGCTCAGCGGCCACAGCGCTGTCTCCGCATGCATGAACCCGCAGATAGCCAAGCAGATCCAGAAGCAGATAGGCAAACGGTTCCCCAACACCCAGATCGGGCTGGTGAACTTCCGTCTGCACACGCTGGATTGGCTGATGTTCCATCGTGACGACTTAGGCATTCAACGCTACTCAACCATCCGGGCCCAACTGAAGCAGGTAGGAATCGTGCCGCTGCACATTCGCTACACCGCGGGCCACTGATCCAAGGAGAAACCATCATGAGAACCATCACATGTACCGTGCTGCTGTGCCTGACCCTCGCCGTTGGTGCCTCGCTGTCCAATGCCGGCACCATCTGGGGCCTGCAAGGTGTAATCGACTGGGACGCAGACGCATTCACGGACTACAGCAAGTGCAAAGCCGTTACCGACATCTACGCCGAGAATGGCCTTAACGCGGCCAGTGGAACCCTGCCGCAGACCGCCCTGAAGGACGGGGTGTTCCTGGTTCCGCGAGCCGACGAAATCGACGCGCAAGTCGACATACGGACACTCACTGGTGCTGCGCCATTGCTCATCAGCAGCCCCATCGACCCCGATTACATCGACTACTACGAGATATACGCGTGGGAGGATGTAAACAACAACGGCGAGGCCGATGAAGACGACAAGATCGATGGCACGGAGCAAAACTGGACGTGCATCCTCCACACGTATGGAGCCCCGTCAGAAGAGTATGAGGGCCAGGATGCGGCAGAACCTGCAAGCCGAGAGGCCTATGAGCCTCAGTACTACGACACGACGACAGGCGAGGCAAAGATCAGCGACCTCGTCAAGCCACGTTCGTCGCCGACATCCGGCGTACTGCCGTTGAGGTCCGGCAAGAGCTATCTGCTCTTGCTGCGGGTTCACGCGACCATTCCATCCGGGCCAGGCCACGATGGGGATTCCGGCACCAACCTTCAGTTCACGGGCGGCGTCACACCATCAATGAGGACGGGCTGGGGGGACTCCGTGACGGTCAGCACTACGACAAAGGAGCCCGAAGAGGGTTGGTCCGCGACCGAAGCGCCCCTCAAGTATCTCTCGAGCGAAGGCAACAGCTCCGGCGTGGACGACTTTGAGGTCCTCTGGGTCCGCGTCAACAACCCGCCGGCCCTGCCCGTGGTTCCGTAGCGCACGGAGCCGGGCTGGAACGCAGGCAATCAAACACGAAAGGTAAACAACCATGGCATACAACATGACAGAAATCTTCAACCGACTCGGCGTGCTGGTTCGCTGGCACAATGAGCTGGAGCAACTCAGGTCGGACATCGACAGCAGCCTGATGTCCGAGGTCTACACCGACTTCGACAACGATGACGCCGAAGACCGCGAGAGCATCAAGCGAATCCTGGATGCGATGATCTCGCAGCGATCCGGCCTGGACGGCGACAAATCCACTGCCGTGGCACAGGTCCAGGAGTTCATCGCGAACCATCTGGCGCAACTGCTGAACTCGCCGGAGACCAGCCTGGAGAAGGTGGTGGACGACCTGATCGCCGCGATGGAGAACGCCTCCGATACCGTGGACGGCAACACCGTCTACAACGATCCCGGCGCGTCCACGAACAACAATGGCGAATCCCTGACCGTCTATGACGAAGATGGGAATTCTACGGGCACGGCCACGTTGGACGCCGTCGATCAGATGGCGCGGGCGGACAACTACTTCCGCGCCGTCTGCGTGTCCGACACGCAGGCCGGGGAAGAGACCTGGGCGATTCACTCGTCCGTCCTGGGCGAAGCGCCGACGCAGGCCGTGACGGCCGAGGACTGGGACTGGGACGCCGCCGGCATCCAGCGAATCAACATCGCTGCCGCCGACGTGGAGCAGACCCAGGGCAGCGGGGTTGTCAGCGATGCCAGCATTGAAGGGCTCGTTCGCGGCGTGAATGCAGACGAGGACGGCAACCTTTACCTGAGCACGTCCCGGCTGGTGACCTCCTCAACCATCGAGGAAGACGAGTACAACCAGTTGGACCTCAGCTTCACGACCTCCCCGGTCTTCGGCGACGACACGGACACCGATGGCGTGGTCCATATCACCGTCGATGCCGATCCGGATACCCTCACCGTCGTCGGTGGCGTGACGGCCGGCATCAGTGGTGTTCGGCTGGCCGGCGTCGCCTCCGGCAACCTGGATTCCCAGGGCCTGCTGTACGTGAAGGTCACCTACAGCGGGGGAACCTACACCGTCGACCTCTACAAGGACATCGACCGGGCAACCGCCGGCGACAAGGTCGCCACCGGCACGACCACGTCGCTTCCGGATGAAATCACCTTGTCCGAGGCCAACGCAAGCGGTCTGACGGGCACGCTGACTCTTGACTGGCACGAGGCCGATGACGACACGCTCCTCGTTCGGCCGCCCAAGTACCACGTCAAGCTGTATCGGTCTTCGTCCCGGGCCGAAGACGATCTGCGGGCGTATGCCAGCACGTATGATCCCAACGTCTATGGCTCGCCGCTGACCCTTACGGCCGCCAACGACAGCACCATCGCTGGCACGGTGACGCTGACCTACACCAGCGACGACACCAACGCCACGCTCCAGATTCCGTACTACCTGATCCACTTCTACAGCGACTCGGATCGGGAAAACCTGGTGGCCCGCGCCGGCAGCCTCTCCGCCGCCGACAACCTCGACATCTACGAGGTCAACGGTAGCGGCCTGTCGGGCGACATCGATCTGGACGGCACGTCGGCCGTCTCGAACATCGTCCTGACGGTGGGCTATTCGGCAGGCGACTACTTCGAGTTCGCCACGGATTCGTTGGAAGAGGGGACATTCCAGTCCTTCTTCCGGGACAACATCGGCCAGGTTCTTCCCTCGGTGACCAACAGCAGCGAAACGGTCGCCGATTCACTGGCCGGCGGTTCGTAATCGGGCGCTGCGGCGGCGAGGCCTGGGGCGTCTTCCGTCGTCCCAGGCCCGCCACGCTTCCGCTGTCAAAGCGATGTCAAGACAAGCACAAAACGAAAGGGAGCTATCATGCCCTATGACATAAAAGACAAACTGGCCAGACGTGGCTTCTGGTTCCTCTATGAGAAGACCGACCAGGCCGAGGCGGACGAAACGCACACCTTTGAAGCCGAGGTCTTCCAGATGCCGACTGTTCTCTCTCGAGAACCCAAGGAAAAGAAGAAGCTACTTAGCCTGGACTCAAAGAAGCATGGGTTCTGGTACAGGACGATCACAAGGAACAACGATCAGCCGTACAAGCCCCTCCCGAAAGAGGGGCTGCGAAACACAGATCTGCCATGCATCGTCGCATTCCACGCCGAGTTGCCACCCGACTGTACAGCTGCCGCCACAGCAAGAGCAACCGACTGGGCTGGTCAGGAGAAGTTGAACCAGCGGGACTTCAAGAATGTCGTGGAGATTCGTCTGGATCTCATTCAGAACGGAGAGACGAGCACGAAGCTGAATTCCTCCAGCAATAGCAGGAGCCTACCTCCCCGTCTGGAATGGTCGCCTCCCGCATGTGAGATCCCAGTGCTGCCGCCGGTTCCGATCGTCTTGCTGAACGCAGAGAACCAAGTCGATGTGAAGGAGGGTGATCGTTACAAGAACGACAGCCTGAAGGCGAATCCCCACCTGCTCGTATACGACTGGACGGGAAGTATCCCATCGATTACACTGAACGGCAAACGACCGCCTGCCAAGCCAGTTCTCGTCAACCAGCAAGAGGTGGACAAGCATGGCGTGAAAGAGTTCACTGACGACTCGCCTGCGCCCTTCGTGTGGGAATTCGATCTCAGGAACTACACGTCACAGCCTCGCCTGGAAGCCGTTGCCAGCAACGGCGTCTACTGCGGCGCTTCATACTTGAAATACTTGGCAGAGGCCAAGAATAACAACCTTCATGGCTTCAACTGCGCCAACGGCGCAGACCTGAAAGCTCCGCCGAAGAAGAGCGGCGTCGAAGATGATGCCCTGATCACCTCCGCCTTCGGTTCAAGGCGAAGTCTTCGCAACCGTCCGGGACGGTCGATTGCTGAGTCCCTGCCCTTTGCACCCAGCCCCAAGAAGACAGTGGCACGATATGGAGTTCGGGTGCAGCTGGTGGGCGAACCCCTGGTCGTTGTCGACACCGTAT
>CAZOVB010000125.1:0-6073 GCA_964583095.1 uncultured Planctomycetaceae bacterium
TCGAATACTTCGTTCCGTCCAGCGTGTACAGTTCCGCCGTCGTCACGCTCGGGGCCTGGCTGTCTTGGGTGAGTTTGTATCGCCAGAGCGGTTGCGATCGACCAAGAACAGCCAACGCAAGTGACGTGCTGATACGTTGAAGCACTGCGGCAAACCCGCTTGATGCCAGCTTGCACGACTCGGGGTTAGCGGGATCGTGCATAGCGTACTCGCCGGTCGAAGATGAATCGACAGAAAGAACGCACAACCCCAAAAACGTCGCAATGCCCCGCTCGCCATCGGGAATCGGCTCTGCGGCGACGAGCGGATTTGCAATTCCTGTGTGCCAGACCGGTGTAATCACATCCAGTTCAAAATCGCCTGCGATGTTGTATCGGTCCTCTGGACCGTCGTAATCGTCAACGTAGAAAACCTCGCCTAGCTCGAAATCGCGTCCGCTGGTGTTGTTGATTTGCACACGGAACGCCGGCATGGTCGCGAGCGAAGCCGATGCACCCTGAGTTGACAGCTCGACGCGATCAACGAGTGCGTTCCATCCTTCCGCGCGAACCGGATCGCCTTTGCTGACCTTCAAGTCGCTCATGTGGGTGCGACTCCGATTTGCAGCTGCGACAAATCAGCCTCGCCGTACACTTGGCCGACGTAGGCAGAGCGGATTTGCGAGGCGTTTCGGTTGGTCGCAGAATCTTTTGCTTTTTTGAAATCGAACCACAGAAACTCGTGGCCTTTTTTGTCGATCCCGGTGATGTCGCCAATCGTCAGACCGGTGACGTTTTTACTCGCCAAAAAGCTGAATGTGAGCTGCGGGTTTTCTGCGACCACGTCTCCACTTGCGCCAATGAACAGCAGTTCGCCCGCAGCGAACTCGTACTGGACGGGGCTGGTGGCAGGAATCGGAAACAGTCCAGAGTTGTTGGTAAATCCCGTCAATTCCGAAATCAGCTTAGCGTAGAACAGCGGTCGCGTAATGTACTCGGTCGCGATCTTGGCGCGGATGTTGATTTTCAATGCGGGGATTACCCGCTGCACGCCTTGCGGTTTGCCGTCCTGAACGTCCAGTGCGTTGCCATAATCGGTAGCCGTCTCGCCGCTGGCGGCGTAGCTGGTTTGGTCGTAGCCGTAGGTTTGAAGCACCTGGCCGCCGGTCGTGTCGATTGAGACGGTATAGCCGCCGATGTCTGGCGTTTGGGAATCGTAATTGCAAGTGAACTGCCACTGATTCGACCCAATGATTTCACGCTCAATGCTGTTGAGCACCAAGCCATCATAGGTCGAAATGTTTGTAACGCCCGCCAGCAAAGCAGTCCGGCACGCCAGTGGATCGGAGCTGCCGCGAACTAAAAAGACGCGAGAAGCGTTGCCCGATCCGCGGTTATCGGTTCCTTCACGGCCGGCAATTTCTTTGATCCAGAGGCCGTTTTGTACGATTAGGCTGCCGTAATCGCCATCGGTCAAGTCGTTCAAGTCGGACGCCATTACGCAAACCTCGCTTTTGCTTCTTTGGTGTTGCGAGCGATCTTGCCGAGGAACTCGTTAGCCTGCTTTTGCTCTTTCAGCTGCTCTTGGTCGACGGATTGAAAGCCCATCGCACTGATGACGGCAGCCTGTGCCGAGAACGACCCACCTGGAGCGGACGGCCCACTTTGCTGCAACCCATCGAGTCCGCTCTGGCGTTCACGCATTTGCTTTCGCAGCCGTGCAAGTTCGTCGTCCTGTATCTCCTTTTCTTTCAACTTGGCACGCTCGGCCTGATCCGCCCGTTGTTGCACGTCACCCGACTGTTGGCCAATCGACGCACGCAAGTCAGCCATGCGCTGTTCTCTGGCGGCTCTTGCTGCGGCTCGGTCCTGTTCCCGCTGTTGGCGACGCGAGCGTGCGGAGTCGTCCATCGCCTGGCCGAACTGTTCAAGCCGGCCTGCGGTGGATTCGACAGCACCCGCAGCACCGCCAAAGTCCCTTTGGAATTGGCTCCCGCTTGTTCCGCCGATCGTCGGCACACCAGAAAGCTGGCCGCCGGCTTCGAGCACCGCGTTGTAAATCTTGTTGTAGATTTTTTCGTACTTGCTGATCAGCCAGTTCAACACACCGCCAAGTGCTTTGATTGCCTTTCCGATCCCCTGAGCCATCAACCCGCCAGCATTTAGCACGTAACCAACGACTTCGTCCCAAACGTTGCGAATCTCTTGCGTCAAGTCGAGCCAAATCAGCTCCATTGAACTGGTGATAAGTTCCCACGCGGCCTGCATGTCTCCCATCTGCAAGGCCTCTGCGATTGCTCCACCAGCCTCTCGGATCGTGCTGACGAGTGGTCCGAAACGTTGCATCAGGAATCCAACTGCCTGCGATCCCAGGTCCGTGTATTTGACCAGCGCGACGCCAAGCCCGACCGCCGCAGCGGTTGCGATCGCGATGGGTGAGGAAATCATTCCGATCAGCGTGGCAAGACCGCCAAACGCAGCACCCGCAATCGTCACCGCACCGCCAAGACCGACAAGCGACACACCGATTGCACCGATGCCGGCGGCAGCGGCAGCAACGGCTTGGATAATCCCCTGGTTCGCACGCAGGAAGTCGATGAACCCTTTTGAGTTATTTGAAATGATGTCGGAGAGTTCCGAGAGCATTGGCGCGAGTGCTCCGCCGACCTGGACGACCAGTCCTTTTGCCACAGCAGACAGCCGGGCCATTGCCGCAGTAAACGCTTGAGCGGACTTTGCCTGTTCGCCGCTCATCGACTGGCCAAACTCGCGTGCTTCCTCCCGCAACTGGCGAATGCCGGACGATCCCTGATCAAGTAATGTCATCATGCGAAACGCATCACCGCCGAAAATCTCGTCGGCTAGGAATTGCCGTTGTGCGTTGTTGCCGATGCTGCTGATCGCGTCGGCCAACACCTCTAACCGTTCGGGTAGCGGCATCTTGGCAAGCTGGTTCGCGTCCAGCCCCAACTTCTTCAGTGCTTCCGCAGCCGGTCCGGTTTGATCAATCACCGCTTCGCCCAGGCGGATATTAAGTTCTTCCATCGCACCGCCAAGGTCATCAAACTCTACACCGGATCGCTCGGCCGCATAACGCAACTCGCTCAGTGCCCGAACACTGACCCCGGTGCGGGTGCTCATCTTGGCGACTTCCGTTCCCATCGCCGCAAACCCCTTTGTGGCGGCTGCAAGCGGTGCGAGGATGGATGTCGACAAACCGGCCATCGCCAGTCCGGCACCACTGATGCGTCGTCCCGTCTTCTTGAGCGTCGACTCGATCCCCCGCATTCCTTTTTGAAGCGAGTTCTTGACGCCGATCTCGACGTAAGCGTTTCCGGCTTTAATCGACTGCCTGCTCATTGTTTCACCACGTTTGCCCAGGGTGAAAGAATCATTCCAGCGTCATTTGTTTTTTGAAGTGCTGGTCCTGCGGATGGACGCGCCCTCATCCGTGCTTGCCTGCGACGGTATCGAATGTTGGGATAGTCTCGCTGCAGTTTGCGAATCCGCCGCGGTGACGGCGATCTCCAAGCCTGCCCGTCGAATCTGACTTCTTCGATTCGCATTGGACCGCCAAACTCAAGCAGGTCCGGAAGTTCTTGGTTTGAGTTAACCTTTGCCCGTCGCCCGTTGATTTTGACCATACCGACGATGCCAGACTTTGTTTGCTCGTCATAAGCAAACAGGATATTCTTGATGCTCGCAACGGGGTTGTTGCTGTGGGACCGCGGCGGCTTTCCCGGTTCGCTGATCTTGTTGCTTCGCCGGATTGAGTTGCGTTGCACCTTGCGGACGAACGCCAGGGAGCGAACCAAAGCACGACGGGTCGCCTTGTCCATCGCATCTTTGACACGCTTCCGGTCGAAGAAAAAATTCTTCATCTCAGTAGTCAATTCAGATGCCACGTGGTTCCCCTTGATCGTCTCGCATTGGGTTGAACTGGTGAGGGTGCAGCGGCGACTTGCTGTGGCAGTTGGCAATCGTTGATTGAATCCCGCTGGCAAGATCCCAGTCGTAGAGCATCTTGCGTCGTGCTGCGTGCTCAAGCTCCCTCAGTGTCAGCGGCCACGGATCGACGCCGGCGATTGCCGCCAGTTCGGCTACCCATTCCCATCGCTCGATGGCGGTTCGCTCTGAGCGGCTCCGGTCAACGCCTCGGCCTGGTTGAGTGCCTTGTCGAAATCGCCGCTCTCGATCTGTTGCCGAACCACCTTCCGGTTGTGGCGCATCACCGATAGTTGCTTCTCGGTCAGCTTGGCCATCGCCTGCTGACCGAATTGGCGGAAAAAATCGACCAGTTCCTCCAACAACGCGTCGCCGGCAGCGTCCATGTAGCCGTCGCCCACCAACCGGTCGTCAAACTCGTCCCGGTCGACTTGGTACTTTTCTCGCTGGTCGGCGACGATAAGGAACACCCATTCGACGCGGTCCAGCACGCTCGTCATCAGCCGCCAGTGGTCGTCTGGGTTGAACAGGTCGATGCCTGTTGCATCACGCAGACGCCGAACCGTCCTCAGCGGCAGGCTTAGGTTCCATTGCTGGTTTTGATTGTCCTGGAACGTTTTCACGATGGATTTTTACCTCTGTTGCTTTTTCGACTTCGGCTAGCACCGATTCGTCACACGACACAATTTGGCCGGGAGCGTTGTTTGTGTTCACTGCTTGATACCATTCCTGGAGTTGCTTCGGCAATTTATGCTGCTTGCCTTCAAGCTGCCGAAGCTGCTCGACGCGAAACCTGGATGGCTTAGGAATCTGAACCCGCGGTCTGTTTGTGTATCGCATTACGCACTAATCTCAACGTCCTCAAGGACAACCACATCACCGTTCGCGTCGTAGGCATCGGCGAGGGCGAACGGGATCGTCACCACTACGCCGTCGCTGCCGTTGGCCGTCTCTTGGAACTGGCCAAGCAGGACGGGAGCACGCCAACCAATCGCTCCGGCGGTTGCTTCGGTGTTGTTGAGGAATTGAAACTCCAGCGGGTCTCCATCACGCATGGCGGTCAGCAACGCTGAGTAAACGGCGTCGGTTCCACGGCGGCGGACGTACTCAAACGACCCGCTGAATCCTTCGTATCCAGGAATTGACGAGATCGCCGCCGCGCCGTGGAACTCAATTTCCGTAAGCGAGGGGCCGTCAGTGAACTGAATGTTGCGAGCACGGACAATCTGCGTCCAGGTTGGGGTCGCGTTGGTTGCACTGTTGTAGTACAGGTACGTCTCGCGTCCCGAGTACGCCCCGCGTGTCAAATCGGATGCCATCGTTATTCGTCCTCGCTATCGCGGTACGTGATTTGGAACATGGAAAGGTAAACGCCCTTTTGGTAGAGCTGTTCGGGATCAAATTGAATCGCTTGTTCAATCGCTACTGGGTAATGGTCGCCAACGTCCGACCTAGATAGCCGGCCGCCGTTGATCCACAGCCCAATCAACGATTCAACGATCCCGTCAAATTCGTCGCATTTGTCGCGTGCCGCGGTGCTGTATGCCGTTTCGGCCACACCCTCTGGCATCACGCCAACGACGCCGACTTCTATGGTCACGTCGGTCTGGTCGATCCCGTGTCCGAGTTGCACCTGACGACCGCCGATGCGAACGGCCACTCGCGGCCCAGCCAGCAATTCTTCCCGAGTCCAATTCGGCCACACAAACGATTCCACGGTGTAGCTCGGAAAGTCGGTTTCGATTTCCGCCACAACCGCGTCGCGTAGATCGCTGGCTTTGCTCACCGTTTAACCGTGTGGATTCGGAAGAACGTTTGAAACTGGCCCGCATAACGCCAGGTGGATTCGTCCGGCCCCGGCATCACTTCGTACTTGTCACCGGCGGCCGTCGTAATCAGGTCGCCTCGCTTTGGCTCAATTGCAGTGCCGTTAATCTTCAGCAGTTCAGGGCGAATCAGCCAGTCGAGCGATCGGGATTGAATCCGCGCCTCCATCTCCGAAGGAAATTCGTCGAACTGGCTTTGGCCGCGAACCGCCGAAACTTGCCTAATCTCGTCTTCTCCCCGCCTGTACGTCACGCACTCACCGCGAGCCGATTCGCTCCCGATGGCGTGCCAGACGTTAGCCGCGGAGTGGAAGCCCATCAGAT
>CAZOVB010000126.1:0-5899 GCA_964583095.1 uncultured Planctomycetaceae bacterium
ATATAGGAGAAAAAAAAAATGAAAAATGAAGAAGTTTTTGAAAGGAAGCCAAGATTGGTTGGATTGAAAATTAAACGAAATAATGATTTAACACATGTTCATTATGAGTATGAATAAAAAATTAAATCATTTTTTTCTTTTTTTTTATGATTTGGAGTTGATGAAATTAAAGGATGAATAAAATAAATGAATAATAATGTGATTAAAAGGAAATATGGTCATGCTTTTAGGGAAATGAGAAAACCGTTTCGTTGTTCCATTTGTGGATCTCATTTTAATCATAATGATGATTGTGTTTTTCATCATATTGATTACAAACAGGATATAGTTATTCCAATTTGTAGAATATGTCATGCTAAAATACATTCTGATAAGATTAATCAATTCAATATATTAAGATCAATTGAAGATAAAGATAAATTGAATGGGAAATTAAATTATTATGTTAAAGATTGATTCAAGACCTGTTTTGCCTGATCGGTTACAGTTGATTGTTACACCAGATATTAAGGAATTATTGTATGAAGATGAAAAAGGTAAATTGAATATTAGAAATAATATAAATGATGAAATAAGTAAAAATCTTTCTAATAATGCAAAGGTTAAAGGATATAAAAGAAAACCTGTGTATGATGATAAATCAAGTTATAAAAAAAAGCATTATGAATTTCTTATACCTTCTCAATATGATTATATAACAAAGATTTATTTAGATTGTTGGAATGTCTTTCATATAGCATTAACAGTAAATGTTATTAGATATATTCGTTCAATTCTTAAATCTGATCCAGAAAGATATGATTTTGATATGGAGTATGATGAAAAAATAAAGTTGGATGATGATAATTTTTTAAATAAACAGAATTGGAAAGGTTGGAATGATGCGTTAATAGGTCAATGGATAGATGAATTACATAATCATATATTAGATATTGCAAATCAGATAATGTATGAAATTTATCCGTTATTTGATTATCATTATTGTAATATAACAGTAAAAGAAATAGAAATGAATCAAGATGTTTATGTTGGAAAAAATAATAGTTTAACAATTATGAGTTTGATTTTACATAATATAACTAATAAAAGAGGAAAAAAGTTTACTTCTGATCTTGAAGTGATTTCTTCTTATAGTAGAGTTCCAAAGGTAGAAAATGATAAAGGAATTACTTTAAAACAAAAAAATGCTTGTCATAGTGTTCAATTTCAGATAGGTAACAGTCTTTATTATAAATTATATAGGAAAGATAAAGATCATATTAGAGCTGAAATTACGGCAAAAAATAAATTTGTTAAAAATAGGTTTGAAAAAAAATATGTATATGATTTTGATAATAATTTAAAAAAGATTGATCGTTCCTGTAAATTAGAAAAGATTTTACCTGCAATGAAACAGTTATCAAAGGATATTTTTAAAGAATCAAAATTGAACGATTTTATTAATAATTTAGTTGAAGAAGAAAAAAAACTTTTGGATCAGCATAGAATAAGTAAATTGTATGATTTTTTGGATCAATCTGAAATGTATGAGTTAATGACAATTATTGATAGTGTTCTTAATGATATGCCTATACCAAAAAGATATAAAAATAATAATGATGAAAAAGTAATATCATATATGAGAAGAAATAAGGAAATGAAGAAAAACTTTTATCGCAAATATGATAAAAAGGGTAATTATGATTTAATATATGATCCTAAAAAGGCAATGAAAAAAAGACAAGAAATGATTAATAAACGATATGCTAAACCTGAAGTATGGAAAGTTAAAGATTATCATGAACAAGATCATATTTTAAGGAATAAACAAAAAAATTTGCAAAAATCGGTTATTAATCAAAAAAGGAAATTAGCTAGAACAATGTATGAAGTAGATAAATATGGTTTACCCAATTCATTTCATATTATTGGATGTTTTTCTGATAAAGAAGAATTAAAGAAACAGTATAAAATTGAACAAGAAGAAAAGAAAAGAAAAAATGAATTACATCATGATGGTTATGGTTATTTAAAAGTATAATTAAACTTACTCCTCTAATTTTGCTCATATCATTCTTACCTCAAAAGAAATAATTGGAGGTGATAATTTTTTGACTAAATTTGAAAAATCAGTTACTATTAATCTTGGAAATTTTAATAGTATGAAAATAGGAGTAACTGAAGCTTCAAGTTTTGAAGAATGTGATACACAAATTAGTGATTACATTAAAAAACTTGGATTAAGGATTTCAGAACCTATTGGTAGCGTTTTAAAAATATCCTATTAAGGAGGAGGTGATAAATATAGCTAGATATAGAAAAAGATCTCCTACTAGAGCTTCCAATGTGAAAATGAAAAGAGCTGCTAATGTTAAAATTCGTGGGAGTAATGCTTCAAAAGCTGGATCTACATTTAAACGATCACATGGATTTTAATTATGAGAATGAAAACATTTTCTCATAACCTCTTTCTCTTTTTTTATTACTTTAGTTAGGAGTTGATAATAATGAAAACTACTGAAGAAAAAATAGCATATTTAAGATTTAAAATTAAAAGAAAACAATTTAGGAAAGATAGTATTGAAGATGAAATAAAAGAATTACGATCTAAACTAGATCATCAATTACAATTACTCGATAGCGTTAAAAAATAATTAGGTTGGATTTGGTAGGAACATAAACGCGTAGCGTTCTTCCTACCCCAAAAAAAATATTTTGAGTGGTGATTATGAAAAAATTTGTTTGTGCGATCTGCCAGAAGGAAATATCAAAAGGAAATATTTTGACAATGTGTTCCATTGGTGTAAAAGGAAATAGTGTTATTACTCATGTTTGCAAGAAATGTTCATCTGATCCAATTAAGATGAATAAATTAAGATTTAAGCTAGATCATATTTTACGATAATGTTACTATCAGTATTCAAACATACATTGTCAATAAAAAATACAATTTGGATGTTCATATTCGGTTTTTGAATCAAAAACTTTTCAAATTAGTATTTTGGTATTCATGAAAAAAAAGGTGTTCAGAATCCATTTATGTTTGTTATCTGAAAAAGTATGAAATGAAAAAAAAGTTGATTAGGTTAATAAGAAATTCAATTTTGATATTCATATTCGGTTTTTGAATCAAAAACTTTTCAAATTGGTATTTTGGTATTCATGAAAAAAAAGTTCTTCAGAATACATTTATGGTTTTTATTCAAATTGACTATTTTTTTAACTAAAATAAGTAAAATGTTGTTCATTCTTCTACTGTTGAAGATCTGATCGAAAACACTTGAACAATTTTATACAATTAATATTTGTTATCTGGAAAAAATAACAATGAAAAAAAATGAATATATTGATTAATTAAGGAAATTAGAAAAATAACCAATTTTAACCCATAGGGAATTATACTATTCATTCCAAAGGAAAACGGCTTTGATTGGTTGTTCTTCCTGCAAAAAAAGATGACAATAAGGACATGAGCAAAAACAAAAAATAATTCATTCCTGAAGGTATCCGTTTTCGTTGGCGTTCTTCTGCACCATCGAAAGAAGAACGACATAAGAAAACATTGGCACCATTCAAGAATGGATTATTTATTATTGATTATTAATAACAAATAAGAAACAAAAAGTATATAAATATGTTATCATATTTGTTATATAATAGGAAAGGCAATTTTTTTTATAGAATTGGCGTTCTTCCTAATCCCTTTCCTATTCTTTTCTTCCTTTTATTTTAGTTTGTTCAACCAGTTTTTTAAGTTATGATGTAGTTCGTTTTCTAGTATGATGTGTTCCGTTATCATGTTTTGTTTTAGATCATGTTGTAGGATTTTTAATTGATTGAGTTTGTTTATTTCTGCATAGTATTTATTGAATCTGTCGGATCCTAAATAAGTTCTTTTTACCATGTGTATCAACAGTTTATATTTGATCGTCTATTACTTGGATGATTGAATCTATTTCATATTTGTTGTTTTCAAGTATATTTCTTATTGTTATTGCATCTGCTTGATTGATTATGATTTTTTTCTCCATTTGATTCATATTATGAAGAATATGTTTATTTATATTTAATATTTATACAAAAGTTGGTGTATTATGTAAAATTTGTTGTGTATTTTATACACATATTATGATTTTATTTAAAATTGGTAAATTGTGTTTATAGGTAAAACAGTTCTTTCTTGATCTATTTTATTTAATAGGATTTTATTATCTTATCTTGTTAAATCTTGTTATTTTATTCTTATTCTTATTTTTATTTTTATTTTATTTATTTACTGATCCAATTCATTGGCGTTACTCGTTGTTTTACTACCACAATTCAAGAACCCAAATCGTGTTTGGGTTATTGTTCTCTCTATATCCCTAGCGGAGCGATATGATAACCAATTTAACCCATAGGGACATTATTATTTTTCAATTTGATTAAGATATTTTTTGTATGTTTCTGCGAATAATTTGAAGAAATCACTTTTTATGAATTCATTGTAATCCATGTGTTTTTTCTTCTTCTTTGATTCTTTTAACTGTTCACTTAATTTTTCTTTTGTTTCTGATTGATTAAGAAAAGTATTAGTTGTTGCTATCATTTTTAATGATTGATTAATTTTATTTATTTCATCTTTAAGATTTTTAATTTGTTGTGTATTGTTTTTATCATATTTTTCTAAATTTTTATTGTATTCTTTGAGTGAACAAATTTCATTTTCAAGTTGTGGAATTTTTTTCTTCATTTCTTTGTATTCATTGATTTGCTTTCTTTGTTCTATGATTTTTTTCTCTAATTCTTTAGGATCTAATATTTTGTTGCAATGAGGACATATCTTATCATTAAAATGAATTTGTTTTCCGCAATGTCTGCATATACTTTTCTTTTTAATTTCTTGATTGTCAATACCTGCTTGTCTTTTCATTTCATTTGCTAACATTTTTTCAGTAGTATGACAGTATCTCATCATTTGTTTTGAATTGTTTGACCATCCGTATTTAACCCGCATTAAATTTGGAGAAAAATGATTTCCATCATATGTAGCTGCAATATGTCTTAATTGATGTGGTTTTATTTCGTCAATTTTTGCTTCTTTACAATATTTTTTTAATTTAGTGTTTGGTGTATTTCTACTCATTATTTTTCCTTTATATTTAGGATCATTTGATGTGGAGTAGAAAAAAACTGAATCTTTATTATCTTTGAATGGGTGATTGTAATAAAATTGTTTTAAATAATCTAATGGTAATGAAAATTCTTTTGAATCATCATAAAATAAAGGGATATTTCTTTTTCCTGTTTTATTTCCTTCTTTTGTTATCACATTTATCCATATTATACCATCATCAGCAAATTTTATGTCTTTGTATCTTAATTTTCTTATTTCTGTTTTTCTTCCACCTGATGCAAATAAGATTTCTAAAAATGCTTTATCATATAAGTTATTAGGTGTATTTACTAATTTGATTATATCTTTAGGATTAGGGACATCACTATCATCATATTTACTGCATTGATCCCATAGATTAGGTTTGAAAGTTATTTCTTTGCATAAATCTTTTTTATTAATAAATTCAAGAAAATATTTTATCTTACTTTTGTATAATTCAAGAGATATTTCTGAAATTTTATCAGATGCCATTACTTTTAATATATCTTTTTTTGTTAATTTATTATAATCTTTATTTGTAATTTTAAAAAGGAATTTAACGCCATTCTCGTAAGTTTCAAGTGTAGATTTTTTTCTGCTTTTGTTCCCTTTAACCCATAATAAAAATTCTTTCAATTTATCATAATTTTTATTGGACATATAGATTGGCTTTCTTCTCATACGGATAGTAATATATGGTTCTTATAAAAAGTTAACTCAAGTGTGCATTTGCTTTACAAAATGCTCGTATCATTGGTATACTTGGGCTTATCACTGGGATTT
>CAZOVB010000127.1:0-5762 GCA_964583095.1 uncultured Planctomycetaceae bacterium
GGCGCGGGCGGCGCCGGCGCGGCGAGGGCTTCGGGTTTTGGGGCGGTGGTGGTCATGTGGGAAGGTCGTCTCCGGTGGCCGATTGAAGATCTTGCTGTGGAGCTGAAGGTGCGGGCTGATTCGACTGTATGGGACTGAAGTTGATTGCGGAGTCCTTGGGCTGGATTGCAGTTGCTTGTGGCTTTATTGTGGCGTTATTGAAGCGATTCAGGCTCGGCGGGGTTCTCTGGATGTAAACTCTTTCCTGCGGCGAGGTTGGGTGCTGCGCCCGGCACGCCGGGCCGCCCGATGCTGTAGTAGGCAAAGCCCGCTTCGGCCAGGTCGGCCGGATCGTAAAGGTTGCGCCCATCGAGGATTACCGGCCTGGCCAATAGCGAGCGGACCAAGTCGATATCCGGGCTGCGGAATTCCTGCCAGTCGGTCATTACCAGCAGCGCCTCTGCCCCGCGGCAGGTCTCATACATCTCTTTGCAATAGCATACCTTACCGTCAAGCTGCTCGGCGGCCTTGCCCATCGCCTGGGGGTCATGAACGCAAACATCGGCCCCTGCTTGGGTTAGCCACTTCACCACGGAAAGCGCCGGGCTCATCCGCACATCGTCCGTCCGGGCTTTGTACGCCAGCCCCCAAACCGCAAGTCTTGTCCCTTCAAGGTCTTGCCCCAGGACCCGATCGATCAACCGCTTGAAATACTCCGGCTGAGACAGGTTCGCTTCGTGCGTTGCCCTGGCCAGACGCATATCACATCCGGCATTTGTCCCAAGTTGCACCAGGGCCTGGACATCCTTGGGGAAGCAGAACCCCCCGTAGCCGAGGCCCGGGAAGAGAAACGCGCTGCCGATCCGGCGATCAGACCCCACGCAACGTCTTACATCATCGACGTTTGCACCGTAGTGGTCGCAGAGCTGTGCGATCTCGTTCATGAAGCTGATCCGCGCGGCGAGCATGCTGTTGGAGGCGTACTTGGCCATCTCGGCCGTGGCGGGGTCGGTGTAGATAACTCTTTGGCTCTGACGCATATATGGCGCGTAGAGTCTGCCGACGGCCTTGCCGGCCTGGGGGTTTTCCGCCCCGATCACCACCCGGTCGGGCTTGGTGAAGTCTTCCAGGGCGTTGCCCTCTTTGAGGAACTCCGGGTTGGAGACGTAATCGATTGGAACGCGGGCATTTGCGCTCAGATACTCCTGCACCCGCCTGGCCGTCCCCACCGGGACGGTGGACTTCATGACCACGACTTTCGGGTCGGCTGCGTGTTCGGCAATCGCCTCGGCCACCGCATCCACCTGGGACATATCGACTGAGCCATCGGGCAGGGGCGGCGTGCCCACTGCGATGAAGATGATGTCGCCGGCTTCGATAGCCCCGGGCAGGTCGGTAGTGAAGTCCAGGCGGCCCGCCTGGATGTTTGCGGCGAGGAGCTCGTCGAGGCCCGACTCGTAGATGGGGCTTTTGCCTTGGGTTAGCATCTCCACCTTGGCCGGGTCGATGTCCACGCAGGTGACAAAGCGCCCCGTGTCGCTGAGGCAGACGCCGGTAACCAGACCCACATAGCCGGTGCCGAGTACGGTAATTCGCATGTCAATCCTCCGAATATTCCAGGGGTTGGCCCGGGCGGGTGGCCTGCGGGCTGCGGGGGGAGGACTCCGTTCCTGCCCGTGGTCAGTTCGAACATCATGCTGTTGGCGGGAGTGGAGCGTTGAGGGGGGTCGCGCTTGTCCGGGCGCGGAGGCCGGGGAGGGCAAGGCACGCCAGGGGTGGTGGGCTGCATGAACGCAACCCAAATCCTTGGCAGCATTTACCTTAAGATGAACCCTCCTGCCGCCCACCGGTTCTCTCGATCCGGCGGACGGCAGGCGGTCTGAATGTTGGCTGGCCTGGCCCGCGGTACTCAGTACATATCGTGGGGTAGGTCAGCCGATTCCGGCTTCTCGCGACGCGGCTCCACTCCCATGGGTTTGCGTCGTCGAGATGTGGAATCAAGGGGGCAGCGGCCGGCCCGGCCAAAGGAGGGTAAAGCACCGGGCCGGCCGTGAGGGAACTCGCTACGTCTTGTTTCTACCTTTCTTTCTAACTCTTGCGTCTGCGGGCGTCAGGCTCTTGCCCATCGTCTCTTTATGCACACGCCGCCCAGAACCGCCAGGGCGGGCAAGGCCACGGGGGCCACCGGAAGCGCGGGCGCCGCGTCGTTGATGATCAGGTCTCTATTCTGCAAGACCACACTCGATGCTGACTCTGAGGGCGATGAAAGGGTGCCATTGCCTGTGTTTATGGCGAAGATCTCATCGGCGCCGGTGTCGATACCAATCAACTCGCCGTCGACGAAGGCCAGCTGATACTTGCTGGGCATATCGCTCTTAATGTCTGTGATCGCCGGGCTGCTTTGGTTCAGGTCGATGCTGAAGAACTTGTCGGCCCCGCCGTTTACAATTGAGCCTGAGGCGTAGAGCACGCCGTCGGAACGAATGGCGATATCACCGTAATCGCAGCGATAGTCCGTGTATGTGCCCAGGCTTGCTTTCTCATTGATCGTCCCGGACCCACCAAACGTCACCTTCCGCAGTTCACCGGTGCCCTGGACGAAGTAGTAGTACGCTTCTTGATAGACAGCTCCGCTGGCGATGTTGTGGCCCAGGTCGCCAAGGAACGTATTGGTCCCGGCGTCGACATCGTAGACGTATAAGTCACCGGGAAACGAAGTGTAGTAGACGCGACGGTTCGATGCATCCAGGGCCAGGCCGTTGCCGGACCATTGCTGGCCGGTCAAGGCACTAGCAACGTCGTAGATCTTCCAGGCAGCGCCAGTCTCTGCATCGATTTCGTAGATCCCGCCGGGATTGTTCCCGTCGGCGGAATGGATGCCCAGGAACTTGCCTGCCTGGGCGGAGCAGGCCGCGAGGGTCAGAGCCAGAATCAAGGCCGTCAGTGTATTTCGCAGCTTCATTATTCGGAGTCCTTCCGTAAGATGTGATTTCTAAACCGCCTTCGGATTGCCAGGACCCCCAGCATTCCCACCACCGGCCAGGCGGCTGGTGGAAGCGGCAGGACGTGGCCGGAGACCAGCGTGCCAAGTGGCATCTCGATACGGGAGTACGTCTCTACCTGGTCATCGGGTTCGCCTTCGTACCAATAGGCGGTGCCGGGCAGCGGGATGTTGGCCGGGATCAGCAGATCCTGCGATAGTGTTCCCCGGAGGAACTCACTGAAGCTTTCTGCATCGAAGTTTTTGTACAAGCCATCGGCGGGATCTTTGTACTTCACGCCGCCGGGAGGCTCTTCGGGTACGAACCATGGGGAATCATCAATCTGATCGCCGGGCTTCAATCCTTCGCCGTCCTCGTAAGGGCCCCACGGCTGGAGCACCATGTGGAACGGATGGTCGAAAACGATCTCGTAATCGACGAATGTATCTTCCGGGACTTCCAGGGGCGGCTCGAAGTCCACCACCAACTTCCACTCGGCGTTGCGGTAGGTGGTGCAGACCACGGCATCGTGCCATTGATCGTTGATCTTGACCTGCCAACGGCCCGTGCCCCTGGCCGTATCCGCTCCCGCCGGCAAAACTGCCGACAGAATCGGCAAGAGGCCAAAGAGCCATAGGCCCAGGCCATGCCGTAATCCTGTCCAGCTTCGTTTCACGACCCTTGGCTCCTCACCTGTCGATCACGACGAAGCTTTCCAAGCCCGATCAGTCCCAGCATTCCCACCACCGGCCAGGCGGTTGGGGGAAGCGGCACGAGGGTGATGGTGGCGGAAAGGCCGTTGTAAATCGATCCTGACATCACAGTCGGGGTCGGGTCGTTGCTGGAATCCAGATTGTCGGCACTGAACAACTGCCACATACCGTCGAAGCTGGTATCGTAGGTCTTGGTACCCGGGCTCGGGTCGTAGGCTTGGCCGTCAAGGTCAGCGAAGGCAGCCGTCAGGGAGTCTCCGACCTCTGGGGTCCATCCAATCGCCAGACCGTCGGTTCTGCCATACGCCCAGCCCCACTGGGCCGCGACAGCGTCTGATCCGGCGAACAGGTCGTCGGAATACTCGTCCTGGAATTGCCCGTCGTAGTCGTCGGTTGCCTCGATGGTCAAAGAACTCGACGAGGTTGTCGAGAAGAGCATTTCCGCATAGCTCATCGAACCTGAGATGTTCCGATCGAAGCGCCCGTGAACGACGAACAGACCCACCTTCTGATCCTGGGTGCTTTCCACGAGGAACAGATGCGAGGCCGGGTGGAACAGATTGCTGTTATCGACGACATCGGGGTCCCCGACGAATCTTTCATCCCACGTAACGCCGCCGCCGTTTTCCAGGCTGTCATCGCCATCGTATCCGTAGAAGTCGTGAAGGCTCTTCTCTGTCGTGAAAGCTTCTACGGTCCAGCGGCTCCCGCCCAGGTCCACGCGGTAGTGTCTGCCCGCTTGGGCGGGCAAGGCCAGGGCGAGGGTGGCCAGGAGGGCCAGGGTTGTCTTATGGATTGTCTTCACGCGCTTCCTCCGGGGGCGGGGCTACTGAGATTCGATGCGGGATGCAGGGTTGATTGCGTTCTGTCGGGCGCCGAGGCGTGTCCCGGCGGCTGGGGGTTGGCCCGGCCGCCGGGAACGCGCCCCGTTGTCGTGCCATTCGATCTATGGCCGATGGTTTACCTTAGAGACTCCGGGCCTTGCGGCGACTCCGCCACTTCTTGAGCCCGATCACGCCAAGCAGGCCAATGGCCGGGAAGGCCGCGGGGGGAAGGGGGACGACAGCAAACGTACTTGGTGAAAAGCTATCAGGAACCACATTGCCCTCCCCATCAACAGTCTTGAGGTGATCCTTATTTGTGTATGCCCAGTTGTCCATGTTTAAGGCCAGGTCGAACGAATAGAAACCCTGATTGGCTGGACTGGTCTGGTTCTCCGTTAACTCAAACACTCCAGAGAAGCTTCCGGTCACACTCGTGGGGTGATTTGTCGACTTTATGACGCCGGGAGAGAGCTGAACGCCTTCAAGCCCAGATGCAGTCAAGGATAGTTCGTACTCATGATATATTCCTGCGTCGTTAACATTGTCATAGACACTTAACCGAGAAACATCTTCTGCAGTGTTTGCACTTTGTCCAATGACATTGAGGTTGTATTCGGTGTAATATGTTCCATTATAATTGGAGAATCCCATTGAGATTTCCGTGTCCGTAGAACCGTCACTATCGTACAACTGAACAAAACCAACCCCGGTGTTGCCCGTTGTGTTTCCATAGCCGGCTCGGCCAAGTGTGTCAATGGTATACCACCAGGAGCCCATGATTACATTGCGATCCGAATTGCCTTGGTAGTCCTTTCGTATAACCACAGCGAGGTCGCGATCAGTAACGGCAATCGTTTCTGTTGAATTTTCGCCAGCTTTGGCATCTTCCAAGCTACCATATCGATAGATTGTTCCGCTATATCCAAACCTATCGGTATCGACAAGGCCTGCACTACCTGCCAAAGAGTATGACGCCATAGCGCCTACCAACGAAATTGCTAACAGCGTTCTTGATTTCAACATTCTTCTCTCCTTTTCTGTGTCTCAATAACCTAACACAACGTTCTGATGTCTTGACCTGGAATCACGTTTCCGGGTCGGATGTGTCATAAGGTCGGGTGGTGGTCGGGTTGTATGCCCCGGGGACGGGGCTTGTATAAGGCTCAGTTCGGGTGATGCTCAGCTCTGCCGCGGGATCGCCACTTCTTCAGGCCTATGGCACCCAGCAAGGCCACCGCCGGCCAGGCTGCGGGGGGCAGGGGGAC
>CAZOVB010000128.1:0-5715 GCA_964583095.1 uncultured Planctomycetaceae bacterium
CGGTGAGCCCTGGGCTGACCTGCCAGATCCCGTCCTGGTCGAGCATGCTGATCGTCGAGCCCACGGACGGGCCTTTCCCGAGCAGGACCGGCCTGTCCGCGTCGTCGTAGCGAAGGACCGAAACCGGGTCCGGCTGATTCCCCGTCTCCACCCGGCCGGCCGCGTCGATCGACGTCGTCGTCACCGGCCCACAGCCCGCGGCCGGCAGAAGCAACGCGAGCGCGGTGAGGCCGATCAGGGCCGGCATCCCCCCGCCGGGGTCGCGCAGATCCTCGCGAAGGGCTTCACGCGCCTGGCGCTTCCGCGCCTTCCGCTGCGCGCCGCTCTCCTCGCTCGTCACGTCGTTGTCGCGGGCGGCGAAGAGGCCGATCGCGATCGGCAGCGCCACGGCGAGCGGCGTCCAGTCGGCCGTGGTCGTGGGATCCCCATCCCAGAGCATGCGGAGGGCGTTCAGGATCGGCACGAGGACGGCGAAGATCGCGGCGAGCGTCGTCTTCCAGGACATCGAGGAATCTCCAAGGTTGGCGGGGTCACGTTCAGGGGGCCGGCCCCCGGGGGCCGGGGCCTCGCCCGACAGATACGGCCGCGCCCGGCCCACTTGTGGCCCCTACGAAGTGCCGCGACTTGTCGCGTTACTCCAGCTCCTCGATCGTCCCGACGACGGTCACGCGCCCGGCGCGGGGTTGCGGGGGGAGTTTCGCGATCAGCTTCTGCTCGATCGCGTGGATCGCGATCAGCAGCTCGTGGTCTTCGTCGACCAGCTCGTCCCCGACCTTCCCGCCGGCAGCCAGCGCGCGCGTGGCCAGCTCGGCGAAGACCTTCTCCGTCCCGGCGCGCGTCGCGCCCAGGCGCTCGAGGATCCACGCGACCGACGCCTTCGACAGCAGCGACGCGGTCGGTTTCGCCTCGCCGTCGGCGCCCTTCTTCACCATGGCGCTCAGCAGCAGCCGCGCCTCGAAGGGAAGCGTCGAGCCGGCGGGAATGATCCGCTTCGCGGCGCTGGAGTCTTTCGACGGGATCACGCCGGCGATCGCGACGGTCCGCAGGGCGGCGGCGAGGTCTCGGTCACGTTGCGCACGCTTCGACGACTTGGCCATGACGGCTCTCCTCGAATGATGTGGCCCGGTGGCGGATGTGGCGGCGGATCAGCCGGCGAACGGCCGAGTCCGGCTTGGCGCCCAGGCAGTGCGCCAGCCAGCCCTCCTGGAGGGCGTCCTCCCTCAGCGATTCCGGCACCCGGCTCATCGCGATCCGCGACAGCCCAGGCGGCCAGCCCCCGGAAATGGCCCCGACCCCCGGAGTGCGAGCTGAAGAAGAAGCTGCCACTACCCCATGAGGACATCCGGGGGCCGCAAAATCAGCGATTTCAGGGGCTTACCGGCTGGAAAGGTACAGATATGGACGAATCGGCCCCCCGCCCGGGGGCGCGGCCGGGGGCCGGGGGCTCAGCGCTCGCGCGTGAGGCGCCGGAGGCCGCAGGAGCGGCAGATGCGGACGCGGAGCGTGTAGCCGCCGGCGGCGTCGCGGCGATGGCGGACGTAAAGCACGTTGAGGCGGGGACTTCCGCAGAATCGGCAGCGGAGGCCGTTGGACGGCGCGGACGGTTGCGAGGCGGGCGGCGAGGGCGACGGGGGCTCGGCCATGCGGGCGTCCCGGTGAAAGGTAGGGGACTCCCCTAATCCTACCACGCCAGACGCTCGAAGATCAGCGTTTTGAGCGGGGTCAGCGGCCCGGTGGGTCGAGGATCTGGCGCCACCGATCCCGATCGCTCGGCTTGATCCAGCGGCCGCAGAGGAACTCGATCACGGCCCCCTCGCTCGTCAGGTCCAGGCCCCCGGGCGCGTCGGCCGTCACGATCCGCCAGCCGTTGGCCACGCGGCAGTGGTCCGGCAGCAGGCCCCCGAACCTTCGCGGCGTGACCAGGGCGTGGGCGAAGTCGGCCGGGCCCGTCCGGATCGCGAGCTCCAGCGGCCAGCGGTGCGGGTCGTGGATGATCGACAGGTCCAGCTTGATCGCGCCCCCGTGGGCGGCGGGGATCGGAAACCGCTTCGCCTTCGGCCCGTTCCGCTCCGGAGGCCCGAGCCGGCCCTCCTGGACCAGCTCCTCGAGGCAGGGGTCGAGCAACGACCCCCGGGGGTCCGCCTGGCCGAACAGAGCCGGCTGCCACAGCGGCTCGGCGAGGATCTCCACGTCGTTGATCTGCTCCCGCCGGCGACGGATCGACCCGGCGATCTCGACCCGGGCGCAGGCGTTGACCAGGGCCACGCGGATCTTCTCCGCGAGCCGGTCGGCCTGGGCGAGCGTCAGCGGTGTCTGCGGTGCGAGGCTCATGGCGACTCCGGGGGCGGCGTAGGCGCCGGGGCCGGGCCGGGGGGCGGGAAGAGGTGGGGCGTCTCGGCGGCCTGGACGGCGGCGACGAGGCGCTTGGCCTCAGGGACGCTCAGAGAGCGTCTGCAAGCGAGCGCCCTCGATGCCTGGCTCGCGGCCCGCTGCTCGTCCCCGTGGCTCTCCGTGCGACAGACGGCCAGCAGGCGGCTCGCCAGCTCCGCGTCGGTGAGCTCCGACGTCGTCTCGACGTCCCGCGTTGCGCTGCCTCCCCCTTGTGAGCCCGTTCGGCTCGATGGCGTCGACGGCCGGCTCGGCGTCTTCCCCTCGCTGAGCATGTGCACGATCAACCCCTTCGGGCTGCGAATCTTCGTCCCCGCGCGGGCCATCGCGGCGACGTGGTCGACGGTGGCGATCACGGGGCCGGCGCCGTAGCGGCCGACCAGTCGGCGCGCATCGCGGCGGCCGAAGCGAGTCGCGACGAGCCGCTCGATCGCGTCGTCGCGGTCGAAGAGCCCCTCGTCAGGACCTGGCGCGTCCTCGCCGTCGTCGTCGTCCGTTCTCTGATTCAGTTCTCTGACACTGTTCTCTGGACACTGCTGTCCGGTGTTGCGGACAGGGCTGTCCGGTCTTGCGGACACTGCTGTCCGCAGCAGCAGCCGCACACGCTGCGGCCGCGAGCAGGATCCGGGGTCCAGAATCTCGACCAGGCGAGCGTCGATCAGCTCGTCACGACCGCGCCTTACGCTGCGATCGGTGAGGCCGAATTGCTCGGCGATCGACTTCTGGCCCGGCCACGCCTCGCCTTTCGCGTCGGCGTGGGCGAAGTAGGACATCAACACCGCCCAGGCGCTGGGCGACAGCGATCCCAGCCGTCCCGACTGGACGAGCTCCTGGAAGCCCATGCACCGCGCGAACCACGAGGATTGCCCTTCGGGATTGTCGCGGGCGGGCGTCGGAGAAGGATGTTCATCGCTTCCCCGCAGACGGAGCGGCGGGCTTTCCCCAGGCCCGCTCCGCGGCTCGTCGAGCTGTCGTCGCGCTTCGGCGGTCACTGCGGCTGCTCACTGCTGCCAGCCCCGGCCCCGGCCTCGATCACGCACCCCGAGCACAGATCCTCCTCCACCCACCAGCACGCCCCGGCCTCCGCGTCGTCGCAGGCGAGCTCGTCGTCGCATCCGCAGACCCGGCAGACGCGCAGGCCGGCGCGGAGCATCCGATCCACGCGATGCCAGCCGGCCAGCCATGCGACCTGCTCCCCCATGCGGTCCCACCCCGCCACGATCTGCGACGGCTCTCGCTGGCCGCGGACACGCGCCCGTCGGCCGGCTTCGAAGAGCGTCGGATGCGCCGCGGCCGACATCGTGATCGCGGCGGTGATCTCCTGGTCATTCAGGCGTGTCATCACGCGGCCTCCCGCTGGCGAAAGCCGAAGTCGGCCGGCGTCAGCTTGTGTCGAAGGATCAGGTCGAACCGCGGGATCGCGATCGACCAGGTCGGCTCGAAGTGCGTCTCGATCAGTTGCCGCTGGGCGGCGACCCAGGCGTCGATGTCCCCCCGGAAATTTCCCGGATAGAGGTCGGTCGACATGATGATCTCGCCGGTGAGCATCGCTCGCGTGGCGAACTTCTTCCACGCCCGCTGCCAGTGGATCCAGCTCGTCCAGACCGGATAACCGTGGGCGTACCACTGCTCCGGAAACGGATGCGACTCGATCCCGCAGTAGACCCCCGCCGCGCGGCACGCCTCGATGATCGCGTGCGTCGGGTTCCCCGCGGCCAGCGGCATGACCTCGCCAGCGCGATAGATCGCGAACGCGGCGTCGAACCACAGGTCGGCGCCGCTGTTCAGAAAGTCGTTCAGGGCCTGGGCGCAGTACCAGAGCCACTTCCCGGCCAGCCCGTCGCGGATGCACTGCTCGGCGTAGAAGTCGTCCCCGAGGCAGCCGTTGTAGAGGATCAGCGGCGCCCAGGGCTTGCTCGGGTCGCGGCGCCGCTCGACGAATCCCGCGATGGCGTCCTCGAAGTCCTCCAGCAGGTAGTGGTGGCCCGGCCCCCGGTCGCGCTTCCAGAGGATGTCGAGCTTCGCGCCGAACGGCATCGGCCGCTCGAAGTTCCCGCCAGTCAGGATCGTACGGCCGTGCGGATTGTGGAGGTCGGGGATCCAGCCCAGATCGGCCAGCGGCTCCAGCCGCTGCTCGACGAACGGCTTCCAGCCCCCCGCGGCCGCGACGAAGCTGTCTCCGCGCGAGCCGGGCTTCAGCGACGCGCCCCCCACCGGGACGACGGCGATGGCTCGGTTGGGTGTGAGCATGGCGTCTTCCTTACTTCCCGGGGGTGAGACACGGCGGCAGGTCGACCGCGTTCGGGCGCTTGACCTCGAACCAGTCCCTCGCTGCGGCGATGAACTTGGCGGTCAGCTTCGGGCCGAGGCCCGGCAGCCTTTGCGGCGGCTCGATGGCGTCGGCGCCGACGGTCGCGGCGACCAGGTCGGCGAAGTCTCCGAGCGTCTCGACGGGATTCTCGTCCCCGTCCTCGATCGTCCCCAGGCCGTGGAAGCTTGCCCCGGCGTGCTTGAGCACGTCCTGAAGCTTCGTCGAGCCCCAGCCCGCGCGGCGGTCCGCCATCGTCGGCTCTGAGGCGTTCTGGTCCTGAGTCTTGACTCCTGAGTCCTCAGACGCTGTCGGCTTCTGTGCGGACTTAGGTTTCCGCTTCGGTTTGGACTTAGGTTCCGACTGAGGTTCGTCGACTTTCTCCTTCGCCTTCGGATCGAAGTCGGCCCACGTCGGCGGGTCCGGCGGTTCCAGCCCCAGGTGGTGGGCGTAGTGGTGGAGGACCTTCTCGCCGGCGTACTCAATCAACTCCACCTCTGTGGCGGCGGCGTCGGTATGGCCCGGGCCGATCGGAAGCTTCGCGAGCTCGACCACGTCGGAACCCAATGTCGCGGTCGCGGCGAGCTTGATCGTTTCGGCGGTGGCATCGGCCATCTTCTCCGGTCCCTTCGGGCCGGCCGTCTGCGGCTGGCTCATCCAGCGGTGAACGCCTGGCACCTCCCAACCAGCCGGGCGATCTTCCCACGCTCGCGTGCGGACGAGCACGCAGAACGCGGCCCACTGCACGGGGCACGATGTGACGGCGTAGTAGATCTGGCAGGCGAGGGTCGAGCAGTAGCTCCCGAGCGCTTCGCTGAATGCCTCGAGCGCCTTCTCGTGATCGGTCAGCTCCTTGCGATGGCCGTAGGCGTCCGTCGACTTCGTCGCGCCTTTGTCGTCCTTCGCTTCGACGGCGACCTTCACCGCTCGCTTTGCTGTGGATTCCTTCAGCCAGCCGGGGGCCTGCTCGCGAACCTCCTCGGCGGTGGGCGGGTTCTTGCGTCGGCCGAATCGCTTCT
>CAZOVB010000129.1:0-5702 GCA_964583095.1 uncultured Planctomycetaceae bacterium
ATTTATCAATACACTGCTCTTGAAAAATAATAAATAAAATTATGCTCCCGTCGGGGAGTTTAGCCTTTTTCTCCTGTTGGAAAAATCGATAAACAGCCAGCAGACCAAAATATTGATCTTCCAACATTTTTCTCTAAACTTTTTCTTTCTATTTTTTTATTTTTCAGATTTAATTTTTCACTCTTTTTCAGTCTCCACCAATGACTTGAGCTGGTCCGTTAATCGGTCTGGCAGGAGGTGGAGGAAAAAAGAATAGGAGGTCGAAAAATATGGAGATAATAATTAAGAGCTCCGTCGGGCTGGCATCCCCCAACACATTGGATTGTGAGCCCGGAGACACAATAGGAACGCTGTTGAACCGAGCCGCCGCAGACCAGGGAGTAACAGATGCAAACTCTGTTGCTCTCAGTCTGGATGGAAAAATACTGGACAACGACAAAAGAGTAAAAGAAGTAGGGTTGAAGGATGGAGACACCCTTCAACTGGTCCCCTCCCACAGAAGCGTGGGGGCCATTCCCCCTTCTTCTTATTGCATGAATAAACCAAGGGGAAAAGTTCCGAATCATATCAAAAACAGACTGGCCCGGGAAGCAAGAATGATTCGGGTAAGAAATATTCCCATGAGAATGAACCTGAAAAATCCATATCATTGGATTGCAAAAATACGAGGTACCGGCACCTGGAAAGGGCAGGATTCAACGGTCCACATCTTCTTATCGAAGGATTATCCCAGGGTAATTCCCATGATAATCTGGAAAACACGCCTAACTCCAAAGCATCCCAACATTTTCCCGGAAACAACCGGATGGGTATGTATGAGTTCTCTAGATGAAAAAAATTGGAGACCTACACAGGGATTAGTCAACATTTACGAAGAGCTGGTTTACGTTATGGACAACCCTCATTACCACAGTTTTGATTTGAAACCCAGACGATCAAGAAAGCCCAGAAATAGCCACAATTCAAATTTTTCATGGAGTTACCCGGTAAAGAATAAAGCCCCAATGAAGAAAAAAAGTCTCTTTGGAAAACTGAAATCTATATTGAAGGCCTGATAAAATGATGAGAGTAGGTGCAATTTTTAAAAATGTTTTTACCGAACCAAAAAAACCAATTGAAGTTGTCTCCAAAAGGGAGATAGAACGGAGAGTAAAAACCAACACCGTACTGATTGATCCAAAAGTAATGGCAAAACTTTTTCAATTCTTCATCAGCCGAGGAAACGTAGAGGGCGCAAGCATTCTTAGAGGACAAATAAGTGGAGAATATCTTCTTATTTTAGATACTCTAAACTGCAATACATCTATAGGATCATTTGCTAACGCTGAAGCGGGAATCAAATATTTTAACAAAGCCTCAGAAATTGATGACGGGAATTATGTCGTAGGTCTAGCACATTCTCATGTGGGAGAAATCCCCGTATTCATGAGTGGAACCGATCAAACAACCCAAAGGGATTTTCAATCAATGTTTCCAGACGCAGTTTCTCTTGTAATGAATCCGTTTACAACTGATGGCATTTCATTCAAATTTTATAGATTTGATGGAGAACAGATAAAGGAACTAACCTACGGATATTTGAGGGATGAGGATGAAAAATCAATATAGCCACGAACTTCTGGAAATGTGGGATACGGAAAAAGTGGAGAATACAACTGTCTTTCTGGGTGGTTTGGGTGCAACCGGTTCGCAAACTGCAGTAACTCTTGCAAGGATTGGTATTGGGAAAATCATAGTCTCAGATTTTGATATTCTCGAAAACAGAAACATAGGAAACCAGATGTACAAAAAATACCACATGGGATTTAGCAAGCCTGATGCAATCACGGAAATAATCCAAAGTATTGGAAATACTAAGGTAACAGCCATTAGGGAAAAGGTTCAAAATATCAATTTTGATGAAATTGATGCAGATATATTTCTAGGCAATTTCGACAACCACGGTGCTCGATATTTTCTTAACTATATTTCTTATTTGAAAAAGAAACCATACATAGACGTTGGAATTGAATATTTGACCGGATCTCTTAGATTTGTTCTGCCTGACGTTACGCCGTGCATGGAATGCTGGCCAAATCTCCTAAAAAACCCGAAAAGGCAAGTAGGATGTTCTGAACAAAAGATTCCGACTCCATTTTACGTAGCCTCCGTTGTCTCAGGTCTGCAGATAAATGAAATGCTGAACTATCTTTTTGGTAGAGAGATTCACACTATGATTTACTTTGATTTGCAGAAGGGAATTTCCAATCCAATAAAACTGACGAGAAACAAGGAGTGTGAATTATGCGGAACGAAAGCTTTGACCGGGGTCTAGAACTATTCATACGGCTTTTAGGCACAACCGGCGGTTGGATTATCAGAATCCCCCATCCTTTCTTTTATTTCATGCTGATACTGGCCTGCTTTTTCATCCCCTTCTTTGCATTCTTTCTTGTGATATCCTTCCTTTGCTGGTCATGGTCCACTGGTGAAACAAATGACGGATATTATTGAACCGGGCAGCGAACTGCAGGACATGGCCTTACTAATTGCAGTTGTCCTTTGTTTTGTCCTTGTCCTCTTGGCAATCTGGTTTGCCACGCAATCGAACCTCGGCCCAGCATTTTTCAGCATGACTGGGGCGGCATTCCTCGTTTTCGTTGTCTGGGCTATTAAGGGAGTTTTCAAGAAATGATCCGCAAGTACCACAAGAAAACTCTCCAGATCACCGGCCTGAAAGAATTTAACACCCTTCTTTTTCTCAGGAGGCTGCAAAAATCATCAATCAAGGCCAGCCTAACTATTTTTTTAGATACCAAAACCAGAATCTTCCTCTCAGTTTTTGATGAAACAATCATCCGTAAGAGCAAGGTGAACCGGAAGTTTGATTTGATTCAAAAAATAATTGATGGATGCGATCTAAGAGAATCAGACCTACCGAGTTTGGAAGATGACTATTCAATTATCCATGTAATCGGAACGCCCCTTGTAGCAGAAAGACAACTAGAAGCCCTTGTAGCAAAGTTACTGGAAATCAAAGTCAAATCAATCATTTTCACGAACCTAACCCCTATCAACATCCAAAATATTGATTGCCCTTTTAGGACGAGTTTTTCAATTGCTGTTACAGGTAAGAATGAAAATGAAATCAAGGACAACGTTTCAACAGCAACTACCCTCGTTGATTCCCTCTACGACAAAAATTCAATAAAGATAGTTTTAGACAAAAGACCAAAGAAAAGCCTGAGGAAACTTCTCCGGGGAGAGCATCCTTTCAGCAGCATCCTTGATTTGCCTCACGTTATGCCTTATTTTGATATCCCGCTAACTTACGGAATTGAGCCTCTTAAGACGATGGACTTTCCCATACCAAACAAACCATTCTCCGGAATTCTTTTAGGACAGCCTGCAGAATTCAGCATTGAAGAAATCAAATGGATTAAACTTGATCCAAACCGGCTTTTCGAACACATGGCCCTTTGGGGTGCAAGCGGCACCGGAAAAACAACCCTCATCAAAAACCTTCTCGTCAACCTTGAGAAATCCGGCGTAAATTTCTGCGTCATAGACTGGCACAACGAATACAGGAACATCGTTTCCAGAATGAATGGGAAAATAGGCAAGGACGTAATCATCCTAAATCCGATGCTGGGTTCACTATCTTTGAATCCTTTGGAACTCTTCATCGGAGAAACCAAAAGGGAAATAGCAGTATGGGAACGAATTGAAAATTTCATATCACTTTTACATCAAATGTTCTCTCTAGGTGAGATTCAGGAAGCAAGAATCAGAAAATCGCTCTCCACCATTTATTCAGAAAATGACAACCCAACAATAAGCGAACTATCGGCCAAATTACAGGGCAGGAAGATGAAGACTTTGGCCATGAAATTAGAAAAATTCACCAAGGGATTTTACGGAGAGATATTCAACCGGAAGCACTCATCCATCCCTTTCAAAGAACTGAAATCTAAGAACGTAATCATAGAACTGGGCCAAATACCGACTGAAGTAAGGACTTTCTTCACCTGCGTTTTCATCATTTTGTGGTGGGATAATTTACGGCTCAGCGGTCTAGCTCCAAACGTTCTGATATTGGATGATTTCTACAGATACAGCGAACTGAACGTTATCAGGAAAATGTTGTCCGAGGCAAGAAAATTCAGGCAGGGCCTCATCTGTTCTCATCAGGGCCCATATCAGTTACCCGAGGGCGTTAGGGAGGAAGTTGTCAGGAACACGGCAACAAAAATCATCTTCCGGCAGGAACAAACATGGGACAAATACATAGTAAGGGATGCATTGGGAGGGCTGAAAAAAGAGCAATTGGAGGCACTTTCATATCTGGAAATCGGGCAGGCAATAATCAAGCATCCTTCATGCAAATCTCCACTGAGAATGAATACCTTTCCACCTCCAGAAACAAGAACCATAGACGATAACTCAGTAACGAAAGCAATGGAGAATTCCATATCCTCTGAAAAACAAGTTATTGCTGAAAAACCAAAAGACAATCTGGAAAAAAGATTCCTCAGAGAAATCAAAAATAATCCGGATTCTCCGCTAACCAAAATAACGAAATCCCTAAAAATCAAAACACAGAGAGGATACAACCTTAGAGATCAACTAATCAAGAAAGGTTATCTTGAGAAAGAGAAGATAAAACATGGAAGAGGAAGGCCTAGAATTCATCTCAAACTCACTAAGAAAGCATTTGATTACCTGGATTCAGAACAAAAAAAGACGGCACCACAATACGGGAAAACAGAGCATTTACACATCAAAAAGAAAATTGAATCTGAGCTGAAGGGATGGAACACCGAGATTGAGAATGGCTGCGACTTGACAGCACAAAAAGATGGGTATTTGGTTGCAATTGAAGTTGAAACCGGTAAGACCCATGACAAGAAGCAGGTGACTTACAATGTCCGCAGGGATTCTGACTGGGCCGATTTAATAGTCATTGTTTGCCCGAACAAAAAATCCCGCCTTGAAATTGAAAAACTTATCAAAGATGAAACCCGAACGGAAACAAAAGTCATCACGTATAGGCAAATAAAGAAAATAAAAGATATCATCCGGCCCAGACTAACAATGAGATTGCTCAATCAGTTTTGGAGACAATACAGCATTGCAGGCAAACTCTCAAGGACAGGCGTCAGGAAATTATCTTTGAACTGTTTTAACATGAAAAACTCTGAAAAATTAAAAGAAAGGATGGATTATTCTGGCGAACCAAAATTTCCATTCTGGGAACAATCAATCAGAGTGCAGGCCCAAATTTTAGCGATTTTAAAGACACATCCAGAGGGGGAAAAAATTGCCAAGAATATTGAAGATGCAACATCACAGTTAAAAAAAGAATGAGGTTTTTCTTCCCCAGTTTTTTCTTTATTTCCTTCAGGCGTGGATTTTCTACCCGTAAATAATTATTTTTCCAATCCTGTGAGAGGAGGAAGGGAAATAAAATAAAAGTAATGGCCAATCAAAAAAAACCAAACCAACTATAAGCAATCTGAGAGATGGCTGTTGGCGTGGGGCCATGGGCGGCTGAGAGCCGAAACAGACGTACAGGCCGTCTGATTAAAATTATTAAGTAGAAGTTTATTCATAAAATATATTGGAGGGTATTATGAATTTATCAGAAGCCAGAGGCTATTATTTTGAGGAAATTGTTAGAGAATTGATGAGAAAAACAAATTATATTGATGTAAAGAGTCAGG
>CAZOVB010000130.1:0-5464 GCA_964583095.1 uncultured Planctomycetaceae bacterium
ACAGGCAGGCCCAAGCATCCTGGGGCCTCCGGCGGCGCCGCTGAACGGTCGCTTCGAGAAATGCCCGGCAAATTCAGACTTTGAAAACATAGAAAAAAAACGAACTCAAGTGAAAAGCCCTGACCTTTCTCTGTGTCCTCTGTGCTCTCCGTGGTTCCTCCCCATACCACCCAACCCCGATATACGATGATGAGGTACGGTAGTACCGAGAAAACCCAAATCCCCCTCCGTGTCCTCTGTGTTCTCCGTGGTTTCTCCCCATACCACCCAACCCCGATATACGATGATGAGGTACGGTAGTACCGAGAAAACCCAAATCCCCCACCGTGTCCTCTGTGTTCTCCGTGGTTCCTCCCCATACCACCCAACCCCGACATACGATGACTTCGACAGGCTCAGTGCAGTCCCTTTTTGTAACGTAATACTTTTCTATCAAATGAATTCTGTTTGATGGCCGAGCGGAGCGCCGTATCGAGTCCCGATCATTAGTCGGGAATATGCCGATGTATCCGGCTTTGCCTGCCTTAGTGGTTGGCCGAATTCACAAACGGCGCGGAAGGCGTATAATGCTCCCAGAAAGTCGTTGCGCCCGCGGGATCATCGAACGCATCGCGCTGTTTGACAAACTCTTTCTGAAGACGCGCCGGAACCGATGCGTAGCGGGGATCAGAAGCTAAATCGTTGCATTCATGCGGATCTTCGACAAGATCGTAAAGAAGCGTCCGACTCACGACCTTTTCAGTATCTTCATTCTTACACGCGTATGCAAGAAGCTTATAGCGACCATCGAAAAAGCCTCGCCAGTTGTTCATATACGCAAAATAGAGGCTGTCCCGGTGATGCTCGACCGTTCCATTGATCAACGGCATAAGGCTTTCGCCTTCGACCGAATCAGGCGCGGCGATCCCCGCGCAATCACACAGCGTGGGAAAGCAGTCATACAAATAGGTCAGGGCATCGCTCTTTTTGTTTTCGGGTATGCCCGGGCCGCTTATCAGCAGCGGCACATGCACATCATGATCATAATTGGTCTGCTTATGATAGCAGCCATGCCTGCCCATAGCGATGCCATTATCGCCGGCGAACACAATAACGGTATTGTCAAGCACCCCTTTTTTGTCAAGAGCGTCGATGATTTTTCCGACCTGCTCGTCGATATGGCTGATCATTCCGTAATAGAGGGCAAGCAGCTTTTTCATGTTCGCTTCATCGATAGGCCATGTATTGTATTTGACCACCGCATCGGACACGCACTCATCACTGCTCTGCAAGGGCCGTACGGTATCTCCTTTCGGGCTTCTGTCGAAAGGATGCTCGGGAAGAAACGTATCGGGAAGAGCCATATTTTCGGGATCGTACAATTTTTTGCAGCGCTCGGGAACCATCAGCGGGTCATGCGGCGCGGTATAAGCGACATAAGCGAAAAACGGCTCGTTGTCATCGACCCGATTCAGGAATCGAAGGGTAGCATCGGTAAATATCTCGGTCGAAAAGCGGGATATTTTCCGCCCCCGTTCGGGACGATAGTTTCCGGAGGGGTCGAAATCCTGCAAATTCAGGCCCATGTGAAAACCCATGCCGCCAAACAGAAGCGCTTCCGCATCGGTAAATCCTCTCGCGATCACGCCCGGGCCGTTGTGCTGCTTGCCGGTTGCAAAGGTGCGATATCCGGCTTTGCGAAATGTCTCGGGCATCGTTTCGTATTCTTCCCCCAGCCATCCCCATTTCGACCGTCCATCGTAGGTCGGCACGTTGTCGTGCCCGGTCCTGAAAAGCGAGCGCCCCGTATGCAGCATAGCGCGGCTGGGACAACATACCGCCGGACTGTTGCCGCCCATGATATATGCGCGCGTGAAAGAGACACCCCGCTGAACCAGGTGATCAAGATTGGGCGTATGGATATTGGCATTGCCCAATGCGCGAATGGTATCGAATTGTTGATCATCCGTGAGAATGAAGACGACATTCGGGCGCTCGGTATCAGGATGATTCGATTGTTTGTTCATAATGCTAATCTTTCATTGAAATGAAAGCGGCATTCCAAGCGTTACCGCACCATGGCTAATGATTTCGAGACGATGCGATTGCCAATAGCTATCGAGACAATATACGTTCCTTTTGCAATGGAGCGCCCATCGCTAGTGCCGCCGCGCCAGACAAACTCGTGGGCGCCCGCGGCAAAGCTCTTCTTCGCCAGACGAGATATCACTCGCCCTTTCGTATCGACCAGAGTAGCTTCCACGACGCCTGGGGCGTCAAGGTGCAGTCGCACGTGAAACGCGCCTTTTCGCTGCTGAACGGTTATCCCTCCGGCGACGCTCTTGGATAATCCGACTTTCGCGCTTACTACATCATCCTTCTTTTTCCTTTTATCACCCCACCATTTAACCCATCCATCCGATGCAACCGGCGCGATAGTCGCCTGCGGAGCGGAGGCGGCCGAATGAAGCAGCGCCGATTCACCCTTTCGTAAATCAATTTCGATCAGATTGTCGTCGGAATCGGTAATCGTAAGCTCCCGATTCGCCGTCACTTCGATCGGCCGAGCCATATCAGTCCAGATCCGGCACCGCTCGCCGGCGTTGCTCGTGACAGCAATAAAGCTAACCGCGCCATTCTCCCTTGCGGCGCTTACCGAAAAATCCCCCTGCGCACGCATGTCATAAAAAGAAACATCCGCCCATGCATCGGGAATAGCGGGAAAAACCCGAATAGTTCCGCCCCAGCTTTGAAGCGCCATATCCTGCAAAGAGCGTACGAAGATTAAAGGCGTTTCATTCAAAAAGGTGGTGGCCGCTCCCCAGCTCGTGCCACGGCCCAGCCGCCCCATTCCCTGCAGAAGCCAGTGGTGCGCCGTCTGAGCGTCACGCATATTTGCATACATCGATACCGCCGCGCCCATCGACCAGGGGCGGTCCTGCATGCCCCGGCCGGTCCACCAGTCGATCGATTTTTTCATGATGTTGCGGTCATCGGGATTATCCCAATTCACCACATTCAACGGATAAATCATCAGCAAATGAGACCAATGACGGTGACTGCCGACTTCAAGGTTGGGGTAAACCAGATAGCCGTTTGCATTTTGAGGATACGGCGTCAGATCGCCGATGAGTTCATCCAATGCGGCGATTTCCGTGTCATTCAATTCCCATTTTTCATTGAGTTCTTTGATTGTTTTGACCGCCCATCGAATAACCGAAAGACCATAATTTGCATCGGGTTGATCATAGACCCCAATTTCCGGCGAATAGGTACTGGGCAGATGATAATAGCCGTCACCCGCCTTTTCACCTAATTTATAAACGAATCCGCGCATAACCATTTTTAGCAGCTTGTAGCAATTTTTCCCGGTCTGTTCATCCATGGCCATGCGGTAGTGCTGATAATAATCGTGCAGCAGCCATCCGAAATTAGCTAACCGTTCGCCGCTTATGCCACCCGCATTACTAACCGAAGGATCCAAATCGAAAACCTTAATATCGAGAGGAATATCGTCAATAGTACGCCGCGGCAAATTCAGGGCGTCTACATGGCCGGGATCGAGCATTTGCAAATTGACCCTTCGCCCAATTCCAACCACCATGGGATCATCGCAACTCATATTATCGGAAAGGTTATGAATATTTGAATCTATCGCATTGATCATGTTTTGGGATAAATCGAGATAATTTGAAGCGAACAAGGGAAGATATTGCACTTGCGCATTCATATCACAGGTCAAATGATTCCAGCGTCCTTCATCATTCGGCCAGACTCCCGAATTATCCGTAATAAGACCGCCCGGTCGCCATAAGCAGCCGGCCCGATACACGCCAATCCAATACAGGCTTTCGAGCTTCGTTTCGGGGATCGAGAAAAAATGGCGCTGATAAAATGCATGCCAGTAGTTTTTATGAACCGCCTCCCATGCGGCAAGATCCTTTGCCATATTTTCAGAGACACGCTGCTTTGTCTCATCCAGGGATGATCCCTCATTGGCTGATCCGACCGACAGATACATCGCGCCGCCAGACTGTTTCCATGCAACGCTGATATCGCCATTGCCCTCGCCGGAATAGGGCTGTATGCAGGTAACCCAGTCTCCGTCAACCCGCTGCGTGCACGTCGTGTCCAAAGGCGCAAAAAAAACATCATCTTTTAGCACGCCGCCGGTTGTAGTGTATGACAGATAAATAACATCATCATTTGCATGGGTAAATGTTCTGAAGCTTACTTCACCCGCGGATGTCGTGATCGATCCACTTATGGAGGCATTCCATAGATCCATGTGAATCGTCCCGCTCTGGTATTCTCCTGTCAGCGGCATTATAACATCGCCAATCCCGAAGTGATTGAATTCCGGTTTGCTATCGGCGTTTCTCATGCCATAGGCATCCTGCCGTCCCAATCGCCATACCAGCGCGGTATCGGATCGCGCATAGAATACCTGCGCGCCGATCATGCCATTGCCCATGAACGCGCCGCCATTGCTCTGACGGCTTTTCTTGTGCGCCATATTATATGTTTCGTCTTGCCAAATGAGGTCATGACGATCCATAAAGGTTTCCCAATCGACATCCAGTGAAACGTTTTGAACCCCCGCATAAACATTGGATTGCGCAAACAGTACAAAAATCAGGTGCAGAACGGGATAGGCGTTTCGATAACGCTTCAATGTCCGCCGGATAGTGCATTTCGGTTTCACGGGAATTCTCCTGCAGGTTGGTCTTGCATTGTGTTTCGGTAATTCAGTATTTCATGCCTGTCCGAAAACCCTCGTTCATCGAGTCCCGATAGTACATCGGGAAGATGAACTCCCCCGTTTCGGGGCGAAAATGGGCACCTTCCCGATATGTTATCCCGATATGCTATCGGGACTCGGCGTCCGTTCTCGGGCTTTTCCGGACAGTCATTGTAATTTAACAATAAATTACCGGTTTCAACTAAATGATGTTCGACACAAATGACATCAAATCATGATATGAAAGGGCATTGCTTCAAAAAGGACCCGTTGTCGGCATCAATCCCGGGCCATAAACAGTGTCTGACCGCCCCCCCCTTCGTTCGCTGAACGTGCGATGCTCTGAACTGCCTCGACGTATCTAATCAAGCGAATTGGCAATTTCAGCCTGAAAACGGACTTTTTGCAGTATTTGTCTACCAAATTAATTCTGCCCGGTAGCTGAGCGGAGCGCCATGCCGAGCGCAGCGCCGATGGAAGCAATGGCGTATGCGCGGAGCCGACGCATACATCAGTCTGGAGTCCAATTATCACACAAACGAGGGATGCTGTTCATCCCTCGAGATAGATTGGTTTCAGCTTGGCTACCCGGCAGCCCATGCGCTGATCGGCGAAATCTCGATTAGCCGCACCACAAAAGGCTATATAAAACCACGCTCGACACTGATAGAACGAGAAACGACATGAAGCGCGACAAATCCAACGCATCCGCATCAAATCAAAGTGAATGAACCGGAATAAGTG
>CAZOVB010000131.1:0-5230 GCA_964583095.1 uncultured Planctomycetaceae bacterium
ACCATAACTTTTAATATAGATATTAGAGAATATATATTGGAAAATGTATGTTAAACCATCACTTTAACAACTTCATCATATATATTGCAAACTATATTTTACAGAATAATAGTCTATATAATCATTATTCCCGCTGAAAGAGTCATATGCCCTATGATCTGAGATCCTACACTTATAAAGGAACTGAATATATCCAGGTCGTTAATTCCAAAACAAAGCAAATTCGAGCGACTTTCAAAAAGCCAAAAAACAAGAATATTAAAGAAATAGGGCGTGAAATCAATAATGCAGGTATCCTTCAATATGTTAAAACTCGAACACGAAAAAAGAAGAATCTCAAGATCAAAGAATCAAAGAAAAAGACTGATACATTCTCCCACGTCAGATATTCAGCGCGTGCAGAACTCAATTTCAATAGACAAAAGAGTATATCTGGACAGGTATTTTATGGATTTAGCGTCGAGGATGCAGCCGCAGCGAAACGCAGCTGGTTCGCAGCTGTCAGGGAAAATTTCGGTGTAGGATATGACATTGAGATCAAACCGATCAATCAGAGGACGGTATATGTTCGATACGAAGCAACTCAAACCACTGAAACCTAAATCTACCTTTAAAAAGGAATTTGTAGGTTTTGACATCGAAACCGCAGGCGATGCGAACGAATTTGTGATCGCCTGTTTCTCAAGCGATACTGAGCGCACCATATGCCACAGTATCACAGAAGTCATACAATATATGGAAAATAATAAACGAAAACATAAAAACCGAATCTATGTCGCAACGAACCTGGGATTTGACTTCTTAGGCACCTTCATGGATGTAGTCCCTGAGAAGATCCAGATAATCGAGCGCAAGGGGACAATATATGCATGTCGATATAAATATCAATATAACAACAAAACCCTTAATGCCACCTTTGTCGATACCCTCAATTACCATAAAGCCAGCGTCGCCCAGCTCGGTGAATATATCAAGATCCCCAAATTAGATCATCCTGCATGCTTCACCAGGCACCCTAAAAACTATGAAGAATACCAGGAGCTGAAAGAATACTGTATGAGGGACGCCTATATATCAGCGGTCTTTATGGAGCGAATCGTCAAACCATATCTAAATAAACATAAGATCCCCTTCAAATACACGATAGGATCCCTTTCGATGGCGGACTTTCGCACCAATTACCTTAAAGAGACGTTACCCCTCGAAACAGAGAAAGCCCGTCAGATCGTATTTAAGGGGTATTACGGCGGACGTGTCGAGACCTTCAAGCGAGGAAAATTTCGAAACGTCCGATGTTATGACATCAATAGCTTATATCCATCAGTCATGCGCAAAGCATATCCTGATCCAAGATCCTCGATGGTACTTAATCATGTATCTCGTGAAGCGATCCTCAAATATGAAGGGATCACCTATATCGAAGGATATATCCCACCAATGTATGCATCCCCGTTACCCTATCGAAAAGCTGAAGGCGGACTTATATTCCCGACGGGAAACATAAAAGGATATCATTCTCATATCGAGATACGCGAAGCGCTCAACCAGGGAATGCAGCTAAAAAGAACGGGTGAAGGTGTCATTTATACCAAAACGATCAACCTATTCAAGGAATTCGTCGAGGATAAATATGAGACACGGCTGCAACAGAAAGCAAAAGGTGATCCTTTGCAACTAATGACTAAAATCATTATGAACTCCTTATATGGCAAATTCGCGTTCAATTATTCAGATACCACGCAATTCGTGCATATCGATCAGATCAAGAAAGATGATCTTCTCAACATCGAGCGTGAGATCGGCGAGAATTATTTTTTGGTGCATCGATCATCTAAACCACCCCTGTATAGCTTTCCGATCTTCAGCGCGTATGCGACAAGCTATGCCCGACTAGAACTCTATAAATACCTCAATGATCCAGATATCCAGCCATATATCTGCTATTGTGATACTGACAGTATTTTTATCGACGAGAATAAAGAGATTCCGCAATCCTCAAGGTTCGGTGATATGGGACTAGAAGATGGGTATCCGGTGCAAGAAGCGACATTCGTACGGGCGAAATTCTATAACGCGGCAAAACCGAAGATCAAAGGCGTCTCAGCGGTAGATATGGAAACATTCATGCACGGATTATATGGCGAGCGGATCATGCGCCGCCAACCGATCAAATTCAGGGCAGCGATGCGCCGACAAATACCGATCAACCATAATATTGATATGCCAAAAGACCTGAACACTGAGGACACCAAACGGCTCTGGCGCCATCCATTCGAACCGAACAATCAACAGATCAGTATCCCCCATCACATATAATGACTGACCATAACCTATATATACCAAATACCTCACCATGAACATATATGTTGAGGATACCGAAATGGATGATTGTTCTGGATCAACTCTATATGCAGGATGGGCGGTATCTCTCGAAAATGAAAAAGATGGGTTGTTATTCATACATGCATCGACTCACGGTAAAGATGGAACAGGCGGGATTATTGAAGCTTAAAAAGAAAGGACGAATCAAATATATCTATCTGACAGAAAAGGGAAGGAATATCGCCAAAGATCTATGGATAATAACGCAGGTGAATACCACGTGAAAATACCGCTCTATATGCAGATCCTTATGGATATCCATGATAATGGTGGTTCGATCTGGCAGACTGAATTATATCAGGACAACACATCATCGTATATCATCAAGATATTGCAGCGATTGATTGAACTAGGAATTATCTATCATATACCACAAGGTCGTAAAAATATCGTCAAATTTACCGATAAAGGAAATCGGATGATGCCGTATATATCAGCAGTCTATAAATTCCAAAAGGAGATCTAAAAATGCAAGGAATATATAACGTCCAGGAATCAACCGAACTTGGCGATGCGCTCAAACAGCTAAACAGCGATCTAGTGGCTGATGGAACCAAAATGTCCGATATCGATATGCGGGCACGATTGCATCCGGTCGAAATAAGCTCACTTCTGGCGATCGATTCGCTGGTCGCCTGGCGATTCTTGCCACAAGAAGCATTAATGCTCACACGCCAAAAGAAACGATTAAGCGTATCACATCGCGGTCTGGGGCGTAAAGAAATCGTCCAGGTGGTTGGTAATCGTCAGGATCACGAAGAAAAGACGACCGGACTGATCGGAAAGATGAAAGGGTTTATGGGGATGGGGGGACAGCAGCAATGATGATCTCGATCCTTATCATGGTGCTTATTATCCTGACCGGTCTGTCAATGTATTTTATGCATCCGGTCGCGACGATCATTGGGTTTGTGATCGGAATGACGATCACCATCATCTTATTCATGACGCAATCAGTAAAGATAGCATCAGCGCTGCAATTTATGCTCGGGATGCGTCGCATGATGCAGCTAAAAATGGGACTTGAAGAAGTGCAGAACAGCGCAGATGAATTGCTTAAAACATACGAATTGAGGAAAAAATGAAAGAAGATCAATATACGTTTATTCAGAAAGCTAAGGGACTTTTAGACATCCAATTTCTGATCAACAAGATCAGAACAGCGAAAACCCCAGAGAACCGGTATCTGATCCATATGCATTATCGGAACGGAATTTCAAATCAGTTTTATCTATTCACAAAGAAAGGATCATTCAAGCATAAAGGTGGCATGTATATAATCGACCAAAGTCTCGCAGATTTCAACAAATCAGCGAACGCATATGAACTAACCTATATTCAGGATTGTCCGTATCCGATCCAGATGCGTATATCTGGCGGACGAATCCGCAAAGAAATCACTGAGATATACAGTCAAAAAATCGAGGATGGATCGATCAGCGAGGATATGATTATCATGTCGATCGATCCGATCCTGATACAGGATTTTATCACCTCGAATGTTATTGAGAAAACAATCAAAGGTGCAGAACTCGACGAAGCACTGAAAAAGCAGTTATTCTGGACGATCGCGACGTTTATTATCTTGGCGATATTCTTCATATATATGCTGCAAAAGACCGGAGCGTTCGAACAGCTGCAAGGGATGGTATGAAATGAAATATATGATATCTAAATTAATTATTGCACAGAACCTTATTTTAGGTTTCATCTGTCTATTATTTGGTTATCAAATCAATAATATTCCAATAATGATTTTAGGTCTTGGTTGTTTCATTGTTGGATATGGCAACGGAATAACTTTACAGATAAAAGATCAAAATGCTTGATGATATAATGCAAACGGTATTCGGGATCGGGGAATCCATATATCCTTATCTCTTATATATCGTTGCAGGATCTATCATCATGATCGGATATCTTGCATGGATAAATGGGTGGTTTACATGAATAAACCAGGGGATGTATTGAATAGAGGATATTACATCTGTAATATATGTATGAAGGAGATAAAGAAGGGGGAAGAATATGTGATAACTATCAGTAATCCGTATATTCATGAAGATACCTATTATGTTTGTGATATGTGCGCACATGAAATACAAAACAGATTAGAAGGATGATACGCGTCTACTTAGGAAATACTGGATCAGGCAAGACCGCGTGCGCAGTGTATGACATGATCGAGGAAAGCCATAATCATTTCTTTTCAAATATCAGAACAGAATTATCTCATGTGACACCGATCACACGCGACATGATAATCACCGAACAGACAATCAATAAGAAGAATGAGAAATCCTTGAATCGAGATTATTGGGAAGCACAAAATAATAAATACGGGAAATTATCGGTGACATTGGATGAAGCACATACATTGATCAATTCGCGAAAAGCCATGAGCAAAGACAATATTATCATGAACGACTTTTTGGCGATGCTGCGCCGTGTCCTCGGTGGTGCAAATAGTTCAGAAGGAATGCTCACAATCATATCTCAATTATATCGCAAGATCGATGTTGTCGGTCGTGAAATGGCGCACCAGGTACGCTATCATGTGATGCATTATATGAAAACATGTAAAAATTGTACGTTCACCTGGGAGGAAATCTCAGAAGCTCCAGAACAATTGGAGCGATGCCCGCGCTGCAATTCACCAGAACTCACGAAATATAATCACGTCTGCGAGGTATGGCGATTCCAGGGCATGAACAATTTTATTCAATTCAAGGAGCTTAATTTGCGCACCTATTATATGCATTATTATATATCTGACATTGAAAAAGTGTTTGGGTTATACAATACCAAACAGTGGGAATCGATGCTATGACCATGTATGATTCGACAG
>CAZOVB010000132.1:0-5227 GCA_964583095.1 uncultured Planctomycetaceae bacterium
TCGCCGTCGGATGAGTAGCAGGCACCGTTCCAGTGTGCTGCGATTGCTTTGTACGTCATCTTCCTGTCTCCAGTTGCGGCCGGTCTCACGCGGCCCGTGAATGTCGTGGCGACGACTGTCGTCCCCATCTGTCTATCGACATGATAGGCTAACGCGGCCTCATTGAAAAGGGCCGCTGGAGAAAAAAGCAGGATTTTTTTGCGGCTACCATTTCACGGTCCAGGGGTGCGTCGTATCGGCCATGTCTCGCTCAATGGCTGCTGCGTCCACGCCGTAGACCTCGACCAAGTGTACTCGCTGCCCGCGACCTTTTTCGGCCCATACCACGTTTGCGACGGTCGTGGTCTTCGTGCGGCCGCTGCGAGCGGTGACCGTCACCTTATCACCTTCTTGGACGTCCTCGCGCGAGCGAATGCGAGCGCCCCACTTGCCGTTGCGGAGCTTCGCCCACGTTGCGTCGTGCGACTGCCGCCCGCCGCTGGGCTTTGGCTTGCCAATTCCGGCTGGCGCTGGCTTCTGTGACTTTTCGCGTTTTTCCCTATCGCGTTTCCTCTGTTCGATAATCGTATTTTCGGCGATCAGGCTGGGCTTCAGGAAGGCCGACTTGTGGACGGTACCTTCGGCTGACTTGCGAATGTCGTCATCCAGTTTTGTCTCGCCAAGGGCGCTGCGGAACTCCTGAAGTCGTTCTTTCTCGATCTCGTCTGCGCGGTCGTGCAGTTGCTTTACCAATCCTGGGTCGCCGCCTTTGACGACGTACGCGTCGGTGCGGCCAGGCTCTTTCTTTCGCAGTTCCCTCGATGCCAGCACCTCCGCGGCGGTTCCCTCACCGCCCTTTACTTGGACCGCCCTGAGCCGCTTGTCCATTTCTGGTGGCAGACGATGGTGGATGGAAGCAGGCAGTTCGCCGTGCGCATCAAATAGTTTTTCGATCGCTGCGGTCAACTGCTCGTTTTTCTCTGCGACCTCCCTCTTTTTCTCCGGCGTCATCTGACCGATCTGTGCCATCGATGCTTCGCGTGCAAGCTCCTCCACCTCGCTTCGCATTTCCATGCGTTTCGCGTCGGCCTTTATCATTTTTTCCGGGACGTAAAACGTTTCGCGGAAATCGTCATACATGGTGCGGCTCCGCCGCGCGACCTTCGTGCCGTCGGCCAGTTCTCCGACGAACAGCGACTCCCCTTGGTCGGCATGCAGCACCTTTTCCCAGGTCGGTTCTTTCTGCGCTAGCGGCCAAGACTCGCTGCGGTTCATGCCCTTCGCTTCAGCGACCGCGGTGAATCGGGATTCTTTTTCCTTTCGCTCGCGTTCCGCCTTCTCGGCTTTTTCCTGCTTGGCTTGGCCGGTCTTTTTCTCCGCTTCGTTTTTCTCAACCGGCTTGGCGGTGTAATTGACCACCCAGCCCGGCTTCAGGTGGAAGCTATCTGTGTCATCGATCCAGTCTTCGGTCACGTACTTGGGCTTGCTGGCTTTGGTGACCTCGTACATCTGCCCTTTGCGTTCGAAGCGATCGCCCTTTCGCGGCGCGGTTGCCTCGGCTTCTTGCCTGCTCATCTTGCCCATCGACCGCGTCAGGTAGATCGGTTTGGCGTCGCTTCCGCCGGTCTTTTTCTTTTTCTTCTTGGGCGGCTCTTTGCCGCTGCCGCCTTTGGAGATTTCTCCCAGGGTCTTGCCGGTGTGCTTGCCGCCCATCCCCGCCTGAATGCGTCCCTTCCCGTCGATCAGGACGGGCTGCCCCTTGTCGTGGCCAGGTGGGTGTACCGTGATCCAGCGCAGGCTCTTGTCGTCCTTCGCCGCGTATCGCTCAAGAAACGCTTGCTCCGCGGCTGCACCGATGGCGGCGTAAACCTGGTTTGGCTGCGGCTTGTGATCTCGCATCGTGACTTTTCCCGGGATCATTTGGGATACCTGCTCGACGACATACGCGACCGGGTCGCCGACGTCAGGCGTGGCATCGGATAGCGTTGCGATCGCGTTGGCCGCCTTGGCCAGCGTCTCTTCCCCTGACCAGCGGCCGTTCAGCTGCAGCGTGATTGTTCCCCGCTGCGTTTCGATCGTGGCTAGGCTCATTACTGAATCATCCCCCGCACCGCGGCGATTGTGTAGTCAAAATGCTCGGGCGTGGACCGCGCAAAAGCCTTGGGGCTTTCGTACAGACGCTGTAGCCCCATCGACAGGATTTCGGTCGAACCCTTGCCGCCATAGTATTTCCCGGTGTACGCGTCGGCAAACCCGTTTTGGGTCATCACTTCCCCCGTGCCGTAGCGGTCGCCGCCATGCTTTACGGGATCGCCAGTCGTCATCGCGGCCAGAAACTCCTTGGATCGTTCGCCCAACCGGTCCCCGTTGCCGTGCTCGATCGCGTGGCCCATTTCGTGAATGATCGTTGATACCGACGCGCTTTCGTGCAGCACGACGGTCGTGCCGTTGGCGAAGCTTCGCGCGGACTGCTTCGCCTCTGCGGCAGTCATCGGGCGGAACGTCATCGCTTCCGGTAGAACGCTCTGGTCGGCGATCGACTCCAGCCACTGGATTGCTTTGCGCACGTCGCCTTGCTGCTGCGGTGGCAGGTCGTCAATGCCGCGGGCCGTGACTTGAGAGCGGCCGCCACCGAGAGCCTGAGCGACCGCTTGGCTGTCCGACGCACGCTGACGCTCCACGGCTTGGTCGTATTGTTGGCGGTGCTGCTGCAGCTGCTCCGTCAAGGCTTCGACTTGGCTGTGCTCGCCGGCCTGGAAATGTTTTTCCCATTGTCCGCGAGTTTCCGACATTTTTTCCATGATGCGGTCGACCTCCTGTTTGGCTTCTGCTTGCAGCGGTGCCTCCCCGGAAGTCAGTTGTTTGCGATAGTGGCCGACGGCGTCTTTGGCCAGTTTCCGGTGCTTGCGTCCGGCGCGAGCCTTGCGCCGCCACTGCTCCGAATTGCGTTCGTTCTCCCAGCTTTCGACCGTCCGTTGAATGTCCACCGAACGCTGCAGCGGCTTGCCCCATTCCTTGTGCACGTATCCTTGCGCAACCCGCCCAGGCACCTGCGAGGGGTCCTTTTCAGCGACCTGCTGGACCGCTTTTTCGTGTTCATCGGCCATCCGGAAGTCTCCGGACCAATCGTACAAGCTTTCCGGCGGCTTGCTGTGCTCGGCCAAGTACTCGGGCATGTCTCGGTGGCTGGGGCGGTAGCCCAGCGTTTCCGCGGCCCGCTGACGCATCGCCTTGAACCCGTGCATCGCCTCGGCTTTCTGGACGCCTTGATCGACGGCGGACCAGTCGCCTTGCCTCCACGCGTCGGCAATCTCCTGCATCACCGGCCCAAACCGCTTCGCGTCGCGGGCGATTTGCTCCTGCTGCTTTTTGCGAGTGGCGATTGCGTGTTCTTCTTTGGTGCGATGATGCTTCGGCCGCTGCAGGATCGCGCGATAGTCTTCGGCGATTTTCTGCAGCTCCGCTTGCCGCTGGCGAGCATCGAATTGCATCTGGGCCGATTCTTTCGCTCCGACGATTCGGTTGCGCTCGTCGCGGTACCGTTTCCTCGCCTCGGCTCGCTGCTCGTCGTTTTCGGCGATTTGCATCTGCGATGTGTAGTCGGATTCCAGCTGGGACAGCCGGGAACGCTCGCGGTTGCTAATCTTCGGCCGCTGCTCGGGCTTTTTGATGCGGCCGACGTGCTGACCTTCCAGGGCCTTGGGGCCCTTTTGGATTTCTCCGCCGCCATCGACAAAGACGGGGGTGCCACCTTTTTCGCCTCTCGGTGCGTCCTTGTCCGATCCGATGGTGATCCAGCGGCCATCGCCGCGGTAACGTTCCACAAACGCATCGAAGGCCGCTTGCCCGATGGCCGCGTACCGTTCCTGCGGGGAGGCGTCACGCGCCATCGCCGTCGGTTTCATCTTCACGGCCAGCTCGCGCGGGATCAGATTGTTGTGGCGGATGTGGGGTCGCGGATCGACGCCTTGGCCCTCCGCTTCGGCAATAATGCGTTTCAGCCGGTCGAGCAACTGACTGATTTTCTGCTTGTCCAGCTTGGCGAACGCTTGGCGCTTTGCCTCGGCTTCGTCGGCTCCTGCCATCCGTGCCCCGGCGGCTCGCGTCATCACCGGCCGCATCGCAGCGTTGGCATCAGCGCTCCAGTGCAAAAGATTTTCTTGGACCGGTCCAGGCAGCTGGCTGTGATGCAATGGGTGCGACTTGGGATCTGGGCCCGCCGGTTCATCATACTGCTGGGCTTGCTCATGCTGACGGATGCGATCCACGACCGATTGCTCAAACGACTTCGGCTTCGCAGGCGGGTTGGGGGTCGGCCCCGCGTCCTGCTGGCCCCGCGGTTGCGACTCCGTGCGGGAGGATCGACCCCGATCGCCGTCAATCGGTTTGCCGGTGCGGTTAATTTCGCCCGATTTGGTCAGAAAAATCTGCGCGCCGTCATCGGTCGTGACGTAGCGCCCCTTGTCTCCATGCTTGCCGGTGACCAGGTCGCTTTCGCTTGCCGCGTACTTGCTGACCTGCATGCTGGCCGGGATGCGAGTGTCGCCATCTTTCAGCCACGCCTCGAACTGGTCGATCGTCATCGCCGACACGGGCCCCACTTTCCAGCCCGGTGTGTAGCACGCCTTGTAGGCCGCCACAGCGGCTTTTTGGCTGTCGAATCCCAGCATGACTTTATGCTCATCCCACCGCCCGCGGTCGTCGTGCTGGTCGATGATAACGACCAATTCGCTTTTCACATTCGGCCCTAGAAACACGTCAACGTGGTCGCCATCGGCACCGCGACTGCGTTTGATGTATCCGTAGTGTGCAGCCATGCGAGGCCATTCGGGGCGACGGCGACGCCCTTTCGGCGTTTCGATCGTGACGTCTAGGCCGTGGAGGCGAACGTGTCCCATTCGGTAGTTGCCAGCCTTGGCTTGCGCCATCGTCGGTTTGGCGACGCGTTTTGCCGCGGTGGTTACAGTGCTTAGCATCGGTTTCGCAAACGGTAATACGGGTGCTGGCTTTTCCGCGTAAATTCGTGCCGGAACATTTCTTCGCAGTGGCCACTTCCGAGCACCGCGTCAATCCACGACCGGAACCACGCATCCGTTCGGTAAGCACGGGCTGACAACATTTCATCGGGATAGCCACCAGTCACCGCGTTGATTAGCTGGCTGAAGGCTTCTTTCACGTCGCCGATATAGTCGTTCATTCTGCTTCCTCAAAATACCCCGCCGCTTCGGCCTGATCGCGAGTCATTACA
>CAZOVB010000133.1:0-5172 GCA_964583095.1 uncultured Planctomycetaceae bacterium
GGCGGCCGACTGTTTCTCGGCCACAGCAGCGAGCAGGTGACGCGAGATTCTTACCTGGATCCGTGGCAGCTTGAGCCGGAGCCGCTGCGGGTTCCGGAACTTTAATACAATGCGACCGACGCGGGGGCACGTGGAACGCTTTCGCACCATTTACGATTTCCAGGGAGATTGGAACGATGACCAAGACCATGACGCTTTGCAGCGTGCTTTGCGTGGCGATCACGGTGGGCTCGGCAACGGCGCAACGACCCCGAGCGGACAAGCCGGTGGGCGTCGAAGCGATCCTTGCCGACCTGCAGCAAACGCGGCAGTCGATTCAGGCGGAAGCGGCGGCGGCCGAGGCGGAGGCTCGTGAGAAAGCCGTCAGTGCTTTGGAGGGGACCGCTCGGAAGGCGATTTCGCAAGGTGACGTGGATCAGGCCAGCGACGCGTGGAAGCAGGTGCTGCGGCTGGATCGGGCCAGCAAGCCGGCCAAGGCGTTTTTTCAAACGCTGCGCATTTACGACCAGGTGGTGTCAGAAATTACCGCAGAGGGCAGCGACACACAGCAACCGGAAGAGGCGACCATTGCGGTGCCGGCTGCAGACGTCGACGCGACGTTGCTGGACCTGCTGGACAGTGGCACGAAGAAGCTCGCGCCGCTGCGTCCCGCGACGGTCAAGATTATCGGCCGGGACGCAAACCTGCATCCGTTGCAAGAACGGGCGAGGATTTTTACAAACCGGACGATTTACAACTGGAAATCGGTGCCGGCGGAGTTGAACGACTGGGTCTTTACGTACACGAGCGTCGGCCAGCATCCCGACTATCGGATTGCTGCACAAAGCGACGGGCAGGTGTACATGCTGCAGAGCATGGAGCACTACGACCCTGCAGATTTGTCGGCTGCGCGGGCGTTGGAGCGAGCCGGATGGGTGCCGCGTCGCTACGTCGAAGCGCCGTGGACTCCCTACGTGCTGCTGGTGAAGGACGTCCGCGCTGGGGAAGTCGTCCGCGTGCCGCACTTCCACACGTTTTCGTTCGGGATCGTGTGCCACCCGCGTACGAAGGTGGAGTAAATGGAAAAACGACCAGAGATTCACAGTCCACTTGGTCGCGAGTTAGCCGAGGTCGCGGATCGAGTCAAAACGAACAATCGGGCGATGGAGAGTTAAGCGGATGAGACAATTTACGACCGGCCAAGTGGCAAAGATGTGCAAAGTTAGCCCGCGACAGGCTGGCAAGTGGTTCGACAGCGGTCGCTTGCAGGGTTACCGGATCCCAGGTTCGCAAGATCGCCGCATCCCGGAGGAAAGCCTGCGGACATTCATTGAAGAGAACGGCATGCCGATGCCGCAAGAGTTAATGACCCAGGACGAGCGGGTTGAATCCGATCACGATTGGGCGAGCAGCCAAATGACAATCGGCGAGGAACAAGACTTCGGCGCTTGATCTAGGACTGCAACGCTACTCGTCAGAACGTCAGCGATAACCGGGTAGATGGGCCAAAGGTGAGGATGATGGGATTGATGGGAAGTAACAGCGGTGGATTGATTGGTGGCAGCGGAGAGAGTGAATCGGCTCTGCGTTCATCGGATCGTTCGTCGAGCGACATGGCATTTCAAGCAGTATCGTGGATGTGGAACCCAAGCGAATCAACAAACGATTACGGAACTCCGATTGTGATAGATCGAGCCCGGCAGATGGACGGCAGTATTAAATACGCCGTTCGTCAGTCCGGGGCGTGCTTAAACAAGTTGGGCGAATGGGAGTACGAGCCGATTCCGAGTAGTCGAGACGAAGCGTTTTTTTGTCGCTGTCGGTTCGCGTCGTGGGAGGATGCAGCGAAGGCAATCGAGAAGCACTGCAAACCGCAAGGACGATTTGTCCGATGAACGCCAGCGATAACCCGGTTTGCGGACCATATTGTTAACGTCAACAAAAAGGTAAGAGGATGGCAACCGATTTTCAGCAGCAAGTCAAAGAATGGGCTGGCACGCGCGGCCTTTTAGACAGTTCCACTCCCGAGGATCAGATAACCAAGCTGGGCGAGGAGTTTGGGGAGCTTTGCACCGCCATTGCCAAGGGCGATGACCGCAAAACCATTGACGCAATCGGCGACATGCAGGTAGTGCTGGCTGTCATCTGCGCCATGTGGAATTGGAATGTCGACACTTGCCGGGAAGCTGCCCTGCAAGAAATCCAGGGCCGCAAGGGCAGGGTTGTGGATGGCATCTTTGTGAAGGAGGCGGCTGATGGCTGAACTGCCCTTTGGGATCCTGCGTCCGCCGAATGTGTCGAACACGAAAGCGGCATTGGTCGACATCGACGATCACTTGGGCAAGTCCAGCGTGATGGTCGATACCTGGTGGAATGGAGAAGGGTTGACGGTTACCATTTTCGATGGCGACGAAGAAAGGTCGCTTCCCTTCACACACACACAATGGGAGGCGGCCGTCTTGGCCGCCCGAGCAATCTCGGACGGCTAAGCACGTCGGCAGATATGTTTCGGTGGATCAGCCGCAGGGCGTTAGCCCCGGTTACCGAGGAAACCGGACGCTAACGCGTGCCGGCTAATTTGGTGACGCCGAAAGACTCCTGCCGCCGTGCTTAACACCACGTGCTGACGCACGCCAGCGGCTGCGGTGGATCCTTGCGCGTGTAGTCGCCGTGCGCGAGCGAACGCAGCACCTGCAGGCGATACTCAATCGGCCGGCAGCCGGCAAGGTGGATGAAGTACGCCTGGTTCGCACCCTGCCAAAATTCGGGTCGCGTGAATAGCCAGTTCCACTTGGCGTCGAGCCAAATCACGCGTCCGCGGCGCAGTGGTTGCGTTGCCTGCAAAGTCAACAAAAGTTGGTCCAGTTCGTGCATCGGCGGTGCGGGTCGCGTCGGGGGGCCGTAAAAGTCGGCTGAGTGGCGATCAAACAGCAGGACGCCGCCGTTGGCGTAGTGCCGCGGAACGTGCCGCATCCGCTGCGAGCGCGCGACGCGCCGCAACCGACCAATGCACCGCTGCGCCGACGCGTACGGAAATTCGTCGTGCATGGCGAAGCGCCCTGGTTCATGCAGGTCGAAAATGCACGGTGCCGAGGGCTGCACGAGCACGTCACAGTCGAGGTACAGGATTTCGTCGTATTGCTCCGCTAGCTTTGTCACTTGCCACTTGTTGCCGATCGGGTAGCTGCGGTTGGGTTGCGAGCGGATCTCAACGAAAGTGGCTCCCGCCGCGTCGGCGTACGCTTCCATTCGCGGGCGGGTCAAATCGAGGCAGGCGTCGCTTTCCGGGTCGCCTGCCACCACCGCAACCGCTCGCTTTGGCTGCGTGCGCTGTTGCCGCGGTGGGTGCGGTGGGTGCGGTGGGTGCGGTGCTTGTGGCGGCTTGGCGCGGCGAGCTGCGGCGAACAGCATGGCGATTGATTCGCGGTACGACGCTTCATTGGCTGCGACCGCCGACGCGCCGTGGTCTGCGGCCCGGAGGCAATATCTGGGGTATTCGGCCAGCGCGTGCTGGACCTTCGCCGCAATGTCCCCCGGGCTGTTCGGATCGGCCTGCAATTCCGGGTCGGCAAAGCGGATGGTGGAAGAAGCGACCGCGGGAACCCCCGCTTGCATGGCCTCGCAGGCGACGTTGTTAAACGATTCGGCGTAGCTGACCTGCAGGACCACGTCGACACGCGTGCGCAGGTACTGCAGCCACTTCGCGTGGTTCATCCAGGGCTGCCGCAATGCGGTGCGGCCGAGCGCCCGTTCCAGTTCTGCCAGCCACGGCGGCTCCGCTGGCATGCACAATTCGACCTGCACTTGGTCGCCCAGCGAGAGCGCGGCGATCAATTGGTTCATCGCATTCTTTATCGGCGTCGCGCGACCCACGATAGCGACGACCGGCCGCGATGACGGGTCTCGGTATTCCCGCGGCGATACCGTCGGCACGGGTGCGGCAAAGCGAAAGACACGCTGCAAGCCAGGAAACTGTTGCAGCACGGTAGGTTCCACCGATCCATACCACACGTTCGGTGTCCTGCGGGCCGCAGCCAACGCCTGCGCAAGGCGCTCGCGGTATTTCTGTTGCGACTCCGTTTCCAGGTAGCCAATCGCTGAATGATTGACGTGCACAAACTGCACTGACGGACGAGCCGCCGCCAGCTGTTCCAGGTTTGCCACGGGAGCCTGCAGGGCGTGATTGAACACAACATCGGCATCCCCCACCTCGGCCTCCCGCAACCGCTGCTCTTTCGACAGTCGCTTAACGGTGACCGCGTGGCCTAAGTCACGCAGCGATTCGGAATAAATGCCGGCCCTCGCGTGCGATCGCCAGCCGGGGCTGTCGGGTACAACCAGCAATGCTTTCATGGAATCGCCCTACACCTGGAGTTCGCAACGCTTTTCGGGCGCGGGCACCTGGTCGGCCAGCGGCACGGCGTGGTCGGCCGCACGGTAGGCGTTACGGCGTCCCGTATTGTCGCCGTGGCGGATGGTGCTGTGCTTGGCGATGTGCGTCACCGGGGAGGGGTCGATAAAATACATTTTGCGTCCCATCCGGTTCATCACCTTGCCGATCGCGGTGTCGCTGTTGGCGATGATTTCCGGATTGTCGCGTCGCTTTTGGATGACCGCCTTGCTGCGGCTGCGTGGCGGGGCACCGGTCCAGTTGCGAGCGGTCGCGCTGTCGACGACTCGCTGCAAAATGCGGCGATCAAAGACCAGTGCGCAAGCCCCCCATAGGCTCCACGTGTGGATGCGATTGACGCCGGCCGGCCGCAGCGACTTATCGGCGCTGCGGATGGTGTAATGCTTCGGCGTGTAGAGGCTGACGAAGCCAGCCAGCGGATCCGGCCACAGGATCGATTCGGTGAAGGTGCGGCTGTCGGGATGAAACAGCGAATCGTCTTGGACCGAAAGGATCCATTCTGCATCGGTGTTTTCCAGCGTCCATCGCATCGAGTGCAGCCAATTGTGCCAAACGCCGCGCCTGTTTTCGTTCTGCACCGTAAAGCAATCGGTCTCGGTCGCTCCGGGTTCGGCAAAAATGATCGGCTCCCATCCACACGCTCGCACCGATTCGACGCACCGACGCAAGGTGCAGTCGCGTCGCGGGGCGGTGGTGATTGCGACCGCCCAGCGGCCATTGCCGGCGGCGTATTTTGTCATGCCGTCTCCCCGCTCTGAGCGGATGCGGGTTTTGCAGCGCCG
>CAZOVB010000134.1:0-5101 GCA_964583095.1 uncultured Planctomycetaceae bacterium
ACGTTTTGCTCCGAGGAGCACAAGTGGGCCCTGTAGGATTCGAACCTACGACCAAGGGATTATGAGTCCCCTGCTCTAACCGCTGAGCTAAGGGCCCGGCAAAGAGAAAGATACTCTCTGGCAAGGGCGGGGTCAATGAGGTGGTCGGGGCAAGAGAAGGAAGTTGCGGCCTGGCCGAAAGAGGGGCTCTACCAGGTGATCTCGAACGGGGCAGGCAGATGCCGTCCGCACCAGGTTTGGTGTTCGACGAGCAGGTTCAATACGTCGGCCAGCAGAATCGCTGCGGCCAGAACCCCGCCGGCCAGCAGGCTGCTCAGGGGCAACCACGCCGGCTTCGACCGGCGCTTGATCAGGACGGCCCCCGCAACAAAGGCCATTCCGGCAAGCAGGTAGAACTGTCGAATGTCGTACGCGACATGATTGACCGGGTAGCGGGTGATGACCTGGTGAGCAATGCCGGCCACGGCTGCAAGAGAGCCACCGACCAGGCCGGCAGTAAGGGTCCGCAAAGAAGCGGACATCTGCACAGGCGTGGCAGCGTCGGTCGAAAACCGCTGATCGGGGCCTTTCATATGCGATACACCTCGGGACAGGGGGCGGAAAAAGATTCTCCCTATTCTTCTATCGGCAGAATCCCCGATCCGGGGCGAGAGGAAAACCCCGGCCTGGGATTGCTTTGGATTCGCACGGAAGGGGAGGCGGCATACCGGGCCGGGTCCGGCGTTTCACGACCTGCCGGCGCGCGAGGCCGATTGAAAACCTTGTCGTTCCAGGATGCAGCGGCGGTAGCGTGCGGGGCTCAGGCCTATCTCGCGGGCAAAGGCCTTTCCGAAGCTGCTCTGGTCGGGGGATCCGCTACGGGCGGCCCGGTGGTACAACAGGCCCTGGCGGAAGGGTCTGGACAGTTAAAGCGGCTGCCAGTGTCGCAGACGGTATTGCCTGGGCGAGCAGCCGAAGCGTCTGCGGAATCTCCTGTAGAAGTAGCTGAGGCTCTCGTATTGGCAGTCCAGAGCGATATCCGTCACGCTGCGCTGGGTGGTCTTGAGGAGCCGGGCGGCCTGGCCGGAGCGGTCCGGATGTGAAAACAAGCCTCCGTCCCAGGCAAAACCATTATCTGCGGGCTTGTCCGAGAAGCACAAATTGCTATCATGCACGCTTTGCCCGCCGGGGCTGATCGCCTCTGCAAAGGGCAAAGCCCCGAAATGACCCCGTGCTGCTCGAAAGGCAAAGCCCCCATGGCCGAAACCAGCCTGATGGAGAAAATCGTATCGCTCTGCAAACGCCGCGGATTCCTGTTCCAGTCGTCGGAGATTTACGGGGGCATCGGCGGATTCTGGGACTACGGCCCGCTGGGGGTGGAACTCAAGCGGAATATCAAGGACGCCTGGTGGGACAGCGTGGTTCGCCGGCGTGATAACATGCTGGGCCTGGATTGCTCGATCATCATGCATCCGAAGGTCTGGGAGGCCAGCGGGCACGTCAAGAACTTTCACGACCCGCTGGTGGACTGCAAGGACTGTCGCCGTCGTCTCCGGGCCGACCAGATCCACACCGTCCGCTTCCTGGACAAGGAGGGCAAGGTGGTTCATGCCGGGGCCACCGATGAATCCGGCGACACCGGCGAGCAGCTCATGGAGCTCGTCGAGGCGGGGGGCAACAGCAAGACGCGCCGGCGGATCGCTCAGCTGCGCAAACGCGGGGACCTGGTCATCGACGGACCCTTCACGCCGCTGGAAAGGCCCGGCGAAAGCGTCTGCCCGTCCTGCGGGGGCCAACTCACCGAGGCCCGCCAGTTCAACATGATGTTCAAGACGTTCATCGGCGCCCTGGAAGACAGATCCTCCGAGGCCTACCTGCGTCCCGAGACGGCCCAGGGCATCTTCGCCAACTACAAGAACGTGCTGGATACCAGCCGGGTCAAGCTGCCCTTCGGCATCGCGCAGATCGGCAAGAGCTTCCGCAACGAGATCAACCCGCGGAACTTCACCTTCCGCAGCCGCGAGTTCGAGCAGATGGAAATCGAGTTCTTCTGCCGGCCCGAGACGGCCGACGAGTGGTACGAATTCTGGCGGAAGGAACGCTTCGAGTGGTACACGAATCTGGGCCTGACCAGCCGGAAGCTGCGGCTTCGCGACCACGACCCGGACGAACTGGCCCACTATGCCCGGGCCTGTGCGGACGTGGAATACGAATTCCCGTTTGGCATCTCGGAGCTGGAGGGCATCGCCAACCGGACCGATTTCGACCTGGCCTCCCACCAGGAGCACAGCGGGAGGGACATGGCCTACTTCGACGATGAGACCAAGGAGCGGTTCATCCCCTATGTGATCGAACCCTCGGGCGGATGCGACCGGGCCACGCTGGCCTTCCTCTGCGAGGCCTACACCGAGGACGAAGCCCCGGACGAAAAGGGCAACCCCCAGCCGCGCACGGTGATGAAGTTCCATCCGAAGCTCGCTCCGCTGAAGCTGGCGGTCTTCCCCCTGGTTAAGAAAGAGGGCATGCCGGAACTGGCCCATAAGATCCACGACGAGGCCCGCAATAGCGGCCTGGCCAGCTTCTACGATGAAAAAGGCGCCGTGGGCCGACGCTACCGCCGCCAGGACGAGGTCGGCACGCCGTTCTGTGTTACCGTCGACGGCCAGAGCCTCGAAGATTCCACCGTGACCCTGCGTGACCGCGACTGCCTGACCCAGGATCGCCTGCCGGCCGAGAAGGTCCTCCAGGCGGTGAGGGACCGGCTGGGGATGTGAACAGTGCGAGAGTTTTCGCCTGAACAAGACAATCAGGTAGTATGGCCAAGGCGAAGAGACACCGGGTTTACGCGTCTGAGGCTTGACAAGGATTGGAGAGCGACTTGAGCGACGAACTTCGCCACGAATGCGGCGTGGCCTCACTGTATCTGCTGGACGAACCGATGGGCAAGGCAGGCCCGGCCAGTCGGCTGATCAAGAAAGACAACGTCACCCCCCTGATGCCTTCGATCCTGCTGGATCTTCAGAACCGCGGGCAACTGGCCGCGGGCTTGAGCAGCTACAACCCGCAGCGCGCGCAACTGCTGGATACCTTCAAGGATGTCGGGACCGTCTCGGAAGTTTTTCGCATGTCGCGTCCCAGCCAGTGCGCGGACATCCTGAGCGAATACGCCGGGCGGGCCTGCATCGGCCACACACGCTACGCCACCTGCGGGGCCGACGACGCCCGCTACGCCCAGCCCTTCGAGCGACATCACGGACGCACCTGGAAGTGGTTCTGCTTCGCCTTCAACGGGAACCTGGCCAACTTCAGCGACCTGCGCGACCGGCTACTCTCCAAGCGGCACTATCATTTCACGCTCAATACCGATACCGAGATCATCATGCACGCCCTGGCCTATCGCCTGCGCGGGGACAAGCCGGCCGACCTGGTCAAGGTGGTCCGGGGCCTGGCGAGGGAATTCGATGGGGCCTACGACCTGGTGTTCCTGGATGCGATGGGCAGGATGATCGTCGCCCGGGATCCGTTTGGCTTCCGCCCGATGTGCTGGGCAGTGCAGGGAAGGCTTTTTGCAGCCGCCAATGAATCGACCGCCCTGACCAACCTGGGCTTTACCGAGATTCACAATTTCGAGCCGGGCGAGATGGCCATTGTGGAAGACGGCAAGCTGCGTTTCGAGAGTTTCCACCAGCGTCGCACCCACGCGCACTGCTTCTTCGAGTGGGTGTATTTTTCCAATGTGGCCAGTTCGATCGACGGCTCGGGCGTCTACACCGCCCGTGCGCGCAGCGGGGAGCGATTGGCCGAGTTGGAGGATCAACCCATTGACGATGACTGCATCGTGGTGCCCGTGCCGGATACCGCCAAGGCGGCAGCGGACGCGTTCGCCTTTCGTCTCAAAATCCCTTCGGTCGAGGGGCTCATCCGGAATCGGTATATCGGCCGTACATTCATTCAACCAAACGACTCGCGCGGCAAGAGCGCCAAGAGCAAATACACGCCCCTTCCGGAAGTGCTCTCGGGCAAGCGGGTCTTTTTGGTCGAAGACTCCATCGTCCGTTCGACCACACTCAAGACGCTCGTCTCTCAGATCCGCAAGCGTGGCCGGGCCAAGGAGATCCACGTCCGGGTGGCCTGTCCGCCAATCATCTCTCCCTGTTTCTACGGGATCGACATGTCGACCCTGTCGGAGCTGTTCGCGCCGAACTTCGTGCCCAGGCGTTACAACGGCGATCCTTCCGAGAAGGTACTGGCGAAAATGGCCGAGGCACTCAAGCTCGACTCGCTGCGGTACCTGGGTAGCTCGGAACTGGGCCACTGCCTCCAGATCAACAGCGATCATCTCTGCAAGGGCTGCGTGACAGCCAAGTACCCGACGACCTGGGGCAACAAGCTGATGGCGGCGGCCCGTCGCAACCAGGCCGCCGGCATCGTCGGGCGCACGTACGAAGCATGAGCAATTCCCTGCAAATCAACGGGCAAGTCGCTTGCCTGGCCTACAATTGAATGCGGGGCCTGGAAAGAGAAATCCGACATGACCAAACAAGATGTACTGCCCGAAACACTGTATCCCCGTGTCCTTCAGGTTATGCGCAGCCGGGGGCTTTTGCTGGGCAGCTACGACAGTGCAACCAAACCCAACCTGATGACCATCGGATGGGGTTCGATGGGATCGATCTGGGGCGAACCGATCTGGATCGTCCTGGTGCGCCCGAGCCGATATACCTACCGGTGCATCGAGCATACCGGGTGTTTCTCGGTCAACGTGCCCGGCAACGACCTGAACATGGCCTGCGCCACCTGCGGCTCCAAGAGCGGCCGGGATGTCAACAAGTTTGAAACCTGCTCCCTCACGGCCGAAAAGGGTCAGACCGTGCTCGCTCCGACCGTCAAGCAGTGCCCGGTCATCTACGAGTGCCAGGTTGTCCACGCATCGGATATCGACCCGGAGAAGATGGACGGGAGGATCCTCTCGGGCGCCTACCGCGACGGTGATTACCACCGGATGTACTTCGGGAAGATCCTGCATACCAGCGCCGACCCGATGGCCGACGATCTGCTTGCCGACTATTCCTGACTTCGACAAGCGAGTGAAAGGCTGTTGTAAGTCCTTATTTGACAAGGG
>CAZOVB010000135.1:0-5047 GCA_964583095.1 uncultured Planctomycetaceae bacterium
TTTCTAAATGATTTTCTTCGTCTGTTATTCATTATTTCTGTTGGTGATAGGTTTCTTGTTGAGCTGTGTTTCTTTGGTTCCGTGATTGTTATATAACCTCTTTCTATGTGTACGTCTGATACTTTCATTTCTGCTGGTTCACTTGGAAAACGCCATCCCACAATGAAATTGTGTGTCAGTAGGTATTGAATTAATGCGTTTTCGTAGGATTTCTTTGAGTATTCTAGGTTTAGTATCTTGTATACTTGATCTGGGAAGGGTATTACTCTTGCTTTGTATCGTGGTGTTGATGGTGGTTTGTATGTCCATGTTTTCATGCCATATGCTTTTAGAAACATTCTCATTGTTTTCCATTCGTTTTGTAGTGCACATGGCCCAGTTTGTTCGATTTGTTCTCTGTAGTCCATATGATTTATGAAGTTTTCATAGCTTGGGTTTCTGAAATCAACTGGCCTTGTATGTGTTTCCATGAATTTTGCTGTTGACATTCGTTTTTTTACTGTGTTTTTGCTTAGTCTTTGTCTTAGTAGTGCATGTATTGCTACATCATGAAATGTTGCTGTTTTTGGGTTTAGTGTTATTGGAAAATCGGTTCTTTTAATATTTTTTAGATCATAGTTTATTTGCACATTTTCCTCCCCAAATATTGGAGAAATATGTTCTTTTGATCTTTGGCTTAATATTTTGTCTATAATTTTGCATTCTTGGTTTTTACCTCCTTCTAACTCATCATTATATAAGTTAGTTGAATCTGATTTTATTGAATTTATCAGCAGTTTTTGTTGTGATATAGGCATTTTTGCCTCCAAATTACATAAATCCTATTGTCTGTTTTAGTAGGACAATATAAGTAATAGTAGTAGAAGTATTTATAAGTTTCTATCCGATACTTACTTACATGGCAAGACCAAAAATAAATCGTCATAAAATCAAAACATCAGTTACAATTGATCCTGAACTTTACAATTGGGTTCAAGAGAAAATTAAAACAAGGGAATTTTCAAATCTTACTCATGCAGTAGAACGTGGTCTTTATCTTCTTAAAGAGGAAATAGAAAATAAATAAACAGAATTAATCTATATATTTTTTATAAAGCTCAAATAAAAATTTTAGCCTATCTACATCAATTTTAAAACTCTTTTTAGGATGATAACATTTATCAACAGCTCTATCAAGTTTTTTATGAATACTCAATAACTTTTTTGGCATATAAATTGGGTTGTATAACTCCGCCAAAGAGATTTCTTTAAATTCTTTTCTAATATCTATAAGTTCTTTTGCGTATTTCTCCACAGATTCTATTTTCTTTTTAGAAGGATTTTCAGGCCAAGGATAATTATTGTAGACTAATCTATTTGAATATCTATATCTGCTTTCTAACCTGCCACATATTTGCCTAACCCAAGTCATATGCATAGCAGAAGTTAATATTCCAAAATGATAAAGAGTACCATTTGGTATACACAAACAAGTATCCCCAACAATATAATTTTTATCAAAAAATGCCATAGGTATATAGATCCTATTTTCAGAAGAAACCCTTGGTATTAAAATGAAATTATTTTTAGGTTGACGTATCTCAGCGAAAAGATAAGGATAATCAGCCAATTCTTTAGTTTTTTCTCTTTTACTATTCAATCTGTATTCTCGGACATTTTTAATCCTTTCTTGAACATGTTTTAAATCTTTTAATTCAGAAGGCAAAACATCCTCCAACCAAAGACACCACCTTTTTTCATCATGTAAAAATTCCTTGGCTGAAATAAAAGGCTTCATAAACTTTTTTGCGTCTGGTTCAACTTTTAAAAATTCTTTTTTTTCTTTATTTGTAAAAAGAAAGTTACCATCATCATTTGGCATACTACCAAATTTAATTAATGGAATCTTATTTATCGGTTTACTTCTACTTTTAATTATTATGTCATTGTCATTAACCAGATAAGGATTAATATTTGAAACTTCCATTTCTAATGGATCTGAATCTAAAGTTTGATAATCATAAAGATATTTCTTTTTTATATCAAATAAAGCAAATCCGATTATTACAACATGGACATGAGCTAAGCCTCTTGCTTTATTGTGCCATCTAAATGTTCTATGTGCAAAATGTAAAAATATGTTTCTTTCAAAAAGCAAATATTCCCAGAGAACACCGACTTGTTCTCCTTGTGTTATAGAATTTGTTGAAACAAAAGCAACTTTAATTTTTGTATCTCTAATATATTCCTCTGCTTTAACATACCAACAACATACATAATCAAGTATACCAAAATTCTTTATATGGCCACAAATTAATTTCATATCTTCATTCTGTTTTCCGTCCCTTCTTTTTTTACCGATAAAAGGAGGATTACCTAAAATGTAATTTAACTCATTTTTTGGAACAATTTCGTTCCAATCCATTCTAAGAGCATTGCCTTGAATAATGTTTGGAGTTGTTTTGAGTGGCAATCTAACAAAATATGTCCCCAACTCTTTTGATAATTCGATATTCATTTGGTGATCTACTAACCATAAGGCAACCTCTGCAATTCTTACAGGGAATTCTAATTCTTCAATTCCATACATAGCATCAACATTTATGTCTTTATTAAACTCCGAAATATCTGTAATTATCTGTTGGGTTTGAGTCCCCTTCTTCCTCAGTTGTTTATGAATTTCTATCTGTAATTTTCTTAATTCTCTATAGCTTATTATTAAAAAATTTCCACAGCCACAGGCTGGATCTAAAAATTTCATTTTAGCTATTCTTTTTAGCATTTCTTCTAAGTATTTTTTGTTATTCTTATGTTTATTATAATCCTTCCATAGATCATCTAAAAACAAATTTTTGATAATTTTCATAACATTTTTTTCTGATGTATAATGACCGCCAATATCTCTCCTTTTTTCTTTATCCATTACATGCTGGAACATAGAGCCAAAAATTGCAGGAGATACTTTACTCCAATCAAAATAAGAACATTTCAACAGCAATTCTCTTGTTTTTCTACTAAATACAGGGATTGGAAGAGGCTCGTCAAATAGAGTTCCATTAACATGACAGAAGAGTTGTAGATCCTCATCTAAACTTTTTTGTCTTTTTTCTAAAGGAGTATTTAATATTTGGAATATTAGAGTTAATTGTTGTCCAACATTACTTCCGTCTTCATTAGTCTTATTTTCTAAATAATAAGTAAAAGCACCTTTTTCAAATATACCTGTATCATCAGCAAATAAACAAAACATCAAACGGACCAAAAGCATTTCTAAAGAATGCCCAACATAACCATCTTGTTTTAGAGAATCATGCAAATCACCCATTAATTCTGCTGCTTTGATATTTACAGGATCTTCATCTTTATATGAGCGCTTTTTATATCCAAGCATAAAATCAAAAATATGGATATTATCTGATAAGTTCGCTAATTTGAAAGTATATTCTTTGTCTTCATCCAAATCATATACTCTAAAGTTTTTAAAATCAGTTACAATAACATATTTGGGCAATTCTACCTCATCTAAACCATTGAAGTAATCCAAAGCTTGAGAATATGCTTTATCTAAATCTTCTCCCTCAGATTTATGTTCTACAACAAGAGTTCCTTTCCAAAATAAATCTATATAACCCTGCCTATCATCATTAATTTGTATATGTTTTTCAAATGAAGCTACACGTCTTCTACTAATGCCAAAAACATCAAAAAACTCGTTCCAAAATGTTTGAGCTTCTGCTTTTTCACTACTTTCATATTTCCACTCATTTGAAAATTTAATAGCGTTTTGTCTAACTTCATTCCAAGTTATTGCCATAGTGGGTCATTTTTTGTATTAATTAGTTTCTTAAAAAGATAAAGGTATTATTCAAGTTAATAGCCTAATAGAAATGTTTTATACTATTAAAACATATGAAATTCATGAGTTTTCAAACCCCAGTTACTATTTTTGAAGCTGTTGAAAATATTGAAAATAGGCGTTTTCTTCTACCTGCAATTCAACGAGAATTTGAATGGGAACATGGAAAAATCGAATGGCTATTTGATTCGATTATGAGAAATTATCCGATAAGTTCTTTTTTATTTTGGAGGGTTGAGGGAAAAACAAAAACGTCGTATCGGTTTTACAAATTTTTACAAAACTATCGGCAAGTGTATCATACGCATAATGAAGAAATTGATACATCTACAATAAGTGATTTTACTGCAATTCTTGATGGACAACAAAGACTTGGATCGCTTTATATTGGATTAAAAGGAAGTTATGCTTATAAAAGACCTCGTGTGTGGTGGGAAAATACTGAATATGCCATTCCTACTAGAAATTTATATTTGAATATTAAAAATAAGTTAAAGGATGAGGAAGATGGAAGGATTTATGATTTTAGATTTTTAACAGATGAAGAATTTAATGAAAATCCCTCAGATTGGTTTAAAGTTGGCGACATCTTACAATTTAGAGACATAATAAGTTTCAATGATTTTTTAGATGAAAATGACTATAAAAAAAACAGATTTTCTTACGAAACTTTATCAAAATTACATAAAGCGATTCATTCAGATAAAATAATTAATTATTTTTTAGAAAAAGAACAGAATATCGATAAGGCATTAAATATATTTATTAGAATCAATAGTGGAGGAGAACCATTAAATTTTTCAGATCTTCTAATGTCTATTGCAGTTGCAAATTGGACAAAAAAGGATGCGAAAAAAGAAATTAACGGATTAGTAGATGAAATTAGAGACAAAGGGTTTTTTATTAGTAAAGATTTTATTCTGAAATTATATCTTCTGCTCCATAGCAAAGATATTAGATTTAAAGTTACAAATTTTAAAAGAGAAAATGCTGCAAATTTTGAAAGTGAATGGGAGAAAATTTATCTGGCAATCCATAAAACATTTGATCTGATAAAAGAATATGGATTTACATCATCTACACTTACATCAAAAAATTCTCTTTTACCAATCGTTTACTATTTGTATCATAGAGATATAGCAGATGGTTTTCCTAAGAAAAAAGAATTTGAAAATGACAGAGAAATAATTAGAAAATGGTTACATGTTGTAT
>CAZOVB010000136.1:0-4821 GCA_964583095.1 uncultured Planctomycetaceae bacterium
TGGGCGAAGGCAACAGCCGGATGAAGGACTTCGCCGACCTCTGGCATCTCTCGCGAAACTTCGACTTCGAGGGGCCGGTGCTCGCCAAGGCCATTGCCGGCACGTTCCAACGTCGGCAGACGACCATTTCCACGCAGCCGACCGCCTTCGCCGCTGGCTTCGCCCAACTCGATACGAAACAGGCCCAGTGGCGAGCGTTCCTGCGGCGGACCGCGCCGCAGGGGATTCCTGAAGGCTTCGGCGACGTTGTGGCCGGCATCGCAGCATTCCTCGGTCCGATCTTGTCGCACCTTGCCGCTGACCAACCGATGCCTCATCAATGGCAGGCCCCGGGACCGTGGCAGTTCTGATGCCTCCGTCACTGGCGGCCTGTCCCGTTGAATAGGTACTTGGAAAAGGTCGCCTCAGGTGACGCCAGCGGAACCAGCCGCACCCATGGGCAGACTTTGTTTTCTGTGTCCGGTTTTTCCGACGCGATTACCCATAGAACGCCAAGGCCGCCAATGGGTCGAGATGGCGTTCTTGGCGCTCAATGGTGCGGACTCGATGGGCTGGCAACGGTCAGGCCGAAGAGAACCCCGCCGGGTGGCGGGGTTGAGAGGTGGTGCTGGTGGCGATCAGGCTTTTCTGGCCAAGGCGAACTTGCCTCGTTCGGCCTTCACGAACCGGCTGGCGTCGCCCTTGGTCTTGATCTCGCGCGAGATGGCGGCATGCAATGTCGCGGCTGGTGTCTTGCCCTTGCCGGGCGTCCACAGGCCACGGCCAATCGCTAAATCCACGATGTCCTTGCAGCGCATCGGGTCGCCGGTGCCCAGGCTCAGCAAGTGCGCCGCCGCGTCGAGCAGGCTCATCGGCTTCTCGCCGTCCGTGTCACGTTTGCCGCCCTTGGCCCGACGTTTGGCCGTGTCGCGTTGGGGTGCGTCGGTGGCGTGCTTGGTCGCCGGTTTGGCCGTGTTGGCCACTGGGGCCGCGTCGTCGAGACGCTTTCTCAGGCGTTGGGGGGACTTGATCCGAATCTGCTTGCCCGTCTTCCGGCTGGTGCCCAGCCAGCCGCCGTTCGCGTGTTCGGCATCGATCCGCACGGGCACCAGGTTACCGGCCACTTTGACGAGGTAGGTCGCGTTGATCTTCACGTCGGTCTTCTTCATGGCAATTCTCCGTTGGCTTGGCTCAGCGGCACTCGCCGAGCAGGTTCTCGATTGTCTCCGGTTTGCGGTTCGACAGGAACGCCAGCGTCTCGATCAGCTTCTCCCAGACGTGGCCGAGGTCACCGGCATTGCTCCAGTCGCCCGGGCTGGCCTTCGCGGCCGTCTGGTGCTTGTCGAGCTCGAGCTCGATCCAATCCAGCACCCGGGCGATGTCCTCGCGGCGCTCGGCGTAGAGTTGCTCAGCGGTCTGTTTCGTGGGCATGGTTTATGCTCCCTTCTGCGTCAGACCTGGCAGGTGGCCGGGCCGTTGGTGGTGCGGACGTTGTAGGCTTCGACGTGGCAATCCACGATCAGTTTGACCTTGACGATGTCGCGGCCGACGGCGTAGGCGTCGAAGACCTCGAACCAGCCGTTGGCGAACCAGATCACGTCGCCGGGCTTGAGGGTGTGCCAGTCGCGTTGGGTGGTCTTGTCTGCGTTGCGTTCCATGGTGCTTCTCCTTTCGTTACACACATGAAGCCATGGAATCGGCCCCGTGCTAAGCATGATTCCGGCCGAATTCGCAGACTTTCTGCCACGTCGCCAGATGAGCGCGAACCGCTCCCCTCGGGCGGTTTCAGCCGTCAGAATCGATGATCGGCGGGCCTGGCATGCGATTGACCACTTGGACGGTGAATGGCCGCGTGCCCGCCGGAATGTCCGAGAGAAACCGCCAGTGTGCGCAATGTCCGCTACCACGCCGCCGATGTCTGACGGATGGGCCGAGATGGCGGCATTGTTCGAAGGGTCCGCAGAGAAGCGGCCATTATGCGAAGTGTTCGCGGGCATCGGCCGATTGTCCGCCAGGTCGGCCGACATTGCGACGATGTCTGAATGTCGCCTGGCTCAACGGCATCGCCGGCGGCACCGGAACCCCCGCGACGAACCCGTCTGCAAGCCTGCCGACAGCGCCGACGTTGACAAAACCTCCCAAACCTTAGGAATCTGAGGGTTTTGTCAACGTCGGCAGTGTCAACGGGGCCAAAGTGCGGCCGGAGAGCCGTCACCGTCTGCCAGGGCTCGCCGATATACGCCGAAGGTGCCCATTCTCTGCCGACCCTGGACCGGGCGTGCCGCAGTGGGGCAGCGAACGCCGCCCGGCGGGCGGTTTTCCGCACACGGCCCCAAGGTCCACAGGTTCAAAAGGTTCAAAAGCCCCCGACGCGACCCTTTTGGACCTTTTGAACCTGCGAACCCCAGGCCCGCGTTTTCGGCGCGTCCTGGACAAACTGTGTGCTATAGCTCGACTGGTTCCGCTGGCGTCCATGAGAATCACGCCCGGAAGGAACCATGCCACGCACAGCCACAGGCTGCCGCGCTCGGCCAGTCATGCGGATGCGGAGTTCACCACCCGCCAGCGCCCGAATCGGTCGAGAGGGGCTTGGCCTCGAATGACTGGACCCAGTCCCAACCGTTGCGATTCTAGCTGCCGCCAGTGAGCAGCCATCTATTCACCCTCTACTTGGCTCGCTTGTCTTGGGCACTGGGCCACCGCTCGACAGTAACGGCAGTCCGAAGAGCATCTCGCAGATCTAACGACTGGCTGTTTGCCGCGAACGATACGAGCAAGACACCAGATCGATCGAACACAACAATGTCATGTCCGAGTTTGCCGTCCTGCTGTGCTACATAGACATGCAACTTCGAGGTTTTGAGTGTTCGCCAACCTGTTTCAGCGTAAACTGGCTGAAGGTCGGCGGACACGGAAGCCAATAACAGCATTTCGGGTCTAGCGTCATTGGCACGAAGTAGTGCCTTGACATCCAGTGACATGGCCAAGACGAACAATTCTTCATCCGAAGACTCCAACAAACGCTGTACCGCCTCTGTAAGCTCTTGCTTCTCAATGTGCGAAAGAATAGTCTTCACAACCCCATCTGTGGCCGTATATATGCACTGCATGATATCTCCCACATAACCGCCATATCGGATGAAAAGCGGAGTCTTCACGTCATCCCTTGAGTAGGCTATAATGCACGTCCTAGCTGCTTCCTTCGAGCACAGGCTCTGTGTCGTATCTAGGGCTATCGTCCGAGTGCTTGGCGGCAGAACCATTCGCACACCATCAGAGGATAGTAGCATTCCATCAGCCCTTGGCCATCCCTTCACAGAAATGGGCGAGTTGCTGATACTAACCCCTTCTGGCAACCCCGTCCCATCAAGCGACCTCTTGGAAAGCCAGTCCCGCAGTTTGGATATAGCGCTACTCGATTCATTCTTGGCCACAGGGCCAGTCGTGTTTTCTTGACTCCACGATGCGCGATGCGTCTTATTGGGTGCGAGTCTTGAACCTCCGCAAGAATTACAGCCTGTCAAGCATCCTAGAACTAGCCCCATCGTAACTGTAACAGATGCCAGGCCAACTGCTGATCTTCTGAACATGCGATTCATAGAACTGTCCATAGGGTGTTGATTCCTCATCTTCAGAAGGGCAGCTTGACCCCGCCTGGACCTCGCTGCCCGCCAGCCCCACCCATTGGCACCTTGCTGTTGAAGAGGGCCTTGACCGCGCCCTTTTCTCGCACTCTCCAGTACTCCGTCGCCCACGCGTAGGACATGAAACCACTATCTCGACCAAAACCAAGATTCTTCCACGCATCTATGTTCATTTGGCCCGTAGCAAATTGGATGGTACTCAGATCCTTGAACCCCTGCTGCATCAGTTGCTTGCCCAATTCGTCATAGTAGCCCTTCATGTACCGCGCCTGCGGCATATGGCCAATTGCCTCAAGAGCCAGTTTGCTCATGACCATCGTGCTTGCAAGCTGATCAGGATTCTGCAGGTAGTCGTATGCTTCGGTCACTGCGTTGAGAGACTTATTCAGCTTATCCAAGGCGCTCACTGCCTTGCCAAGTTTCTCTGCTGTCATCTCCTTGACGTTCTTCTTGATGTCACCGACGGTCATCGGGCGCAACACAGCCTGCAATGCATAGGGCTGATCGAGCTTACCGAGCATCGGTCCCACTTCTGTCATGAGTTGACGCATCTCCGCCGGCGTCATCGTACGAGTGCCTGCTCGGCGCATCTTCTCATATTGCTCGACAAACTTCCGGATCTCCTCAATCTTGCCTTTGGCCGCTTCCAGGGATTCGCCTGCTTTGGTCAACTTGCCAAGAATATCGCGACCTCCCAGAAAGTTTGCGAGGTCAGTGATTGCCTGCTCGGTCGTGCATAGAACAAATAGGGCCTTCTCCCTATCTGTCTTGTGCCCTGTCTTCTGGTCGCACGCGCTGACCATGCATTTCGCATAGTCCTCCTCGTACTTCTTCATCGCTTCACGATAGTCCTTCACCGCCTTCTCGTATTTTGCCGCATTGGCTGGATCATCACCCGAAGGTTTGGTCGGCTCGCTCGGCCGCGTTGGGAGCGCACCCCGCCAATTGGCTCGAATTGCCGCCTGCATGTCGCTTCGCCATTCCTTGAGTTTGCCCAGAGCTGTTACGAGCCTTTCCGCGTTCGAAAGTAGGCCAATCGGATCGGTCATGCCAGTAACGGCTCCCTGCACATATTGATAAGTGCTCATGCCATCCGCGTACCCAAGGGCATCCCTTTGCACCCACCGCCCCAGCGTGGGATGATACATGCGGTTTCGGACGTGGTAGAGGCCGGTTTCGGTGTCGTGGTGGTAGCCGG
>CAZOVB010000137.1:0-4538 GCA_964583095.1 uncultured Planctomycetaceae bacterium
TGCTCCTGGGAACGAAAACGTCTCTATTCCCGCTCCAACATCCGGGGCCACTTGGTGTAGGGCCTCCTGCCCGTGGCCGCGCCGGGCGGTAGACGCTAACAGGACCAGCGTCAGACGACCAGCGCCCGCTCGGCGTATGCGGCGCGCCTGGGACGCGTTCAGGGCAATGCCGCAGGACACCTCGACCTCACCGTTCAGCATGCCTGGCACGCCGCAGGCCCATCTTTCTCGGCCAGCGGTCGGGCCGCGCCAGAAGCTCTTGCGAGCCCAGCTACTTGCAGAACGTCCGCTGGCGACGTAGAATCTTAGCGTCATCAGGCATCCGATACCAGACAGAGCACGAGGAGAATGAGATGAAAACGAACAAAGCGGTAGTGGCCATAGCGGCAGCGGCGATCTCAGCAATCGCCATGGTGTGGGCATCAGGCTGCGATGGCCGAGGTCCAGCAGACGATTCCGATACCCAAGAACAGCGTCGGGAGGAGAGCCCGATGGCAAACATATCGACCAGCCAGCCCACGACTCAGACAGCATCCGGTGAGGCTCCTCGCGTGCCGCTCGGAGTGATCGATGTCCCGGAGGGCACGCCGCAGGGAGAATGGCTGGAAATCGGCGGCCACACGCCGCTGCTCTGGTGCTACCGCGGCGGCAAACGCCTCGTGTTCGAACAGGCTGGCCCGAAGGTATATCTATCCGTCGATGAGAAGTCATTCCGGTTGGCTGGCATTATCGTTAGGTCCAAGGCAGAGGCACTACTGTTGGACAAGGAAGCCGAACAGCCACTGGCAGCATGGTTCTATGGCCCCCAACTTGCGGCTCTCGATATGATGCGCAACGCCGACAAGATCACGTCTCTGCAGATTTGGGAGTTCGATACCGCATCATCATACAAGTATGAAGCCGCCATTATTTCCGATCTGAGCCCGCTGGAACGCCTGTCATCGCTTTCATCGCTGAGCATTAGGAATTGCGCAAATGTTCAGGATATTGATTCGCTCAAGTCCCTCAAGGGCCTCACGTCCCTTGATATTTCAGGATGCAGCGTGACGAGCCTCTCCCCATTGAATGATCTTACGAACCTCCGTGCCCTCAATATGGTCTTTGCGTTTGCTCCTGGTCATCCTTACGAGTACCAAGAGTATTCCCCGCTCAAGTCTCTGCGGTCGCTGCAGTCCTTGAAGCTCGATATCCGAGAACTGACGCATGATGACTACGATCTTGCTGAGCTGATGAGTCACTTGCGATCCCTGACGGATCTGACCATCGAAGGCTCAGTTGACCCAGCTTTGGTGAAGTACCTGTCATCCCTGCGATCCCTGACGGTTGTGGGTTACGTGAAAGACCTTCAGCCCCTGGCCGGGCTAAAGAAGCTTGCGAAGCTGCGGATTTCCGACACCGAGTCCCCTTTGGACTTGGCTCCAATGAAAGGGTGTACTGGGCTTACGGAGCTCGATCTTCGATTGACTTACAACTACAGCGACTCGGCTCCGACCGACCTTCGCCCGATTGGCGCGCTCCGACATCTGAAAGTCTTGTCTATCGAGACGCCCCAAGGCATCAAGAATCTCTCGGCAATAGGAACTCTGTCAAGTCTCGTGTCTCTGAAGATTCAGGCGGCCAACCTGAAGGACTTGTCAGCGATTGCCGAGCTTAGAGACCTTCGGGAACTTGACCTATCCCGGAATCGCCTGCTGAGCGACTTGTCTCCCTTGAGCAAACTTGCGTCTCTCGAGAGCCTGCGAGTCACAATGTGCGGGAAGATCGACGACCTTCAGCCGCTCAGGGAGCTCAAGAATCTGAAATCGCTAGATTCCTCTGTGACCGCCGTGGAAGACCTCGTTCCATTGTCCGACTTGGGCAACCTCCGGCAGCTTCGCCTAGCATGGTGTCCTGTGGTAGACATATCGCCGCTTGCGAAGTTGCCCAAACTGGGCGAACTTAGCCTGTCCAGGTGCCCGGTGGCAGACTTGAGGCCGCTTTCGGCAATGAAGGCATTGACCGACCTCGATCTTGGATGGCCTGCTCATGCGGAGACCGATGATGATGGTCACTCCATCCCCATTTCCGAGCAGGTGGACGTAATGATGCGGGTGTCGCCAATCAAGGACGTGTCTCCCCTAGCATCGTTGCGACAACTACGTCGCCTGAACCTGCATAATTGCCAGCAGGCCGAGAATCTCGGATCGCTTGACCTCCCGGCTCTGAAGTATCTGCACCTCCCGTCCCACATCACCGACAAGGACTTTCACGACCTGATTGAACGGCACCAGAATCTTTCGGAATTGTGCATCTCGGACAATACCCCGATTCCGCTGAGAGGTCGAACCCCCTGGAAGTTTTCACTTCAGCCGCTATCCGGACTGACGCATCTCAGAACGCTCAGTCTGGCCGAAATGAATGACCTATCTCCCCTGAAGCATCTCCGGTCGCTGACCGATCTCTCTTTGGTGATACGGACGCCGACTTCAACTGAACCGCTGTCCTCTCTGACGCAAATCAGAAAGATCATTCTTCTCTCGGGGCCGGAGCAGATGGACCTCTCATTCACTGCGCATCTACCTAACCTGTTTGGCTTAAATGTCCCGGTTACGAGGCGGTCTGATCTGACCCCGCTCGTGCCCCTGTTGCAGCGTGGAGTGCAGATACGCGGTATCCTAGACCCGTCCCTGGAGGATGAGCTTAGCAACCTGTGGCGAAAAGCACCGAGAGACCGTTGATGCCCCAATGAGCAGGTCGGGTCGCCACTTCCATCTCGTCTTTATCGCAAATCAGAGATGCGCCGTTTCTAACTCGTCAGGTAATGGGGCGCTGGCCTTTGCCGTCACCGCCTCTCGGTACACCGTCAGATGAGATTGCCACGGCACGAGAGTTGCTCACACTCCGCGCATCGAGGTGCCATCGCTGGCACCCCGATGCACGGACCTGTGTCCAAGAATGTCGATACCGATGCTATCTTATGTTGCCCTCCTTGCCCATTAGAGTATTAGTCGCAACCTGAACGACAGATTGCGGGCCACCGCCCATCTCTAGGTGATCAAGCGTCAGGCTGGTGTATGACGCGCCTGGGGCCAATAGCCCCGTTCCGATGGTCGTACGGTCAATACCTGTGCCCTTGTAAATGAACCCAGCCCCGGTCGAGTTGGCGACACCGTCCTCCGAATACGCTAGCAGCATCTGTGTATCTGACATCCAGTACACTTTGTCAACGAGGGTCTTAACCGCTTTGCTGATCCATGCCAGGAACAGCGGGTCTGTCAAAAACCCTTGGAGGATCGCTGCCATGGCTGATCCTGCGAGCCAGACAAAGAACTCAGGAAGGAGAACCTTTGCCTGATGTGCCCATTCCTCGATAGGCCGCTTCTCCTTCCGAAGCTGCTTCAGCCTATCGAACGCCTTTCTGTTCTTGAATGGCCTGAATAACTTGAGAATAGGATTCGATTCCAGGGCGTCCAGCAGCTTCGGGATATCCTCGTCCACGATGCGTTGCAGCACCATGAGATCAAGATCTGCGATCTCTTTTGGATAGTGTACCTGACCCTTGAGTTTCTCCTCATATGTCGTCCAAAGATTCCTCGTATGTTCGAGAATGTCCTGTGGGACCTTCCCAGGGGGAATGTCCTTCAGCCTATCACGGTGTCCCGCGAAGCGCCTCCTTCGCGCATCGCGTGCAGCCTCTACCCACTCCCTCTTAACTCTGTAAGTGCTTATGCCTAAGAGCTTCTCCCATTGCGATGGGCCTATCTGTCGTCCATAGTGAGAGCGCCCCGATTTGATATGCCCCTCGCTCATGATGTGATGGACCTGCCTGACGTTACTCGGAATCGTGAAGTCCTGTGTGTACGGCAGGAACGTCGCTGCGCCGAAATTGAAGTCCATGAATACTAGCTGATTCACGCACACACGAGGCCGTTTCAGCACGTCCCAGACGTTGAAGGTGTTGACTGCGTACGGATTATAGGTCTTACCCAGCACCTCGGTGTCGCCCGGTTTGATTGGCGTGATGGCGCAAAAGTTCTCCAGCGTGGTACTCGCCGGGAGCCATACCTTGAACTGTCCATTAAGCGCGTGAGCAATCCACAGTGCTCGGTTCGTTCCGATACTATAGCCACTCAAGCTAACTGCTTCACACTCGGGATTTGCCTGAAGATGTCTTACGAGTGCGAGCAACGACACAAACGGCAACACAGGATTCCAGGAGTTGTATCTGTCGTAATGACGTCCTGCCAAAGGCCCCACTGCGTCTCGCAGTGTGGATGTCACACTACTATTGTACCGTGGCACTAGTCCCTTCATGTAATCCGCCACGGGCATTCGTGCCTCAAGGATGTTTCTTCCTTTCTTGCAGAGATTCGCGTGGTCCGGAATGGAGATTGGCGGCACAACGGGAGGAGCCCAATGGAGTCCGTCAACATAGAAGGTGGGGATAACCCCAGGCCAGCCATCGAACATGGCAATAGGTGAAGTCGAAGCAGGATGCCCCAGCCGGTAGCCATTGAGATGGCCGGAAAGGTATATCCTGTACGTAAGATTCCATGCAA
>CAZOVB010000138.1:0-4383 GCA_964583095.1 uncultured Planctomycetaceae bacterium
ATCTACAAAAAAAGTACATATAACTACTTAGTAAAACGCAAAACTCCAGTAACATAAAATTAAAAAATCTTATTTTATTTTTCATGAATCCTTTCTATTTCAAGTTCATCAGCTTTTTCCAACGAATCAAAAGTTCCTATATCGAATCGTTTCCCATTAAATTCATATCCATAAAAATCATAATCACTCCTATTCATCAAAATTAAGGAGTCAGTAAGCCAACGCTCTCCTTTTTTACCGGGCTTCGTTTCTTCAATAAAATCAAATATTTTACTATTCAAAATCATTAATCCCGCAATGTTAAGCCAATGATCATCAACTTTGAATGATTCAGCTTGTGCTAAATTCGGTTTCTCAATCATATCAAGAATCTTCATTTGAGAAACAATTTTTACAACACCCCAACGACGAGGGTCAAAAACCGGATTGAGAACAAGTGTTCCAGAACCATTTTTCATGTTATGAAACGAAACAATATCTTTCATAGTTTCATAAGGAGTAATATAATTATCACCATACATAATGGCAAAATCCTCATCATCACCAATGAAGTCTTTTCCAAGAGCAGTTGCATGCGCTGTTCCTAATGTTTCCTCCTGCATTCGATAATAAATATTCAATCCAAGCCTACTCCCAGATCCAAGATAATCAATTAATGCATGTTTCTTCCACCCTACAATAACTAATACATCTTCAATACCACCTGCTTTAAGCACCATTAATACATGCTCGATCGCTGGTTTTCTCCCAACACGAATCATTTCTTTCGGAATAGCATCAGTTATCGGTTTCAACCGAGTACCTTTCCCTGCTGCAAGCACAATTGCTTTTTTAACCATTGTATTAAACCTTCTCAGTCGTGATATTGTTTATACCAATCCACGAATCGATTTAATCCTTCTTCAAGATTTGTTTTTGGATGAAAACCAAGTATCCTTTCAGATTTTGAAATATCAGCATATGTTTCATACATATCACCAGGTTGCATTGGAAGAAAATTCTTTTCTACGGTTCGGCCTATCTTTTTTTCTAATAGTTCAATGAATGTCAACAGTTTTACTGGTTTGTTATTGCCAAGGTTAAAAAGTTCATACTCACGCTTTGTTTTCAAGCTAGCAATAACACCATCAACGATATCATCAATAAACGTGAAATCACGTTTCATATCACCATGATTATACACATCAATTGATTCACCATTCATAATTTTTTTTGTAAAAGAAAAATAGGCCATATCAGGACGACCCCATGGACCATACACTGTAAAAAACCGTAATCCATTCATTGAAATATCATATAGATGATGATATGAATACGCCATCAATTCATTAGATCTTTTAGTTGCTCCATAAAAAGAAACAGGGGTTGATACCTGATCATCAACCGAAAACGGAATTTTTTTATTTCCACCATATACACTAGATGAAGAAGCAAAAACAAGATGTTCAATATCTTGTTGTCTAGCCAACTCAAGAATATTAGTAAATCCTTCTAAATTTGATTTTTGATACGTAAAAGGATTCTCTATTGAATATCGCACACCAGCTTGAGCAGCCAAATGACAAATAATATTGATATCATGATCAAAAAAAATCTGATTTAAAGATTCTTTATCACATAAATCATTCTGATAAAAACTAAAATTATCAAATTCTTCCAAAATATGGGTTCTATCCCACTTCAATTTCTGAGAATAATAATCATTCACATTATCAATACCGATCACATTGATATTTTCACTTAGCAATCTTTTTGCAACATGAAAACCAATGAATCCAGAAACCCCAGAAACAAAAATATTCTTATTATCAAGAGTAATGCTATTCACCAACAGACCCCATTGTAATTTTCAGTTGTTCGTTTAACTCCTAGCATTCTCCTTCCGTCAACCACTAATTTATTCTGATAATCTAATTTTTCAAATTCTTCCCATGAAGTAGCAATAATTATTGCATCTGCATCAAGCACTTCCTCTGCTGTATTCGTATAGGTTATGTTTGGGAATATGTTTTTAAAATGATTTATTGCTTGGGGATCATATGCTTTAACTATTGATCCTTCTCCTAGAAGATTGCGTACTAATGGAATACTACGACTCTCTCGTATATCATCGGTATCTGGTTTAAATGCAAGCCCTAAAACACCAATCGTTTTATTTGTTAAATCAGGTATGTGCTTTTTTAAAATCTTAATTAATTGCAATGGTTGATCATCATTTGTTTTAATAGTACCATCAATCATATTGCAAATAATTCCTTCTTTTTTCGCCCAAGCTCGAAGCGCTTTAGTATCCTTTGGAAAACAACTTCCTCCCCAGCCGATACCTGCGTTTAGAAAAGAACGCTGTATACGTTTATCAAGTCCCATTCCATCAGCAACATTATACACATCTATACCCAAGTGTTTGCAAAAATTCCCTATTTCATTAATAATACTAATCTTAGCTGCCAAAAAACAGTTACTTGCATATTTCATCATCTCAGCGGTGGTAAGTGATGTTTCAACTATTGGACATGAGAAATCTTCGTAGATTTTTTTTAAGACACTCCTGGTTTTATCATCATAAAATCCATTTACTACCCGATCAGGATGTAAAAAATCTTTTACTGCAACACCCTCACGTAAAAACTCAGGGTTCACACCTAATCCAAAACCAACTCCTGCTTTCTCACCAGTTTTTTCTTCAAGTAAATTTTTAATTATATCTCGAGTAGTACCAGGGACAACAGTACTTTTAACAACAACTACATGAAAAGATTTTTTTATTTTTATCTGCTCACCTATTTTTTCTACTGCTCTTTTTACATATGTTAAATCAATATCGCCCTCTTTTTTTGAGGGTGTACCAACACATATAAATGTTATATCAGATTCCTCAATTGCAAAACTGTAGTCATCTGTTGCTTGAATGTTATTTTTATATTCTTTTAGTATTTCTTCAAGACCTTCTTCAAAAATAGGTGATACGCTATTGTTTATCTTCTCAATTTTTTCTTTATCAATATCAACACATATAACATTGTGCCCTAATTTTGCAAAACATGCACCACTAACTAGACCAACATAGCCAGTACCAATTATAGAAATATTAATTTAAATCACCTTCTATAACAATAAACAATATTATTTAATAAATCCCAATATCAGTTGACAAGTTTGCAATACAACAATATTTCTTAAGGATTTCGTTGTTTTAGAGGTTAAATAGGGTGTTGAAAAAAATTGAATACATCTGCTTTTCTAAAATATTTTGTAGAGTACAAAAATTATTTCGCTTTAGATTACATGCTGATGTGACAAAGCTTACTGACAAGAAAATAAGGTACATCTGCAAACATGCAGTGGAAGATAAAGATTGGACGACGGCTCGATTAGCTCGACATTATGAAGTAAGCATCCGGAGGATTCAGCAATTGGTGAAGGAATATAAGCAAACAGGGAAACCTCCCTGTTTGAATCCGAGGAGACGACCAAGAGGAAAACCACTTACTCCAATGGAAAAAGAAATTATTGATCAAGTTTGGGAGAAAACCAGGTTCGGAGCTCGTCTTCTTTTTCATGAATTGAAACGAAGAGGGCATCATATTCCACATTATAAGATCCATAAGTATTTCTTGGGGAAGAAACGAACGGTTCCAAATCCGAATAAACAGAAGAAACGGAAACGGTGCCGGTATGAACGTGATCATAGTTTTTCCTTGATCCATGGTGAATGGCATCGTACATCGGTGGATCATCCACATGCCATTGTCTGGATGGATGATGCATCACGATACATCTTTCATGGAGCAGAGTATCCTGAAGCAACTGCAAGGCATAGTATTGATACTTTTCAAAAGGTGATTGATCACAGTCATCTGTTTCATGCATTCATCAAGGATGTGAACACGGATCGAGGTACCCAGTTTTACTCAAATCATCCGAAGAGCAAATCACAATTTCAGGAATTCCTGGAACAAAATGATATCAACTTTGTTCCCTCTCGCAGGAATAATCCTCAAACCAATGGGAAAGTGGAACGATTCTGGTTTGAATATGATAAGCACCGATGGCGTTTTGACACCATTGAAGAATTCCTTCAATGGTATAACCATCGGTTACATGGATCTCTCTGGTTAGAGATCGGAGAGAACCCGTCAGAGGCATTATTGAGAAAATTAGATCCAAGTTGTCTTTTAGGATATTTCATGGAGTTGAAAATATGAAAAAGAAAAAACGAAATAATATTCGTACTTCACATTTTCTAAAATATTTCGAAAAAACTTTATTGTCTTATTTTCATCATTTCTTAGAACTCTTTTTCACAAATCAAAGTTTAGTAGGATCTATAGGACCATCAAAGAATACTTATAAGTAAGAGAACTCTTTTTCCCATACAAATCT
>CAZOVB010000139.1:0-4345 GCA_964583095.1 uncultured Planctomycetaceae bacterium
AGGGCACGGGCTCCGAGCGCCTCTGCTACGCCAACGACGCCAACTTCAACGTCACAGCCCTGGTCGAAACCGACGGCACCGCAGCCGAGCGCACCACCTACGACGGACAGCGTCCTTCGAGCGTTTCCCACGCGCGGGTGTCCGATCCATGTTGCCTTCCCTGTCAGTCAACGAGGTCGGCGCCCCAGAGGGGTGATTTCGGAGCTCAATACCTGCCCTGCGTGTTCCCCTGTCAACGCTTACCGCGCACCCTTGCGGGCACGCCGCCATGACTCGGGGCCGTGGTGGGTCGCTACTGCCTTCCACGTAAGGCTCTCGCATCCTCTACTCCATGCCGGTTTAGCCCGGCGCATCTGACTGTCCCTAGTTCCCCAAGCTTTCGCAGATCCGGCTCAGATGAGAAGATGATGGTTGTCACGGAATTCAGAAGGCGTCTGACCTGTATGCTTGCGGAAGGCCCGACAGAAATAGGACAGGTAGGAAAAGCCGCTGCGGTCGGCTACTTCGGCAAGAGGCAGATCGGTATCGCGAAGCAAGCCGCAAGCTGTCTCGATGCGAATCTGGCGCAAATACTGTCCGATGGAGCGTCTGAGTTCCCGACGGAAGCATTTTTCCAACGCGCTGCGGCTGAGCGGGACGGCCGCCGCCACGTCATCGACTCCGATATTCTCCACTGCGTTCTCGCGAATAAAGGCCACTGCCTGCGCGAGCCTCGGATCGGTGGTTTCCAGTCCAGCGGTGGATTCCCGCATGACAACCCCGGGCGATTCCAGGGCAAGTACGTCAGGAACACTTCTTCCGGCAACCATCTTCAGCAGCATTCGCGCGGATTCGTAGCCGATGCGCCTGCGCTGTATCGGTATGCTGGAGAGAGGAATCTGGGCCGTCTCGCACTCGGCCACGTTGTTGTTCACGCCGATCAGCGACAGTTGCTCGGGCACCTGGATACCTTTTCGCAGTGCAATTTCCATAACATCCAGGGCCCACCCGTCATCGCCACCCATCAGGCCTGCGGGCAGCTCCAAGGCGGACAGGAAGCGATCGATCTCCTCGTTCTTGCGACGCTCGCTTTCCAACGCGTGCCGGGAAAGGAGCTTTTCCGAGATCTGCACTCCTGCCCCCTTGCCGACATCTTGGAAGCTTTCGAGTCGAACGCGGGAAAAACTCATATTCGGACCGATAAAGGCCAATCGTCTGTGGCCTCGCTGGATCAGATGATCGGCGGCCAGCCGTCCTGCCTGTACATCGTCGGGTACCACCCGGGGACAGGTACCTTCTGAGCGCTCAGTGATCATCTCGATCCATGGCCGCTGGCTGCGGCGGAGCAACGGCAACAACTCGCCTGGCGGATCGAACGCGAGAATCCCATCCAGCCCGCGAAGACGCCTGAACTCCTCGACCGACGGATTGAGCAGCGGCACGAGTTGGAAGGGCCTCTTCTGGCTGCGACTGAAGCGCATGACCCCCTCGGCCAAATCGCCCGTTGCCAGCAGGTGCGACCGGCACAGGAACCCCACGCGATGAAGCTGTCGTCTCGCCATTGTGATCAAAAGTATAACACAGTGTACTCTTCTGTCCAGTCACAGTCTTCCCCGCAGCGGTAACATGATCTGAGAAGTCGGGCGAGGTGCCCGGCGAGATCCTATCCAGACATCAGTCAGGAGGCAGAAGATGCGAAACACAATCGTCAGTTTGATCACCATCGCCGCAGTGGCAACCTGCGCCAACGCGGCCATCATCACGGGCATTTCCGATGTGGACACGAGCAATACCCCGCCTGCGTTGGGAACGCTCCAGGAAAGCACAGAGAAGCTTGCCGGAAACGATTTTGGCAATCCCGACCCTGCGCACACCGACCGCGGTTACGGTGTGGTGAATGTGGGAACGGCCTTTGAAGATCTGGGCCTCGAGGGCCTTGACCTCCTGCAAACCGCCAACGACGACAAGAATCTTGATAGCGGGGACGAGCTGTATACCGTGACCTTCGGACAGGCCGCCAAGGTCTTCCTGTTCAGTACCGGATCGGATGTGAGCGTCGCGGCGCCTTGGGCAACGTGGACCGACACGAACTACGATGTTCAGGTCAACGCCAAGGCGACCGACGTCTTCACGGCGACCGCCGAGGCTGGCACGTACAGCCTGTACGCAGCGGGCGGAGGACCCAACTACTTCCTCGCCGCCACGGAGGTCCCCGAGCCGGCCACAATGAGCCTGCTGGGCCTTGGCGGCCTGGTCGCTCTGCGAAGGCGCCGACGCTGAGACACGAGTCGGCAAGGAAGTAAGTAGATAGCACAGACCTCCTCTCTTCCGCCCGGGTCTGGGAGTTTGACTCCTGATCCGGGCGGTTGATCCATGACCCGAGTTCAAGGGATTTTGATGATGAATCGCAGCCGAATCTGCCTGATCGCCCTGCTCGCTCTGAGCGTCTCTGCCATGGCGGGCGAGCTCTGGAAAGCACACGTAATCGAGGATATCCACGGCGGGGGGCCCGACGGCGTCCGCCTTGCTGACGTCAACGCGGATGGCCTGATGGACGTAACCAGTGCATTTGAATACCACAAGCGGACGATGGTATTCCTTCACCCTGGTACCGATAAGGTCCGTAACGACCAACCTTGGCCCAGTGTGCAGGTGCAGTCCGAGTACGGCAGCGGCGAAGACAGCTTCTTTGCCGACTTCGATGCCGACGGACGCATGGACGTGCTGACCAGTTGCGAGGGCAGCACGGACCGACTCGTGATCAGTTGGGCCCCGGCCAAAGAACACTATCTAAACGCCGACCGCTGGCAGGTGGCCTCATTCCCCGCAGGGTCCCTCGTGCCTGAAATCTCCTGGATCTACTCGCTGCCCATGGACGTCAACGGCGATGGCCATACTGACATCGTGGCCGGGGGCATGCTCAAGAACGCCGAAATCGGCTGGCTGTGCAACCCTGGGCCTGACCAGGCCCGCGATTTGAGCAAGTGGACTTATCACAAGATCACCGATTGCCGCTGGACCATGCATCTCCAGGGACACGACTTCAACGGTGACGGGCTGGAAGACCTGCTGCTGACCGACCACAACTTCAACCTGTCCACCCACACCCCCGGGGGAATCGCGTGGCTCGAGCATCCGGGGCGTGGCCAGGAGAGCCAGGAATGGAAGGTGCACACCATCCGCGACGCCGGGGCCCGATTCGCTTCGCTCGTGGATGTCACCGGGGACGGCAAACCTGATATCCTCGCCGCCGGCACCGGAGCCAAGGTGGCATGGTACGAGCAGGGCAAAGCCGACGCCGACGGAAACCCCACGTGGATCGAGCATGTATTCACCTATGACAATCCCGAACGCAAAGCCAAGGATCTCGACGCAGCCGACATCGACGGCGATGGACAGATCGAGTTCATCCTGACCTCGGAGACGCAGATCATCGATCCCGACGGACCCCGCGAGGCCTCCAACCTCGACAAGGCCAACGTCATCTACCTGGAATCCACTACAGGCGACGTTTACGCCAAGAAATGGAGCCGACACGAGATCTCCGGCAATACCGGCAAGCTGGACCTGATCGAACTCTACGACTTCGACGGAGATGGCGACCTGGATATCATGACCACCGATGAGTCTGGCCAAGGCGTCATCTGGTGGGAGAATCCCACCGTCGTGCCCGCAGCCGACGTCATGCGACATCCATGAGCAAGCCCGATGCCAAGGCGACCCCGCCGAGGCCTCGCCGGATAGTTGGAACACTGACTACCATGTGAAGCCCGTCTTTGCTGCCTCAAAACAGGCGCAGTTTCATGATGGCGACGGGGACGTGGGGCAGGGTGTCGCGAGCAACGTCCGTCGGGGTGCCGACCGCCTCCTCCCCAAGGCGGCCTGTGCTGCCGTAGCTCGCAGAGCGGAGCAGCATGCCTCGTTCGTGTCCGAATGCAGCTTTCTACGGGTTCGAGCTCGGAATGGCCCTCTTTAGCGGGTGGACAGACGGGGGGTTCCGCCCGCCCCTTACAGGGCGGGGAATGGGGTGGCGGGAGGTAACCCAGGGAGTCGGACCTCGGTTCCCTCGGCCCTCGCCCTGGGCTAAGATCCGGGTCGCCTTCAGCGACCAGTGCGGCATCCGCCGGGTGGCGGGTGGCATCCCGGTCATTCCGGGTTCGGACCCGTCGAAGGATGTGTTCGGACCCGAAAGAGGCATCACCTTGGGGACAAGGTGATGGCACCCGAAATCGCTGCCGTCGGCCTTCGCGTGGGAGCCGCTGCGCAGGGGCCCACCCTACCGCTCGATACTGCGCATCTCGACTCGCTTCACTCGCTCGATACTGCGCATCTCGACTCGCTTCGCTCGCTCGATACTGCGCATCTC
>CAZOVB010000140.1:0-4315 GCA_964583095.1 uncultured Planctomycetaceae bacterium
TTTTTTTTTTTAGTTGTTCTTTATATTTTTTTATTTCTTTTTGTGTAGTAAATTTTTTATTAGGCTCAACTGTTATCCTTGCTACTATTACTTCCATTTATTTTACGATTTATTTTTCTCAAATCTTCATAAGCAGGGTTGATGCGTATCTTTGTCCAGTCACTTGAAAATTCAACATCAGGTCTGTAGTTTCTTATAATATACTTAATAGTTTCTGTGAATTTTTGTGGGTTTTTTGTTTTATTTATAGGAAACGCATACCCTGCTTGTAAATCATTGTTAATGAATTTCAAAACTTCTTCTTTGTATTTTTCATCTATATTAAAATGGGAGGTCATCGGTAGAATCTGTTGGTTTTGAATTGTCATTTTGTGGTGACGTTTTATTTTCCTTTTTTATGTTACCCAGTATTACTTTGTTTTCTTCATCTTTTTTTGTATCTTCTTTTATAAATCCATCAGAGTATTCTGATTTTTTCTCCCATTGGCACATATTAAGGTATGTTCCTTTTTCTTTTCCTTCTTTCATGCGTGTGTCAGAAATTTTAGCATAGATATATTTTTCTCCATCTTTTGTTACTTTTTTAAATCCTTTAATTTTTTCAACGTCAATGTAAGTTTTTGTAGGTCTGTTCATAATGATAATTTTTTTAGTGATTAATATTAATATTTAATTTATTTTACATATATGTTCGAGCATTAAAACGCTCGCTAACAGTCGCTAAAACGCCATTAAAACGGCGTTTAGCTTAGTGTTGTGTGCAAGTGCTACCATAGTGCCATTTGACGAGTTTGTTCTTCAAACCGTTTGCAAGCCTTTTTATAGTAATCAGGGTTAATCTCATAACCAATTAATTTTCGTTTCATTTTGTGGCAAGCTATGGCGATACTTCCGCTTCCTAAATGGGTGTCTAAAATCAAATCGCCCTCGCTCGTGTAGTTGTGTAACAGCCATTCATAAAGTTTTATCGGTTTTTGGCAGATGTGTATTCTCTGCTCACTTGTGTTTCTTACGTGCTTAAATATTTTGGCGTTTTTATCAAATGAAGTCCACGCCATTTCACAATCTGCCAAAGTACCCATATGAGCCACTTTATCCCAAATTATGAAACATCGGTTTGGTGGCAGTCCAAAGTAGTTTCCACCCCACACAATTTGATTTTTAGACACCCTAAACAGTTCGTCCCAGTAATGGCTTGGCGGTGCTATATCCTAACTTGCATCACCTTTAGCATATTTTGATGCCCAAGTTCCACCTTGCGTTAATTTATCGCCAAGCCCATAAGGCGGGTCAACAATAGCTACATCAAAATGATTATCGCCATAGCTCCGTAAGGCTTGCAAACTATCTCCGTGTATCAATGAAATTCCGCCCTTTGAAACCGCACCAGACACACAACACGTGCTATAAGCAATAGCGGGTTCTGTGCTATCTGAAAGTTTCTGCTCTTTATTATCTTTTGTCATAATTTGAAAGTTCTGTGTTATTAATCCGCTACTGCTCATAGCACCATACGTTATAAAACAATTGGCGGGGAGATTTTTTGAGCCTTCCTGAATAGCTCTTTATGTGGGAGGTCATCCCCACGACTGGCCATCTCACAACCAGCACCCGCCAAAAGTTTATAACATAGTGTATAGTTCATGCGGTCTAACTTTTCTCAATTTCTGCGGTTTAACTGTTGCAATGCAGTAGTTAGATGTTCTGCCGCTAAACATATCCGCACGAAACCATACACTAATCTCGTTAGGCAAAAACACTACATTTTAAGGTTATTTAAATATCCGAGTACATTAAAATATACCTTAGTATAAGGGTCTTGAAACATTAGCATTTTTTTTGTTTCATCGAAAAACATTTTTACATCTTTTGTTATTCCGAAAATTTCTAAGGTAATAACATCTCCTTCTTTGAATGTTCTCCCTTTATAAACAAATTGTTTTTCTTTTGCTACTTTATCCATTAATTTTCTATTCGGTATTGATATATTAATTCCTTGTTTCATAGCTCGTGCTTTTGCCAACATGGTGTATAAACCATGCTGATTAAGAACCGTTATTATTTCTACATTTCGAGTAAGCACGGTTCATACACCTACTCGTTATAGCACATTTTTCCAACCATTATTTTTATCAGTCAAATTTATGCTGCCACGTTTTACACTTTCTTTAAAGAGCTGTTTGTCTGGATTAGCACACGAACATTTATATGTATGTCCGCAATAGCATAATTTCTCTCCGTCTTTATCTTTATTTTTTTCTCTTAACCTTATCCAATAGTTGTAACTAAAAGGTGCTATGATATTATATAAAATCCATTGTTTTATTTTCTTCATAATCTAAAAAAAATACGGTCTGCAACTACTTATGTTACCAGTCGTTATAGTATATACGTTTACTAACTGTATTCAATCACAACAGCTTCAATCACATCATCCTCAAAGTCGTTGGAGTGCATATCTACAACATCCTTTGTTTTGACGCTGTAAACTGTCATGTAATCGTACTCCTCTCCCTGCTGAATCATTACTTCTTTGTCAGGGTCTTGTCTTTTTAACTCTTTAATTAAATCTTTTACTCTCATTTATTTGTATTTTAAAAATTTGTAATTCTAATCAGGGTACAACGAACACTATATATTTAACGTCCGGCTTCTTTTTGCACCACGATTTTTGTATGCTTTAACAATAGCATTATATTTACTCATGTCAATGTTTCCGTTTTTGTCAATGTATTTCTCGTAAGTATATTTACAACAAGGCATATAATGCATTACACTAACCCCTTCTCTGTGACACATACAAGTGCAAATTTTATCCATCGCACAAACATTAATAATATTCAACATTAACAACTAAGCTCATCATAATCAAGGCCTGAAACATCATCTAAAAACCCTATACTTCTAAATCTTTTTCCATTATATTCTGCGATAAGCATATATTGATAACCACCACTCAAACTTCTGCCACGCTCCATTAATTTTTGAAGAACATACTGGTTAAAGTTTTTGTTTTTTGTTCCGTTAGGAAGAGTTTTATACTCTTTTACAAAGTTTATGTCTTCGAGTTCTTTTTGTGTATTGAAACTCTGGCCAGCGTCATAAAAAATACCGCCAGGAGTTCTTTCGTATTGTAATATTTTTGCCATAACTATAAATATTTTTTACAAATATAATCATTTTTGTAAAACACACAAAATAATTTAGTGTTTTTTTTAATCAAATCTGAAAACGTTTTTTAGATTGTCAAATATTTCTTCATCTTGTTGTGTGTTGTATAATGATTCTTTATTGGGTAGTTCACACTCTGTTATTTCATGTATATTAATTTTACCACGCAGTCTGTATTCAGCATCTTCTTTTGAATTTGCTTTTAATTTTACTTTCATTTTTTTCCCAAAGAGTTCAAATTTAATTTGATACATAATTTTAATGTTTTAGTGAACTACCCACCCACGCTATAGGCGATGGGTTGGGCTTCGGAAATAAATTATTTTTCTCATAATATTCGCTTTAAATTGGTTTTAGTTTTTACTTTCGTGAATTTTGATAATTCGTTTATTAGTTGTATTGTTTTTTCTCTTGACGGTTCTGGTAAATTATTATCCTTGCTGTCTGCACCTATATTAACAACATAGGGATTTACAATTCTAATCATTTCAACAAAATCGTTTAAGTCAAAATCCATTATAGGTTCTATTGTTATTTGTTTTGGTGGGTCTATCCACAACATCCCGCCTCCCCTTTCGTTTGGGTGTGGTGAATTGTTCATTTGCGGATAAAATCTATTTGTTTCTAATGTAGTACAAACAATAGATTTTGGTGGCAAAAGTTTTTGATCTATGTTGTATGTGTTTTTTGTTTGAAAGAAATATACATTATCATATTTTCTGCAATGATTTGTTATCTTTTCAATAAGAATTTTTGGAACATTATTTGCAAACAAATCATTTTGAGATGCAACAAAAATCAATTTGTTTTTACCTAAATTTTTTAATTCATGTTTTATAATTCTTGGGTATCCTGAATATTTTTTTTTGATTACAGGAAATCTTTTTTTTAACTTGTTTGTTGAACAGTAGGTGCAATTATGATAACATTTGCCAGCCAATGGGTTCCATCGCATGTCAACAAAACCATACATATTATCTGTTTTAGACATTTTGTAACTTTTAATTTAGTTAATAACATTTCAAATTTCGAGCATTAAAACGCTCGATAACAGTCGCTGAAACGCCATTGTAACGGCGTTTAGCTTTGTGTTAGCTGCAAGTGCTACGTTCCTGTTTTTAATGAAGGTTCGTGCATATAAGCC
>CAZOVB010000141.1:0-4270 GCA_964583095.1 uncultured Planctomycetaceae bacterium
CGGTCACGTCCTTCAGCGCCTGCACGGCCGCCAGGATGTTCCCCTCGCTGAACGGATACTCGCGCCCCTTGAAGCGGATGACGTTGATCTTCCGCAACTGCTCGGCCAGCACGCTCTCCAGCAAAACCCCGGCCAGCCGTCCACCGCGCAGCTCGACCGCCTCGGCCGGGCTAAGATACTCATATCCCAGCTTCTGGAGCAGCTGCAATGCCGGCACCTGCGAGATGTGGTCTTCTTTAAAGGACGGTGTATCCACTTGCTCTACCTAACCTTGCGCCGTTCAGAGCGGTCGCTTTCGAGGGCGGGCAGTGCTTTCTGCAACATCTGACACGGCCTTGACTTCCTCATGGGAACCGCCGACACTACCAGCGCACAGGAATTGCCCGGCCAGCGGACGGGCCTGGCTTGGGGCTGTTCGTTTCCGCAGAAGAATCTCGCCTTGCCGCTTGATTTTTTGGCCACCTTGGACGATAATGATTGTGTTCTCAGCCAGTGGCTGTAGAACCTGCAAAGGCTTACCGCTGAGCCCACCTGGTGAATCAGCGGTTTTTTTATGCGCTCGGCGGGGTCCATTTCGGGCTTCCTTTGATGCGGTTCAGGGTCCGATCCGAGTCCGCCACAAAGGCGGTGACAAATTCGGCCTTCAGCCGGCCTGTCAGCCGGATAACGACCACGTAGTTGCCCATGACCAGCGTGACACGCCGTCCATGGTCGTACCGCCGCTTCTTGCTGTCCCAGCCGACGAACAGGTCCGCTTGCCCATCCTGAAGGGCGGCTTTGATCCAGTCGATCCGCTCCGCGCGAAGCGGGGAGAACTGATCCTTGACGCCATCGCGGCGGCTGCTCTCGAAGAAGCAATGGTTGAAGTCGCTCTTTTTGAACCGCACCGCGATGCCGTCGAAGCATTGCAGAACTCCGCAGCAGTAGACCTGCTCGAAGTGTGCGCGATACTCCTGCTCCGTTGCGTACTGGACCAGCGGGGGATAGGCCACGTCACCAGCCTCCCGCCAGGTCAATCACGAACACGTTGAACTTCTGCTCTCCCTTCAGCGTGTGGCGAATCGGCCGTCCCAGACGGCTCTCCAGTGCGCCCACGAGGTCAGCCTTCGCTGTGTCGGGGGTCAGGATGTTGTTCAAACGCGCGGAAGCCGCCCCCGTCAGTACATCCGTCAACTGCAGCAGTACCGATTCACGGGAGCGGATCGCCTGCACATATTTGATGGCGGACGACAAATTGCTGTAGCTGAGACACCGCTGAAGCACATGGAGCCTGTCCGGCTCGCGATTTCGCTTGAAATCACAAAAGACCGAGTAGCGGTTGAAGTCCAGAATCCAGTGATGGAGCATCTGGTAGTAGAACTTGTAGAAACCCAGTTCCTGGTCGTCGTTGTGATGCAGAGCCAGGTCGACCTGCGAACGGTCTACGGCAATGCAGCGGAACCGAAGCCGGTCGCCCATGGACGTGAACCATTCGACCAATTCCAGGTAGAACTCGCGGCGCGACGGCGTGACTTTGCGCCACTTGAATTCGCCCCCGATGCGGTGCTTGTCGCGCAGGTGGTGGATTGCCTGCTTCATCTCGTCCCGGGCGGCCGTGGGCAGCCAGAGGCTGCCGATCACCAGATACCGGGCATTGCTCCGCTGGGAGCAGAACACGTCGGGCCGGCTCTCGTCGCAATAGACATCAAATTCCATGGCTCACCTGCCCTTCCGCATCGCGGGGACAAAGCTGTCGGCGTTCTGGCTCATCTTATTCGCGCCCGCCTTCCGATTTTTTCTTGCTCTTTCCCGAACCTGCTCTATCATTCAGACGAAGAAACAACACAACACCCCCGGGGACTTGGTCCCCGGCCCAACGCCGGCCACTAACGCCGGCGTTTTCTTTGCGCTGGTGGATCTTGGCCACCCTTCGCCCCGCTGGCCATCTTGCGACGTGAATCGTCGCCCAGCAGTTTCTGCATCAGCCCGCGTTTGAGTTCGCCCAAGGCGGCGAGCTTCTTCTCCAGCAGGGCAATCTCCCGGTCTGCCGCGCCCAGCACGGCGGCGATACGTTTCTGCTCGCAGATATCCACTGGCACACGAAAGACCTGTTCCATCAGGACGCTCATGTGACGGTTGTAGCCTAAAGATGGCAGCCGCGTGTTCGCCAGGAGTTGATATCCATACCCAATATCTAGATTGCCATTGGTTCGAAGCAGTTGCGTACCATCAGCACCGCATACGAAGCGGAAGTCGATGTACTTGACCTCTCGGGTATGGTCACCGAAAACGATCACGGGCACATCGTGGTACACCATTGACTCGTCGTCACAGTATCCCGCGACGACCTCCTTGCCTTGGTCAACGATGGCGAATCGGCCCGATTCCTGATACGCAGGACGCTGAACCTGTTTCTTCTTGCTGTTGGCACGAACAAAGAGTTGGCCGAATTCGTGATTGCGCCAGGCAGACTTGCCGAGGCGTCGTTGGCCGGTGAGAAGTTGCTGGGCGAGGCCTTTCTTGAGCTTCCGCCTGGCCTCGATGAGCCGCCCCGTCCGCTCCATTGCCCGATCTACCGTGGCCAGGATGCGCCCGATGCGCTGCTGCTGGGGCTTGGGCGGGATGGTGACGGGAATCTTGGCGAAGTCCTTGTAGTACAGCCGCAGGCGGTCGCCGGTGATGCCGTATGAGTAGGCCCAGAACAGGTAGATCATCCGGGCGGACTTGAACCAGTACGACGCGAACAGCGGGTCGATGCCTTCCTTGGGCGCAACCACCACGTAGGCGGGGCTGACGATGCCGTCGCTCTCGGCCAGGCCCGAAGCGCCCTGCCACATGCGCATCATGTTGTACGCGATGTCGCCCTTGCGGATGAGCAAGTGTTCCTCGGGCGCGAGCGTGCCGTTGGTCTTCCGCTCCAGCGTATCACGGTGGACCAGCCCGTCGTTCATCGTCACCGAAAGAACGGGCAACCCCGCCCGCCCCTTCTGCCGACGGGAGCGAAACAGGTCGCCAAGATGTAGTTGTTCAGTCGTCAAACGGCCTTCCCTTCTATCTCATCCACCCGGTCACGACGGCGGCAAACTTGTCCCAGCCCATTACAATGGTCATGATTGTGGCAACAAGGGTCGCCAGCGTGACGACGCCCGACAGCAGGCTGAACAGCCGGCCGTTGGCGATGATCATCCGCCGGCTGGTAGTGATAATCTTGGTTTCGCTGAGGATGAACAGCGGCAGTTCCATCAGCCACGCCACGCCTCCACAGAACAGCACCAGCGGGTTGAACAGCCGGGCGTGCTCGCGGCAGTGCTGCTCCTCGGTCGAGCCGATGAAGCGACGGAGAGCGTTCTCCACGTACTGCGCCAACTGGAGATTCCGTCGCGTCATCGGCTCCAGCCATCCGTAGTCGCGGTCGCTGAAAGCGTGATTGATCTCCGGGAGGGCGTTAAGCACGATGGGCCAGTTGTTGGCTCGAAGGCCGCGAATGGGATCAGAAAACGCCATGATGCCGGTTCGACCGAGCATCGCCTGGACCGTATCCGACTGTTCGGCCATCCAGCCATAGGACCGGTGATCCTGCCCCTTGCCGTTGAACCACTCTATAAACCGCCCGAGGAACTCTCGAGCCAGATCGAGTCGCGTGTTCTTCTTCCGCAAGATAAGCACCTGCCGGACGAAGCCAGCAACGATCAGGCCAATGGGAATCAGGATGATTTGCCAGGTGGCCATCATTCCAACCCCAGTTCCTTGAGGTATCCGTTGAGTTCGTTCTCCACGGTGGCGAGTTCGTCCTCCAGCGTGGCGATTTCCTTCCGCACGACCGGGATGTCAACCTCGGGCTCGGGCTCGAAGGTGTCCACATAGCGCGGGATGTTCAGGTTGAACTCGTTATCTTCGATCTCGGCGAGGGTGGCCGGGTAGGCGTACTTGTCGACCTCCTTGAAGGCGTCGAAGGTGGTGACGATCCTGGCGATGTCCTCGTCGCGGAGGCGGTTCTGGTTTTTGCCGTCCTCGTAGTCCCGGCTGGCGTCGATGAGGAGAATGTGCTTGTCCCGCTGGGAGCGAGCCTTGTCCCACGGCTTGCGGGCCTTGTTGAAGACCACGATGGCGGCCGGAATGCCCGTGCCGAAGAACAGGTTCGCCGGCAGACCGATGACGGCCTCGAGAAGGTTGTCCTCGATGAGCTTCTGGCGGATCTTGCCCTCGGCCCCGCCCCGGAACAGCACGCCGTGGGGGACGATCACGCCGACGCGGCCCTCGTCTTCCAGGGCCGTCTCGATCATGTGGCTGA
>CAZOVB010000142.1:0-4261 GCA_964583095.1 uncultured Planctomycetaceae bacterium
GAAAAAAATCTTGTTGATAACATATAAATTTCCTCCTTATGCAGGAGTTGGTAGTTTTAGATGGAGTAAAATTGCTAAATATCTTTCAAAAGAAGGTTATAAATTACATGTAATTACCGTAAAATGGGATGATATCGGTGCAGATAATCTTAGTAGCGATGTTAATCATCCAAATATTATTATTCATAAGATACCTTCGTTTTACCCACATAACTTTAGATATAAAAGATTTAAAAACACTTTTTTTGGTAATTTTTTACATATCTTCCGTCATATTATACTAAAAATTATAAATATTATATGGTATGAAGACGAAGCTCATCACTGGGGACATATTTTAATTCCATATTGTGATAAATTAATAAATGAAAATAATATAAAAAATATTATATCTACAGGTCATCCATTCATGGCCAACTACTGGGCTGCAAAATTAAAAAAGAGAAATCCAAATATCAATTTAATATTAGACTTTAGAGATCCCTGGAATGATGTTAATGGGAGAAAAATAAGGTTTTTTAGAAAAAAATCTTTAGATCATGAACGTTTTGCAGTGAATAATTGTGACGTGGTCGTTGCTGTAACAGAACAGATGTTGAAAGGTTTTATAGATAAAGTTGAAAAAAACAATATTGAGGGTGTTGTTATTCCAAATGGGCATGATATAAAAATCGATGAAATACAAAAAAATAAAAAACGTGATTTTTCTTTTTTATATGCAGGTGGTCTGATTTGTGGACGTCAAGAACCACTTATATCTTTTTTAAAAGCAGTAGATGAGCTAAAAGAAAAAGTTCCAGAATTAAAAGCACATTTCTATGGAAGAATTCCAAAGGATATTAAAAGAGAATATGAAAAACTATTTAATAATGGGATGCTGAAAGAACATAAAAAGATTCATCCAAATATGATTCTGGAAAAAATGCTTGAATCTTTTGTATGTTTACAACTTAATGCAAAAAAATATCCAATGGCTGTTTCAACTAAAATTTATGAATACGCTGCACTTAAAAGACCCACGTTATCAATTAATTACGGTGGGGAAATAGATAAATTAATAAAAGAGTATGACTTAGGAATCTCAGTCAATGGTGAGGATATTAAACAATTAAAACAAGAAATATTAAAACTTTATGAAATCTGGAAAAAAAATCCTAGATATGAACTTAATCCTAAGAATATTGACTGTTTTCATTATAAAAATATTGTTGTAGAATTGGAAAGATATTTTAAGTGAAAAATTCAGGCCGGCTGAAAACATGAAAAAAGACCGATGTGCGAAATGTGTTCTAATCAAAAAAAGACATCTGTATTAGCTTGAAGTGAGAAGTTCAGGTTTCAAAAGAAATCAAAGGTTGTTATATAACTACTGTAAAAAATATCTCATTAATGTAAAAATTGCTAAATTATTATTATCTCGAACGGAATGATTTATTAGAAGAAAAACGAAAAATAAGAAGGTGATAATAGTATTAGGGCTAAACATAATCTTAAATATTTTTTGAGTCGTTTTAATAGCCTTAGGTATTGTTCCGTATTAATTATTTTCTTCCTAATATTTTTTTTATAAACAAATATAAACGAAATAAAAAATTTCGAGGGAATGTTTTAATTTGATCAATTTTTATTTCGGTCCATATTTTTTCCTTAAATTTATTCAATTTTTCTATATTATTCATCTTATAAAATAAATATGATCTATAATATTTTGATTTTAAATATTTATTTAAATATATTCCATTTGATGAATCATAGTTTTTTAAAAAATCCTTTCTTATTAGTTTTGAAACATACTTTAAATTATCAAGATATATATCATTTATATGCTGACCATTTAATATTTTATTAATTGATATACGTTCAGCATGTATCACTCCTTCTGAAATAGATCTATTAATCAAATCTTCCCCTCTCTTTGTTCGAGTAATAAAAACTGTTTTACCTTTACTTCCTATTTTTTCTATCCCCCAAGGATCTCCAAAAGAAATATCTGATCCTCTATTTAACTTATTATTACAAGTATAACATCTATGTAGCGCATAAATCTTTTTTAATTTATACCTATACGATTTATCTAACTGATGATCTTTTTCTTGACTGCTTATTAACACATTTCCTGGCCAACCACCAGCATTTTTTGATCTAAATCTAAAATTTTTAATATCTTTATTAGAAATTCCACTTTTAGAAATTAAATCGTCAATAATCATTGAAGAAAACACGCCTGCACAAAATAATCCAAAATTATATTTTGGCATTTTTTTATTTTTAACCTGTTTTGTAACATTTTTCAAACAGGATGTTTGACAACCTAATGATACTATTAAATAATTATCTTTATTATCATTTAAAACTTTTTCCAATAATGGTACTTGAGTATAATATGATCCTGATGTTTGTTTTATATCTGATTTATCTTTGATATAATTTACTTTTGGTCTCTTTTTTGCTTTATCAAAAGAAATATTATATGCTACATCAATTTCTTTTTTACCAATTAAATATTCAATTAAACTATTAACGACTCCTCCACTTTGACCTTCATTTCTATAAAACTCATTTTTAGAATAACCAATATAAGAATTTATATAATTACCAACTAATTCAGAGTTATTGAAATAATTTTGAGAAGAATTAGATGGGCAAATTTTTAAACATAATCCACACTCCATACATTTGTTATCATTAATACATGGTTTTATAATTCCATTTATATCTTCATAAAAATTAATTGCATTAGTTGGACAGACTCCCGAACATCCTCCACAGCCAGAACATAGACCTTCTTTAACGATATTTTTCACATTATTCATATCCAATCCCAAATTCAATAATATTTATTAATTGAATAAATTTTTTCATAAACCTTTTTTTTATTGTTAATTAAATCATATTTTATATTTTCTTTATTATTTAGTAAGTGCTCAAATTTTTCTATTAATAATCTTGTGGAACAATTACTTGAATTAATTAAATAATCATTTTGATTATAAATATCGAGGAGTTCTTTATATTTATGATGCCAACCAATTATTAGAGTAGGCACACAAGAGGATAAAGCAGCCACTGCCGAATGATACCTACTAGCAATTACTAATTCGCTTTGAGATATAATATTCTTCATTATTGATGGCTTAATATCTTTTATTTCAACAGTTTTTACAGTATCATCGAATTCATTACTTATTTCTTTTGCAATATAAACATCCGAATTATTCTGTTTTAAGCTATATTCATTGGGCAATAATAAAATTTTATAGTTAGTAATTTCCTTAATTTTCGTAATTAAGTTTTTAATACATTCTTCATAAGGTTCATCAGATAACCACTGTTTTTTTATTTGATAACTTACTGAAATAATTAGGTATTTGAAATTATAAATTCTATTTGTTTTGTCGTATCTCATTAAATTACCGATATCTGGAAAATTTAAAATTGAAGCCTGTTCCCCAATTACTTTTTCTATTTCTAATCTACTTGTTTCTTCCCTAGAAAACATTTTATTAAAAAGAAATTTATATGAAAATTTTGCTTGATTTTTTAAATTGTTATTACCTATTGGACCATAACTTGATGGAAATTTAATATTCACATTTTTATAATATTTTGACAAAACTGATATGGGAAATCTATAAAAAATTTTTTCTAGAGATCCTATTATAGATTTTTCCTGTTTTTCTATATATTGGCAAAAGCATATTCCATATATATTTACAATCAAATCTGATGTTTTAATATCATAAAATAGTTCCTGATGTTTTTTTATTTTGATTCTTAAGTTAAATAATAAAAAGTTAAATAAAATTTTATGTCTTTTTTTATGATTATAATACTTAATTTCTATATCAAAATCATCTTTTATATTCTTACAAGGTTTAACTTTTTGATAAAATATTATTTCTGGATTATTATATTTTTTTCTTAAAAGTTCAATTGCTCCATTTAAAAGAGAAGGACCTCCAAAATTGTTATCTAAATTTATACCGTAAACTAATATTTTCATATAACATATCTCCTAATTATTTTTTCATAATACTACCTAATTCTATGGAGTACGAATATTATTTCGCTTATTTATCTCTTTCATATCCTTAGTTTCGCACTTAAATAAAGATTAAGTGCCTTCAGTAGTTGTATTTTATTGGAGATAAAATGCAAACCGTACTGAAGACACCACAGCACATAACGCCAAATAAGAATAAGATCTTTCCGATTGGAACTATCCAAATCGTTAAACAAATTTTTGAAGAATTCCATCTTC
>CAZOVB010000143.1:0-4227 GCA_964583095.1 uncultured Planctomycetaceae bacterium
CGATGGCGTCTTCGAGGTCGGCCTCCCGCCAGCGAACCTTGGGGTGGTCGTCGTCGGGGTGGTTGTTGGCGCAGCGGTAATAGGTGTGGACGCGGGCGCGGGTGAGAACGCCGACCGCCTGGCGGAAGAGTTCATCCAGTTCCGTCCCGGCTTGTCGCATCCGTCGCTGGACGCCCTGAAGGATTTCGCCGTTGGGGCCCTCGAGGACCTCGTCGGCGAACAATCCGTAGACGCCGGTCGTGAAGCGCCCGTCGGCGTCGCTGACCCACTCGACGTACTCGTTGATCAGCTTGTCGGCCTCGCGCACGGTCCGGGCTTCCCGGTCCCGCAGCGCCTTGTGGCTCTGGGCCAGGTTCATCTCATTCGCGTTCTCCCCGCCGACGTTCGAGAGCTTCTCGATCTGGTCCTCGACGCTCTTGAGCGTGCCCAGCTCGTCGCCCAACTTCGCCAGGGTCGTCTGCGCGGGGACGATGGCCTTGGCGTTCGCCTGAAGTCGGGCATGGGCATCCGCGATGGCCGTCTCGAGCGTGCCGATCTCCTCGGCCACGAAGGTGTCGATCAGGGCCAGCTGCGATTCCGGGCTGTCGGCGATGTTCTCGACCTCGTTCTGACTGAAGATGTCGGCACTGAAGATGCCCCCGGAGTTGATCGTGATGTCAGTGGGCTGACCGTCGGCGGTCAGAACCATCGGCTCCCCGCTGGCGGTCCGGTCGACGACATACTCCAGGCCGTCCTTGGTCTCGATGGCCAGGCGGATGCGCCCATCGCCTAGGTTGCGTCTGACGAGGTTTTCGACCCGCCGGCGACAGAGCTGGCCCGCCTCGCCGGTCTGGAACTCGTCCAGCGCGTACCGCACGAATTCAAGAGCCGTGGTCTTGCCCGTTCCCCGATGGCCGATCAGACAGTTCAGGCCGTCAGCCAGCTCGATCTCGAGCCCATCCAGGAACCCACCATTCACCGACAGCGACTTCAGCCGGTGACACCGCTTCGTTTCGCCCATGGCATCATCCTCATAAAGGTAGTCCGTGACCATCGGCCCAAGCGTAAGTCCCTGGTGTGACAGGTCTGGTCGCACCTGACAGGAATTCCGACAGAAATATCCGCTAGTCTGCCGGTCACCACGGCCACGTCACGGCGATGCATGAAGTAATGCATTGCCAGAGAAGCACTTGCGTCAAATCGGGCATCGAAAAAGCCCTTGCAATTCCCCGTTGTCGAGGTAGTGTGGCCCGGCCCTAATACGGGTACCGCTGTAAGTGCTTGTAATGAAACTACTTGCTTCATGTTTGTCGCAGGCGAGCAAGCGGCGGCGACGACGGAGCATGGATAAGCGAAGGACGACGAATGGAAGCCTGGTGGACGAAAACGAACGGCCAATCGGACGGCCAGCCACGGTTGCGCGCGGTGGCGTACTATCGACACTCGGCCGAGATCGGCCAGGAGAACTCAGTCGAGATTCAGCAGGACAACGTGCGGGCGTTCGCCGACCGGCACGACATCGAGATCATCAACGAGTTCGCCGATCGAGGCAAAAGCGGTCTGAACGCTGAAGGCCGACCCGCCTTCAACGACATGATGGAGTGGGTCCGCACGCGGGACGACTTCGTGCTGATCCTGGTACTGGACGTCAGCCGTTGGGGCCGATTCCAGGACACCGACCTATCCGCCCACTACGAATCGCTCTGTACCCAGCACGGCAAGCAGGTCATCTATACCAACATCGGGTTCACGCGCGACGAAGACCGGCTGATCAACCAGCTCCGCAAGAGCATCGACCGCTACCAGAGCGCCGAATACAGCCGCACGCTCAGCAAGAAGGTCTTCGAGGGCGCAGCGAAGGTCGCGCACCAAGGGTATCGCCCTGGCGGTCCGCCGCCATATGCGTTCCACCGGATGATGCTCGACGAAAACAAGGAGCCCGACCGCATCCTGCAGCCCGGTCAGCGCAAGGCTATCCAGAACGGCCGCGTGGTGCTGGTGCCGGGCGAACCCTCCCAGGTGGAGGTCGTCCAGGAAATCTTCGTTCTGTTCGTCGAGAAGGGGTTCGATGAAAGGCAGATCGCCGGGCATCTGAACGCCAAAGGTATCCCGTCGCCCGGGGGCGTGCGGTGGAGCGGGGGCTCGGTTCGACACGTCCTCACGAACCAGCAGTATGCCGGCGCGGTCGTCTACAACCGCACGACCCAGCGGCTCAAAACCAAGCGGCGCACCAACCCGCACGAGCAGTGGATTATTACACCCGACGCCTATGACCCCGTCATCTCGACCGAGCTGTGGGAAGCAGCGCAGGCGATCCTCGATGGGCGCAAGCGCCGCTACACCCGGGAGCACATGATCGAGCGGCTTGCGGCCCTCTACCAGAAGTACAACGTCGTCACCTCACGTCTGATCCGGTTCGACAAGGAATGCCCGGCTCCGGAAACGGTCGCGGCCAGGTTCGGCGGCCTAACCGGCGCGTTCCAGGCGATGTTTACCGACGTGCTCAAGCGTGTCCGTAACGATGTGTTCGAGGCGATCAGCCAAGAGGCTCGGCTCGTTGACGAGCACGACGACTTCATCGTCATCAACCGGGACTTCACGGTGCTGATTCAGCCATCGGTCCCCGTTCCGGACGGCTACGGCGCGTTCTGGTCGTTCCACCCCGACCGTCGCCCGGTGGTGGACATCACGTTGGGCGTGCCGCTGTCGAACGGCGGACGTCACGAAATCCTCGGCTACCTGGCACTGCCACGGCTGATGGTGCCCGAACCTTGGGTTCGGCTATCGGCAGCCAGCGACGCCCGAGTCGAATTGCAGGGCTACAACGGCCTAGACCTGATCCGAGAACTCCTGAAATGAAAGGACAACCCATGGAGAACATCGAGATTCGCAGCATGGCGCAGCGCGACTACCGCATGATTCCGGTCAACGAGATCAACGTGGTCAACTCGCGCCGCCGGGAGAAGAAGCAGTTCAATGAGAACGTGAGGAGCATCAACGAGGTTGGCCTGTACAAGCCCATCTTGGTCAACCGCAAGAATCTGGACTCGACCGGCCTCTACGACTTGATCTGTGGCGAGGGGCGGTTGCTGGCGCACATCGAGCTGGGCAAGACGCACATCGCCGCCGACGTGTGGGATATCGACGAGAGGCAGGCCCACCTGATGACGCTGGGTGAGAACATCGCCCGCACGCCGCCGCAGACCATCGAGTTCGCCCGGGCGCTGAAGGAGATGCATGACTACGGCATGGATTGGAAGGAACTGTCGGCCATCACCGGCAAGACGCAAGAGTACATCCGGAACTATGTGCGGCTGATCGAGCAAGGCGAGGAACGGCTGGTCAAAGGCGTCGAGGACGGCGTGTTCTCGCTCAATTTCGCCATGAGCGTCGCCCAAAGCACCGACCGCTCCATCCAGCACCTGCTGATGGACGCCTTCGACAGCGGCGTGGTCAACACGACGAACCTGCCACGCGTCCGCAAGATCATCGAGGACCGTCTGGAGAAGGGAAAGACGCTCAGCTCCAAGAAGGCGTCCGCACCCTACACCGTCGACAAGCTTAAGCGCGACATCCGAAAGATCACCCGCGAGAAGGAAGCCTTCGTCTACGAGGCCGGCCAGCGAGAGAATCGCCTGATGCGAATCCTGGTCGCGCTGCAACGCCTTCGGAAGGACGCCGCTTTCCTGGCCATGTTGAAATCGGCGGGCCTGACCGAAGCCCCGCAACTCAAAGGCGAGTACGCCGTGTAACCCACGCTGGATATCAAGGAGACCATGTCCTGGGCCGCGCGGACCGCCTCGGCGTTGCGCTCAGCCTGGCGTGCCTTCTGCTCCTCGTAGGTCAGCGGCTCGGCCTTGGGCTTGAAGTACTCCAGCGTCAGCCAGGCGGCGTAGCGGAACAGGTCCACCGTCCGCGCATCGCCGATGGTGTACCCCGCCTGGTTGCGGTGGCGGCGCAGCTGGAACTCGGTCAGGACGCTGCCGCGCGGGGTGGAGTTCACCAGCCGAAGCACCTCGGCCGGCCGCAGCTTGCGGGGGTTAATCGCCTTGGCCACCGGTCACCTCCTCGGCCAGGTAGGCCACGTACTCGATCAGGCTGAACGTCCCATCCGCTCGGATGATCTGGGCCTCCTCGCCCACAAGCTCGACCGCATCTGCCGAAACATGCGCGACGCGGTCCGCATGCAGGAGCTCGAGGACACCGTCGGCGTGAAGATGCTCTTCGTCGACAACGAGTTCGGCCCCG
>CAZOVB010000144.1:0-4211 GCA_964583095.1 uncultured Planctomycetaceae bacterium
AGCGAGTCGAAGGGCCCAACCACGTGACGGGGTAGCGCCCGAAACGGCCGTTTCGGGGGCCGAGATCGTCTCAAAGTCTCTGAATCGTGTGACGGGGCCCGACCCCGTCCCGTGAGAGACAAACCAATTCATTACAGCTACTTACGCCGAATCGGAGTAGGTGCGAGTTGCACCTGACTTTGCCCCATGCAACCGCATCGCAACCCCGTCACTGTGACGTTTGCAGTGCCAAAAAAACCGTCATGTGAGCGCGATGTGAGCGCTTCCTGGCACCGCAATGGCACTGCTTGGCACTGCTTCGGGGACGTGAGCGCGGACGACAGCAACCGGCGGCGCGGGCGGTGTCACCGGTGACAAAAGGCGGGACATCCCTGGAAAATAGGCGGTACTCAGGCGAGAATTGTTCTTGCTTGAAGCGACGGCATGATCAAGAGGACCGACACGATGCACCGACAATCGACGATCAGATTTCGTGCGGCATTGATTCCTTGTTTGCTCCTAATCTGTGTGGAGACGGGTTGTCGGGACGCAGGGCCACCGGAACAACGGCAGCGCATTCAGGTGGATTCTAACAGCGTCCGCCTTGAGAGCGTTCAGGTGGAGCTGAAACTTGACAGCGGACACGGTTTGCTCTTCACGGATGCCGTCGCGATCAATGGCCAGCAGGTCGGCCATTTTTTGGTGGACACGGGGGCCAACATCACCGTCTTAGCGGCAGAAGCTGCGAAGAGCTTGGGGGTTAATGCTGGCGATGCGTCGCTAGACGTTAATGGTAGGCAGGTCGGTGGGATCGCTAGCGTCGAACTGTCTCTCGGCCCCGTGACGATCCGGCGACATCCAGTTGGTATCATGGACCTTGCTCCGCTACAGAAGTTCACAAAGCCAGTTGTCGGCATCCTGGGCGCAGATGTGCTTGGCAAGATTCCGTTTACGCTGGATTACCGCGAAGCCCGTTTGGTTCTTCATGATCCGGCGTGGTTCACGCCGCCTGCAGAAGCAAAGAGGTTTGACCTTAAGATCGTGAAGTTGCAGAGCGGCCCGGGGCTGGCAGGCACAGATGAGTCTGTGGGAACGCCAGCCATAATGAGCCAGGTCAATGGCCATGAGATCACGTTGGTGCTGGATACAGGCCTGAGTCGTGGTGTGTTTATTGGACGCTCGGACGCCTCCAAACAGCCAGTCAGAATCGGCCGCCCGGTACCGCCGCTTCGGGAAGCGGCGGTGGTGGCGGGCCAGGAATCCAACATGTACGTCTTCGATGTAGCGGAGATGGATGTCCTTGGCAAACGCTGGCGAGACTTGCCTTTTGCCATGACGCCTGTTTCGTCAAGCGATGCTCAAGGAACCCCGGAGGACGAACCACGTATCAGCGCCATCGGCGGAACGCTGCTACGGGAGTATCGCCTGACGTTCGACATGCCCCACAGACGGCTATGGGTCTCTCGGTCCGAGGTGCCGCAAATGCCCGCTGCCGTGATTGAGGGCAAGAACTTCGCTGGTGTCCCGCCTGTCGTTGAGGCCGTCGAGTACGCCGACGTTCCAATGCTGAATCGCCTGTTGGCAAGCAATGCCTCGTTGCGGTTTCGAAGTGAGTCGGGATACAACATCCTTCATTCAGCCGTCCTTGGCGGAAGTGCTCAGTGCATGGAAATGCTGCTGTCGCAGGAGGGGCATCCGAAATTGAGTGAGGCCACGCCGGACGGGGTGACGCCTTTGATCCTCGCTGCCGGTCTTTGCGAGCCCGAACTCGTGCAGGTGATGTTGAAGGCCGGCGCTGCCCCGAACGCGAGGACGGACACCGGCCACACCGCATTGCATGCAGCGGCGGATTCGGGCTGCTTGCTTGCGGCGACGTTCTTGCTGCAAGCCGGGGCCAAGCCCGACGCAACACAGGCCGACGGGCAGCCTCCAATGGCCCTAGCCGCTGGCAAGGGCGACGCAGCGATGGTTCGATTGCTGTTGGAGTCCGGTGGTGGTTTGGACTGGACAGCGGACAATGGCGGCAGCATCCTCCACTTTGCAGCCTACGGTGGCAACACTGACATACTTCAACTGGCATTGGCCAAGTTGCCCAAGGTGGCCATTGATCGCACGTCGAAGCAGGGCGCGACCCCGTTGATGATTGCAGCGGAAAGAGGAAACGTCGCTTTCGCGCGAGGGCTCATCGACGCCGGAGCTGACGCAACCAAGAGGACAGGCATTCATGCGAGCCTGGGCACTCTTGCGGCCATTCATTACGCTGCCATGAAGGGCCGTTCCGAAGTGGTGCAACTACTGCTTCAGAACGGTGTTCCTCCCGACCAGGCTACAGGCAGGGGCCTTACGCCGCTGATGCTTGCTGCCGGTGTTGGCGATATCGCTTCGGTGAAGGCGTTGCTGGGAGCAGGCGCACAGGCCAACAAGAGTGACAATGACAAGATGACGGCGCTGCATTATGCGGCCAAGCGGGGCCAACCCGCTGTTATCCCGTTACTGGTCAGGGCGGGCGCTCCTGTCGCAGCCGCTGCTGCCAAGGGGGTGCGGCCCTTGGACTTCGCGGCACTGCGGGGAGATAAGGATGTGGCGCGCGTTTTGGTAGAAGCTGGGGCAGACCCAATGGAGAAAGGTGAGCATGGTTTGTCTGCCGTTGATCTTGCCGAACAGCAAACACACAACGACCTGGCGGGACTGCTTCATAAGTGGTCACGTCGCAGTTCAGAGGCGGTCGATTCGAAATGACGCGTCCATCACCCCCAACATGCCCTCTGCTCATCCCATCGTACCGGCAGGTTCCCTTCGGCGGCGCTCAGGGCAGGCTTCCGCAGCTTCTCCAGGCTGAGGCCGTCGGGCTCGTCGCCGCGCAGGATCGCCTCGATGATGTCCGGCGCGAGGTTGCCCTGCTTCGCTGAAGCTACGCAGGTCAAGGGTCAGACGGAGCATCCTGCTTCGCTCAAGCTTCGCAGGACGGGTCCGGCCGATGTAGGTGCGGTCGGCGCCCGTCCTCGACATGCCGGGCGGCTGAGACGGGAACCGCCTCCCCTTCGGTCAGGACCATGCACCGGCCGTTGCGGCGGCGCAGCCGCATGGGGATATGGACCACCACCGCGTCGCCGTCGCGGCGGACGCGGAGGCCAGGATCAGCCCCTCACGCCAAGAACAGCTCCGGCCGAACCTGGAAGCGGCCGACAAGCTTGCGCCGGTGCTCAACGGTCAACGAGCGCTGTCCCTTGGGAATCTTGGTCAGCCCGAGCCGCCACGCCGGCTCGGGCTTGACCCAGGCGTGCCTGGATGTCATGTTGTCTGCCTCGATTCGGCGGTGGCCCGGGGATGGTCTCCGGGCGAGAAAAACCGTTACCCGCACGCCAGGACGGAGGCTTCGGATAACGAACGGCCGGATCGCATGGCAATTCGCCGGGAGGGCAAAGTTCGCGGTTTCGCCCTCTGCCCAAGCTTTCGATCCCGAATGAGTCTATTTCCTATGAAACCAGAAGTAAGAATCCCAGAAGCCGTAGAAGACTTTGCGGACCGCCTTGAACCGTTAGGCCGCATCCTGAACATGATGAACGATGGCTTTGCCATCTGGAGCTGCTGTCCGATCCGTGGAGACGACGGGCTGGTGTATGTCTTTGCCACCATCTGGGAGCACAAGGGCGACTACACCCTGCCCCCGCAGGTGGGGATGCTGCGGGGCAGTTGTATCGCGCGATTCACCGCAGAGCAGCCCGAAGGTCCCTACACCTTCCGTGAGATATGCCTGGCACCGGCCGGGGGAAATGCATGGGACGGCGGGTGTGTCTCCGAGGGCTTCGTGTACCGCGTTGGGCAGCGTTACGCCATGTATTACTTCGGCGACAACAGCAGAAGCGAGCCCCGCCAGCCTATTCAGGTGGGCCTTGTTGGGCTCGCCCCAGGCGTCCATCAAATCCTGTCCGTGGGCGCCGACCCAGGTTTCGAGCATGTCCTGGATGTGCATCCGCGAGGGTTGGCCGGAATCCACCTCTTCGTAACGCCCTGCCCACCAGCGGCTCTGGCTTGCGGGGCGAGCGTCACAACCGCCCAGGGCGAAAAGGAGCGTCAGGCAGGCGGCCCCCGAGGCCGGGCCGATATGAGGGACCCAGGCACACCACCGACAAGAGGCACGTGCGGACATAGTCGAGCTCCCTTCGTTCTTGACCATTCTAGCCCGGATATTGCACGTCATGTTCTTTGGCGGCTGTTTGATCGGCTTTGGG
>CAZOVB010000145.1:0-4174 GCA_964583095.1 uncultured Planctomycetaceae bacterium
GTGCCGCGATCCGTATGGCGTTGCGGCTCGGCCGGTTGTCACCGGATCACTACGGGGCCTTGGCGGGAATCAAAACCGATGGGCTCGATGGGCCGATCGACGAATTCGGCTCGGCGGTCTGGTTGGCCGAAGGGCGAGCCGCGGCGAACGAAGAATCACTGGCCAGGATGATTGTGGGCGCGATCGACGAATCGAAGCCAGCGAGCGTTCTGTCTTTCGAGGATCGCGAAATCACTTGGCAAGAGGCGGCTTCGTTGGTCCAGTGCCGCCGATGCGGCCGTGAACTGACTGCACCCGAAGTCCATGTTTGGGACGGGAAGCCGTTCGGGCCAACTTGCATCGGATACATCAGTGACGGCGACGACGTGGAAGTGATGGAACTGCAGGATTGGCTGGAGCGACAACCGCCCATCGTCGCCCGAACGCTCTTGAGCATCCCGACACGATCGAAAACGCTTCCGCTGTTCAGCCTGTGGCCGGATCCGGAATCGATCAGGGGCATCGACGAACATCAGCGCCAGAAGCTTGGCGAAGCGTTGGTGAGCCGAATCGGCATCCTTGGCGGGAGTCCAGGAACGGGAAAAACGTACTCCGTCGCCATGCTGATTCGAACGCTACTGGCCAGCGGGAAAGTCGCCCCCGAAGACATCTGCATCGGTGCCCCAACAGGCAAAGCGGCGGTGCGACTGAGCGAGGCGCTCGAGGCGGCCGGCGTTCCGTTGCGGGCTCGGACTTGGCATTCGCACCTGGGCGTTGGCAACGATGATTCTCGAGGCGGCTGGTCGTTCGAACACAACGAGCGGAACCCATGGCCGTTTCGCATCATCATCGGCGACGAATGGTCGATGAACGACAACGCACTGGCCAGGGCCGTCTTCGCAGCTCGGCCGCGCGGCGCACACATGCTGCTCGTCGGTGACACGAACCAGCTTCCGCCGGTCGGTGCCGGCGCACCACTTCGCGACATCATCGCCAGCGGAGTTTGTGGCTACGGCGAGCTGACTGAGATTAAACGCAACAGCGGCGGCATCGTCGAAGCATGTGCGGCGATCCGCGACGGACGGCGGTGGGAAGAGGGTGACAACCTGACGCTGGTGAATGCGACCAGCGAAACGGCAATCGGCAAGATTGTGACGCTGATGAATCAGTGCCGAGCCGATGGTCTGGATCCGGTCTGGGATTGCCAGGTGATCGTCGCCGTCAACGCCAAGAGCCAACTTTCGCGGACGAAGCTGAACGGGATCCTCCAAAACGAATTCAACGCGAACCCCGAAGTCAAAGGTTCGCCGTTTCGATTGGGCGACAAGATCGTTTGCCTCAAAAACGGTCGGTATCCGTTGGCGGATAAATCGCAAGGCCAAGAAGAAACTTACGTTGCCAACGGCGAACTGGCCGAGGTCATGGCCGTCGAGGCCAAACGGTTGCTGGCCAAGCTGCGGATCACTGGCGAGGAAATCGTCATCCCGCGAGGCAAGAGCGAATCGAGCGATGAATCGTCAACTGGATGTTCATGGGATTTGGCATACGGAATGACTTGTCACAAGCTTCAAGGATCCGAAGCTCCGGTGGTGATCGTCGTGTTGGACGAATACGCCGGTGCGAGGCGGGTTTGCTCGCGCGAGTGGCTTTACACAGGCATCAGTCGAGCCAAGCAGCATTGCTACTTGGTTGGCAAACGACACATCGCCGACGCCATGTGCAGGCAGCAAGCAATCGGCAAACGCAAAACGCTTTTGCGTGAACGAATTCAACTAACGATGGCCAACAAACAATGCGAGGAACTGTTTTGAAAGACGTGATGATTGATGTCGAAACGCTTGGGCTGACACCCGACAGCGTGATCTTGTCCATCGCGGCGGTCGAGTTTGACCGTGACACAGGCGATACCGGACGATGGTTCTACGAGCGAGTTGATCATTTACAGGCTGGTCGCACCACATGCGAGGAAACTTACGCATGGTGGCTGAAACAGCCAGATGAGGTATTCCACGAAGCGACCAGCGGAACAACGCCACTGCGAATGGCGTTGATAAATCTGTACGCCTGGTTTACGGAGGGTCAAATTGCGTGGTCGCAAGGCACGGATTTTGATTTTCCGATCCTGCTTGATGCGTTCAAAAAAAATCACATCGACATCCCATGGGAATACAACGCCAAGCGTGACACCCGAACCGTATATGACATCTGCGGGTTTGATCCAAAGTCGATCGAGCGAGAAGGGAATCACCACAACGCTCTAGATGATTGCCTCCATCAGATTCGCTGCGTCCATGCGGCACTGAGGCAAAGGGCGACGGCATGAGCAAGATCGACCATCGAATTGAATTGGCTCGCCAGCATTTCGGAATCACCGATCCTTCCCAGTGGTCCGAGATTCGACCGGAATGGATCAAGCAGGTTCACAATGTTGGACCGCGGACGCTTGATCTGATCCGTTTGTACCTCGCCGCGCGTGGGCTGACGCTGAAAGACGATGCGAGTGTCGAGTTTTGGCAACGCAACCTTCAATCGGCGACGATCGGCGGACAAGTGGCGATCACCGATAAGGCGATCACCGAAGAATTCACGATCCTTATTGACTCTCAAGAAAAGCACCCATGGACATTTCAGGGACTCGGCACAAAAGAGCAGCCGATCATCGTGCCGTATCGCTGGCAATCGCTTGGTCCGTCGCATGGCGATTACAGCGTTGCGGGTGCGGAGCTTTACGTCCACGTTGAGCGAAAGTCGATCGATGACGCCATTGGCACATTTCTGAGCCATGGCGATCGACGCGAGCGATGGCTGAACACTCTGTCATTTTTGGCTGAGATTCCCAGCGGATGCGTGGTCGTCGAAGGCACCTATGGCCAGTGTCTCGCATCGATTCAATCTCGAGGCCAGCGGTCGACGCTGGCAATGCGAAACGAGTTCATGGGCTCGGTTCTGTCTTGGACATCGGAATTTATGGTGCCGTTTTGGTTTATGGATTCTCGACGGCTGGCCGAGCGGTTGGCCTGGAAAGTCTTGAAACGTGGGTGGCGTGTGGCCACCGAACAAAAGTCGCGGCCAGTGTCGGCTGCGGACGTGATTGCGGAGTTGTGTTGATTTCTCAAAAGGATTTTTGGAAATGTTAGTAAGTACCCCTGAAACTGTTAGCGAAGTCGTGGTCGATCAATCCGAAACGCCGGTGGTCGTCGACGAAATGTTTGATCACCCAAACATCCCACCGGCCGAAGAACAATCCGCCGAAGGTGTCGATCAAGATGAAACGGAAACGTCCCAGGAGGACATCGACGAACGACTGTGGTGGGACAAAGTCGAAGTGATGGGCCGCATTAAAGATTGTGCTCGCATGATCGAAGAGTACGAATCGGAAATCGACGGCTACCAAGAGCAAATTAAGGAAGCCAAGGAAGTTCTCAAAGGCCAACAAGCGTTGCTCCATCGTTACTCGTCGCAACTCGCCGACATCATGGACGGACGGCCTTTGCCGAGAAACCCGAACCAGCCACAACAAGACGAATCATCCGACACGATCACGAGCGTCGGTGAAAGCGACGGCGCTGGTGATTGGCGGGACTACCCCACCGATCAGTTGCTCTCGGGAGTGAAAGGGCTTGGAGCCAAGAAGCTGGACGCCATCACCGAAGCGGCGCCAACGGCCGGCAAGCTAGAAGAGCTTCGCGGCCAAGCCTCCGTTCAGCACAAGCATTTCAAGGAAGTGCTGCCGAAGGGATGCGGTGAATCGATGGCCGACGAAATCGAGAACCGCCTGATCGACTTGATTGCCAAGCAATCGGCGGTCGAGGCCGAGGCGGATGATGATTCGGAATCAGATGAGTACGAAGACGCTGAGTGATTGACTGACGGATCAAACTTTTTCGCAAGTTGGACGCGATGTTTCGCCACAACAAAGATGAAGTTAAGCAGGCCGCCACCGGTCGGTGGCCTGAGATATTGGCGGCGGTCGGGCAGGTCAGCCTCCAGTCGCTCGATGGCCGGCATCACGCATGCCCGAAGTGCGGCGGCACCGATCGGTTCAGGCTAATTGATCAGGCGGCGGGTGCTTGCTGGTGCAATCAATGCTTCACCAACCAAAACGGCGATGGCATTGCCACGATCCAGTGGCTGACCGGCATGTCGTTCGGCGAGTCGGTGGCCTCGATCGCCGATTATCTTGGCATGTCGCCGC
>CAZOVB010000146.1:0-4163 GCA_964583095.1 uncultured Planctomycetaceae bacterium
ACCCGTCTGAAAGCGACTCGCAGCCCGCCCGGTTCCGATGGAGCCATCGCCTCCGGTATGCCTTCGCCGGCTTGCGCTGTCGGTGCACCGCCGCGGGCAGAGAGGCGAGGCGCTTGGCGAGATGGCTGGAAGACGAGATATTCCCCGCGGCCGACAGCGTCCAGGAAGAATCGCTGGCCCTCATCCCGCGTGACGACGGAAAGATCACGGTGGAGTCAGTCACGAGGTCCGGTGTTTCTGAGCTATGCGACTGCCACGAGCTTTGCGAGTTCCTGCGACAGTGCAGCATTCGCCGGCTGCAATTGGATACGCGCCTGGAGAGCAATCAAATCGAGGACGTACTGAGGCTGTTGATGGCCTATCGGCGCGAACTGGCTGCCCGGGACGACGGGCGAGGAAATGACCGGGTCCCCGGTTTGCTGCGCTGCCGAGAAGGCCTGCATTTCAACTGCATGCAGCTTCGCCTTCGGGACGGCTTGCTCGTCGCGCAGTACAGTTATTGCGTCACGCGCCTCAGCCTGGCGGTGCGGTGGTTCGAAGGGAGGCATCAGCGGTTCGCCGACCACCGGGCGTTGTTCCATGCCGCGCCGCGGTACGGCCTGCTGGCGGTGGGGTTGGCGGGGCTGGTTCTCGGTGGGTTCCTGCTGTCCGGCAGCGTGACGTTCCTGGTGGCGGCCACGGCGGTGCAGGCGGCAGTCCTGTTCGCGGCCGTGTACGTGTTCATGCGGGGGATGGGCAGCATTGAGTACGACAACGAGGAAAGCGCGTACCGTCTCGCCCAGGCCCACGACAAGGTCACCCAATACGCCCGAAGGATTCGCCACGACCTCGACCTCGCCCGAACGGTCCAGCAGCAACTTCTGCCGAAGCAGGCACAGATGCCTCTGACAGGCCGCATCGATTGGGCTTCCCATTTCGACCCGGAAACCGAGGTTGGCGGAGATTACTTCGATGCGGCCGCGTTGGACGAAGACCGGGTCGCCATCGTCTTCGCCGACGTGAGCGGGCACGGCATGTCCGCGGCGCTGATCACGGTCATCGTCAAGATGGCCTTCCAGGCCTGGGTGGGTATGGGGTGGTCGCTCGGCGAGTTCGTGCGTTGCGTGAATCGTGACCTGTGCCGCTACACACCGACGGGCAGTTTCGTGGTGCTCATCGCGTGTATCTACGACGACCGGCCCCGCCGCCTGGATTTCATCAACGCCGGACACGCCCCCGAGCCGTTCATCCTGCCCGCCGACAAGGATCAACCGGTGCGGGGCCTGGCCGAGAAAGGTTCCATGCTCCTGGGTGTCGAGGAGGACATTGCGATCAGCGAGTCCGGCGTCTCGCTGAAGCCGGGCGACGCCATTCTCCTGGCCACGGACGGGCTGACCGAGGCCTGTAACCCCGCCGACGAACTCTTCGGCCGGCAGCGGCTCATGCAGCACCTGGACGAGCACCGGTTCGAGCCGCTGGATGGCCTGGTCGCCGCCGTCCTGCGCGGCATCGAGACGTTCACCGCGGGCGCAGAACAGACCGATGACCGGACCGTCCTGGCCTTTCGGCCCAGCCCGGCCGCGGTGCCGCAGGCACCCGAGACAGTGGAGACGAGCCATGAGCACTGAACAGACACGTCTCAAAGAAGCCGACACCGGCCAAGTCCACTGGCGGAAGTGGGGTCCGTACCTCAGCGAGCGTCAATGGGGTACGGTTCGAGAAGATTACAGCCCCGACGGCAGCGCTTGGGACAACTTTCCACACGAGATGGCCCGCAGTCGCGCGTACCGATGGGGTGAAGACGGCCTGGCCGGGCTCTGCGACGACCAGCAGCGGCTCTGCCTTTCCGTCGCCCTGTGGAACGGCCAAGATCCGATCCTCAAGGAACGCCTGTTCGGCCTGACCAACCACGAGGGCAACCACGGCGAGGACGTCAAGGAATGCTACGACTACCTCGACGCCACGCCGACGCATTCCTACCTGAAGATGCTCTACCGCTACCCCCAGGCCGCGTTCCCCTATGCCGAGCTCGTGGAAGAGAATCAGCGGCGCGGCAAGGGCGAGGGCGAGTACGAGCTGGCCGATACGGGCGTGTTCGAGGACGGTCGTTACTTCGACGTATACGTCGAATATGCCAAGGCCGGCCCCGACGACATCCTCATGCGCATCAGCGTCCGAAACCAGGCCGATGTTGAGGCCGCCATTCACGTCCTGCCGCAAGTCTGGTTGCGCAACACGTGGTCATGGGAGACCGACGCCGAGAAGCCGGAACTGCGCGTCGAGGCCGGCCAGGTCGTTTGCGAACACTTCAAACTCGGACGGCTGTTTCTGCACGCCGATGAGGATCCCGAGTGGCTTTGCTGTGAGAACGAAACCAACCGCTTGAAGCTCTGGGGCCAGGGCAAGCCGGGACACTATAAAGACGCCTTCCACGGGCACGTCGTTGACGGACGCGAGGAGGCTGTGAATCCCGAAAGACGGGGCACCAAGGCCGCTGCGCACCACACCCGAACGCTCCCGGCCGGCGGGACGGCCACCATCCGCCTTCGCCTCACCTCCGAGCCCGCCGATGCGCCGTTCGAAGGCTTCGACGATCTCTTCGATGCCCGCATCAAGGAAGCGGACGACTTCTATGCGGCCATTCAGCAGGGCATCGAGGACCCCGAAGCCCGACGGCTCCAGCGACTGGCCTTTGCGGGCCTGATCTGGACCAAGCAGTTCTACTGCTACGACGTGGCCCGATGGCTGGACGGCGACCCCGGCCAGCCGCCTCCGCCGCCTGAGCGACGCGACAAACGCAACTGGCAGTGGCGGCACCTCAACAACGCCGAAGTGCTCTCCATGCCCGATGCGTGGGAGTACCCCTGGTTCGCCTCGTGGGACCTGGCCTTTCACTGCATCCCCCTGACGCTGGTCGACCCGGAGTTCGCCAAGAACCAACTGCTGCTCCTGCACCGCGTCTGGTACCTGCACCCCAGCGGGCAGCTTCCGGCCTACGAGTGGGATTTCAACGAGGCCAACCCGCCCGTCCACGCCTGGGCGGCCTGGCGGGTGTTCCAGATCGACCGCAAGCAGCGCGGCGACCAGGGCGACCTGGAGTTCCTCGAACGGATATTCCATAAGCTGATGCTGAATTTCACTTGGTGGGTCAATCGCAAGGACGTGCAGGGCCGCAACGTCTTCCAGGGCGGGTTTCTGGGCCTGGACAATATCGGCGTGTTCGACCGCAGCGCCCCGCTGCCTATGGGCGGGCACATCAACCAAGCCGACGGCACGAGCTGGATGGCGATGTACTGCCTGAACCTCATGCGCATCGCCCTCGAACTGGCCCTGCACAACCGGGTGTACGAGGACGTGGCCACGAAGTTCTTCGAGCATTTCCTGCACATCGCCAAGGCCATGACCAACATCGCCGAGACGGGTCTCGGGCTGTGGGATAAGCGGGACGAATTCTACTACGACGTCCTGAACCTGCCCGACGGCCGGGTGATGCCGATGCGGCTGCGGTCGATGGTCGGGCTGATCCCGCTGTTCGCCGTGGAGACCATCGAACCGGAGATGCTCGAGAAGCTGCCCGACTTCCGCCGCCGCCTCGAATGGTTTCTCACCAACCGTCCCGACATGGCGGCCCTGGTGTCCCGCTGGCAGGAACCAGGCCGGGGGGAGCGCCGGTTGCTCTCTCTGCTGCGGGGCCATCGGATGAAATGCCTGATCCAGCGCATGCTGGACCCCGACGAGTTCCTCTCCGACTACGGCGTCCGCTCACTGTCGCGAATCTACCAGGATGAGCCGTTCGAGCTGCCCTGTGATGGCCATTCGTTGAGGGTGTCCTACGAGCCGGGTGAGTCGGAATCCGGTGTCTTCGGCGGCAATTCCAACTGGCGCGGGCCGATCTGGATGCCGGTGAACTACCTGATGATCGAATCGCTCCAGAAGTTTCACCACTACTACGGCGACGACTTCAAAATCGAGTGTCCTACCGGATCAGGCCGGTACGGAACCATCCTGGACGCCGCCGACGAACTGACCCGCCGACTGATCGGCCTGTTCGTGCCCGATGCCCAAGGCCGCCGGCCTTGCATGAAAGGCAGCGCCGAGCCGGAGTGGCAGAGCCCGGGAGACCGCGTCGTATTCCATGAACACTTCCACGGAGACACGGGGCGCGGGCTCGGGGCCTCGCATCA
>CAZOVB010000147.1:0-4153 GCA_964583095.1 uncultured Planctomycetaceae bacterium
CCCCCGGAAACTACACCAGAGCAAATGAACCTTGATTATCTTGGACAGCAGTGACGCAGGGCATACCACGGCTGATCCGGGCAAAGCCGACGAGACCGCAGCCTTGGCCTGTGTTCCAGAAGGTAAGCATATGCCAAGGGGCATGATTTGCGGAAGGGCTCCTCCGCCAACACTACGCCGCTCTGCTCGTACGGAAAGACACAGACATGCCCAGGTGCTTTTGAAGAGGAAGCAGCGGATTGTCGAGAACGCCGAATGGGCCTGAGGGCCTTGGATTCCAGCTTCAGGCGTCGGCCCTCTCGTGTCATCACTGTGGTCGTGCCGTTGTTCGGACGCCCATCTGGCTTGAGGAGGAAGATATCGTCGGCTCCAGTGCAAATACCCAATAAAACATGCACAGGCAGTCTCCCGAGTGCTGTCCCAACCCCGTCCATATGCCTGAGGAAGGCTTCGTCCTCGGCACAGTGCAGAGACCATGCGTCCGATGAGTCGAGCGCCAAGCGTGCTCTGATGACATTGCTCCCGCTCACGGATCTGCACCCGGATCGACACAGGCGTTCGAGTTGCTCACGCAGGGGGCGCTTCTTTGGAACGAAGACATACCGCGTTCGATCTCGTCCGTCGGCCTTTCTGGCCAGAACAACTGCTATCTGGACCGATGCATCCGGATAGATGCTGTCGTCCTCGAACTCGATAATCTCCTCGACGGCACAGTGGTCATTCAGAAACCTGCGCAGCCGAGCCCCGCTCTTGTTCCTGAGAAAGCCATTGGACACGCTGAACGCCAGGCAGCCGCTTGGCCTGAGGAGATTGACGGACTTTTCAACAAACGGCATATACAGGTCGAACTGCCCGTCTTGCGCTGTCACGTATGCCTTGCGGTATTCGCGAACGAGCTCAGGACAGGAGCGATGCAACTGCTCCACCCGAACGAAGGGAGGCCCCCCGATGATCAGATCAAACTCCTGATTCTGCCAAGTACTGCTCGCCAAGAAATCTGACGCCCATAACTTCCTGTCACGGACGAGTCGTGGTATCAGGCCTGAACCACAGTACGTGCCCATCGCCAGCGCGGCCAATGAGAGGGACAGACCAGCCAAGGTCACCGCACGTCTATCGAGATCGCTTCCGTGGAGGACAAAAGACGGGCTCTCGTTACCGTACGCACGGATGTGCCTCAAGAGGGCGACAAGGAACGCGCCGCAACCACACGATGGATCAAGCACATGGAGTGAGCCGCGTCCGGTGTCGTCAGTGCAGAGGGGGTCCAATGCCCGCGTAACCATGTAGTCCACGAGCGAAGCCGGCGTGTAGTGAGCGCCCTTTGCTCGGCGCTCATCGTGGCCCCCGTTGCAGGTCAGGGGCGAAGACAGGCACATCTGATGGAAGTCGCCAAGTATCGTGACAGGCAATTCGCCAGAACGCGATGCATATGTGCCGGGCAGCAACTGGGTGAAAAGCAGCCGTCGGATGTCGATCGGCATGACCATCTTCCCCTCCAGAAAGCTGCTCATCCGAGCCCAGGAGGAGGCCTTCTTAGGCCCCGCCAGTCGAGCCATTTCGTCAATACGGGGTTTCGTGACGAAGTCCTCTATCTCAGGGACATGTGAAACCTGAGCAGTTGAGCGCCGGAGATATTCTACAGCAAGAGTTAGGACTACCGCATCGTCCAAAGTCCTCCGGATCGCACGGTGCAACCGGTGTGACCGACACCGAGATACCCATGCTTCGTATACATTCTTACGGACCTGACGAAGGTCCTCGATCAGTCCCCTCGCGGCCGACTGGCTGATGTGATGGTCGAGCAGGTCGGGTAGATGGCTTGCTTTCTTCATCCGTCCCCCTTCACAGAATGCAATTACAGGCGCCAATGTTGGATGATAGCCCCACACTTTCGAGCACCGGGCGTTCTTCGAGACATAGCCCTACAGACAGATCGGCCCGATGGGAGCGAACCAAGCTCGCGAGGTGACGATAGCAGTCCGATCGCAGTTCCCGGCTGAATCGGAAACGGCCATCAGCACATCTACCGCCGGAATCCAGCAGTTCCTGGATTGGGTTACCAGTTCCGAGTTTAGCGTTCGTCAGACGCAAGGCGTTTTGGAAACTGCACAGACTTCCCAGTGTGATTCGCTCGATGGGCACCGACTTCAGGAGATCGTCCAGCATCGCCGCATAGCTATCCAGCCAACCGGGTATTGGAAGGATCGGCATGAGAACGACGCGAATGCGATAGCCCGCCGCTGCGCAACGGCGCATGGCGGCCATGCGTTCTGTTGGTGACGGCGTGCCGGGCTCAAACCGCCGCCACGCATCCTCGCTGGTCAGGCTCCAGGACAAAATGACATTGCCTCCTGGGGCCAGGCCCATCAAGTTGTCTACGTCGGCAGACTTGGTCAGGATGATCAGCCGAGCCAACGGGTGTTGGGCGAAGAACGGTACGAGCCGGCGCGAGTAGCCCGTCAGCGGGTCCAGCGCCAGTCCATCCTGGAGTTTGCCCAGGTAGAACCCGACCGGCCGCCCCGCCTGTTGGGCAATGCGATCCATACGGGCGAGCATCTCATCCAGGTTCACAAAAATCTTCACGGTGGGCGAGAACCAGACTCCGCGCGTACCGGCAAGATAGCAATATGTACAGCCATAGGGGCAGAACCCGTACGGCGAGAAATGCCAGTAGTTCGGACAGCAGTTCGCCTGCTCCTGACTGAAGCGGACCGCGCTCTTGTGTTCGCCGATGACAAGCGTGCTCTTGCCCGCCCTGTGCCTGGCCAATGGATTATCTTCGTCGATCTCGACCTGTGCATGAGATCGACTGGACAGATCGACTACCTCCGCCTTCGGATACACGCGACAGATCGCTTCTGTCAGCGCGGCAGTCTTCGTCCCAAAACTGCCCTTGCTCAGCACGATCCGAGACGGCCGAAAGTGCTTTGCCGGACGCAGCCTGTATGCAACTGCTTCTGACTCGAAGGGCAGAGTCCAACCGTCGCCTGAATTGATCGCCTTTCCTCTCATGCTAACATATACCGTACACGAGGACGCAGTTCCGATCAACCGATTTCACCATCAAGCCATTCCACCCCGACGATCCTACCCGGTCCCTCTTCTATCGGCAAGAAGAAATAGAACCGTGAGTTCTACAACGTGGAACTTCCGAGTCTATTTCTGTCTCTGTTCGGGTCTCTACCTCATAAACAGAGACATTTCCCGGAAAATGATCGGCGAGACGGGTAACACGGAAAGCGTAGGCGTAAGTACTGTATTGGAAGACCGATACGGATTCATCGTCTGGACCTCTCTGCGGTCCATCCTCCCTCATAACCAGAGCCTACGAGTTCTCTCTTCGGAACAGAGACTTTCGGCCGAGAGGGTCAAAACGGGGGCCGAGACGAATTCGCCGGTTATCTCCCTCGGCAAAACAGAGACACGGGCGATGGAAGCCCGGAACCGTAACCCCTTGGCGAAACTGGCGTAAAAAGCGAGAAGGCCGCCGAGTTCTCTCGACGGCCTTCTGCGTGAACCTGTGGGTCGCTGCGGTTTGCAGCGAGTCGACCAATAGCGGGGGGAGGATTCGAACCTCCGACCTCCGGGTTATGAGCCCGACGAGCTACCAGACTGCTCTACCCCGCGATCATTGTTGATTCTGAACATGGGATGTTAACAATTTGCACAGGGCGAGTCAATGGCTGATGTGAGTTTTTTTATAAGTTGCTGCAAGGCTCGGCGGCACAGGTGGTTGTGGCCAACGCAACGGGTTCTTCCCTTGGGCCGTCTCGGCCGGGGCCATCGGGGCATCGGCCAGCGCTACAGCTGAGCATAAACCGGGTTGGCCGCTAGTGCTTGCGCGGCGGCCGCGTCACGGAGGAGTTGACAGGCACAATTGTTAGGTGTGGGGTTGCGTGATGGGCGCAACGGCACGATAAGGAACTGGCTGCTTGAGCGTCGGCATCAACTTGGACGGTACGATCCAGGATGCCCGCGGCGCATTGCTCAGCGTTCTGAACCGTCTCTTCCACAAAGACTTCCGTTCAAATGACCTGACGGAATACTCGCTGCATGCGCCGTTTGGAGTGGAAGTTCGGGAGATTTCTCGACCTGCGGGGGAGCCTGTGAGCCTTGTTCTTGCCGTCTTGGCCGACTACACTGGAGGCCA
>CAZOVB010000148.1:0-4040 GCA_964583095.1 uncultured Planctomycetaceae bacterium
CGGACTGGGTGAAGTCCCGGATCACCGACGGTTCGAGCATGACCGGCGCGGCCTGGTGGGCCATCGCCGGGAAGCGTCGCTTCAGTTCGGCCTGTTCGGCTTCGATCACGTCGGCGGTCTGCTTGACGGCCTGCGTGACCATGTCGGCCAGCTTGCGGCGGTTCTCTTCGAGTACGGTAAGGTCCTGGGTCATGGCTGGTTCCCTCCGGAGGAAGAAGGTTGAAGTTGCTGTTGGGATCGAGCGAGGAACTGGAGATACTGCTCGACGTCGTACCATCCGGCGCGGTTGCGGATCACCAGATCGCGGGCGTAGTCGAGCATCTGCCGCGCGGCGGCGAGGCTGGCCGAACGCCTGCGGAAGGACTCGCGCAGATCGCGGCGACTGGTTTCCAGGGCGGTGCGCTTGCTGTCGTAAAGGCTCTTGCCGGCGCGAACGTCGTCGATGGTCAGCCCGCCCTGGTCGGCGGCCAGCCGCTCCATGTCCGCCAGGAACGCCGCGTCCAACGCGGCCATCTGGTCGTCCACTTGCTTCAGCAGGGCCTGCTCGATGTGGGTGTCGGCCTCGGCGACCGCGCCCAGCGCGTCGTCGGCCGTGGAGACCAATTGCACCACGGCGGCCGGTTCGGCGCAGCCGCCCAGGGTCGCGACGGCCAGGCACGAAAACATGATGATCTTTTTCATGGCGATGCACCTTCCCGGGCCCGTGACGCGGGCCCTCCAGAAGTACCCAAAGGGTCGCCGCCGGCCGGGCGTTACAGGACCCCGCCCAGTTCGCTGCGGAATTCCCGCCGGATGCGGGAGAGATAGGTGCGACACTGCGACGAGGTCACCGGCGTCGAACTGCCGATCCGTTCGGCCAGATCCGGCTGTTGAAGCGTCGCGTTGAGTCCCCGGGCCGACGCGTGCCTTGTGCGACGGCGCAGGGCCGCCTCGACCAGCGAGGCCAGGATGTCGTCCGAGAGCGTCTCCGGCTCGCAGAGCAGGTCGCTCGCCGCGACGTCGGCGGCATGCGCCCACAGCGCCAGCCGCTTGATCTGCGGGCGCGACTGATCGGCATACCGGCCCACCAGCGCCCGCGCGGCGGCCAGCAACCGGTCCCGCGCCTCGATCAGTTCCAGTTCCTCCTGCGGCGTGGGAACGCGACGTCCGGTGCGGCAATCGACGACCGCCTCTTCCCACTGCCACGACGCCGGCGACAGGTCGTCCTGCCACGTCAGCCCTTCGGCGCAATCGTGCCCGTGGGCGCAGGAGATATACTGCCCGCTGAGCAGCCGCGTATCGGTCGCCCCGCCTGCGTCCACCGCAACCGCGACGCGCTGGACCAGCCCCAGTTCCAGCAGGTACCGCGCCAGCGGGCTGTACATCAACGCCTTGCCGCGCAACCTGCGCCCCGCCTGGCCGGTCAGGAGCAGCCGCATCGCGGCCGTCAAGGAATCCAGCGACGGTGCCCAGCCGAACGCGGCGGGCCTGGCTGGGGCATTCTCCGGTTCGACCAGCACGTCCCATGCCGCCTCGGCCCTGGCGACCGATTCCAGGAAGAACAGCGCCAGCGGCCCCAGCAGCGAAAGCCGCAGGTCTTCGCGGCGCGGATCGTTCACCGCCCGGTGGAAGTCGCCGCCGCGCGGCAGCCGGAACATCCGCACCGCCGGCGCGACCGCGCCGGCCACGCACGGAATCAGATCTCGCACATACCGGCCCAACAGCAACGAATCCCGCTGCCGGACCTCGGCGACAAAGCGCGACGCCACCGCCGCCCACCGCGCCACGCCCTTGCCGCGCCAGTCTTCCAGCACGTGGGCGCGGACGGCCGGCGCGTTGAGCAACCCGAGGATGTCGGCCGACAATGAAAGCGCGTCACGCGGCGATTCTCCTGATAGAATCCCCACGTATGTGCCGATCTGTCTACTGACGGCCGGTGGCAGGCAGCACCGTTCCGCCGCCGCCAGCGGCCCGCGCTTGTGGAGAGGAAGATGGGATGAGACGAGTGGACGGCCTCCGCCGGAACTGATCGTTGACACAGACGTTCCCCCTTTCAGAGGGCCCCCGGACAGCCTGCCCGTTGTCGCGCACATCCGGGGCGCACTGTGCGCGCAATAAGTCCCTTATATGAAAAGACTTATGTCAACGGGGGGGCATTGCTTCCAAACGCTGCCCGCCCAACGTATCTGCATCCAGTCCCACTCCCTTGGGACACCCATGACTCTTATCGGCCTGATGGCCTTCTACAGGTACCCAAAGGGCGCGTCGGGACGGTTCGTTACAGACGTGGTGGAAAGAATTTGCGGGGGCGTGAGAAGCGGGTGGATTCCACTGGTTCGGCGCTGGGGTGACAACAGTATGTCACTGCCGCGAGCGGGGATCGACGAGTTGAAGTTGCCCTGCGCCATCGCCCTGGCCGAAGATCATCCGGTGGACGATGACGCCGCGCTCGCCGAGCGCGGCGACCACCTGCTGATAGAGTCGCCGCTCGCGCTGCCAGCGGCTGTCGGTGCGCCGGTTGCGGATGTGGCGAAAGCCGTCAAAATCGCTCTGGCCGCACCAGTCCACGCCGAAGCACTCGACGCCGGTCGCCCCAAGCTCGGCCGCCAGCACCACCGCGACCGTCAGGCCAAACCGCTGCCAGTTGATCTTCTCCGATCCCGGCCAGCGCAGACGAAGGCCCTCGACCGACAGGTGCGCCAACTGCGAGACGTACGGGAACTCGCCGCACATCTGCCGGTGGATGTTGGGCTTGTTGACCACCACCGGTTCGCCGCGCGGCGTCGTGATGCCGGCCGTGTGAACGTCCAGCGCCACCCAGTAATCGCAGCGCACCGCGCCGGCGGCGCGGTTGACCCCGATGCGAAGGTCGTGAGCGTCGGCGTCCTCGAAGCGCGACAGCGACGGACCCGGGCACAACACCGCCGCCCGGAGCGCCGGCGCACCGCGCCCAACGGGCACCACCTGCGGCGGATCGTCTTCGGCGTCGATGTGGATGCGGCGGGTCATCTTCGCACCAGCAGGTTGATGACGGCGTTGATCAGGCTGATCACGAACGCCGCGACGGCGCTGAAGACCGCCAGGCGCATTCTCGAACTCATCGAACGATCCTCGGTCTCCCGGGCTTGGACGGCCTCGATGCGCTCGCAGATGTGCCCCAGCCGCAGGTCGCGGTCCTGACGGCAGTCGGCGAAGGCCCGATCGATCCGCTTGTCGACGGTGTCGCCGAACTCCCGGGCCAGGCGCTGGAGGTCTTCGCCGAGTCCCTTTCGGCTGCGGATTTCCTCCAGCAGCAGGCTGCGAAGCTGCTGCAACTCGGCCTCCATCTTGACGAACCGCTCGACGGGGAACCGCTCCAGCCGCCCCAGGATCATCTGGAGCATCTGGTCGGTCGTCAGTCGCGAATCGGTCTGGGGGATGTGGTCGTCACCCATGGTCTCCTGCTCCCTCTGTGTCGAAAAGTGAACACGCGCCCGCGCGAACGCCGCCGGGCTCCCGCCGCGATAGCCATGAGCCTGGCCGGTCTGCTACCGGTCGGCCTCCTAGCTCTGGGCCGCGAGGCTGGTCTTGCCCCGGCTCAGGCCGTCGGCGAATCCCTGCGACACGTTGAGGGTGGAGACGATTCCCGCCACGAACCCGCCGACCCACTTGACCATCTCGATGTCCCGGCCCAGCAGGGCCAGAACGAAGACGGCCAGGATACCGACGAGGGACACGATCATCTTCTTGGATTGCAGTATTTGTGGCATAGCGGTTCTCCTGTACATGCTTCCACAGATACCCAAAGGGCCCAAACGCCCGGAGCGTTACAGGAAAGGTTGCCCCACGCGAGCGATGAGGGTGCCGTCTGCCTAGGAATTCCCCGTGTTCTCCCGTAGCGCGTAGGAGTGGCACGATGCGCCATTGACAGCAAGCTTGCTCTTGGCGATATTGATCATCTGACTCATCAGTCGATCAGTAGGCCCGGCGAACGAGGAGATACGATGTTGCCCCATCGCGACGACCGTGCAGGGATCATCCGGGAAGTCCGGGCCCGCTTGGGCCTGACCCAGGAGAAGTTC
>CAZOVB010000149.1:0-3991 GCA_964583095.1 uncultured Planctomycetaceae bacterium
CAAGGCCATCAGTCCATAATGAACCATCTCCTATCGTGCAATATCAGGGCTAGGCCCGCTTCCAGAGCGTCCAAGGCACCTGCCCAGCAGCAGAGGCCCGGGCCTGTCCAGACCCAGCCCGCGCCATCGACGGGAGAAGCTGTTTCCCCGGGTTGATTCGACGCAGCCCCCTGCGCATAATAGTCCATCCGAATTGAGGAGCGTCTATGGGTTTTCGCCTGGGGTTCCGCACGAACAACGGCGGATCGAAAGTCGGCTTGACAATCTTCGGCCTGGTCTTCGCAGGCATGGGGGGACTGTTCGTTTTTCTCTTGGGCCTGTCACTGGTCGAAATTGGCGACCGATATATCAACTGGGAGTCGACTCCTGCCACCGTGACGGCCAGCCGCATCGAGGAAGACGAACGCGAGGAAGACCCCTACGCCCTGTTCGTCGCGGTGCAGTACATGTGGGGGAGTCGGGAATTCGAGAAGTCCATCGAGTCGACCGAGCGATTCGGCAGTTACGACGATGCCGAAGCGTCCCTGGCCAACTACAAGCAGGGAAGCCAGGTGCAGGTCTGGGTGGATCCTGACAACCCGGCCCAGGTCGTGCTGAACCGGGGCGATCTCTGGATTCTGCCCTTCATGCTCCTGCCGCTGGTATTCGTAGCGGTCGGTGTCGGCGTGATATGGTCTGCCTGGCGGCGCAAACCCGAGGGGACCGTACCCCCGCAGAGAACGGGCACGTGGGGCACGGTCGGCCTGGCCGCTGTCTTCATCTTCGCGATCTTCGGGCTCGTCGGTATCGTCGGGTTCTACTTCCTTGGCATCTGTCCCTGGCTGGAATATTTCGACGCCCGGGGGTGGGAGGAAGTGCCCTGCGTCGTGGAGTCCTCGCGTGTCCGAAGCCATTCAGGAGATGACGGCACGACCTATTCTGTCGACATCCTTTATCGGTATCAGTACGAGGCGGAGACGTATCGGTCCAACCGCTACAGTTTCGTCGGAGGTTCCTCCAGCGGCTACGACGGCAAGCAGGAGATCGTAGACCGCCACCGGGAAGGGACAAACACTGTCTGCTATGTAGATCCAGACGACCCGGAAAAGGCGGTGCTTGTCCGCGATTTCACATGGTCGCTCTTGTTCGGACTGTTCTTCGTTCCGTTCCTGCTTGTCGGAGTCGGCGGGTTCGTAGGCATGTCCGTCCATCGTCGGCGCAAGCAGCGCCGTCTGCAGCGTGCAGCCAACCTTTCCCCGGGTACTCCACGCCTGGAAGTGTTGCGGGCGATGGACTGGCTCCCGGAATTCCAGGGCCTGGGGCCGATGGAACTCAAGCCCAAGACCAGCCGAGCAATGAAGCTGGCCGGAGTCATCTTCTTCGCCTTGTTCTGGAATGGAATCACGAGCATCTTTGTCTCTATGGCCGTCAAGAGCCATCTGCGAGGCAGGCCCGAGTGGTTCCTGACGTTCTTCATGATCCCGTTCGTGCTTGTCGGCCTGGGGGCAGTTGTCGCGGTGTTCTACTATCTGCTCTGCCTGCTGAACCCCAGGCTGGTGCTCAACGTCTCCAACGACGCCCTGAGCGGGGGCCAGACGCTTGAGCTTACCTGGAATACCCTCGGCCGCGCCTACCGGATCAACCACCTGGCCATAGATCTCATCTGTGAAGAACGGGCCACCTATCAGCGAGGAACGAACACCGTGAGCGACACCGAAACTGTGGCCTGCTACTGTCTTGTCGATACCAACGAACCCCTCGACATTACGGCAGGGCAGGTAAGCCTGACTTTGCCGGAAGATGCAATGCACAGCTTCGTCGCGTCAAGGAACGAGATTCAATGGAAGCTGCGCGTGAAGGGCACGATCGGCTTCTGGCCGGACGTGAAGGATGACTATCCGATTGTTGTCCTTCCCAGTCAGAGGAGCTGAGCAATGAGCGACATCCGCCTGGAATTGCAGCTCAGCGACGAAACGACCGCATATCGGCCCGGCGACGTGGTACGGGGCACGCTGCGATGGTCTGCAGAAGAGTCGCCAAGGCTCCTGGCGGCCCAACTGGTCTGGTGGACCGAGGGCAAAGGCAATCGGGATGCAGCCGTGGGGACCAGGCAGGAATGGGAATACCCCCAGGCCGAGGGGGAGTATTCATTTGAACTCACCGCCCCCGCCGGGCCACTTACGTATCATGGCCGGCTGATTTCCATTTTGTGGGCGGTCGAAGTGGTGGCGGAGAAGCCCGAGGGCTCTGCCCGGACCGAGGTAACCATGAGCCCCACCGGCGAGCCGATAACCCTCGACGCAGCCGACGATCCCGAAGAAGAATCCACGGGCGACAACCGATTGTTTGGCTTTATGCGATGAGTCGATGCCCTGCCCATCTGAACCCCTTTCGCACAGCCAGGACCGACGCCCTTGCCTATCGACCGCAGGGATGCACGTGGGAAGAGATGATGGCCCGACTGGAAGCGATGGGCCGGCGAGGGGCCATCGTCGGGCCACACGGCTCGGGCAAGACCACGCTGATCCAGTCGCTCATTCCGCGCCTTGGAGAGCGGGGTCTGTCCGTCCATGCCGCGCGGGTGACGCAGGCAGAGCCTTCCCTGGACGTCAAATGGTGGAGGCAGCTTCGCCGGGCCGGGCAAGCCACGGTCGTCATTGTCGATGGGGCCGAACGACTCGACAGCCTTGCGTGGCTGAAGCTGCGCTACCACGCGCGGCGGGCTTGGGGGCTGATCATCACCATGCACAAAGCAGGTCGCCTGCCCACGTGGGTTGCGACACGAACCGATCCCGCATTGCTTCGCGAACTGGTGGATGAACTGAGCCCCGGGGCCCCGGTCGACACGGCTGCGATCTACGAACAGAGCGACGGCAATCTTCGCACGGCGCTTCGCACCTGCTACGATGCCCTGGGGTCAGGACTGGAAGCCTGATCTTCCCAGCCGATCCTTCCGCTGCGGGGGCAGGGGGAATTTTGAGGGGCACTTTGATTTTCTCCAGACACCGAGCCTAGTGTTGAAGTAGTTGAGAAGGTTTGGGCTTCAACGTATTTCCTATGTTCAAAGCCTGCGCGGTGAGGGTATCCGCCAGGCTGAACAATACTCTTTTATGGAGGGCACGCACTATGACCGTTTCTTCTGTTGCGAAGCGTGGAATTGTCTTCTTGGTCGGCATTCTGGCAATGGCTGCACCGTCCCAGGCGGCGCTGGTCAGCGGCATCTACGCCGGTACCATTTCCGATGATGATGGGCTGGGGCTTCTGGGTCAGACGTTGACGGTGGATTTCACGTATGACGACACGACCCCGGCCAGTTTCGGAAGCACCTATGACAATCTGCTTACCAACTTGACTGTATCGATCGGAACCGACGTCTGGACCTGGAACACCTCGGGATATTCCTCTGTTTCATTGGCCAACAACCAGGTCATCCTGTTCAGTGTGGGCCAAGAGGATCGGATGACTCTTTCGGCGTATGAGTTCAGTGGCCCATCGCCGGCACCCGACGTCGAAGAGAGCAGCTATTCATTGGACATCTATCTCAATGACGATACGCCCGACGGCGATCCCGACGGGCTGTCCTCCGAGAACCTGCCTTCGGTCGTGCCTGACCCCGGCCTGTTCCAATACACACAGTTCGAGCGGCCGCTGATCGTCTTCTCCTTCATTTCCGGAGATGCGGAGCTGGGCACGTTCTACCAGATTCAAGCCAACGACGTCCGTTTGGTTCCCGAACCAGCCACGCTGAGCCTGTTGAGCCTGGGTGGGTTGCTGCTGCTTCGGCGCCCTCGCAACTGTACGCGACGGTCTTGAAGTCAGGGCAGCTTCCGAATGGTGGCCATGGGCAGAAGCAGATGCAGGTCATCGTCGAGCAGAGACTGAAAACCGTGGGCCTGACAGAACTGTCTTGCGCGCTGGTGGAGGGCATGAACCGAGACCGCATGAATGCCGATCGTCTCGGCCGTCTCGCGGACGCGTTTCAGGGCATCGACCAACAGGATGCCGCCAAGCC
>CAZOVB010000150.1:0-3976 GCA_964583095.1 uncultured Planctomycetaceae bacterium
TTGCATGGAATCTTACGTACAGGATATACCTTTCCGGCCATCTCAATGGCTACCGTCTGGGGCATCCGCCGAACGAGGGCTTCCTGGCCCTCTTCAACGGCTGGCCGGGACTCGCGCCGGCATTCCGGTTTGATGGATGGCACTTCGAGGGCATATTATCCATTCCAGATCACTTGAACCTCACGGATGGACGCGACATTGTGCCTCTGTTGTTTCCGCAGGGCAAGTTGGACAAGGATGCCAAGCTGCGCTCGCTGAAGGCAGCCGGACAGGCGTGGCAAGACGCAATAGGTAGATATTCCAGCCTCGTCAACGTGTACGTCGCATGCGGCTTTACGTACGGGAATGGAACGGCACGCATCTATGAAGGCTGGAATCCTATCGAACCCATCGCTGCCTTGCTCGATATTGCCAGCGACCTGGCGGACCGGCCCGACTGCGAATCTGTGAACTTGGGCGGATACAGCATCGGCACAAATCGCGCCCTCTGGCTGGCGAGGGCGCTGAAGGGGGACGTCTCTGTATATGTTCCCAAGAGCAAGACGCTGGAGGCCCAGGGCGTAAAAGAGTTCTTCGGGCCAAGCTACAAGCCATGGAACAAGAACACGGTTAATGTGTGGCAGAAGCTCAAGCGGCCGCCTGCCTGTGTTAATCATCTGGTTTTCATGGACTTCAACTTCGGATCAGCCACCTTCCTGCCTTACGGGACGAAGTATTCCATACCGGACAATGTTCAGCAGGTGCATCATCTCTGTAGCACCGGTAGAATGACCAAAGGCCTAAGGCACTATCACAGCACGCCCTCCTCGCCGGAGAGTGCGGAGATCGAGTACATCGCCTTGCGGGGGGTGGCGGCGGATCCTAGCGGTGGCAAGAAGGCGGAAAAGGTCATCAATGATCTTATCGCCAAGTTCCTCGCGGCAATGGCTCGGCGGCTGCCCTCGGACGCCAAGGTCCTGGGAGCCAACAGGACGCCGACTAGACGGAATATCGTCGAACACACCCGCAACCTGTGGGCGACATTTGAGGATGAGCCTCCGAAACAGACGGAGGGCACCATTCGTCGACCCGAGGCCGGACTGGCGAAGATCGACTTCGTCGAGAAGTTCCACAAGATCCTCGACAAGCTGATCGCAGTAATTGAACCAATCAGAGTTCTGGCCAAAGACCTGGGGGTTGTGACCTTCGGCCAATTTGACGAACCATACAAGAAGCTCACGAGCCTCAAGAAGGACTTGGAGGATATCCGAAATGGGACCTCAACGAGGTACATTGAGGAAATGATCGATGAGCAGAAGAAGTCTGGCATTGAGACGCTACTGGTCATTATTGGCTATCTCTACCTATGGATTACCGTGGCGATCGTTCGGGCCGCAATTACCCCGGAGGTTCTGCCAAGGTGGGTAAAAACTGTGCTGGCCATCCGGGAAAAGCTCTGGGAGCTCTACTGGATGGCTGACGTCCAGATGATGCTGGCCTATTCCGAGGATGGAGTGGCCAACTCCAGCGGCGCGGGGTTCATTTTCAAGAACCAGGGAATTGATCCGAAATGGGTCGGAACGGGACTTCTTCATGCGGGAGCCACCTATACGTACTTCTCCAACATGGATCATCTGCAACTTGGCAATGATGAGAACGGCAAAGTATCGAGAACCACTGATCGTATCTACCTCTGCAACTCCAACGGTGCCATGGAACACGGCCAGATTCGCTAGCGTCACCCGCAGCGCCCGGCGTCACGGCCGGGCGCTGCGGCGCGGCCGTGCCCGCTCAGTTGGCGATGCCTCGCTCGCGCATGGAGGCTGGGAGCGATTCCCAGTCGGTTGGCGTTGACGGAGATTCCCTTGTAAATCCGAAATACTTGACCTTGAAGAGGTTGGGAAGTGTCGGCAATGCTTCGGGGGGTTCCTCGAAAGGCCAGCGGAGATATCGCAAGTGAACCAAACGGCGTAGGGCCGTCGTGTCGGCAGGGCCTTTTACTGTGAGGACTTCCAGGTGCGTCAACTTCTCCAGACCTGCGATCACAGAGGCGTCTTTGATCTCACTGATCTCCAGCGAATGCAGGTTCTTGAGCTTGGCCAGTTCGTCCGCGGCGTCTATGACCGAGTCATCCACGTCAAATCTGATTAGACGTAAAGAAGTCAGACCTGGATGAGCGCGGATGACATGACGAAACTCATCTGCCGTGGCGTCAACCGGCAGAGACAAGCGGCGAAGCGATGGAAGAGCCAGCTTCTTAATGCCGGCGGCCTGCTCGCGGGGCAGCCTGAGTGAGACCAGATTGGGCAGCCTGGCAATGGCGTCTAGCGCGATAGGCGCGTTTTTGTCTCGCACCCGGATATCAAGCTCTCTGAGGTTCTTGAGGTGTTCCAGGGGCGACAGGTCGTCCAGTTTGCAGAGTGCAAGGGACAGGATTTCCAGATTCTCCAAGCCCGCCAGCACATCAAGCGATTCGATGCTTGTGCCGCCAAGGTCAAGATGTCGCAACTGTTTGAGACCGGCCAGTGCCGTCCAACCTTCAACGCCTTCACACTCCCGAAGGATCAGCGTTTCGATGTTCCGGGTCTCCGACAGCGATGAGATGTCCTTGAGTTCGCTACCTCTCCAAGGATGGGGCGCGAAATCCAGGTGCCTGATAAGCTGGGCACTCTGGAATCTTGGCACCCTCTTGATAGAACCCGAGTTCAGGACCAGGTTGGTCAGCTTGGGCAGTTCTCCGAGGCGATCGTGGCCAATCGTCGAGGCTTCGGTGTCAATCACCAGCCGTTCCAGCCCCTTGGCTTCGGCGAGCGGCGTCAAATCGGTGATTTCGTCCGAGGCCCCCTCGATCTCAATCCGTAAGGAGCGAAGCCCTTTCAATTTGGCAATTGGCCGTAGCGACGTGCTTGGGTCTGTCCTGCCGATCAGATCGAGATCGATGAGCTCCGCGAGTTCCTCTAGAGGAGAAAGGTCAAGGTGTCTGGTGTCTTCAAGGGTCAAGGACGTCAATCGCGGGCATTGGCCCAGAGATGGGAGCTTGGCAATGGTGCTATATGGAGCGACATGTATGTTCAGAGTTATCCATAGCCGCCCGAGCGCGGGCAACTTAGGGAGGATTTCGTGCATCGGCCAGGCCTGATCTTCGCTCCAGTTGGCTCTGAGGCAGACCAAGGGCTTCAGACTAACCAGTTCTGCACAGTGTCCTTTATGATCGAGCAATGTATTGCGCACATCGAGCCACTCGACAGGGCACTCTCGCAGCGGCGCGATGCTGCTCACTTTCGTCCTGTAGAAATCAGCAGAGGACAGCTTAGGCAGGCCGGCCAGAGGGCTGATGTCCTCAAGCTCTCTGCAATTGCTCACACATAGCGACCTGAGGTTCACGCAACGGCTGACCGGGGAGATGTCCTTTAGAATCTCCTCATCTTCCAACTCCCACGCGTGGATTCCGCCGACACGGTCGGGGTTGGTGAGCTTGGCCAGATGCTTGAGGTGCGGGCTGTAGACCCACAGCGTCAGGTCGACCGCTTCCCCGGGTGGCAGTTTGTCGACCAGCAGCATCTCGCTTCTGGACCGCACGATCACGCCAACCAGCTTCGACGGCTTGCCGTCAATCGAGAGATACACCCGCGGCCCCGACTGCTCGAACACCAGTCGCCTGCCGCCGCGAAAGCACCACAGCAGCGGATTGTCGTCGCCAATCTTCAACCATTCGCCTTCGGGCGTGCCTTCCGGCACGTCAATCTCGCCCAGCGGCACGTGCAGTTGAGTATCCTCCCATGCGACTTGGGTGGTCGATGCGCCCGGCGAACTTCGGTCATCGCGGCCTGAGGCCCATAACATCGCGATTGCCGCGATCGCCGCGATTGCTGAGATGGTCGCTGCCGCTATGGCCACTACCGCCTTGTTCGTTTTCATCTCATTCTCCCCATGCTCTGTCTGATGGGTACCTTGAATAATTGACGTTCACTGGGAGGGATTGTATGCTGTCTCACCT
>CAZOVB010000151.1:0-3928 GCA_964583095.1 uncultured Planctomycetaceae bacterium
ATAGATTTAGGTAATGGCATTGATGATGTAGTGCTGAGAAATGATAATGATCTGGATATAAGCGGCGGTGACAACAACCTGTCAATGCATGGCGGTAATAAAGTCAGAACCGGAAGCGGAAATGATACGATCACAAATTTTGCCTCAGACAACGATATAAAAACAACGGGAGGAGATAATGATTTCACTGGTAGCGGAGATGCTAATACTATAAAAACCGCAGATGGGAATGATCGTTTAGATATTGAAGGAAGCAGTAATTACGTTCACTTAGGCGATGGAGACAACAGTGCAGATATCAATGATCTTACAAACAGTGAAGTTGTTGCAGGGAGTGGTGATGATGCGCTTAATGGATATAGAAACAGTGATACAGCCTTTGATCTGGGGGATGGAAATAATACGGTTTATATGAGATATGCTACCGATGGCAACGATATTTTAACAGGAAGCGGTGATGATATCATAGACTTATATAATGCAAATGAAAATACAATCACTTTACAAGGCGGTGGTGATATATTGAATTTAAGTGGAAACAGGAATAAAGTCAGTTTAGGTAGCGGTAACAATGAACTGGATATATACGGCAGCAACAACACTGTAAAAACACAAAACGGTGACGATTCTTTGGAGTTAAGCCAAGATAACAATCAGGTTGATTTAGGAGAGGGGAATAACTACGCGTCAATATATTGGAGTGACGGTAATACCGTGCAGATGGGCAACGGAGATAATGAAATAGAACTTCACGAGATTCAAAACAACACTATTACATTGGGAAACGGGGATAATAAAGTTTCTATAGACAGTGCGTACTACGTAAGCAGAAAAAACTCTATAACAGCGGGCAACGGAGATAATGAAATAATAGATATTTCAAGAAAGGACTACCGTTTATACAAGGGTGTTGACTTTGAGGGAGACAGCTATACAACCGGCAGCGGAAACGATACGGTAGTCAGCGGATACGGACACGACACGATACAAGCAGGAGCGGGCGATGACACGATAGACGGCTACTACGGTACAAATACTCTTGATGGCGGCAGCGGCAATGATACCTACATCCTCAAAGCCCAAAACCTTCCGTTGGATCAAGAGGTACTCACTGATTCCGGAACCGTAGAGACAATTACACAACAAGCCCACGATACCGTTATTGATGAAGCGGGAAGCGATACGGTCTTTTTAGATAATGATATTTCAAGAGAGGATATTATCTTTACTTTAGAAGATGGAGATTTGAAAGTTACTTACGGTGTATTGATGCAGCATAGTCTTTTAGTGACTGCAAACAGTGTTGAAAAGTTTGTTATGACTGACGGCAGCACTATAACAAATGAAGAGATCGTACAAAGTATAGAAAACATCGCACAGGCTTTGGATAAAGAAGCAAATGAGGTGAGTGTTGAAGATATCTTTGATGATGTTGATTTAAAAGCGATGCAGTACCGGGCATGGGATTTAGAGTATGTTGAAAAAGATGCCGGCGGGTATGATTACGATGAAAATAAAAATGATAATGACATTATCACAGGAACTAACGAAGATGATCATATAGAAAGCTACGGCGGTGATGACACATTAGAGGGTAAAGAGGGCGATGATTATCTAAACGGGGGTAACGGGGATGACACCTATGTGTTTAACAGAGGTGATGATAACGACATAATAGATGATGATCAAAACCCCTCCGTCGCCAGGTGGGGACACAGACCTTCGCCTGAAGTTATGTCCGTTAGAAGCAGCAGCTTTTACGGTGACTATTACGGCGATTACATGGAATGGGAATACGCACCAAACGATGCTCCAAGCAATGATACGCTGCTTTTAAAAGATGATATAAATTTAAATGATATGACAACGTATTGGAATGCAGAAGACATTGACGATCTTATCATAAAACTTGATCCAAAAGAGGCAGGGCTTTGGAATGATAAAGACGCAAACATTGAAAAGATTATTACCTATTATGAAAGCTTTGCTTTTACATCCGATGAACTGCAAACCTACAGTGACAAAGCGATAAAAAGCCTTGCGTATATGATTGAAAATGACGGATATTTTATAGGCGACGCCGCGAATAAGGATGAAGTAGTTGATTATTTAAGTCAAGTCAACGACAGTGCAAGCTACTTAGAAGAATACAGAGAAGATGAAGACACCATCGTGATCAAAAACTTTTACGATCAAGATAAAACGATAGAAAACATTGTTTTAGATTCACAAGATCACCATGTAACTTCACACGAAGTTGTGGAACTAATGAGCACTGAAAACTCTGAAACAATCCGCGGAATCGACTGGGTAGAAAACGAGATAGACGCAAAAGCGGGAAATGATTTCATCATAGGCGGTGATAAAGCAGATACGATCACCGCAAACAAAGGAAATGACTATATAAACGGCAGAGGCGGAGATGATACATACCATTTTTCTATAGGGGATGGAGTTGATACATTGGAAGACACGGTAAATGAGGCAAAAGAGTTTAGAATTTTTTCACATCGCTGGGATGGAAGAGTTTATTATGGTGAAGGTGGTAGAGATGAAAATACGATAATAAATGGTGCATCCTACGATATCGAACTCGATCCTGTTCCTGATGCGGGGTATGACAAAGTAATCTTTGGTGAAGGGATAAACTTAAAAAACACTACATTTAAAAGACCAAGTAACTCTGCAAACGGCCTTGAGATATCTTACGGGGAAAATGACCTGCTAAAACTCAATTCACAGTTTGTCCAAGGTGCACAAATAGAGGAGTTTGTGCTCGCAAACGGCAGCAGTATCACGCATGAGCAGCTAAAAACAGCTTTAGAAGAGGTTGATGCGTACATAAGTGAAAATGGGGAGTATCTTGATATCTTGCAAGATCAAGGTAAAAGTGTCAAAGGGTATCTAAACAGGATAATTTATAAACACTTTAGTACAGTAGCAAGTGAGTTGCATGTATCCTCAAACAATGAGGAGTTAGTGGCCAATGACGGAGACGATACGCTACACGGAAATGAAGACGACAACACACTTCAAAGCGGTTTGGGGGATAATGCACTCTTTGGCGGAAATGGCAATGATACCTACATATACAACAGGTTTGACGGAAGTGATGTATTACTTGATAGCAGCGGTGAAGATAAAGTGGTATTTAACGATATATCTCTTGATGATCTGATTGCAGACTATGATCATGAAACACAAACCCTAACACTTAAAGTCGCCGATGAAGTTGAAAGATTAAAAGCCCAAATGAATGGGCAGGAGTATGATCCAAATCCTGATGCGTTAGAGGGAGTAGTGATACAAAGTTGGGGAACTACTCAAAATAGGGTCGAATCGTTTGCATTTAGTGACGGTAGCATTTTAAGTGATCAAGCGCTTTACAACCGTTTCTTTACCTCTGGTGAAGATGACGTGTTATACGGTTTAGACGGTGACAATTTCATTGAAGCAGGTAGCGGTAACGATACGTTCATAACCGGCAGCGGCAACGACACGCTAGTGGGCGGCAGCGGTGATGATAGCTACTACTTTGGGCGAAATAGCGGCCATGATACGGTCGTCGAAAGTAGCGGCAACAACACAATTATTATAAGTGAAGGTCTCACAAAAGAGGATATAACCGTAAAAACAGACGGCGATGACTTTGTTATAGGATTAAAAGAAGATGGTGTTTTATTTGAAGAGTTGCAAGATACTATCACGATAAAAGATGCATTCACTGGAAATACAAAAATAGAAAATATCGTTTTTAATGACGGTACGACGTTAGATTTTACAAGTTTGACGACTGCGCCTGAACTAAGCGTAGATGCCGTTTACGAATCACTGGAAGATACTGTAAGTCAAGGCACCCTGGAAGTCACCAATCCCATAGGCGGAGCATTAACATACGAGGTACTAAACTCTTCAACTAACGGAAGCT
>CAZOVB010000152.1:0-3897 GCA_964583095.1 uncultured Planctomycetaceae bacterium
TCGGTCAAGACCGGCAAGACCATCCGAATCAAGAGCGCCCAGCGATTGCGGAAGTGCCTCGACGACACGGCCCCCGTGGCGGCGAAGGCTAAGGAGGCGACGAAGCACACCACCGACGCGCCGCAGCGCGACACGGGCGAACGTGGCGCGACGGGGGCCAACCGTGAAGCCAAGCCGATGAGACTGCTGGACGCGGCGGCACACCTGCTTTCGCTGGGCACCGGCGATCCGATGCGGTGCCAGACAATCGTCGACCTGGCCATCCAACGGGGCCTGTGGGCACCCCGCAAGGGCGGCAAAACGCCGGCCAACACGCTCAGTGCCGCCATCCGCCGCGAGATCAAGACCAAGGGCGACGCCAGCCGGTTCCGCCTCGTCGAGCGCGGCAAGTTTGCCTTGGCCGGCAAAGCCTGATCTCCGACCACACCCCCTCTCAACCCCGCCGCCCGGCGGGGTTCTCTTCGGCCTGAACGTTGCTGGCTCCATCGAACCCAACGCGCACCGTTGAGCGCCAATAATGCCATCTCGATCCTTTGGCGGCCTTGGCGTTCTATGGGCAGCCACGCCGTAAAACCGGACACCCAAAACAAAGTCTGCCTATGCTGGCGGCTGGTTCCGCTGGCCTCGAAAGAGCCGCTGCCTTCCAAGTACCTAATGGAAGGCCGGGTTCAGGCGGAAGGCACAGCACGCTCGTTCTGATTCTCTTGCAGATTGCGTATGGGTCTGAGCGGCAGCGACGGTGTCCCATCTGGCGATCCTGCCTTAGTAGATGTCTCGAAGCCATTGCCTCGGCAGGCCCAGCATACAGCCGAACACCACGAGGCGGTTGATCAAGAACGCCCGGACCGGGTTCATTTCCCGCCAGCGCCGGGCCGAGGTGACGACGGGTTGCGGGATGCTCGCGATGCGGCCGCGACGCCGCAGCGCCCGGACGAAGTCGCGGTCTTCGGCGATGGGCACGTCCGGGAAGCCGGCGAGCGCGGTGAAGTCGGCCCGGCGGACGAAGATGGCCTGGTCGCCCCAAGGTTCATTCAGATAGGCCGTGCGCAGTTGGACGAAGAACCTCGCCATGCGGAGGTAGGGGCTGTCTCCGTCCGTAGCCCATTCGAAACCGCCACCCACGGTGTGCGGGTCCAGCAGGGTCTCGAAGACGTCGGCCTCCCAGCCGGCCGGCAGGACCGAGTCGGCATGGAGGAACAGCAGGACATCGCCCCGCGTCACGGCCGCGCCGGCGTTCTGCTGGCGCGCCCGGCCCGGCGGGCTGTCCATGACTTGTGCCCCGGCTTTCGCGGCCAGTGCGGCCGTGCCGTCCGTGCTCCCGCCGTCGACGACGAGGACTTCGATGCCCTGTGCTTTGGCCGAGCGAATCGCGGCCTGAATGCTCCCGGCTTCGTTGCGGGCGGGGATGATGACCGAGACGACCGGGCGATTCGAGTCGAAGAACGATCGGACGGCATCCAGGTCTTCCGGCAGGTCGACGTCGCGGCGCGTCGGCAGGAGATGGACGTCCAGGTTTTGTCGGCGTGCGAGGGCAAGGGTCTGATCGAGGACCGACTCGGTGCTCCAGGCCACGCCATCGAAGACCGGCAGCGGGCGGTTCATGCCGATCAGCCAGTATCCGCCGTCGGCGCTGGGGCCCAGGACGAGATCGTGGGATTCCAGCGCGTTCGCGGCGGCATCCAGCAGTCCGGGCGTGAGGTCGGGGCAGTCCGTGCCGACCAGCACGACCCTCTCGGCCCCGGCGGTGAACGCGGCGCGGAACGCCATGTCCATCCGCCGGCCGAGATCGCCGCTCGACTGCGCCCGGTAGCGGATTCCCGGCCCGAGCCGGCGGCGCATCTGCCGCCAGGAGCCGCCGGCGTGGCGGAGCTCGATCTCTCGGTCGTTATCGGCCGCCCAGTCGCGGGCCGTCTGTAGAGTTCGCTCCGTCATGCGCCGCTGCAGCTCGGCCGCCCGGAGCGGTCCGAGTGCGGGGATCAGTCGCGTCTTGGTCCGGCCCGGTACGGGCCAGCGGCTGAAGACGATCAGTCGCTGGCGCGAGGGGGTCGGCAACCTGGGCGGGCGCAGCCAGTATTTGCCGATGGTTCCGAGGATTTTCGTGCCTGCCCCCCATACGCCTCGGATCGTCCCGGAGATTTTCGAGACGCCGATCCGCCGGCGGTAGTCGACGTCCACCTCCCGCACCCGCAGACCGGCCAGCAGGGCCTTGATCTGCATCTCGACGGTCCAGCCGTAGGTCGCGTCCTGCATGTTCAGTCGGCCAAGGGCTGAGAAGCGGATTGCCCGGAACGGGCCCATGTCGCGGTATCGGCCGCGCCAGAGCAGCCGCATCAGCCCGCATGCCAAGGCCGTGCCGAAACGTTGAGGCAACGTGAAGGCCTCGGCATCGTCGCGGACCGGCACACGCCGGCCGAGCACCATGTCCGCCTGGCCCTCGGCGATCGGCCGCACGAGCCTGTCCATCTGCTCCGGGAAGTCGCTGTAGTCGCCGTCGAGAAGGACAACGATGCCGTTGCGGCCGGGTTCCTTCAACGCGGCCAGGCCCGCGAGGCATGCCTGCCCGTAGCCGCGACGCGGCTCCGGGACGACGCTCGCCCCGGCCGCGACGGCTATCCCGGCCGTGTTATCCGTCGAGCCGTTGTCCACTACGGTGACGCCATCGGCCCATTCAGGGATATCGGCCAGCACGCTGCCGATCGAGGCCGCTTCGTTCAGGGCGGGGATGATGACCTGGATGGTGTGTCCCTCAAACATGCAGTGCCTCCTTGCGGAAACGCCGCACACATCGCGGCCAGGCCCCCTCGGCCGCCAGCACCAACCAGACGGGAACGTGAACCAGCCAGGTCAGGTGCGTCGCGGAGAGGCCCGATCCCTCCAGGTAGCACAGCGGCAGCAGCGCCGTCCACAGCAGCAGGCCCAGGCGAGGCGAGGCGACCGCCGCCAGCGGGATGACCGCGACGTAGTACCACGGCCAGAGCACCGGTCCCAGCAGGAGCATCAAGAGAATGACCAGCCCCATGCGTCGGCATAGAACGGTCGGGCTTTGTCTCCGACGAAGCCCAAGCCAAAGCACGACCGGAAGGAAGACAAGCATCATCAGGCCGCGACCGACATAGTGGCCGTCAATTCCCAATGACAGCCCGGTTCGCATCCACCACCCGAGATTGCCAAACACCAGGTAAGCGCCGGATCTGCCAGACCAGATGCGAGCATAGGTCAGCAACCCGCTGTCCGAGTCTGCGCCGAATGCACTGGCGAATGGGACGGCCATGACTGAGACGCAAAGGGTCAGTATCGCTGCCGCCAGCGACAGTTGACGCCATCGGCCCCAGAAAGCCTGCAGCAGGAACGGAAGCAGAAGGATGGGCCAGAGCTTCACGCCGATGGCCCCGGCCAGGGCAAGGGCTGCCACGGCCGGGCGGTTCGCGATCAGCGCCCACGCGAACGTCGCAACCATCGCGGCGGCCAGCAGGTCCACGTGACAGCCGCCGTAGCTCTCGTTAACCAACAGCGGGTTCCACAAGTAGACGAAAGCCAGTGACAGCGGCAGCGCAGCCTTTCGCAACAGACCGACCACAGCGAAGGCCCCGATGCCGTCGAAGACCAGAATAACCAGCCGCCAACCCGTCAAGTCGAACGGCGCGATCCAGTACGCCAGCCCGAACGCCCCCTGCGCCGCGGGCGGATAGATGGTTCGCAGGTGCGGGTGGTTGATGCCATCGAGCGTCTTCCGGCCGGTCTCGGCGAGACGCTGGAGTGTCGGGTCGGCCACATGTCCGGAGGCGACATCCTGCGGCGCGTGTTTGTACGGGTTGATCCCGTGAGCGACAACTGCCCCATCCCACATGTATCGGCAGTGGTCCTCGCCGCTGGAGGCCGGCACGAAGAACCACGGCA
>CAZOVB010000153.1:0-3839 GCA_964583095.1 uncultured Planctomycetaceae bacterium
GACGTCGATGCTTCCTACGATAGCGGCCAAATTAGCTGGATCGCCGTGGTCTTCGGGTCCAACGCAGATCGTCCGACTCTCGACGGCAGCGGCGAGATGTGGCTGGCGTTCCGGCGCAATGGGGAATACACCCTTTTCGCCAACGGCACCACCAACTCGCCGGCCAGCGGAAGCGTCCCGTCGCTGAACGAGAGCGGCTTCAACGACGTAGCCCTCGAATGGAATGTCGCCGCTGCGACACTCACCCTCACGATCAACGGCAGCGAGATTACGACTGTCGACGAGCCGGAGGGTGTGGACGTGACCCACGCCGGCTTCTGGATCGACGGTGCCACCGGCGATCATTGGGGCCAGGTCGACAACTTCAGCCTCACAGAGGAAGTCCCCGAGCCGACGTCGCTGGCGCTGCTGGGCATCGGAGGCCTGGCTGCCATCCGTCGCCGACGCAGGGCCTGACCCGCCCAGCGACGTGAATATGCAGTACCATCCAGACCCGGCGCGGAGACCCTCCTCCCTCCGCGCCGGGTCGTTTCATACCCACCGATGGAATTCCCCAAAGCCAAAAGCCCCCTGCCGGCCTTGACCGGCCCAAGGAGACACCAGATGTTTTCGAAGCTGCTTTGTGTCCTTTCAGACCATGATGCACTGGCGCCCCACATTTTCCCCTTGTTCCACTGCGCTGTGGCGGGTTGCCTGCTCATCTGCGTCTTCGCCGTTACCACCTCCCGGGCCGACAACGAGGCCAGCAGCACAGCAATCACCGTCGACGGTGCAGAAACCCTAGGCCCCCTGCCCCGCCTGGCCGGATATCTCAACAACTCGCTTCGCTACGCCCCACCACCCAAACTCGCCAAGCTGGCGGCCAATGAGTACGGCAAGCCCGAGATCATGCGCTGCTGGCTCTGCCTCGACGACCTCTGGGACTACCGCGACGACACCTACTACTACAACTACCGGATCGGCAAGGACATCTACCAGGGCGACAAGGTCAAGTCCGCCTATGACCGCGGAGGCGTGGCCGAAACCGACGTCATGTACTACGACTACATCGACGCCTTCAGCAAGCATTCCAAATCAATCCTGCTCAACGTGCGGCGATATGAAACCGAGGTTGTCAAGGGAGTCATCTCCATGGACCAATGGCGCAAGGTCGTTACCAACGGTCTGCGGCATTACAAGAAACGCTGTCCGAATATCGAGTACATCGAGGTCCTCAACGAATACACCGTGAAGCACTTCGGCGGACTCGATGATGATCAATACTACGAGTTCTATAGAGTCATGTACGGCGTGATCAATGAACTCAACGCCGAACTCAAACCCGAAATCCCTCTGAAGGTCGGTGGCCCCGCCTGGCACCTGGGCCACATCCGTAACTTCCTCAAACGCTACGCCGCCGATCCGGATCCGAACAAGCGGCTGGACTTCCTGACCTATCACAAGTACACGACAGATCCGCGGGACTACAGCAACATCGAAGAGAAGGTCGATGCCTGGCTGGCCGAGCACGACCTGCCCACCAATATCCCGATCTTTATCACCGAACTGGGAGACCGCGACGCCAAGAAGGCGGAGGATCCCTCCCTCAAGCAGCTCTACCAGGCCACCGGCGTGCCCGCCTTCCTCTACCAGACCCTCTCCCAGCCAGACCTCTACGGCTTCCCTTGGGTGCTGTACCATAATCCGGATGTCCAATTTCATCACCTTATGTTTGATGGGCAGTTGCGGGTCACGCCCTTCGGTGCAGCCATGAAGATGCTGTCCATGCAGAAGTCCACAAGACTGGCCGTGACCGGCGGGCCGAAGCGGAACAACAAAGGCAAGGGGTTCTACGCCCTGGCCAGCAAGGACGATTCCGGCCTGGCGATCCAGCTTTGGCGCAAGTCGCCCGACGGGCCCGATGGGCAGGTCATGTCCGTGAACCTCACCGTCGACAACCTCCCCGACGCACTGACCGGCGGGAAAGTCCGCATCCGCCAGTACCGGGTTGACTCCCGACACAGCAACGTGGTGACCAATCCCGACTGGGAGGGAGGGCTGGAATTGATCAACGAGGCCACAGTAAAAGTGGCAAACAGCATTTCATTATCATTGGAGTTGGAACCGCTTGGACTGTGGATGGCTGTTATTGAGCTGGAACAATGATGCAAGCGATGGGCCGTGAGAAGAGAAAAGAAATGGAAGACAGGTCATGAACCGTAGAGACTTTATCAAAAAAAGCGCCTGCGCCACGATAGGAGCCTTGAGTATGCACACTAGGTTATGTGCTGACAACAACAGGAGACGTCCTAATGTTCTGTACATATTCACCGATCAGCAGTTTGCCGGTGCTCTCAGCTGCGCTGGTAATCCCCATGTGAAGACTCCCGCTATGGATTCTCTTGCGGCCAAGGGTATGCGCTTTGCAGAATCTTATACTGCCTGTCCGGTTTGTTCTCCGGCCAGAGGAAGCATGTGGACCGGGCTTTACCCCCATGAGCATGGCGTCACAGTCAACAACCGCGCCGTCAATGCGGCTGGTGAATCATCGTCGATTGCGCGCCTTATGGCCAAAGCGGGATATGATTGTTATTACGCCGGGAAATGGCATGTCGGACGTGGGCATACATTATCACCCGAAGAATTGGAGCAACATCCCTTCGAGGTTTTGTGCCCGGCCAACGACAGCAAGATCGCCAAAACGTGTTCTGAATTTCTGGGCCAAAAGCATGACAATCCATTCTTCCTGGTTGCTTCATTTACAAATCCTCATGATATTTGCCGATGGCCCAAGGATGCAACGGCGGGAGATTTGAAAATATTCACAGAAGAACCACCATCACTGCCACCGAATTTCGGTATTCCTCCAGACGAGCCGCAAATTCTGAGAACTCGCTATATAGATAATTTCCATGAAGAACAAACCAAGATGACCGAGGAATTATGGCGTCATTACCTGGCTGCATACTATCACTATATCGAATTGGTTGATGCTCAAATCGGCGAAATCCTGGATGCCCTCCGCAAAGCCGGATTAGAGAAGGATACACTCGTGGTTTTTGCCGGCGATCACGGGGACGGAATGGCTGCCCATCAATGGTTAGGCAAATGTACACATTATGAAGAGGCTGTCCGTGTGCCTTTCATTGTCAGCCTGCCAGGCACAATCCAAACAGGTGTTGTTGATAAAAGCAGTCTGATCGCCAGCTGTCAGGACTTCTATGCGACGGTGCTGGATTATGCCGGTGTGCCTTTACCCCAAGCGTGTTCGGGGCGAAGCGTACGGTCTCTGGCTGAAAATGGCCAGATTGATGAATGGCGTGATCAGGTCGTAAGCGAAATCTGGGTTGCAGGCCCCAACGGGGCGCCTTGGGCGATTGAGGGCAATCAGTGGGCTGGATTCGGGCGAATGCTGCGGACCAGGCATTACAAGTACGTTCTGTACAACGAGGGGGAACATGCAGAGGTCCTCATCGACATGGATAATGATCGACTCGAAATGAAAAACCTGGTCGATGATCCGGCCTGCTGGCCCATTTTACTGGAACACCGCAAACGCCTGAAAGATTGGGTGAAGAAAAGGAATGATACTGCATTCAGCGATATTGTAGACAAGTTGAATGCGAGTTGATTTTTGGCTGCGAATAAAAGGTCTAAAAGCGAAGACGTCCGCGCCGCCGCCAAGGAAATCAGCCGGCGCCTGGACGCTGGAACTCAGCGCCGACGGCCGCGACGTGCATATGCTGCTGGACATCGAGGCCGACCCGGCCCGCACGCGTTACCGGCAGGTCGAACTGCTCCGCCGGCACCTCTACGCCCTGGCCCTCGGCCACGTCCACCAGGACGACCAGGACCTGCTG
>CAZOVB010000154.1:0-3827 GCA_964583095.1 uncultured Planctomycetaceae bacterium
GAAATCCATTTGCGCAGACGACAGAGGAGTGCTAGAATCATGCCCCAATCCCCCTCGAACAAAGAGAACGCTCTGTCCGGCGGTGAGCCTCTTCTGCTGGACGTGCGTCAGGTAGCGCATCTGCTCGGACTCGGCGAACGCACCGTCTGGAGGCTCAGCAGCAAGGGCGAGTTGCCCCCGCCGGTGTCGCTGGGGCGGGCGAAGAGATGGTCGAGAAGGGCGATCGAGAAACCTGTGGATTCGCTGACAGCGAAACATGCGAAAAGGAAGGTCTGAACATGGCGAGCGTATTCAAACGCGGATCCGATCGGCGCTGCAAAGGCAGCAAATGGATCGTTCGGTGGCACGACGCCGAAGCCGGCAAGAGGCGGCAGATGACCGGATACACGGACAAGCAGGCCTCGCTCAGCATGGGCGAGAGGCTGGAGAAGGAGTCGGCGCGGCGGGCTGAAGGCATCGCTGATCCGTTCGACGAACATCGCCGGCGACCCATCGGGGACCATGTCGCCGATTACGTCGACAGACTCCGGGCCGGCAATCGGCATCCTCGGACGATCCAGCAGGTGAGGAACCGGATCACCCGCGTAGCCGAGGGCACGGGATCGAATCGCATCAGCGACTTTGACCCGGCCGCTGTTCTGCGATTCCTTGCAGACTTGCGTGTCAGAAGGCGGCCGATCTCATGCCTGACAAAGAACGAGTACATCGGCACACTCAAGAGCTTCACCAAATGGGCCGTGGAGTCGCGTCGTGTGGAGGTCGATCCACTGGCCAGTCTGAAGCGGATTGAACGTCGGGTCGCGTCTCGAACGCATCCCAGACGGGCGCTGAGCCTGTCGCAGCTGGGGCGGCTGCTCAGGGCCGCTGAGCAGCGGCCGTTGCTGGAGGTCCGCAAAGTGCGAACCGGTCCGAACAAAGGCAAGCCAGTGGCCGACGTTCGTCCTGCCGTGGCGAGAAAGAAGCAGCGGCTGGGCCAAGAGCGGCGGCTGGTCTATCTGCTGGCTTACTGGGCAGGGCTGCGGCGTGGGGAGATCAAGCAACTGACGTGGGATGATATCGACCTCGATGTGACTCCGCCGAGAATTCGCCTGCGGGCAGAAACGACCAAGAGCCGGCGAGCAGACGTTCAGGTCATTCATCCGCAGCTTGAGGAATCGCTGAGACAGCTGCTTCCCAAGACGGTCCGGCGAGGCCAATCTGTGGTCTCGACCGTGCCCGACATGAAGACGATACGGGCGGACCTGCGTATGGCTGATATCGAGCCGGGCAGCAGGGAACTTGGCTACGTCGATCTGCACTCGCTTCGCATGAGTCTAAGCACCGCGATGGCTGCCGGTGGGCTCAGCCCGCGTGTTCGACAGGCCCACATGCGCCATACCGATCCGCGATTGACGAACAACACCTACGTCGATGAGGCCCTGCTGCCCGTGGCTGATGAACTGACGCGTATGCCGTGGATTCCAAGCGGGACGGACGAGGAGAAACAACCGATCCGGCTGCCGGCAACAGGTACCGAGGCCGGTGGGGCAGGGCCCCATGCAGCAAATATGCAGCAAATGTGCGGCGCAAAGGGGCAATTCGCGGCAAGTCCAGGCAGGAGCGGCTCGTCGCGTCGCGCGGGACGGGGGTCGACGAAGGAGGCTGGGCCGCGTTCACAAACCCCTGTCAATGCAAGAGATGGCAAAACGAGGCAAGGCCCGGCATCGTCGGACACCGGGCCTTGCAAAAAGCGGGCGATGAGATTTGAACTCACGACATTCACGTTGGCAATGAGACGGCGCAGGATTCCAACGGCCACCAAGAGCAGGACTTAGAACGGGCCGATTCTCTGCTTGCCCCAAATCTTGCCCCTGAATCCGAAATGGACACCACGCCGGCGGGGCAAGCGGGAACAAGCGAACCTGCCCAAGCCGACGCCGACAAGGCCCGCCTGGCGGTGATTGCCGACCTGCTGGCAGACCTGCCCGACAATGAACGCCGCGAAGTGATTGCCGAACTGCCCCCGGCCGACCGCGCCGGAATCGCCCGCCTGCTGATCGGCCGCAACCGGCAAGGGGGCACCGAATGAACCCCGCCCGTCTTCACCTTCGGCTTTGTCGCGGCAGAGCCGGGCAACCCCTTCGGCTTGCCGCCCAGGTCGGCCGCGCCGCCGTGCCCAAACTCGCCGACTCGGCCGGTCTGGCGTTGCAGAATCGACGAACGCACCCGCACCCGACCCGGAACCCGTCGGCCCCAGGCCGAGCCGCCCAGGGGCGTGAAAGTCGCCCGTACCGACCGGCACCGGCCCACCTGGCGGGGGTCGCGGGTCCTTCCTGGCGAACAATCGCCCCGATGGCACGGGGAACAGTCGCGCTATTGCATTGATAGAACTTGTGACAATGGAGAATGCTAACATGGACAGTCGCGAAGAAACGTTGCTGGCGATCCTGGCCAAGACCGATGCTGTCTTCTGGCCGATCCGCAATCACGATACCCCCGGCCGAACCGTCTTCTACGAGCGTCGGCGGGCCTTCCTGTCGGCCGGTCTGCCGTGGGCGTCCGGGGCCGCTTCGGAAGCCGGCCGCAAAGCCGCCCAGCGCGAGCTTGACGCCTTGCGGGCCGAAGGGCTGGTCAAGACCTACAACCCCCGAGGGGCGCGGACCCTTGGCGTTCGGCTGACCGACACCGCCGACGATGAGATGCGCCGCAAGCTCGGCTTGGCCACCTACGCCGACGCCTTGGGCTTCCTGGACGAACTCTATCGCCGGCGCGAAGACCCCGACGGCTTCGACGGGATCGGCACCGGCACCGGCGTTGGCTTGCCGTGGTCAAGCGAGCAGTCCCTTACTGGCATTCGGTGGGGCGACAATGACAAGCGGGTCTACTACGTCCTGCTGACCGAAGACCTTCTGCCCCTGCTGCGGCGGGGTCTGGTCAAGAGCAATTCATCGGTGCAGGGGCATGTCTGGTACGGCCTGACGGCCGAGGGGTACGAACTGGCCGCCCACCGCGACGAAACTGGCGAAGCCTGCCTGGACTACCCGCCGCCGCTGCCCGAGCCCGGCGACGATGGAGCCTTCGCCTTCTACCACGACCGCCGGCGCGAGGAAATCGACGCCATCGAATCGGCCACGCCCAAGGACACCCGCGACTTGGGCGACATTCCGCTGCCGGTCTGCCCCATCCTGCGACGAGGGGCGAAGGGCAAGACAGCATGAGGACAGAGGCCCCCCGCCCGACGGCAAGACGGCCCCAAGATATGCCGAAACCCGTCCGTATCCATCGGCAAAAAGGCCGCAACGCGGCCTTCGAAGGGGGGCGGCCACCCCCCGGGCACCCCCTTTCCGATTCTCTATTACCCCCCTCGCAGATTTCCGGCAGATCGGGTTTTTTGGGGCGGGGCGGGCGTTGGCGTTGCGGTTGCGTTCGCTTCACTGCGCAGCCTTGCGCAAAGCCCCCCGGCAACTGCCGAGGGGGAATACACCGGGAGGAATTGCGATGCTGAACGAAGAAACCGAATTCGACCCGCTGGAAACACTGACGGTCAAAGAAGCCGCCGCCCTGCTGCACGTATCCCGCCCGACACTGGTGAAGTACATCAAGGCCGGCCAACTGCCCAGCCTGACCTTGGGCCGCTGTCGGAGAATCCGACGGGCTGACCTGGAAAGGTTCCTTGGGCTGAGAACGCGCTGCGGCTGGGAACCCGCACGCGCCGACGCCGCCGCCTTCTTCCTGACTTCGACAAGCGAGTGAAAGGCTGTTGTAAGTCCTTATTTGACAATAGGGGTCTTCCGGATTTGGGTGTCCCGCGGGTAAAATCGGGCCATGTTTGTGCGTCAGAAACGGAA
>CAZOVB010000155.1:0-3773 GCA_964583095.1 uncultured Planctomycetaceae bacterium
CCGTCCCGGAGATCGCGTAGCCATACTCCACGGCCGGGTCCCCGCTGCCGGCAGAAATGGAATGATCCTGCCGGCTCTTGGTCATCTGCATAATTAGTATGGCGTCCCCGGATTTCTCGGATTTCTGTCCTGAACTCACTCGAAAGGGCGGCAGCCGCTTGCGTCACGGCGTCGCCGACGCACGGCCACGGCTCGAGGTCGGCCTGCCTGCCGGCAGGCAGGCCTGGGGCGCTACTGCCTTACCGTATGGAACTTGCATCCACTACTCTCCGTCAGTTACTGGCGATTCTCCCCGGATTCCATGAAGGCAGAATCAGTCGGAATCCTCGTCGGGACCAACCAGGAGCTCATCGTTGGCCACCCAGAGGGCAAAGTAGGGCTGCAGGGATTCCTTCTCGCACAAGAGAACCAGGAAAGGCCCGTTGAAGACGAACTCCCGTTCGTATGAATCGCCAAACATGATCCCGGTCGCCTCAGACTCCACCGACGCTCCCGTGTGATCCAGGTGAAACTTGATGCTCTGGCAGAGGCGAGAGAAAGGCTTACCGCTGAGCTTGGCGTTTTCCGAAATGAAGCGATGCGACGGTGCCTCGAAGAACTCGCCCTGCACGTCGGCATGGAGGAACGGAACTTTGAGATCTTCCCCGTCCTGCAGGTCCGCGTACTGGGAAGCCCCCTGGAGATGGTATTCAAACCCCTCAGCGGTCGTAACGAGTCGCGCAAGCTCCCGGTCCAGTTCGAGTCCGATTCTGCTGTTCCTGCGCAGGGTGTTCGGTTGCCTGGCCAACTCCAGAACGTGTCCCACCGTCTCCCGCAACGTAGGCCTGGGTTTCACCGCCGCCAGAATCAGCCTGCTGTCTGGAGCAGTCGTAAGCAGCTCGACGGCAAACTGCTGCTTGCCGGTATCGTCCGAGGGGAAGCGGTGCCACAGAATGCGCACCTGCCGCCCCTGTTCCCGCTGCATCTGCGGGCTGTAGTCCTCCAGGCCGAACCATTTGACCTTCTTCGAGCTGTCAGTGAACGCCTTGGGGTCCAGGACATCAAAGTGTGCTGCAAACGGCAAAGAGGTCTTGAGATATCCATAGGCGACAACCGCATCGGGAGGCAGTTGCCGCATCTCGTCCAGCAGAGGCGTACTGTGCTGTCCGGGCAGCCGGCCAAGCTTGCCTTGGAGGGACTCGATAATGCCGTCGCCGATCAGCCCCGCCCCGTGCACGGCCGAACCGGCAGGCAAAGCGTCCTGCCGAAAGTCCACGCGATTCAGAGCCTCTGCCAATTGCGAGGGAGGATCCAACTGCACCGGCGAGCCGTTGAACTCCTCCAGGTCCTTCCAGGCCGAGACGAGCGTGGAGCACCAGATCAGATTCCGGTCACCGATCGCCGCATCGAGCGTAGCCGCAAGGTCCGTCCGGGGCAGGACCTGCACGCCCGGCATCGAGCCCTCGCCTGACAGGCCCCGGGAACCGGATTGCCCGCCCGGGGAGTCCCCGCCGCAGCCGGCCATCACTACCAGTGCGCAGAACAGACCGGTTCCGATTCTGCCCGAGAATGACTCAATAGTCCTGCTCATACGGTATCCTTTCCGACCGGGTCGGTAACGCATGCATCAGTTGTCCTGGACCCCGGGCCCATGCGACTTCTCCTGCCACTGGTGATCGATCATGACAAACAGAAACCGCTTGGGCAGAGGGATGATCAGCGGGTAATCGCTCAGATGGTGACGGTTCGGATCCTTCGGAAGGCCCTCGCGATCAGCGAACTCGGTCCAGTAATCGTGCCCGACACTCAGCTCCGCGAGCCTCCTGAGCATCTGCATCACGGTCAACTCGATGGGATGCTCCCGATCTTCGCGATCCATATCAACCGGCATCTTCTGGAAGTCGTCCGGCATTCCGCCGCAGAACTCCACGCTGCGTCCGGTCGCTTTCTCGATTTCCGCCATCAGATCCCCCGCCGTCATGGAGTTCCATTTGTCCGGTTGGTACTGAACTCTCTTGCCGACAACGCCCAAGAACTGCCCACCCGAGGCCACTTGCACCGCAATCCTCGGATCAATGTACGTGCCTGTGCAATTGATTGCGGTCAGGCGGAACAGGCTCCAGTAGCCCGGGTCAGAAAGCCTCCAATTGGACCCGAAGGTGTTCAGAGAGGGAAGCGCAGCCTCCTTGTCCAGCAGGAGCTTGCGGGCATCCCATTGCAGGCTCCGGGCGGTCCGCGAGTCGCCACGATCCCCTTTCAGCACGAAGGCACGCGCTTCGGGATGCCGACGAATCCAATCCATGAGGATCAGCAGCACGGCCACGCGGTTCACATCCTCACGCCGGTATCCCGTCACAAACGCGTCAAATCCATCGGTATCCGGACGCCTCGCAATGGCCATGAGAGCTTCGATCGCCTCTGCCGGTTCTGCGTAAGCGACCCTGTACTTGAGGTCTTCCCGCTCTCCGGGACCGGGCATCCCGCCCTCCTGGACCCCGGAGTCGTTCTGCCTCGGACAACAACCCACCAGCACAGAAAGCAGAAGCAACACCACCAAACCCCGCTGACGTTGCCTGTTCGGGAAACAACCATGCTCTGATCCTGGGCCGACAACTGTGCGCATCAACGGCCCCCTCTCAAGATGAGCTGTGCCATGCGACCGTCGGTGGGAAACGCAAGATCTCCAAATCTCCCACAATCGACCTGCTTTCCCTGTTCGAAACATACCAGTCTGCCGCAATAATCGTCAGCAACTCTCCTAGCATCGCTACCCGCACAAAGAAACTTAACCGCTGCTCTTCCACCGCCGCACGCCTCCTCACGAGATCGCTGCTCTCCCCTGCTGACAGCAAGAGCCCAAGTACGCCGAAGCAATTCCCCATAGGCTGCTTTCCCTACGTTTGGTATGCCGCCAAGTGCTTCGCTACCCCCATTAACGAGCTTACGGTTAGTGCGATAATGCTTTCCAAGCATCTCTTTGAGTCCATCCTCATCTGCAGGACCAATAATCGACTTCAAGACCGGAAAACCGGGAATCAATCCATGTGCCGGTATTGAAATTGCCTCTCTTGCATCTAGCCTAAGCGAACTGCCCTTCACGATAACAGCTATCTCAATACACCTGTTTATCGCATGTGTAAGCCTGACTCCCCGGTACCCCTTTTTGCGCAGAATCTCCCGCGCCTTCAGTATCGGGTCCCAATTCTTCCCGGCTATGTATTGTTCATAGAAAGCCCCTTCTCGACCAGGTTCTGGAAATACCTTTCGCACGTGGTTTCTTGAGTTAATCCACTGATCCGCATAACAGGACACTACTCCCCATTCATGGAATACATGGTCTCCTTTTGTACCCAACCCCATTTGGGCTAATCTCTTTACGCCCCATGATCTAGTCGTATGTCCATGAATCACCGTCACGGTACAAGGGCGATCTGTCTTGCGAGGAAGGTTTGTCCACCATGTTTTCTTCGTTGCCTCGTCACGCCACTGTCGATGTCGCTTGATCCAGTCCTGTCCCTTCTCCGTTTCCAAGGTCCAGATGGCTAGGTCAACAATCTTCTCTGTCACCGACATTCCAGCTCTTTCCGGTAGCACTGGTCGAGAAATTGATCTGTGGTGAAGGGTAGGTTCTGCTGCGGCTTCCTGGAGGCCACTGTGGTCTGTGTAATCGATTGGATTCGCACCCACTGCACAGTAACTAACGAGTCCAATTTGGTTGGCCACTGTGTCTCTGGACAGAAAGCGTCCGAATCTGGGGTCGAGGTATCGTGCCCGGTTGTAGATGAGTCCGAATT
>CAZOVB010000156.1:0-1947 GCA_964583095.1 uncultured Planctomycetaceae bacterium
ACTAGTAAAAATTGATGGAAAAAAAATATATTTGCCTGATTATTTTGTTAAAGAAAATAAAATAGATGAAGAGTTCGAAGTTGAGTTTACATATAAAAAAGGAGATGATTGAAAATGAAAGATAAATTATATTGGTTATATCAATTTAATGAAATGATGTTTGGTTTAAGTGTATTGTTTACAATACATAATATTTGGAATTTGGTAGCTGTTTTTTTATTTTACAACAACTCAATAACATTAGTTCAGATGCTAAGAAAACAAGGCCAAATAGTTATCCCATTAACGTTTTGGTTATTACCAAAAACAAAAAGAAACAAATTCTTGGAGAATATGTAAAATGGAACCACAGTTAAACACACATCAAAAAAAGATAATCAAAGACATAATGAGGTCAATATTACAAGATGATTTTGATTATTTATCTAATGATGTTGCAATTTTTTTTGATTTAGAAGGAGAACCAGAAATACACATAAATTAAGATGTTAGATTTACAAAAACAAAAAGCCGTGTATGAGTTATCAAAACAAGAGGATTTTGGAATCAACGAACAGAAGTTGATTTACATAATTGAGAAAGTAGAATCTTTTTTAGAAAGAAATCAAGAACATAAACCAAGAGGATACCAATTGTTTAGGTTTTTTGTTGAATATGTTTTAACTAGAAATAGAACAAACTATGATTCAACTTTATTATTAACAGGAGATAAAGGAACTGGTAAATCATCTGCAGGTTTAATGTTTTGCAAATTTTATTGTTGGTTATTAGGTTTAAAATTTAATCCCAAAAAACATATGGTTTATTCAAACGCACAAGTATTTGATGCAATTGATAATTTACCAAAATTTAGTCCAGTGTTATGTGACGAAGCAATTGATTTCGCATCTGCACAAAATTGGAATAAATCAGAGAATAAGAAACTTAAACTACAACTTGGTAAAATTAGAACCAAACATTTGTTTTTTGTAATGTGTTGGCCTTGGAAGATTGATAAGTTAGATAAAATTTATTTCCAGTCTTATATTAATTATTGGATTGATTTGTATAAAAGAGGAAAAGGAGCGATTTTTGTTAAAGATATAAACCCAGTTTCGGACCCATGGAAATTAGAGTATTTCAAGAAACTTGGTGCTTTCAATGAATTTACAGCAGAATCTATGATTGAGAAAAATTACAAGAAACACCCTAATTTTTGGAATTTAATTAATATCCCAAAACCATCAGAAAAATTTTATACAGAATATATTAAAGTAAGAGAATCAAATGTTTACAATAAATCAGATTTGAAAAACTCACTTAATCAAGAAGAAATAACAAAATCATTTATTGTAAAAGCATTTGAAGATATTTACATGAAATCAGGCTCAGCAAAAACAAAGAGACTCATAAAACATTTTAGAGAGATGTATATGTATGAGTTGAAAGAAAAAGAAATCAAAGAAGCTTTTTCTGATAGCAAGCAGGTTGTTGATAAAGCAATCGAAATGCAAAAATACGAAAAGGCGAAGGTAAACGAAAATGAATGAAAAAAACCATAGCACAAAAATATTTTTAGTTGGAATGGTGTTGGTGTTTTTAATATCAGCAGGTTCAATGTTGTTTATGTATTTATCAAGTGTAGATAAGAGTTTTGAAGTTGATAGATATATTAGTGCAGACTCACAAGCAAGTGTTTGTTCAGCTTTGTGCTTAGAAAACCCAATTAACATGGAACCACATTTGTTAAGATATTTTAGAACAAACCAAATACATGTTTTCTACGAACCATATTTTAGAGACTTAAAAATATATGATTATAACAAAGTAGAACACAAACAATGTTGTTTGAGAGTTAGCTAAAATGAATAATATAGAAATACCAAAAGAAGTAAAATTTTTAATTTATATTGTAGGTTTTGTTTTAATTTTTGCAGTTATATTTAGTGGAATACAATTAATAAACCC
>CAZOVB010000156.1:2047-3663 GCA_964583095.1 uncultured Planctomycetaceae bacterium
TTGTGAAGGAACAGTAAAATACAAAGGTTCTGTTTTAGCATTAAGAGGTTTATCTAATGTCAACTGAAGAAGTTTTAATTTATTCAATAACAAAAAAGGGTAGCAGGTTTTATGCTAAAAGTCATGAAGTAGATGATTGGAAACTTCTTGGTTTTTTAGAGGTTGCTGTTCAGAACTTAAAAAATTCATTAGAAGAAGACATGGAGTTCTATGACGAAGATGAATGAAGAAGAAACATACAGAAAGATATTAGATAAACCACAAACAAAATATACTTTATGTAAAACTGGAACAGAATTAATAAAATTGAATAAAATAGTAAAAAGATTAACAAAAAGAAAACTAATAACAAAGCGTTATTACCACATAGATGGGGCAAGACAAGTTGTTTATGTTCCATTTAATTTTTCTGATTATTTGTTAAATTACTTAATGTGTGATGTGGATGATTTAGATAAAGAGAAAGAATATCTTTTTTATTTTAAAGATTATTTTGTGGATGGTTTTAAATTTAAAGTAAATAAATTGTATGTTTTAGATTCTAATTATTGGTTATATGTTGGCAAATCATATCTTGACAAAAATAGAATAAGGTGTTTCTCTTGATTTTATACATTTATATTATATTAACTGTTGTAGATATGATTATGAGAGATTTCATAAAGTCTAAACAAAAAGGTTCAATAGAAGAAGAAGTTAGATTAATTGAATTAAAACACAAGAAAAACAAATTATATGAAGAACAGTTAGAATACATAAAACTTAATCAAAAGTTTAAAAAATATGTTTCGTTTTCAGCGTCAGGTTTAATTAAATTAATGTTGTTGATATTTATTATATCATTATTTCCCAATTACAGAATCCACATATTTATTGGTTTAATATCATACAGAGTAATAAAAATATTACTAAAAGATGACAACAAGATACTAAACATAATAAAAGCATTTTTATCTTATTCAACATTGTTTTTATTTTTTAAAATGTTAGAGTTATATGGAATATGGATTGTTTTATTAATATCTTTTTTAATATCATTTATTTATAATTTAATTAAAAACTGGAGGAAATAGAAATGTTGTCTTTAAAAATAGGAAGAAAAAAATTAACAAAATTTTTACCACAAATGATGAAGAATATTGAGGGTTACATAAATTTTCAAAACTATATGTGGATTATGATAAATGATTCACTTAAAAAATATGTTAAAAAAAACAAAATACAAAAGAGAGTTAATCCATATGCACATGATGTTTTTGAAGTTAATATGTATCCTACAACAGAAAAACTAGATGATGAATATAACATAGAATGGATTGTTTGTGACATTAAAGGAAACTCATATGAAGATGAGGTTATAGAATTTAAAGAATTAGAAAAGTTTGAAAACACATTAAAAGAAAATTTCGAATCAAATAGAAAGAATTTCACTGTTAATAAACCAACACCACTTAAATCAGCAATTATGAACAAAGTAATAAAAACTAAAGAGAGTGTGTTTGAGGTCATAGAAAAAGGTCTTGACCAAAAAGGAGACAGAAACATATCACAGTTTTTATTAGATTTGGACATAATAATTGTGAAAGAACCACCGAAAAAATAAATATATATTTAAA
>CAZOVB010000157.1:0-3654 GCA_964583095.1 uncultured Planctomycetaceae bacterium
CCTACCTGAAGAAATACGGGCTGCGGGACTACCGCGGCAGCGGCAGGGCGTCGGGACGGGAGACGGCCGGGCGCGTCGCCGCAGGGGCCGTAGCTCGAAAGCTCCTGGCCCGACGGGGCGTGACGATCACTGCATACACGCTTCGGGCCGCAGGCGTTCAGTGCAGCCGGCGGGAGCTGGACCAGATTGAAAACAACCCGATGCGGGCCTGCGACCCCCAGGCCGCCAAGGAAATGGTCCGCCGCCTCCAGGAAGCCCGGGATCGCGGCGACAGCGTGGGCGGGATCGTGGAGTGTCGCATCGTGGGCGTGGATTCCGGGCTGGGCGAACCGGTCTTCGACAAGCTCGATGCGGAACTGGCCAAAGCCATGATCTCGATCGGGGCCACCAAGGGCGTGGAATTCGGCGAGGGCTTCGCCGCGGCGGACATGTCAGGCTCCCAGCACAACGACTGGCTTGGCCCCGAGGGGTTCAAGACCAACCATGCCGGCGGAATCCTCGGGGGCATCAGCACCGGCCAGGAGATCGTCTTCCGCGTTGCGGTCAAGCCGACCAGTTCCGTCAGCGTAGAACAGGAGACCGTGGACCTGGAGGGACAGGCCCGCTGGATCCGCACCGAGGGGAGGCACGATCCGTGCATCTGTCCCCGCATTGTACCGGTCGTGGAAGCCATGGCCGCCAATGTCCTGGAAGACCATTACAAGCGTCAGGAAGCCCTTCACGCCTGAAGCGCCCTTTCCCGGACCCACCGGCCAAGGTATACTGCCGGCTCGCGAGACACCAAGCTGTATCGACGGAGAACATCATGAAGACCAAAACCATCGTCATCCTCATAATCCTGGCTGCACTGGCAGCGGGAATTGTCGTCCTGGTCATGAAGGGCAAGGGCAACCATATCTCGATCGGTACCGGATCGACCGGCGGAGTCTACTACCCGGTCGGCGGAGCCATCGCCGAAATCATAAACTCAAACGATGAATATGACTTCGACGTCACGGTCGAAACCAGCGAGGGCTCGCCGGAAAACGTCAACCTGGTCATGGACCGCAAACGCGAACTGGGGATCGTCCAGGCCGACATCCACTACAACGCCTACCAGGGCAAGGGAGGCTGGGAGGGCAAGCCCCAGGAGAAACTCCGCAGCGTCTGCAGCCTGCACTACGAGATGGTGACAATCGTGGCCGCCGACGATTCTGGAATTCGCGGCGTTCAGGACCTGCGCGGCAAGACGGTGAGCATCGGCTCGCCCAATTCGGGCAACCGCCGCAACGCCGAGGCCGTCCTGGCCGCGGCCGGGATCGGGCTCGATGAGATCCAGGCCGAGAGCTTCAAGCCCGACGCCTACGGCTCGATGCTCCAGGATGGCAGGATCGACGCGGCCTTCTACACCGTGGGCCATCCCAGCGGGGCCATCGAGGAAGTTACCGCCGGTCTGCGTCGAAAGGTCCGGTTCGTGCCGATTACCGGCATGGAGCAGCTCATGGAGCAGAGTCCGTACTACACCATGGCGGACATCCCCCTGGAGAGGTACCCCAAGGCGGTCAACCAGGAGCCGGTCAAGACCCTGGCGATGCGGACCACGCTGGTAACCCATGCCGATGTGAGCGACGAAGTCATCTACGCGGTGACCAAGGCGATTTTCGGCAATCTCGATCAGTTCCGCAAGAAGCATCCGGCCCTTGCGGCCCTGACAGCCGAGGGAATGCAGAAAGGCCTGGCCGCTCCGCTCCACGACGGAGCCAAGAAGTATCTCCAGGAGGCGGGCCTGCTGCTGGAGCCGTGATCGTTCGATGCCAGAGGATTCGCAGAAGCCATCGCCCCCACAGACAGAACCTCCCGATCCGCCGGTTGAGTCGGAACCATCCGCGGGGGAGGCCTCCGATGCCGCCAAAGCCGCCGCCATGGTCGAAGAGGCCGAGACGGGAGGAAGGCACCTGCACGGCTGGGGAAGGTGGCTCGTCGCAGGCGTCGCGATCGCCTGGTCGCTGTTCCAGCTCTCGCTGCCGACCTTTCTGAGGCTCAACAGCGACTACGTCCGGGCCATCCACCTGGTCTTTGCAATCGTTCTTGTCTATCTGAGCTTCCCGGCGTTGAAGAAGCATCGATTCAAGGGTCCCTGGTCGTTCCTTTCCGATCGCGATCGCCTGCCCTGGCTGGACGTGGCCCTTGCGGTACTGGCAGGGCTGGCCGCCTCGTACTATGCACTCAACTATGAACAGCTGGCCCAGAGGGGCGGCCGGCCCAGCACGATGGATATGGTCGCGGGCGTGGTTCTGATCGTTCTCCTGCTCGAAGCCGCGCGCCGGGCGTTCGGGGCGGCACTGAGCATCGTGGCCCTTGCCTTTATCGGCTACGTTTTCCTGGGGCCCTACATCCCCTCGCCACTGGGCTTCAAGGGCGTTCAGCTCGAACAGCTCATCTACAACCAGACGATGACCAGCCAGGGCATCTACGGCACGCCGCTTCGTGTCTCGGCCCGGACGGTTTTCCTGTTCGTTCTGCTCGGGGCCATGCTCGAACGTTCCGGCGGGGGCAAGTACTTCGTGCAGCTTGCCTTTGCGCTGCTGGGGCGCTACCGGGGCGGACCGGCCAAGGCTGCCGTCGCCGCCAGCGGTCTTACCGGCATGGTCTCCGGATCCTCCATCGCCAATGTCGTGACCACCGGGACATTCACGATTCCACTGATGAAGCGCTGCGGCTACCCGCCGGAAAAGGCCGCTGCCATCGAAGTCGCGGCAAGCACCAACGGTCAGCTCATGCCGCCCATCATGGGGGCTGCGGCGTTCATCATTGCCGAATACTGCTCCATGAGCTACCTGCAGGTCGTGCGGGCGGCGTTCGTGCCGGCCGTGGTATCCTACCTCGGACTCTTCTACATCACCCACCTGGAGGCGGGGAAGCTGGGCCTGCGCGGCATGGCCAAGGCCGATCTGCCCGTCTTCGTCACCGTCCTGATGGGCGGGCTGCACTACCTGGTCCCCGTAATCGCACTGGTCTGGATGCTCGTGGAGGGCTTCTCAGCCCAGATGGCCGCCTTCTACGCGATCGTGACCCTGGCCCTGTTGGTGCTGGTCCACGCAGGCGTGGGGGCCCTGCGCTTCGCCAGGCCGCTGGGACCTTCCATGCTCGATGCGGTGAAGATCCTTCTGGCCAGCCTGGCCGGGGGGGCCAAGGGCATGATGGCCGTCGGCGTCGCCTGCGCTACGGCCGGGATTATCGTCGGCGTCGTGGGCATGGGCATCGGGGCCAAGCTGACCGAAATCGTCTCGGTCCTCAGCGGCGGAAGCATCGTCATGATCCTTCTGCTGACCGCACTGGCCTCGCTGATCCTGGGCATGGGGCTTCCGACCACGGCGACATACATTGTGATGGCCTCGTTGACCGCCCAAGTCATCGTGGAGCTTGGCTCCGAGGCCGGGCTGGAAATCCCACTAATCGCCGCGCACCTGTTCTGCTTCTACTTCGGCATCCTGGCTGACGACACGCCCCCGGTGGGCCTGGCCGCCTATGCCGGGGCCGCCATCGCAAAGAGCAACCCCATCCGCACCGGCGTGCAGGGGTTTATCTACGACCTGCGCACCGCCATTTTGCCTTTCATGTTCGTCTTCAATACCGATCTGCTCCTCTGGAACATCCACGCCTGGTGGCACATCG
>CAZOVB010000158.1:0-3634 GCA_964583095.1 uncultured Planctomycetaceae bacterium
CAGCGATTCCTCCTGGCTGCGAACCGACTTCTACTACAACGCCTCCTGGCAGATCGTCGAAGAGAAGGTCTCGGCCACCCAGACCACCTTCGCCGCCGCAGCCGCCGCTTCCACCACGGCCAGGTACCAGTACGTCTGGGACCTCAGATATATCGACTCGCCCGTCCTGCGCGATGAGGACCTGGATAGCGACGGCGACTGCACGGACGACGAGGGCACGGGCTCCGAGCGGCTCTCCTACGCCAACGACGCCAACTTCAACGTCACCGCCCTTGTAGAAACCGACGGCACCGTGGCCGAGCGCACCATCTACGACGCCTACGGCCAGCCCACGATCTACGATTCCACCTGGTCCGCGACCATCGCCGAATCGGCCTCCAAGGCCAATGAGCTCCGGTTCTGCGGGTATGTCTATGACGTGGTTGTCGGGCTGTACACCGTGCGATACCGCGTATACGACCCGGCGCTTGGCAGCTGGGTGCAGAGGGATCCGGCCGGGTATGTGGATGGGATGAGCTTCTACACGTACTGCAAAAGATCGCCGGTAGGCTCCGTGGACCCAACTGGCACGCAGCAGGGCAAGGTCCCGCAAGGATGGAAACCTAATGGGTGGATCGATGCGCCGCTGGCAGATACTGTGGATGAAGTGAAGAAGGATGCGAAATCAGCTTGGTATGACTTGAGCACGATGAGTTTCGGAGCAACGTCAACCGTCAAGTCAGTCGAGAAGTCGGGCATGAAGACTACTGTATCTCTATCGCTTGCACTGTCTAATGATGCGAAGAAATTCTGGGTTGGTACCAAGAATCAAGTCAAGGTCGAAGTAGTCGACGAGAAACTGCGGGTATTTGAGGTCGGTGACGAGATCAAGTTTCAATCGCGAAACTACACCATGCAGGGATACAAGAAGCAGGTGGTTCAGTATCCGAAACAATACAAAAGCATAAAGAAAAGGCGTTTTTCGGGCTGTCGCACTCGCGTTTTGATTAAGTTTGATGACGACATTGTAACGACACGTCTAGTGGGCTACGAAAAGTGTCCTGCAGGTTGGACTGAGACAAAGAAGACGTTAGAGGAAGAGGAGAAATGGAAAGATATCTGGTCTGAACAGCACAATTATTATAATGTTACTTACTGCCACAACACTGGATGGTTTAGAAAAAAGCCTGGCGGCCTACCGAATGTTGGTTGGAATCTTCAAGGCAAATACCGAATTGCTGGAATTGGTGAAGGAGCTAACAAGCGCATGCTGTGGGCCAAGGCGATCGCAGAATGGAAGAGTACTTCGGTTGGAAATCTGGGAGAAATTCAGGAATGAGATATGCACACTTCATGTGTAGCAGGTGGGTTGTCATACTAATGGTTGCGGTGACGACGGTGATGCTACAGAGCGCCGGCGATGGGCGCGGTGCTAACCATGGTGCCCCTCGTGCTCAAGGAGCAGACGCAGTGCCGGGCCGTGTGCCGATAAGGCGCCAGGAGCCCGGATGTGTCTTGGTCATTACTACTGATATCCGTGTAGAGAGAGAATCTCAACAAGGGAAGAGTCTTGGTGCAACTGAAAGGGCCGGTCACTAGACTGCGGGTGATTTCGCTTAGGCCCGGAGCGGGACCTGTGCGGAACGAGAGGCTGATTTCGAGCTATGCCATGGGTTTCGACGAGCAAGAAAACGGAATGGTGCTCAGTGCCGAGATCCCCGGAGTAGGCTCCGGCAAGAATATGTCGCTATTATACAGCAAAATGATCGTAGACTGGGAAGAGCAGTGCGACGCCTATCTCAGCATATATGGCGATGTGAGCGATAAAGCTGAAGCGGATATGTGAGAAAGACAAATATGGACGGACAAATAGGGACAGTCACGAATGGCACTGCCGTCGATTGGGGTAGGTCTTAGACATACGGAAACCGGACGTCATGACGGAATTTCTACGTTTTTGCGGTCATGTCTGCTTTTTCCGGGCTATAGTGTCAGTAAGGGCCCTCCGGGGCCTATACTGGTTTAAAGCCCTCCTTGGCCTGCTAAGCCACAAAAGCCAAGGAGGGCTTTTGCTACGACCACTGTAGCGCCTGATTCGGCCGGTTTCTTCAACGTACTCGATTCCTTCCCTAAGCGTCCGGCGAACCTTTCAATTACCCACAAGTCAGGGAAGACAGTGGAGTCGGGCGGCTGATGGGGTCGATGGGTTCTGTGGGGGCGCACTACGGCCACAGACCTTGGGGGCGGGAGGAGCCCCGGCATGGACGCCTGGATTCGTGGTGAGATCGACCGAAGCCTGCTGCCCGATGTACGTCTGCGGGAACGCCTGGGCGCCATTCTGCAGGACCTGGCCGATGCACCGGGAAGCACGTTGCCGGCCGCCTGCCAGGACTGGGCCGCAACGAAGGCCGCCTATCGCTTCCTGGACAACGGGCGCGTGGATGAAGCCGCCATTCTGGCCGGTCACTTCCAGGCCACGCGGGCTCGCACGGCCAGGGCCGCCGGGACGGTCCTGATCCTGCATGACACGACGGAGTTCTCCTATCGCAGAACCGATCCCCAAGCGATCGGCATCCTCGGGAAGACGGCCGCCGGCAAGCTGGCTGATGGTCGCCCCCGCATGCACACCACGTGCGGCATTCTGCTGCACTCCAGCATGGTCGTGACGCTGGAAGGGCTGCCGTTGGGGCTTGCCGCGGCCAAGTTCTGGACACGCAAGAAGTTCAAGGGCGCCAACGCCCTGCGGGGCAAGGTCAACGCCACACGGATTCCGATTGAGCAGAAGGAGAGCTACCGCTGGATCGAGAACCTCAAGGCCTCCACGACGCTGCTGTCCGAGCCCGAGCGCTGTGTTCATGTCGGCGACAGGGAGAGCGATATCTTCGAGCTGTTCTGTGCCGCGTCGGACCAGAAGACCTATTTCCTGGTGCGGACGTGCGTGGACCGGCTGGCGGAAGATGGCGACGTGACCATCGCGGCGCACATGGACCGGAAGGGCCGCAAGGGCATCCATCGCCTGATGGTGCGGGATCTCAAGGGGCGGCCCTCCAGGGCGAAGTTGGAAGTGCGCTACTGCACGATGACCGTTCAGCCGCCCATCGGCAAGCAGCGTCGATATCCCTCGCTGACCCTGACGGCGATTCACGCTCGCGAGATCGGCACGCCCAAGGACCGCGACCCGATTGACTGGAAGTTGCTGACCAATCTTCCGATCCCGGACCTTGACGCCGCCGTCGAGAAACTCCGCTGGTACGCGATGCGATGGAAGATCGAGACATACCACAAGGTCCTCAAGTCCGGCTACAGGGCGGAGCAGTCGAAGCTTCGCACCGCCCAGCGGCTCACCAATCTTCTTGCGGTGTACTGCATTCTGGCGTGGCGAATCTTCTGGCTCTGCATGCTGAACCGGGTCGCTCCGGATGACCCCGGAACGCGGGCATTCACGGCAACCGAACTGGCCCTTCTGCACGCTTTGATGCCCATGCGGAGTTCGTGCATCTCCAACTGCCTTCTGGCCGTGGCCAAGTTGGGCGGCTACCTGGCCAGGGCCAACGATCCGCCACCGGGAAACATGGTTCTCTGGCGAGGCATGGCCAGACTCACCGACATCCACTTCGGCTTCCTGCTCGGAAAGCAACTTGTGGGTAATTGAAAG
>CAZOVB010000159.1:0-3628 GCA_964583095.1 uncultured Planctomycetaceae bacterium
TTTCTTTGGTTTATTTTTATCTGATTCAATAAACTGAGTGATATCCTTCAGTTTTTTTTTCGTTAATTTCTTGTTTTTCTTATGTTCTTTTTCAGATTTTGAGGAAAAAAGAGAGCGAAGTTTATGAGACGAATTTTTTTTCTTGTTTTGAACTATTGATTGATAATCAGTTTGAGGTAGATTAAGAATTGAGGAAATATTTTCATGATCGCTAAGTAATGTTTCTTTTACCTGTTCGTCCATTTGTTCAGGTGGTTTTTTAATTAATTCTAAAATTTCTTGTGGAGTTTCAGCGTATTTAGCAAGAATTCTGCTAACATTGATGAATTCCCGGATGTTATATTTCCGCATCCATTCAATGATATCTGCTCGATTTTTAATTTCTTCAGAGATTTCTTCAATGGTCATATCCATTATAGCATGGATTTGTTCTAAGATGAAGCTTTTACCAGAATATTCAAACATATTCTCTACTGGATTCCAATTAAAAACAGTGTTCGTTAATACTTCATTTGTTTCAGAATCAACGTTGAGAAGTTCGACGATTTTCATGCATCGTCGTTGTTGTTTGCTTTCCGCTTTTTGATTTTGCATCAATAAAATAATGTCTAGTGATTGCAGCATGGTACGTGGAATGTTAATCGGTTTTCCTTCTAACCGATGAATCAATGCTTGAGTTGAATCCGCATGCACCGTTGAATAAGTGGTATGACCCGTGGCCATTGCTTGGAAGAGCACGTAAGCTTCTTTTCCTCGGATTTCTCCGACCAGAATGTATTCTGGTCGTTGACGAAGAGCTGCTTTCATTAAATCGAATAAATCAATTTCACCGGTAACTCGATTGTTCACTACTTCTCCAAATCCGGATCTTGTTACTCCAGGAATCCAATTTGGATGGGGAAGATTGATTTCTCGGGTTTCTTCGATGCTTACGATTTTTGATTCTCGTGGAACGAAAAGAGCAAGGGCGTTAAGCGCGCTTGTTTTTCCTGATGCAGTTCCTCCACTGATCAAGGCATTGTATCCATGTTCGACAGCCATCCACATATAAGCGATCATTTTCAATGAAAATGTATTATAATTAACCAGATCAACTGGAGTGATTGGATCTGAGCGGAACTTTCGAATGGTAAAAGTACTTCCCCGGGTGGTGACCTCGCCGCGAAGGGTCATTTGGATACGGGATCCATCTGGCATGGTGGCATCAAGCATGGGATCGGAAACACTGATATGTTTTCCGCATTTTTGCGCTAATTTCACCACGAATTTTGCTAATACTTCATCTTCTTTGAATTCAATATTTGTTTCAAGGGAACCATACTCGCGCTGGTACACAAAAAGCGGGGTGTTTGTTCCATCACAACTGATATCTTCAATAGTGGGATCACTCATTACTGGATCAATTGCTTCATACCCTAAGAATCGTTGCTGTAAGAAATAAAGTATTTTTTTATAGTTTACAAAATCCAATTGTATCTCATATTTTTTTAAAATATCATTTACTGCATTAACAAGATATGATTCAGCATCATCACCAAGAGTATCAAGACGAACATTTAATGTTTTAACAAGTGTTTCCTTCAAAAATTCAAGGACTTCAGCATCTTCAGTGGATAATGTTGGTTCTAAAACTAAATAATATTTTTTTAATGATTCGATTTCTTTTATGATAGAAACAAAGGAAAAGGGTGTTTTTAAAGGATAAAACTTGAGTTCTTCAATATCTGTTGGTAATGATTCAACCAGTGTTGTTTTTTTGCAAATTGGACAGACTAACTCTTGTTTTTCAGTTGGATTTTCAACTGTGAGTCTATTATTGCAATAATTACATAATACTGATCTATGACCCATGCGTATCCGTCTCAATGTTAGCAATTATTTGATCCTTGTTTTCATAATACTGGGCAGCGGTTTTTGCCACTTTATCAAAACTAGTAACCTTATTATTTAACATCCAATCAAGGATTTTTGCTCTACGTTGTAATTCTTCAGTAGTCTGGGTTCGATCCATATTGTTCTTCGATCGGATTTGTTCTAACACATAACTTTTACCCGAATATTGAAACGTGTCTTTTACTGGATCCCATCTGAAGACTTCATTAGTTAACAATTCTTTTGTGGTAGGATCAATATCAATGATTTCAATGATTTGTTTACAGCGTCTAGCCCGCTTGTTTTTAATTCGAGAAATAGTTTGTAAACACACGATATCTAGTGATTGCAACATAATTCTTGGAATGTTAATCGGTTCTCCTTCTAACCGATGGATCAACGATTTCGTTGAATCCGCATGCACCGTTGAATAAGTGGTATGACCCGTGGCCATAGCTTGGAAGAGCACGTATGCTTCTCTGCCCCGTATTTCTCCAACGAGAATATATTCTGGTCGTTGACGAAGAGCTGCTTTCATCAGATCATACATGTCGATTTCACCAGTTAACTTTCCATCAACAGCATCCCCAAATCCTGATCGGGCAACACCCGGGATCCAATTTGGATGGGGAAGATTGATTTCTCGGGTTTCTTCGATGCTTACGATTTTTGATTCCCGTGGAACGAAAAGAGCAAGGGCGTTAAGCGTACTTGTTTTTCCTGATGCAGTTCCTCCACTGATCAAGGCATTGTATCCATGTTCAATAGCCATCCACATATAAGCAATCATTTCTGAAGACATAGTATTGAATCTGATAAGATCTGGTGGTGAGAATGGTTCTTCTCTAAACTTTCGAATGGTAAAGGTACTGCCCTTGGTACTAATCTCAGTACTTAAGGTCATCTGAATCCGAGATCCATCAGGCATGGTGGCATCAATCATTGGATTAGCAATGGAGATATGTTTACCACATTTTTGAGATAATTTGATTACAAAACTTGAAAGTTCTTCTTCATCAGGAAATTGAATATTACTTTGAATGGATCCATGATCACGATGATATAAAAACAAGGGAACTTCTGAACCATCACAACTGATATCTTCAATACGGGGATCACTCATTAACGGATCAAGTTTACCCAAGCCCAGTAATCGTTTTTTAAGAAAATAGATTATTTTTTGTTTCTGAACCGCTGTTACATCTAATTTATAATCCCTGATGGTTTCATCAACCAAGTTTTTAAGTATTCTGTTTGGTCCTTTTTCATCGAGTTCATGAGTATCAATGGAGATGCCGTTAAATACCTCATAAATAAAATCATAATATTCGCGTTCTTTTTTTTCTAAGAACGGTTCAATGAGTATGTATCGTTTGTCTCTAGATTCAATGTGTTGGACGATGGAAACATAAGTGAATGGTTTTTTTATTTGATAAAAATCGATTTCATCCCATTCAGATGAATCAATGTTATCCATATGAAATCGTTTAGTTTTAATTTGATCAATTGTGTTTTCATCAAGTTCAGTAACACCTTGTTCTTCTTGTTTACCTTGGTCATCTTTTTTTGTTGGTGTTTTTCCCTTTTTGGCGGATAATGATGAGATGAATGATTTTTTTGAAGATTCCTTCTTTTTATTCTTTTTTGTTTTCTTTGCTTTGACCTTTTTTGAAGTACTGAACTTTTTCTTCATCACTGAAGCAATCCCATCCTTTTCCTTCATCCTAATATCCACCTAGCAAATTTAAGTTTGGAC
>CAZOVB010000160.1:0-3567 GCA_964583095.1 uncultured Planctomycetaceae bacterium
ACCCTCGCCCCATGCGCCTATCTTACCAGCATCAGGTTGGTGAATAATCCCGGTTCAGAGACGACGTGGGCAAGATCAAGAGCGTTGTGGTCTACGATGCAGCCGGCGATCCGATCGACGCTGTCGGTTACGTCTACTGGGTCAATGCCGACGGCCACAGCAGTTCCTGCGGCACCGGGGGGGATCTGATCCTCGTGAACCGATGCTCTGAGGTGGCCGTGGCGGGCACGGTTACGACATGCACGACGACCACGATCACCGACACGGCCTTCTCTTCCGGCGCTCTGGCCGGCGGTTGGCTGGTGGTTCTCGACGGGGCCGAAGCCGGGGACATCCGGCAGATCACCGGCCACGATACGGGCAACAACAGAATCACCTTCGGCACCTTGAGCAATCTCAGCACCGGCGACAGCTTCCTGGTCGTCAAACCGACGGGTAAGGTGGATTCCACCCACTACCGCTACGACTCGGAGCATCGCATGACAGCCGTCTACGACGACGATGCGATCGAGCAGATACTGGCCGCTCACGACACCAACAACGGCGGGGATACCGGTGACATGATCAGCGCCGGAGACTTGCTCTATCGCTCCGGGACGTTCAATGTTGTCACGATTGACACGCAGACGTACCAGGTGCAGGACTACGCCATCAAGTCGATCCAGTATTATGCAAGCTCGACGTCCACCGGCAGCATCAACACCGGGTGGAGCGACGGGGAGGACCTGAACCTGATCTACGGCAACGACGCCACCGGTGTTGATGTGGACGAGTCGAACATGGTCAGCCAGGAGATCATCAGCGGGGGCTGCAACAGTTGTGGAGCCGCGTCGACCGGTTCCAAGAAGATCCAGTTCTTCTATATCGACATCAACGAAGGGCCCACGGATCGTAGCGTCAGTTCGACGACCAAGAGTCTTGACAAAGTTGTCCGGGTCGCCATCCGGGATATCAGCTACCTGCAATCCGACGGGACGTGGAAGTTCATTCGACGGGAGATCACCGGCGTCAACGACAGCGGCCAGGCGCTGCGGGAGTTGACGGCCGTATCCAATGACGGCCAGAGTCTTGCCTACTGGTGCCGATCAAGCATCCTGGGAACTTCCGGTTCTACTGAAGGCAAGGTCCTGCAGCGTCGTGGTCCCCTGTCTCACGTGTTGGTCGACACAGATGCTGAGGTCGCCAAGTTCCTTGACCCGACGGGGAATTCCGGTGCCAACGACGGAGATACGCTGGAGAACAGCCAGGGCGTCATTCGCATCAGTGAGTACAATGCCGATGGCTACAAGACTGGCGAAAAGATCAAGAAAGGCGAGAACGGCACGGCCTACTATGTCTGGGCGGCCGACTATGGAGACGGGACCGACGACAAGCCCAAGCGGCTGATGACAGCCAGCTACGAGTACCCTGTAGAGGAGACGAGCCGAACGGCATCCTCGCGCATCGCGACGACCTACTCCTATACCTTCTACGACGACGCCAAGACGCAGCTCAAAACCAGAACGACTACCTATGCCGCCGTATCCACGGATAACAATGGAACAAACGTTGCCGCGACAAGCAAGGAATACTATGACTCGGCCGGCCGACTGCGCTGGACGCAAGATGAAGCAGGGATTGTGACCTATTACGCCCAACATCCCGTCAACGGCCAGGTGGCCTACGTGATGCGCGGCGTCGATACGGACAACCTGCCCGATGACATCAGCGATGGCTCCACCGGCAAGTGGATTGATTGGTCGGACACCGTGCCCTTTACCAACACCAGCGACGACAACGTCGAACTGGTCACCAAGACCGAATTCGACGCCCAGGGCCGAGTCGTCAAACGCACCCAAGAGGGCGTCGATCGAAGCTCCCAGTCGGGCGAAGAGCCGCTGCTGCCCCAGACGACCTACACCTTCTACCTCGAAAACGAAACCCGAACCTACCCGGCCTGGGATGGGACAAGCAAGTGCCTCCTTCCGGCAAGTGTGACCTACACCAACGACCAGGGCCGAACCATCGCCTCGGCTACCATCAAGACGGACGTGAGCCTGGGCTCCGGCGGGACGCCCGATGGCACGACGACACTTTCGCCCAGCAACTTTGCCTCCCTGACCCGTTACAGCTATGACGACGAGGGACGACTGATCAAGACGGACCGGTATTCCAGCATCGCTGATGCGATTAGTGAATCCGGAGACAGCCTCTCGGCCGTGAAGGCTGAAGGCACGGACTACGGCACCGAAGGAGACGACTTCCTCCGAAGCGAGTATTCCTACGACGCCGAGGGCCGCCGTTGGCAGAGCCAGGGCCCCGATGGCACAATCAACCTGACCCAGTACGATGCGCTGGGTAGAGCCATGGCCCGGTGGGTCGGAACCGACGCCACCGACGCCACCAACGACGACCCCGACGGCACCGGCGCTCCCAACGACATGCGAATGGTCAGCCGCACGTTCTTCGATGAGTCCACCCCCGGCAGCGGCACCAGCGGCGTCGGCGATGGACGTGTCACCAGCACGCGCCGGTACTTCGACTCGGGCGCCAACGACTACACCTACACCAAAAACTACTACGACTGGCGGGGCCGGCTGCGCGGCTCTGCCTCCGGCGGAGCCGATGGCGACGTCGGGCCCTTCACCGTCAGCGATTACGACAACATGGGCCGCACGACCTACAGCTCCACCTACACGGCCATCGCCAGTTGGTCCACAGTCACCGGCGATGACGACTATGCCCAGACGGTTGCAACCAGTCGCGCAGCCTGTTCGCAGGCGAAGTACGACGAGCGCGGGCAGGTCTACGAGCAGATCGTCTACCCGGTCAACTCCAGCGGCGGCCTGGGAACCGGCCTGGTCAGCGAGACCTGGCACGACGAGGCCGGCCGCGTCGTCAAGACCCAGTCCGCCGGCGAGACCGCCTTCTCCAAGACCGTCTACAACGCGGCAGGACAGGTCCAGTACCAGGCCGTCTGCACCGCCGAGGGGAACGACGAGAGCGCCGACAACCTGACCAACGATACCATCTTCTCCATCACCGAGTACGTCTACGACGGCAAAGGCCGGCGAACCCAGGTCAAGCAGGGCACGACCACGGCCAACACCGTCATCGTCTCCAAAACCTGGTATGACGACAACCACGATGGCACCGGCACCGACTTCAAGCCCTACGTTACCGGCACATCCTCCCTCAAGGCCTCCGACAGCCTGGCCTACGTCCTGACTGAGTTCCAGTACGACGCCGCCGGCCGCCGATACCGCACGATTACCCCCGACCCGGACACCACCAACGGAGATATCGACCCGTTCTACACACAGGCTACCTATGACGACCTGGGCCGAACGACGGATGCCAGGAAGTACGCGATGGCCGACTCCAGCCCCGTCCCGGCCAACGACACCCTCATCTCCCACCAACAGACCGAGTACAATTCCGCCGGCCAGGTGTCCGCGTCGCGCGTCTACAACGGCGGGACCTCCGGTTCGGACTACCTGGAAACCACCTACGCCTACAACTCCCTGGGCCGGCGCGTCAAGGTCACCCAGCCCTCCGGGGCCTTTGCCAAGACCGCCTACAACGACT
>CAZOVB010000161.1:0-3524 GCA_964583095.1 uncultured Planctomycetaceae bacterium
ACGCCAAGGTGAGACAGCATACAATCCCTCCCAGTGAACGTCAATTATTCAAGGTTCCCTTATGTCGTTCCCTCGGCTGGAATGGCACCGGGAAGATGGCTTGTTGCGGGGAACACCTGGGGGACCGACCGTACGGACTGGTGTCTTATTGTCACTAAGTACGAACTTCCATCTCCAACATTCCGCCCGGACCATACGGGTGAATACCTTCTTGGGAGGTCAAAGACCGAGAAGACGTGGTTTGTTGCCGAAAATGATGGTATTCTGAACTGTACTCTCATGCGGTTTGATGATCCGACAAACATCAATGGCCACATCCATACAAATTCTATTGCATTCAAAAAGGGAGATGTCATCACTCTTGATGGTCTCGAAGAGCCGTACGACTTTTCCCTTGCGTACGATCCGGCTGCAGTATCGGGGGGACACTCGATGGAGACCGCAACTCCCATCGATCATCTTCTGCAACAATATGAAGACTACGGTACGTATGGATATTTGGCCGGTAGCGGCAACGCAGGCGAACAGTTGTGGTTTTCGGTCGATCTCAAGAAATTCGATCGACTGGAAGCCGCGTTGATACGGAACCTGAATGTCTTTGATTGGACCCATGCAATGAAGCTCGAGTGCGTAGACGAGCATGGTCGTCTACGGAATAACTTTGGAGAGTGGCTGGATCATGACGGGAAAATGTATATCCGTATAACGCTGAATGAGCTGTTGGAGGCCGAGCATGGCTGGTTTGGTTTGAGGGTTCAGGTGAAGACAGGATTCCTGGAGGCCGGACATTCGACCTACGACTTGGACCAACATATCGCTCCAGAGCAGAATGAGTTCGTGTTCAGCGCGAATCACAACACCAAATATACGATCTCTTCACGACCCAATGAGCATTGGGTTATTACGAAACGATCCTTTGATCCGCTCCGGTCCGGTATCATTGGCACTATCAAGGGGAGACCAGGTGGGGGGCCCGCAGCCGATCCAAGTTGGTTCTCTCCTGGCACTGGGCGTGTCACGATCCGTTTTTATCCGAGCTCTGAGCAGGAGCCGAATGATTCGCTTGATGGTGCGACCGATCTGACAGACACACTTGTAGACGATGGTCAAGGGCAACTTACTGCGTCTCTTACAGGTGTCGCAACGCGCCAGAATGATGATTGGTTTTACTTTGGCTATGAGACATGGTCGGATGTAATTGTTACTTCATCTGGTGATACCAGCTATGCTGAGGTCGAAGTGTACGACAGTCTCGGCAATAGTCGATTTACCGTACCATTCCACTCTGTAGAGACTCGTATGAATTCTGACGAGTCAATTCCGCCTGGCGGGGTCTATATCAAGGTTGGTTCTTTAGTAGAATCTGTGTCATATGAAGTGTCGGTGTCCATAAGCCAAGGAGCTGTAGGAGATGTTGACGGGAATAACATTTGGACTGATGCGACAGACCTTTCCAGTTGGCTGGAGCAGGGAGACATGGCCGAACAGTTTGCCCTGGATTACCAGGGCGATGTGGACTGGTATGTATTCCAGGGACAGCAGACGCCGTGTCTGATTTCTAAAGAGGTCGCTGGAGTCGACTGGGAAGGTGTGCGTGGATACTGGTATCGCCAAGTGGACGGGCAGATGGTTAACATGGGCGATGAGACGGTCGCTGCATTGGGCGAGGAACCACTGTATCTGCGCGTCGCAGTTGCTGACCATTTTGAGAACAGGAGTGCAGTATACAATTTGAGTGTTCGAAAGATTCTTGCAGGCGCCAGCCCTGTCGAGGCAATCAGTGAAAACATCTGGCAGGCCTCACCCGCTTCCGGCCAGGAGTGGACGCTGGCCAGAGTCGAGGGCGGATCCTTCGTAGACGTCGCACCGGAGCAGTGTACGATTGGGGGCTTGTGGTATCCGGAAGATGGAGGCTTCGTTGCTGGTCAGGATTTGTGGCTGGCCAGAAAATCGTCAGATTCCGTTCGAGTGCAGAAGTTCTCCATGTTGCCTTGGACGCGCAGCGCGGGGGCGGCGCCCAGCCAGGGCCATTACGAAATTGACGCAACGCTTGGCTCAGGGCACAAATATGAAGGCTTTCGTCTGCCTATGGCGGAATATACATATTCCACATTTTGGCTCGAAGGCGACGGAGTGGACGCCGGCGAGTACATTCTTCTCCGGCCTGGGGACTACCCGGAGGAACTGCCGACTCCGATGACTGCGACCGTGTTGGTTCGTCGAGTGGATGGACAGCCTGTTTCGGACTCGCTTCGTGTGGTCGGCCACGTGGAGTACAACGACGAACACGATCCAAATGATACCGCTGCGACGGCTCAGGACCTTGACCATCTGTGGCAGGACTGGGAGTACGGGCTCAAACGCATTCAGTTCCGAGGCTACCGACGTCTGATCGGCAACGACCCAGACGTAGACCACTATAAGGTATCCCTTGCCAAGGGAGAGATGCTGGTGGTGGGCGACAATCCCGATCAAAGACATCCAGTCAGGTGGACGCTGGAGGGTGATGATCTTGAGATTGGAACTCGAAGTGCTCGTGCCCTGGCAGACACGACAGTATATATGTACACCAACAATGAATCCAGCAATGAGGACAACTACTCCCTGCGTTTGATAAAGGGACAGTACGTTTCGTCTGGTCAGAGTAGAGCGAGTGCGACAGATATTTCCTCCTTGCTGACCGGTGATGGCAATGGAAGTCTTGTCAGCGACTACGGATGGGTTGTGTTTCAGGCAGAAGTAGGCGACTTCTATAACGCCAATGGTCTTGTTGTCTTTACCGAAAACGGTGAACAGTTGACTTGGAGCAGTTCACTTGTGGAGTCACCTGTCAACGAACTCCTTGGATTGTCGAGTCGGTCGCTTCTGGATGCGGATGGATATATATACAGCCCGCTCATGCTAATACAGATCCAGAATGCCACCGACGAAATTGTGGACGTATCATCTCATTTCGAAGCCGACAGTGAGAATGTCGAGAGTGTTGATATGGTCGTCCAGCCGGGCCAAGGTTTCCGATTTACGACCAACGGCAATGACATCGTTGACTTCTTGTCGCCGGAAGGTCAGATCATTGATCCATCGTGGCACCTTCATACCGGGGGAGGGGCGACTACCGTCAGATACTGGGGCTGGAGATATTACATAGGGGGTGAGGGTTCCGTCTATGGTTACAATGAGTCGTCAGAGACGGAAACGGTAACGCTGAGAGTTACCCACACCGAGCCTGTACCCAACAATAGCCGGGACCAAGCAACGGATCTTACTTCGGAAATGAATGTTGCCGGTGGTCAAAAGGTTCGTGTAGACGGCTTCTTGCATCGTGCCGACTCTACGGACTGGTACTCAATTGATCTGTCGCCCGGCGAATTCGTAATGGCAGAACTTGTGTACTTGAACGAGGATTACCGCGATTCAGCCAGAGGCAGCATCCACTTTGATGGGGGCGATCTTCTCTACAGTATGCCTTACCCGGGATTATTCACCAACCTGATGCTGGTAAGATAGGCGCATGGGGCGAGGGT
>CAZOVB010000162.1:0-3405 GCA_964583095.1 uncultured Planctomycetaceae bacterium
TTTAGACATCATTTTTCCTTCCGCTCTTGCGGGGTTGGGGTGAGGGCGGCGGCTAGCTTTCGTACGTGTTCAATATCGGTTTTGATTCCATGCGGGGTGTGTTCTGTAACGGTGAGGTCTTCCACCGCCCCGCACAACTCCCGCACCTGCTCGCGGCTGTGGGCGAGGGCGGCTTCAAGTTCGACAACTCGACGCCTTAACTGTTCGGACTCGTCCATTTGGTCGAACATCGCTTGGCCCATCTTGAAAAAGGGGTTGTCGCGGTCTGGATCATTCATCGCTTGTTGCCTTCCGTCGGTAAAGGTGCGGGTGGTCCGGGTGCTGCTCAAGCAGCCCCTGCTCGTGCAGCATATTGGCCGCATACTCGCTATCGCTCATGTACGGCGAGACCCAGCCGTCGCCGTGCCCCCGATCGGTACTGTCGCGATCGAAGTCCCGCCACCATGTTTCTAGCTGTTCCTCGGCCATGTCCTTGAGTTCGGCGAGGCACTGCGTGCGGAGCACGGCCCCGACAAAAGCATCGCTAAATGTTTCGTTTTCTGCGATGTTAATTAACTGCTGAATATTCACTCCCCACCTCCCCACGGCTCGCCGTCTATTGTGATGCCGACTTTGCCGAGGCGGGTCCATCTGGTATAGGGGGCAATGTCTGCCTGGCACGACGACTTCTTGACCTCGCCCCGGTGGTCGAGAAGGAACATCTGCCCGTCCCAGCAAAAACGCACAATGCCGTGTTCGCTTTCCCACGCCACGCCCGGCTCATCCGCCAGCGTCTTGGGCCGCTCCGGCTCCGGCCACCTGCCGAGCTTGTGGATGCGGATGACGGGGTGGTTGTTACAGATCAGCACATCTACCGGCTTATCGCCGCCATCTACATCACATAGTCGCTTACCATCCCACAGCACGCGCACCGTCCGCCGCATCATCTCGACATCACACACCGTCCCCGGCGGTAGCTCGTTAGCGGGCCTGCCGATGTACCTGCCGTGGTCTGTGAGTGTGCTGGTGGCCGGGTTGCAGAAGAACGCCGGGTCAGTACCGCTCAACTGATAAACGCCCACCTCCGGCTGTGTCGGCGAGAACGCCACGCTCTGCGGCTCATACTCCAGCGACGTGTCGCCGTCGGCCAGCTTCTGCTCGATGCGGTCGGTGTCGGGTTCAGGGGTGATGTCGTCTGGCCCCACAAAAACGGTGTCCCCCTCTTCGCCTGCGATTCTGATACATACGTCCCCGTCGCAGTCCACGCCATCACGGTCAACCACCGCCCATAACCACACCCTGTCGCCTTTTTTCGGTTCATAGCTCATCGTGTTGCTCCCTGTGTTGTTCGCAGTATACACCCGCCCGCGTTGCTACGCAATACCCTTGTCTGCGTTTTCGCGATGCTCAATCTCCGCCTCGATGCAACGCAGGCACGCGGGGTAGTCGTACCACCCGACCATGCCCTTGCCGCATCCGGGACAGGCGGATTGCGTGCGTTGGTCGTTCGCGGCCAATAGCCGACGCAGGCGGTCCCGCATGGCGATCAGTTCGGCGGTGGTGTGGGCGGTCATGGAATTCATACGCCGTCTCCCCGTCTGCGCATTGCCCCAGCTATTTGGAGGATAACCTTCACGTCGTGGGTGCCTCGCCACATTAGCGGGGCTTTAACCCGTTCTACCAGCCCGCCGTCTACAACCTCGATCCATCCGGCGAAGTCGGGCAGGTCGTCTCTCACAACATCGGTCGCCGTCACATACCAGAAGCGGTTTGGCAATCTACCCGCCGCCCCGAACCGGTCTCCGTTTCCGCTGTATATTCGGTGCCTTAGCTTCGAGAAGTCTCTCAGGTAGTCGCTGCGTGAGGTCTTGATCTCATATTCGTAGACTTGACCCGACGCCGTGACGCAAACATAGTCGGCGTCACAATACAGGTTCAGGAAATCGCGCTTTTCCTTAACCCCAACCGGGTGGCGGCGGGTGTGGTCTGCCAGAAGTTCAGTGATGTGCTTGGCGGTCATGGATGTCGTCGGTGACGCTCCCAAGTGAGGTCATACCACGCAAACCCTGCGAATGCGAACGCAATTGCAGGAAGAGTCCACCACGAAAACATGCTGCCGCTCTTGGCGGCCAGTGCTCCCGACGCGCCCCACAGTAAGTAGATTCCGATTTTTGTCAGGAAGTATTTCATGGTGTCAGTCCAGTATCAGCAGGATGCCCAGGGCCAGCAAACCAAAAACGATGGCGACCAGCGGCATATTGAGGCCGATGCCGCCGCCCGCGATGGCCGAGCTTGAGCCGAGCGAGATCAGTAGGTAGTCGCGGGTGTTCACTTGTCGCCGCCCTTCTTCTTGCTGGCCCTCTTCTTGGTGGCCTTTTTCTTTTTCGGCGGGTCGGGCGTGATTGCCTCACGCACCTCAACCCGTAGCTCAACCGATATAGCCAGCGGGTCTATGCCGTTGTCAGTTAGCATGTTGTGTACCGCGTCGGTCGCCGCGCGGCAAAGCTCCCGCTGATCCTCGTAGCAAAGCGTGCGTGTCTCTGCCGCCTCGCCGGGATTCCATGTTCTGATTTGGGTCGTTGTTCTCATTGGTCTATCCTCGGGTTGTCGCGTTCGGCTTTGCTTGCGGGTCGGATGCACCACTTGCGATCCGTTTTGAGTAGTTCCCGCCATATCTCGAACAGGTGGTCGTTGGCGTCTGTGAAGCAAGGATGGGGTTTTGCCAAACGTGGGCAGTCATACCCGAACGGATGCCACGTCTCGCGTACAAGGTGAAAAATCCCGATGTCTTTTGGAGTGGACTTGTGTTCGCTCATGGCGTGTCTCCGTTTGCAATCTCAAGTAGCACGTCGGCATGGCATGGCTGGTCAAGCGGGCAGAAGCAAGCAAGGTTTTTCCCGCGCAGTTCTGCCCGAATCGCATCGCTGTCGGGATAGCCGGCAGCTTCCCGCAGATCCGGGTCGGACAGCATAGCCCGGAAGAAACCGACCGCCCCCTCGCTGTCAAGGGGCTTGCGTCCCATTGGGCCCGGGCACCCCGCCCTAAACGGATTGCCCCACCTTCCCGGCCGCGTGACGCTGACCGTGTTCGGCGGCATCCGCCAGCCCTTCGTCCGCTTGCGTTGGATTCGCTGTGGCTTCATACCGCACCGCCCTTCACCGATTCGTCCGCCACCGCATCCCAGCCCGTCACGTCAACGCCGGCCATCCTCGCCGCGACCTGTAGCAGCCGAACCGCCTCATCGACCGTCCGCCCCTCCGCCCGCAGGCCATGCTCGCCGCGTGCGATCCAGCGGTCCTCATCCCAAGCCATCACTACGCTTTCAAGTTGCTTCATCGCTGCTGATCCTGTCCTATGTTGCGGTTGTTAAGGATACGCCTCACAACCTCGTTGTAACTCAGTGTTATCGCAAGGCTGCTGGCCAGC
>CAZOVB010000163.1:0-3394 GCA_964583095.1 uncultured Planctomycetaceae bacterium
CTTTGACTCATTGCTTTTTTTACCATAGTCGTTTCCTCATTTCATCATAAATGTTCTTGTACCCTTGGATGTGGCAGTCTGAGTTGACATAGATATTTTTATAATTGTCGTTTTGGAGTTGTTTATTTATAAAATCACGGTCTTTTTCTTTGTCAAGATCTTTTGGATTACGCCAGATTATAATGGTTTTATCTCCATCAGTTTTACCGGTTATAATATAATAGTCTCTGTTGTTTTCATTTATTTTTTTCATTTGATTAATTTCTAAACCGATAAAATAGTTGAAAGTTTCAATAAGATCAACTTTTTGCTGTCGAGTGGTACCGTCTTTGTTCAGCACTTTGATACTTAAATCCAAAAATTCTTTTTCAATGTCTACTCCTAAAAAGTTTTTTGATTTGTTTTCATCAATTCCTTCTTCAAGTTGATATCTGAGTAGAATATCAAGATTTTCACTGAACATTTCAAGGGTGGATTGTTTTAATACAATGTTCTCTAAAGCATCTTCGTATTGTTCTATTTTATAATATTTGAAAAAACCTCCAATTGAATGCATATCTTTAGGTTTTCCTTCTTTCCAATTTAACGAGTAGATGATCTTTTTTACTCTGTTCTTTGTAACTGTATCAAAATGGCCACCTCCTTCTATTAAAAAGAATTTTCTTTTAGTTTTTTCATCTATATTCAATTTTATTACAGACTCCGCAGTTGTGCCACTACCTGCAAAAAAATCCAATACAATATCACTATCATTGCTTCCTAACTGAGATAAAGTCTGAATTAAAAAAGATGGTTTTGGTCTAAGTTTTTTGGCTAGTTCTTCATTGTTGATAAGGTTAGTTAATTCAGTTGTTCCACCTGTTGTTGAACCTTTTGTTAATAACACAGAATAAGGTGTTATCTCTCTTTTTTCATTTATAAATGTTTTAATTCTTGGGACTGAATCTCCATTTTTTCCCCATGAAATTCTGTTATCTTTGTCTAATTTTAAAAAGTCCTCTTTAGGGATATCAAATTGTCTCGTAATTTTCTTTCCAGATGGGGAAGTAACTGAATAGTAGTTATCACTTTCTTTATTGGAAGCGTATTCGGCACGAGAGATACTACCAGATAACCAATTCCCTCGAGGATCATTATCTGGATTTGAATAATCTCCTTGGAAATTTGGTTTCTCTCTAATTTTATTCAGCATTAATTCATTTTTAAAACCAGTTAAAACATACTCGTGGTCTTTTCTAAATGTTTTAACATTTTTCATTTTTCTTTCTCGACCATAACCACTTTTTTTCCAGATAAAAACATCTGTTTTCTTTTTGTTAAACAATTCATTAAATAAAAGATGTTCATTTTCAAATTCATTATCATCTATGCTAGAATAAAGTACGCCTTGATCATTCAGTAATAATTTAGATAGAGATAACCTATCTTTAATCATTGAAATCCAAGAAGAATCGCTAAATCCATCTTTGTAAATGAACTCATCACTGCCGGTATTATATGGTGGGTCAATATAACAACATTTAATTTTTTCCCTATATTTTTCTAGTACCAAATTCAATGCTTGCCAATTTTCAGAATGAATCAAAAGCCCATCTAGATTTTCATCTAGATTATAAATAATCGATAAAATCTTCCATTTAAACTCATCGCTAAAATATTTTGTATCAACTGGTAATTTCTTATATTCAATGGATCCATCATATTTTTTTTCAAAAAGATCCTTACTGTTTTTAATATTAATATCAAATAGAGCCTCCCATTCCTTTTTTTGATCAATGTTTGAGATGATATCATCAACAATATTTTCTAAAAATTTATTACCACAATATTCTTGAATTTTATCAAGTGTTATTACATAATTTGTTTCAAGTATAAATTTCTTCTTTTCCCAAATCTTTTTCTTCATTTCTTCAAGGAGAAAAAGTTTTTCAATAATATTTTTACATATGTCCTTAAAAACTTTAGCAATAATTTTTAAATCATCGTTGAAATCTCCATCGTCAGATATAAAAAAATCTATATGAACTATTTCTTGATTAATGTAAAAGTTCATTTGTTTTTCTAAAAAACCTTTTAGATCTTCATGAATAAAAAAATCTTCTACATACCTTTTTTTAAATTTTTTAAGATTTTTTGAAATATCAAGATGCTCTACTCTCCTTCCCAATTTTTCTTTTAATTTACTAATAATTTCATTATCCAGAATTTCCTTTCTTTGATCCACTTTGTTAGCAAGGGTTTTAATTTCATCGTTTAAATCAACATATTTAATATTACAAATTAACTCTTTTTCCCTAAATTCAATATCATCAAAAACAAAATACTTATCGCGAGATCCTTTCTTATTTCCTTTTTCTTCCAGCTTTTTTGAAAGATTAAATACTACTGAGAGTTTTTCATCTTTTGTTAAAAAACTAAACCTTTTATATTGGTCACTACTCTTAATATAATACATATCTTTTGTAGCCCAATGAAGCATAGTTTCTGAGCCATCATACGGAATCAAATACTGATCATCCTTGAAATAAAACTCATTTATAAAATCACCATCCTGATAATACCTACTAAAAAATTCGATGAGATGATTATAAATAGCATCCTCAAAATCAGATAGAGACCGCCCTTCTTTTTTCCGTTGTAACAATTTTTGATACTTTGGAGAATCCTTTGGATCAACACCCGCATCCTTTAAACTCTTCTCAAGACCCTTTAATTCCACCTCAATCTCCTTTCCAAAATCTTTTCGTAACTCAGTTATTTTCTTTTCAACAATATTTGGAATTTCTTTATCAATAAACCGGGTTATCTCCTCATTTTTCTGATTCATAATCCGGTAAATACCCCAGTTAAAATCCTTATCTTCACTACGAAACAATATTTTTAATTCTTTTTGAAATTTTTTTAAAGATGTTGATTCACTCATATTCTAGCTCCCTTCCTTATAATATTTACACATAAACCGATATGGACATTCCTTACAAAATATTGACCCTTTCTTTGATCCGGTATATGATTTTTCTCGTACACATGAAGTAAACTTTTTTAATACTTTTGATACTTCACCACTGCCATCATCAACAGAGACTAATGCATCATTCACATCTAATTGTTCTTCTTCAATTGGATAAGCAACCGCCTTATCGACCGGTTGATTGTTCCGATGTAATGCATCAGCATAAAACTTCAACTGTAAATCCACATGCGTATCATTGATGCTTTTAAGTGTCCGTGATTTATAATCAAGCAACACCAATTCACCATTCTTATTTTTATACAAAAAATCAGTGCGACCACGAATCCGAATATTATCCTTAATCACACTCACCGGTTGCTCAATTGCTACAACTTCATCTACTTCATTTTTCAAAAAACCAATATAACGTTTCAAACCATT
>CAZOVB010000164.1:0-3387 GCA_964583095.1 uncultured Planctomycetaceae bacterium
AGATAGTCTCATCAAATCAAAAAGAAAACAACTTGTTCAAAATTGGTTAAAAAAAAAGTGTATTTTTAAAAAAATAAAAAAAGATAGTTGGGGGAGTTTTAGTTGAATGTCCAACTTCCTATAAGGGTGTTTGTTGGTTCGTGTCTTATAGTAACATCAACTGTTTCATTAAATTGAATCCAATCACCGGCTCTGACATCTTCAGTAGGGCCGCGGCCTCCATTAGTTATTGTCCCAGTAAGACTAGTGGTATTATCCTCGTCTGGATTCCATGATATTACAAAATCATACCAACTTAAATCACCAGGATCTGCTGACGCTACAGTTAATCTTTTTCTTGTATTATCACGTGTAAATTGCAGATTAGGTGTTGTTTGTGGACTATCTCCTATCATTCCACTTACATACACATATACGGTTGCTGCAATGGCTACGGTTATTGCTACCATAAGAATGACACCGATTACAGCGGAAACTGCATCATCTTTATCTTTAAATTTTCTATTAGCTTTCATGCATTCCATCCTCACTTGAGTTTTTTCTATCAACAACATGTAGATATAAATAGTTTATTTGCAGGTGAATATGCATATAGCACTGCAATCTAGTACTAATAGCAGCAGGTTCAACCATCATCTCACTATCCATATCAACATAGTTCTGTTGATTTATAACCTTCTTTTCTTCTTCAAATTATATAAAGTATGGGAGATAAGTTAACAATATGATAAAATGTCAACCAAAAAAAACACTAGCGAAAAATAAGAACATTCTCTCAGTAATCTTTTTTCCAACTTAAAAACAGCTCAGACAAACTTTATAATACTGTTTTTAATGTCAGATGTGCAAAACCAATTCATTTTGGGCCCGTGAGGTAGCTTGGATATCCTATTGGCCTTCGGAGCCAGTTACCAGGGTTCGAATCCCTGCGGGTCCGCTTCAATTTTTCTAATAAATAGTGTTAAATACGACTTTTTGCTATATTAATACTGAAATCAAATCATCAATGTAAAAACATTGTAATTTGAAGAGGTTGAGTAGGATGCACAAAATAAAATCATTACGCCATAATAAGCATGGCGTTTCTGAAATTATAGGAACAATGCTATTGTTAGGATCTGCTGTTGTTCTTTTCTCAGTCGTTTATTTTTCATTGCTTTCAATAAATTCACCCGTACAACCACCTGATATTGATCTGGCATCAAGATTAGAAAGAGATGGCGACCAGTATACTATCACTGTTGAACATTGGGGCGGAGAACCAGTTGATGTAAATGCTCGGTTTTTCGTTGAAATCGCAGGATCGATAAGATTTGAAAAAACGTTGAAAGATATCATTGTTAACAATGATAAAGATGAAAATGTATGGAATTTTGGGGAACAACTGATGTACTCTAATTCTACTGATATACGTGAATTACAAGTAGATATGGGTATTGCTGATGTTCATAGCAATTCATTAGTGCTTTTAAATACACTTCAAGAGGGATACAGGATTTCACCTTTTGGTTATGGTGGCATCTGGCATTTTGATGAAAATGAAGGAACTATAGCACATGATTCTTCAGGGAATCTTAATCATGGAACCATTACTGGTGAAAACTGGACAGAAGAATCAAAAAATAGTTATGCACTTTCCTTTGACGGATTCACTAGTTTAGTTCATGTACCTGATAGAATAAGTTTGGATATTCAACGAAATTTAACAATGGAAGCTTGGGTAAAACCAAAGGACTTAAATGTCTTCATATCACAAAGCTTTTTAACATCAAAATTTGCATACACTCCTGATATCGTCCATGTTGAAGATGATGTTTATGCAGTTGTTACTGAAAAACAACAGAAGGATGGGGAGTTAGTTACCATAAATGTGTCAGAATTGGGGGAGATAAGTGTTAATGAAGATAAAGAAAAATTTGGTAATGGATCAGCTAAGATTACTTTGCAACCTGAAATTAAACATGTTAGTGAAAATATTTTTCTTATTGGATTCGTAGAATCCGATAAAGATGCAATCCTTAAAACATATAAGATTTATCCAAATGCCACTTTTGAATATTTAAATCAGATTATTGAATTAGATTCAGGTGAAACCTTTTCTGATTTATCTATCGAAAAGATCGGCGGAAATACATTTGCAGTCATTTATACTCTTAAAAATTCTAGTCAGAATGATGGTATAATACGAATCTTAAATGTTTCAGATGCTGGTGAAATTACTGAAACTGGAAGTTATAAATTTTTCCCATCAATTGACTGGTTAGATCCACATATTTATAAAACGAGGGGGGACATATTTGCAATTATCTATTCAAAGGGAGATAGTAGTTATGTTAGAACAGTAAATATTAGTGAAGAAAAAGGTGTGTATTATTCAAATCCAAATGTCTTTTCCATCTCAGATTATGATTCTTGTATTGATCCTTACTTAGTTTATATGAATGGGGGTCTTTGTACAATATTATATGGTAGTGATTCATCAGGTTACGCAAAAACAATACGGATATATGAAAATCATACCATTAAAAATACTGGATTTGAACTTCAACTCTCTAATGAGGAATTTTATACGCCTCATGCAATTAAATCTTCTGAAACAACAATTCTATTGGTTTTTTCTACAGCTAAAAATCCTATTTCTTCTTCAAATTCTAATGGCTTTTATTTATCCGTTTTAATTGATGAAGATGGGAATTTATCTCTTGGGCAGCCTCCTTATAAATTTGAATCTTCAAAATGTTTTTATCCAAAACTTTTTAAGAGAACTGACACGGTCTATGGTATTATATATACTGTGGATAAACATAGTGGTACGATAAAAACTATTTTCACTGAACCAGATCCTGAAGATATGCATATGAGAGTGCTCGGTAAGAAGGGCTCGTATGGTTTTAATGTGAATGCATCAACGGTATTTGTCACTTTAAATGGTAACTTGTATTCTACACCTATCATCCTGGCTGATGAAGATGGTTGGTATCATGTTGTGGTAACTTTTGATCAATACGAGTTTACGATTTATGTAAATAATCAATCATTATATACGAAATCATTTGTTGATGCTCCAGTGACCATTGCTGAAACTGATTCGCCATTACTTTTCGGTAGAGGTTTTTATGGGATTATTGATGAAGTTGGATTATATGGTCGAGTATTGTCTCGTGAAGAGATTTCAAGGCATTATGAGTCGCCAGGTACCCTGGACTGATAATTTCATATTATCTTTGTATTTCTTCAAGGTTTTCAGATTAAACAATCGTTAATATTATATATACTATCTGTCTATAAATATATTAAAAATAATAAACCATGTATAATTGTATTGTTACAAACTATATAGGGGGCAAAAGAAAATATGAAAAAACTATTTATAATTGCATGTAGCGT
>CAZOVB010000165.1:0-3382 GCA_964583095.1 uncultured Planctomycetaceae bacterium
GGCCTGGATCTCCTGCTCGCCGATGTCGGGTCTGGCCAGTGGGATTGGTTTCATGGTCTGCAATTTCCCGGCTTGGGCTGGCCCGAGCCGCTCTCTCCGTGTCCGAATGCCCCCACGATGCGGCTATTCTAGAGCCACTTCCGCATTTGCGTCAACCACCTTTTCCCGCCGCTTCGGCAAGCATTTCGCTTCTGCCGACCTGAAGAGCCGCACGCGATCTTTGGAAGGTTGCCATGGGATGGGAATTTGCGTAGTCTGTCGATCTGGTGGGGGCCCAGAAACAGCAGGCTTCGGAGAGTTGGCATGTCCCAGAGCAAGCCGAACATACTGGTGGTGGGTTCGATCAACATGGACCTGGTGGTTCGCACGCCGCGGATGCCCCAGCCGGGCGAGACGGTCCCGGGCGACGGATTCGTGACCAGCCCCGGGGGCAAGGGAGCCAACCAGGCGGTTGCGGCCGCCCGCCTGGGCGGGAATGTTCGGATGGTCGGACGGGTGGGCGACGACGCCTTCGGCGAGCAGCTCATCGGCAAGCTCCAGGCGGAGGGCGTGGACACGACCCACGTGAAGCATCGCCCAGAGGCCCCGACGGGGGTGGCGATGATCATGGTGGATTCCAACGGGGAGAACTCGATTGTCGTCACCGGCGGGGCCAACCATTACCTGACGCCGGACGATATCTTCCCCCTGGCGGAGCTTTTTGCCGAGGCGGACGTGGTGGTCCTGCAACTGGAACTGCCCCTGCCTACGGTACGGGCGGCGGTGGAGAAGGCCCGGCGGCAGGACTGCAGGGTCGTGCTGGATCCGGCCCCGATGCCCAGGACGCTGCCCGATGAGCTCTGCAGCGTGGACATCCTGAGCCCCAACGTCTGCGAGGCAGAGGCCTTGACCGGAACGCGGGTGGTGGAAGAACGGGTGGAGAAGAACGTCGCGCTGGAACTGGTTCAGCGCGGGGCCAAGGCCGGGGTCTTGAAGCTTGGCTCGCGAGGTTCGCTGGTGGTGGCTGCCGACGGCCACTTCTATCGGGTCAATGCCTACAAGGTGCAAGTTGTGGACACCACGGCTGCGGGCGATGCGTTCACCGCGGCCCTGGCGGTCGCGACGGGAGAGGGCAGGAATCTGCACGACTCGGCGAAGTTCGCCACGGCGGCTGGGGCGCTGGCCTGCACGCGCCTTGGCGCCCAGGCGGCCATGCCGCTTCGCAGCGAAGTTGCGATGCTGATGGCGGATCAACCTCGGTCCTAGATGCCGGCCAGCTGTTCAGCGGAACGCCGGCGGGCAGAAAAGGAGATGGAGATGATCGGGAAGCACCAACCTCACGACGCGGTGGGCCTGGATTCCAAGGCCCTTGTCCGGGCCATGCTGGATGAATCCATGACCGCCCTGGCCGAGTCGATCCAGGGGCTCAGCGACGAGCAGTTCTGGTCTTTCCCGCTGGAGGGGAGGCACAATATCGTCTGCCTGTTCGAGCATTGCCTTCAGTGCCTGGACTGCTACGCGGTGGAGTCTCAGGGCTGGGACTTGACCTTCCGGCCTGAGGAGAAATTCGACATCTGGCAGAACACCCCTCAGCAGCTTCGCCCGAAGATGAACGACCTGCCCACCGCAGGGCAGTGTCTGGAGCGTCTCGAGGCCATTGGCAATTCCGTGATGAAAGACCTGGAGGCGTTGCCTCCCGAGTCGCTGGCCGAAACGTGTCCCGGCTGGTTCGGCGAGGAAACGGGCAAGAACCGCATGGATGCCTACTGGCGGGTCGTGGCACATACCCAGACGCACGTTCGCCAGATCTGGCTCAAGCGAGGCGCACTGGGCTTGGGCGATGGATCCGGGTGGCCTCAACAGCATTGGGCTTGAATCGAATCTCCCCAAGGAGCGGCGCATGAAAAACGGGCCGAAGCGCCGGAAGGCGCCTGGCCCGTTTTGAATACACAAACCGCGTTGGCGGTTGTTACTTCTTGGCCGGCAGGATGGCGTCCTTGGCCGCCTTGGCGATCCGGAACTTGAGGACTTTCTTGGCCGGGATCTTGATGGTTTCGCCGGTGGCGGGGTTGCGTCCCATGCGGGCTTTGCGCTGCTGGACGACGAGTTTGCCCAGCCCGGGGATGGTGAAGCCCTTCTTGGCTTCCTTGTAGGCGAGGCTGACGAGTTCATCGATGACCATCTGGACATCCTTCTTGGTCATGTCGCACTTCTCAGCCAGGGTGGACATGATCTGAGACTTGGTCATCGGTTTGGCGGTTTTGGCTTTGGCCATCTTCTTGCTCCTTCAAAAAGCATGCCTGTGTTTGGCAAAGGGGTTTTTCCGGCGCGCCCGGCGTCGGGGCCTCCCCTGCCCTGCGTGTTCCTGAACGCAGTTGTGGAGTTGACAACGTGGGTATTCTTTGCCCCGGCGGAGGTCTTCGTCAAGGTGAAAATGCGTTTGAGCCAATAAAAACAGGGGTTTCGGGCACTTTATGGCTCCCAGAGCCCCTTTTTACAGGCTTCCGAGCCCTCCTGGAGTCAAACGCAGACCCCGGATCAGCCCGGGCAAAGCTTTGTAGTGTCCCCTTGTTTCCTGTCCGAAGATCGCTATATTGACTTCTCTGCCAACCAGGAGAGGTGCCAGAGTGGCCGATCGGGCGGCATTGGAAATGCCGTGTACCCTTTGGGGTACCGCGGGTTCGAATCCCGCCCTCTCCGTAAAACCAAGCCCCGGGCAACGCCCGGGGTTTTGTTTCAGGGAGCGGGATGAGAACACGCCGGACTGCGAGCCCAGCGAGCAGACCGCTCGCGGGTTCGACGCCGAAGGCGCCGCGAAGCGAATCCCGCCCTCTCCGTAAAACCAAGCCCCGGGCAACGCCCGGGGTTTTGTTTCAGGGAGCGGGATGAGAACACGCCGGACTGCGAGCCCAGCGAGCAGACCGCTCGCGGGTTCGACGCCGAAGGCGCCGCGAAGCGAATCCCGCCCTCTCCGTTGGGCCGCCCCAGGCGGCCCAACAGAGCAGGTGAGCCAGGAACAGGTGATCAGGAGAGAAAAGAAGAAAAAACTCCCTTACCTGCCTTAGGCGACAAAAGTCCTATTCCTGCGACCTGCCTGCCGGAGCCTTGGCGAAGGCAGGTCTCCTGCTCACCGGATCTCCTGCTCAAGCTGCGAACTTCATCCCCGGCAGGTTCGACGCCCGCCGCGGGTGCCACGGACCTGCGAAGCAAGTCCGCCTGTCGCGACGAAACCAAAGGCGCAGCCGGGTGCCCCCTTCGGGTCCGGACACATCCTTCGACGGGTCCGAACCCGGAATGACCGGGATGCGGAGATAACCCGCCGCGAGGGCAATCGCCGCGCGCCGACAAACCGCGGCATCCGCCGAGAGCATTGAATTGCAGTTCGCCGCCCGGGTATGCCCTG
>CAZOVB010000166.1:0-3251 GCA_964583095.1 uncultured Planctomycetaceae bacterium
TGATCATCGTGAAAACTATCTCCCCACTTAATACTTGATGATTCTATTCCCCTTATCGCAAGATTCATTTTACACAGACGCCAAGTAGTTCTATTTGATTCTTGTCCTAAAACGTGTATGTTATCAAGTCGGCCGCCGTGAGCTTCTATGAATTTTTCACTCTGAACAAACATCCCACCGGAGCCACAACAGGGATCAAACACTCTACCCTCATATGGCTCAATCATTTCAACGAGAAGTTTTACAATGCAACGAGGAGTATAGAATTGTCCTCCTTTCTTTCCTTCAGCATCAGCAAATTCACCTAAAAAATATTCATAGACTCTACCCAATACGTCCTTACTCCTACTTTCTTTGTCCCCTAGTCCTATTGTACCAATGAGATCTATCAATTCACCCAATCTTTGTTTATTTAGAGCCGGACGAGCATAATTTTTAGGTAAAACACCCTTTAAGGAAGGATTATCTTTTTCAATTGCATCCATTGCATCGTCCACTAATTTACCGATATCGGGTTTCTTTGCGTTATCCTGTAAATAATTCCATCGTGCTTTTTTTGGAACCCAAAAAACGTTTTTGGCTTTGTATTCATCTGGATCTTCCGGATCTGCTAAATCACTGTTTTTCAGTTCATTATAAAGTTCTAGAAAAGCATCAGAAATGTATTTAAGAAAAATCAGACCTAAAACAACATGTTTGTATTCTGCTGCATCCATGTTGCTTCTGAGTTTATCTGCCGATTGCCAGAGCTTTTCCTCAAAGCCTATATTTGCACCATTTGAAGTTTTCTTTGCCACGAAATCCCTCCTTTCCCAAAGTAAATGGAGATATTACATGTATCGTGTATTTCCACTTATATTTTGGGTTTTTTCATTACATGATTAAACTGCTAAAAATAAAAGTGTTATTTTCGTTTAAACATGGATTTAAAGTTATCACATATAGAATTTGTACTCTGGACGTGGATTCCTAGGCTCATGAGATAAAACTTGACCTACTCTTTTAGAAAATGCAAGAGTAATGGGCATTGATCCTGCAAAATCAGAACTATTCCAATTCATTTTAGTAAGTGCAAAAACCTCTTTACAGATTTTATCTGCGGAAGAATCTCCATGATGTTCAAGAATCTCAATTGGTTTTGGTACTCGAACTCCGGGATAGGTCTTTTGATAAGGAATAAATCCTTTTGTGTATAAAAGAAGATTTTTATTGGGCAATTGAATTATTGTACCTCTCAATGGGGGAAAATTCCCCATCCTGGCAAAACGTATATTTCTTCTTTCAAGTGTTAAAAAATCTTTTGAATATATGTTTTTATCTTTAATTGCTTGCTGAAACCCTTCTAATTCATCAGGCCAATATCTCGAAGTTTTATGAACAACAACACGTTTTGGCTTTCGTTTCATATTTTTCTTAAAAAAATCAATTGCATCGCCTATCAGCTTCTTCGCTTGTTCTTTTGTTAGATGTGGTGATTTCCCTCTCCTTTCATCCCATTTAAAGTCTTCACCTTTCATAACCAACCCTTCACCAGTATCTGAAAATATCTGTGCAATGCTTGTCTGCATTGATATAAAATCACTAATGTCTTTAAAGAAGGAAATTCCTATATAACATGCATCTTTGTCAACATCGGCAAGTTTCCATGGATAACCGCCACCTTTATAATACATAGCAACACAGAAATTCCATGCAACAGTTGCCTCATCTTGTATATTCCCTTTTCCATTAAGAGTATTTTCTAATGTGGTTTCCTGAATAATCTGAGTAGGTATGCCTGTGCTCATAGTCTCTGCTTTCAAACCCCTTCTAAAATTTGTAAAATGCTTGTCTTTGGACTCTAATATCTCCAATGAATGTGGGTCTGGGAAGAAATCTTTTAAGAATGTCTGACCCTTTTTTTTCATCTTTTTGATATCTCTTTCAAATTTGGTATAACGATGACGTCTTGTTCTTCCAAATCTGTCTATATAGGTAGCGCAATAATCAACAACACTCTTTGGTAATGCACACACAATAACATTTGGAGCAGGCGTTTTCGTGGATAATTTTTTTGCCCCATCTACAAAAAGATTAACTGCATATTCCATTCTTTTATAAAACTCATTTATTTTTGGTATTTTTTCCAATTCTCCCTCAGTAATTAGTTCTTCCCACGTTTCTGATGTTAGCAAACTACATTGGAACTGAGTGTCTAGGGACATACCCGGGAATGAAGGGAACAAATTTCTATTTGATTTATTACTTACAATTTTATCTGAACATTTTCCAATAAACCTTTTTGTTAAGGAGATTGTATCCCCTGATCCTACAATTCCTACTCTTATCTCAAAAGGAGATGGATGCTCTTGATCTGGAAGACAATATGGACCATAAAGAGAAATCCCCGTCTTTGGGTCTGGGCAAACAACAGATTTGCCAAAAACTAAATTTGGTTCTTTCTGAAACCATACTCTAAATTTATTCATCACCATCTCCTCTAATTACATCACTCTCACTTTCATCTGTATCTTCTTCAGATTCGAGTAAATCATCTTGTCCTCTTTCAAAAGAAAGAATTGGTTGAATAATGTCTTTTTGTTCAATCAAAAGATTATCTAAGCCGATTTCATCATCTTTGATACCAACTCCCAACTCGCTTTCAATTGGTTTGACATTTATCACAAGTGACGTGGGACCTTCCTCAATCTTTAATTTCTTCTGACCATTAGCTAAAAAATTTACCCAAAAAAGTACATCTCTTAAAAAACTACTATTATGTTCCCTTGTACGCCATTTATTTGAGAGAATATTCATCTTTCTATCTCTTATTGGAATTTTACCTTCTTCAGTAAAAGTCCATTGTGGGTCAACAATAAGGTAAAGTTCATTACTGATATACTCAAATTTAAATGATGCTGCTCTATGTGCAGCAAAATTTGTTTCACCTTCTTCATCCTTATAAAATTTCACTATATTTCGAGGAACTGTACGATTTCCTGGTTTCCATCTAATTATTTTGTCAACTCCGAATTTTGCAGTAATATAATACCTCGATGTTTTTCTGTCGTATCTCATATCTTTTGATTTAGCATGATTCTTAAGCATTAGATGTAATAATTCTATTAGCCATCTTTGTTTGTCAGAATCATTTAACCATTCCGAAGTTGAATTTTTATTGATAGAGTCTTTATTGACAATTTTACTCAGAGGATTTTCAGAATCATTGAGATCCCAAAAGCAATATAATAGCCTCTCTTTTAGAATAAATG
>CAZOVB010000167.1:0-3239 GCA_964583095.1 uncultured Planctomycetaceae bacterium
TTTTAGCTGATCCTTTTACTTCAAGAGATATTCGCCGTCGTGCGAAGAAATTACTCAAAAGATATATTGGCGACGATGATATTTCTACTAAAGACGGTTTAGTAGCTATTCTAAATAGAATAACTGGCGACAATACGGTTCCAGAAGTTATACGAGATAAATTGGTAGAATATGCTGAACGTTTGCATAAAAGAAAAGCAGGCAAAACACCAAAAACTCTTACTGAAACTGAAAAAGATGAAGTTAAAAACGAAATTGAAGCTATTAAAAACGATATAGGTAAAAATAATTTGGATTTGAACGATGACGCTGTTGTTGATCAAATCAATCAGATAATTGACATATCTGCTGTATCGGAGGCTGTTAAAGATGCTGTTAGAAAAGAATTTCAGGAATTGGTAGATAATGTTAGAAAATCTGCTCCACCACCGCCTCCACCATCCGGCGGGTTGAAAGTAGAAGATTACACCGAAAACCCGAAGAAATTGTTCAATTTGCCGTTTGATATTTTGGAACAAATGGCTGATGACGCTGGTTATAAAATTTTTATGGATGATGATTCGACTGCGCCCGGAAAATATGCAATTAGCTATCCTTTAACGAACGGCGAATCTATAGAGATTCTACCGCAAGGAATCGAATTAGTATCTGTTTCTGTAAAGCTTAGCAATGAAGATAAGGACTGGCGACAAATTCCTGGCACTGGTGTTAGAAAACTATGGGCCACTCTAATGATACCGTACGTAAATAGCGTGGATTCTAATTTCCAATGGAAAGGAAAATCTGGAAAACTTCTCGGATTTACAAAAGGCGATAGAGAAGGCTTAGGATCGACTCTTGGCAAAATATTCAAGACAAAATCCGGTACTGAATTAAAAATACAAGCACCGCAAGAAGCTTTGATTAGCCAATTACGTGGCACTAAAAGAGAAAATATTCCAAAAATATCTGCTATGGGTTTCGCTCCAAAAATGCCGAAGAAGATTCGATTGTTCGAGATTCCAATGATTCAAGGCGGAAATCTTGGCGGTTTGCCGGTAGATAAAGATTCACTTGAATCGCTCGGTAAATTAGTTATTGGCAACCAACACTTGGCTGACGTCAGTAAAAATGTAGCTAACGCTATTCTCGGGCTATTAGAATCAACGGATTCGCTTAGTCCCAGTGAAATTCAATTTCTGCGTGAGTTAAAAGAAGTTATTACCGAACTTTCCAAACTCCAGCCTGAAAAGCCAAAGAAAGCAAAGAAATCCGGCAAAGGACCAGTTCGAAAGGCTCCCGCGAAAAAGAAATCCAAAAAGAAAACTAAAACGGTCGGAGGTTGCAACGGCACTAAAATCCGTGTAATGACGCCTGATCAAATGGTTCCACGTCTGGAAATGCTTGTCGGCACTTGGTTAGCCGGCGGTAAATCAACTGATGTGCAAACAGAAGCAATTTCCATCATAGACGAATTAAAACGTCTTGGCGAATTAACTACTGGACAGTACATGTCGGCAGTTAGTGTTTTCAAGTAAATTATTCTGTTTTAATTTTTTTCTGCCCGGGATATACAAGTACAGCAATGCCAAAACGTCAATTTTACTTACAATGCAATTCTGAAGCTGGAAACGGTCCGCCAGAGGATTTTACTATCAATTTCAATCCTCCGCTTGACTTAACTGACGGTGATTATGTTTTAGCATTAGATTCGCTTTTCCATTACTACAGTTGGTACAATATTTCCGCACAGCTCGGCAATAACTTAATTTCTTACAACAACGGCGCAACTGACAGAGATTTAGTAATTCCAGACGGACAATATACGATCGAATTGTTAAATGCATTTATACACGCACAGATGGTTGGAAATGGCGATTTTACTGTAGTATCGGGCGAAAACGTATTTGACATTAATATCTTGCCGAACTACGCTGAACTGAAAGTCGATATCATTATATCCGGCGGATATACGCTCGACTTAACGCAATCGCCCATTAACGAACTGCTTGGATGGACTTCAGTAGTAGTTAATGCCAGCGGAACTGGAGCAAACCCTGCCAATATCAACAACGGCGTAAATTCGTTATCTTTAGCTTGTAATATTGTCAGTGGCGGATATGCCGGCGGTGCTTCCAGTAATATCATAGCGAGTTGGCAACCAAATAATGGACCGGGCTCCTCGCTGTTTCATGTTCCAATTAACCGCACGTGGAACAAAATATCACGAAGAAATATATCAGAAATTGGATTTAGAGTAGTAGATCAACGTGGTCGTCCAATTGTTTTGAACGGCGAGCCATTTGTAGCTAATATTGTAATCGCCCGAGAAGATGAAGTTATTCGAAGTTAAACTCCGGGCTGGAGTAGTTAAATTGCCGAATGGATAAGTTGAGATATCCAGGGGGCGAGCTACATAAGTAATTTTGATATTCTATATATTGTGTCGGTCGCCCCTCATGATTGAACAATACTTATCTGGGCGTTTGAATATACTTTTGGCGTTTCCAGTCGAATAAAAATCCTTTTATATTTTTTTGCGCACATGAATATACTGATAAAGATGTTGAAGCGTGGATATATTGTTCAAAAAAACACAGATGTTGTCGGCGGGGCATTTTCTTTTGATTCTGTCTGGAAGAAAACAAAACCAATTATAGGAACCGTCCGTGGTATGACCGGATTAGGAATGGAAGGTGAAGGATTATATCCGCCTGGCGTACGTGCAAATGGATTGAATCCGCCAGGTATGGGAACAGTAGTTCATGAAGTCAAACCAGAAAAAACAGCAAGCGGAATTTTGACTAAGAAAAACAAGAAGAAACTTGCTTCTATGTTTGGCAAAGGCGTAATGCCGGTTTAAGTGGATTTAATTTAATTTGTATTTTTTTTCCGCCATAAATATACTGATAAACATGCAAGTAGCCAACGTTAAAGGTACAATTTTCGATATTGACGATGTTCCTGTTTTGCCGGATTTGGTAAAGGAATATGAATACCAAGAGTATTTGCCTGATCGTCCAGAAGGTTCTGTTGAAACTACAACAAGCCAAATCACAATGAACGTAAATGATCGTGATTCATTTGTGTATATGCCGGATGCATTCTTACAAGTACAATGCCAATTGGTCGAAGGCGATAATACAACGCTTCATACTACAGACGAATGTACAATCGGCGGTTTCTGGCATCTTTTTAGGAGAGTCGAGCTTTGGGCTGGAACACAGCAAGTAGCTTATGTTGATTATCCCGGACCAATC
>CAZOVB010000168.1:0-3232 GCA_964583095.1 uncultured Planctomycetaceae bacterium
ACGTATGTCTATCAGAACAGTACGGACTCGGTGACCTGGGAGAATTACTCGGGAGTGTTTGAGGTCACACATACCTATCCAGGATATGACGATACAGTGTTTCGCATAAGCGCAAGTGAAAATTCCGCCATCGATGATATGTATTATCGGGTGCATGCGATCCTCAATGATAGTGAGGATAGTGTATCTGATACTACTGATGCGCTCTATATCGAAGCACCACCTGCACCGGTTGTTGAGAATTATACGCAGACTGATGCGTTTTGCAACGTATCTGGTTCGATCGATTTTGATGTCTGCCGGACAGCATCGGTCAATATCTCGGTGAATGGATCGATCTGGGTTACTGATCTTAATTGGTCGTCTGACTTTCCGTATTCGCTTGCTGCGCTTGATCGGTATGGAACCTATAATATCACGCTTGATGTCTGGGATGAGTATGGGGTTACTCAGATCAATAGGACGTACAACGTGAGCGCATATACTGATTATATTGGTCTCAATGTGACGCCGACATCAGGATATTCACCTCTAGAGGTTTTCTTAAATGTATCATGTCCTGATACGCTGAACTGTTCGTTGTGGTGGGATGATAATAATTATTCATATCCGCAGACAAGGACATTTTTGGAAGGAACGTATATAATTATCGCGAATTCGTCAGGGAATGGATGTTATGAGCCGGATGCGACGATTCAGGAATTGGATGTAAATATCAATCCGGATGCGATGAATGTGACGAGCAATGGTACATCGATATATATTACCGTGAATACGGATCGTGACCGCAACAATACCGTCGCCTATGGTGAATGTCCCGCCACGACGTCCGGATTCATCCCGCTTGCGTTTGCGGGTGCATTTGGCGTGGTGTTGTTGGTTTTGGCGTTTATCTTGAAGCAGAATTATATCGGATCTGCCTTTATGATGGCGTTTGCGGGCGTTGCCTTCATGGTGCAGGGCTGGGGACTTGCTGGCTGCAATATCCTGATCGGTGCGATCCCGATGCTGGTGGGGATCGTGCTGTTTTTGATCGGTGCGCTGGGGTTGGTGTTTGTGACGACAAGCAGTGGGGATAATGACTTTGAATAAAAACCTAGATGATTTATGCTCTCATGTGATCGTTATGCATCAGATCGTGATCGATGGATCAGTGTACGGACACTGTCCGGTATGTCTGGAATATATCGAGGTTGATGATCGTTATGAATTTGCGATGATCGATTGTGACGAATTAGGACAACAACCGTGCTATGTGAAATACCGATGGGAAAACTGATATTTCTGTATGCGGTGTTTGTCACTGTATGTTGTGCGGCTCTTATGCTTGATCTGAGCGTGGTTAAGGTTGATGGGGTGTCTATGGAGCCGACACATAAGAACGGCTCATATATCCTTTGTATGGCAGCGTCAGAATGTCCGGTGGGGGCGGTATGTTTGTATCGGTATGTTGATGATGATCTTGCAGAATTCTATCACAACGATACGAACGGGATCATCCATCGGTATCTAGGAGATGGTGTATATAAGGGTGATGGAAATAGCTGGAATGATTCTATGTCAGAGAAGGTGGTTCTGAAGCGATGTTTTGAGTAAATCCTGGGATTCCCGGGGTTTATGATACAATAGATCAATCCCGGTCATGATCACTTTTTAATCTTCTTGCAATCTGATTCTTTGAGAGTGGGATTGATCCCGAATCGGGCGAGCGTGTTCTTTCGTGTTATATAACAGTGTTTGCATAAGCCGTATATTGATAATGATTGTTTAGGGATACGCGCTGATCCACATATTATGCATGATTTGTATTTCATATTTCACCTTTGATATATGAATTGATCCGGTATCGTACTTCTGATAGCATGATCTCAGTCTCGACGATGTCGCTGGCGATGGTTGTTCTATGGTGCGGAGTTATCTCCCACTCATAATATAACATATGTTGTCGCTTCATGAATTGACATTCTTTGCGGATATAGGGTTTGAGTGGTTTAGGGACTACTTTTCCCCGAAAATCGATCCGTCCATTCTGAGTCAGTTTCATGTGGATTTTCTCTCTTTGATCTTATTGAATAGATAGAGATCAACTTCTTCTTCCTCTCGAATCTTATCATAAACCTTATCTGAAGGTTGATCTCCGAGATAGACTATCGTATCACCATCTGGCGTAAGTCCCACGAGAGCCAATGTATGGCGTTTTGAGAGGATATCAGATAATCGCTTGCAGGTAACGATCTTTGTTCTATCGTGGATATTGAATTGAAGGTTCTCAGTCATGCATATCCCTCCCTGGACGACACTTTATGCAATAAAAAACGAAAATCTTCTTCCTCTCGAATCTTATCATAAACCTTATCTGAAGGTTGATCTCCGAGATAGACTATCGTATCACCATCTGGCGTAAGTCCCACGAGAGCCAATGTATGGCGTTTTGAGAGGATATCAGATAATCGCTTGCAGGTAACGATCTTTGTTCTATCGTGGATATTGAATTGAAGGTTCTCAGTCATGCATATCCCTCCCTGGACGACATGTTGTACAATAAAAACGAAAATTAAGCTTAGTGGTGAATCGTTCACCACAAAGCTTGCATCTCCGCTGATACTGATAGTACTTCACTGTGGGATCACAGTGTAGCGCGTATCTTGCATGGTTGTACCTGTCCGCTTGACCTTGAAGGATGCCATATCAGGTTTCTCCTCAAGAAGCGTCTTGAGTTGACTGATGACGCTTGTGGGCATGCGGTACTCCTCGCCGTCAACCTCAACCACGTTCATGGTGAATTTCTCACCATCTGATGCGGTGCGCTCCACGCTGGTGATCTCGATATCGATAGGGATCACGCCAGCATCTGATATATTCTTAGTTGTCTTGGGTTCGTAGCTTTCTGCTGCTTCTTTTAGGGTTGCCATATTTTTTCACCTTATTTTATTTAGTATTTATTTTATAAAAATTTTCTTTATCCTCGTCGGTAGCTTTATTAGATAATTGGAAAATAAGTCTATTATCTGTTGGTATTGAGCTGACAAATTCGATCGCTTCATATGAAAGATGCGTTAAGGCCCTGATTTGGTTCATATTGATACTTTCAACAGTTTCAATGAGTAATACATCCCCTAGTCGTATGATTTTCATATTTGGAATGGATATTTGAGTCATTTATAAATAAAGTGGAAATTTAACATACATTTTCCAATATATATTCTCTAATATCTATATTAAAAGTTATGGT
>CAZOVB010000169.1:0-3213 GCA_964583095.1 uncultured Planctomycetaceae bacterium
CCACTTTGTGTCGCAGATCGATACCGCTCACTACTTGCATCATACCATGACACATGCGTACATCCATCTATTACTTCCATTAGAGTACTAGCCATGGTTGATTCTTCTTGATACCAACCTAGCATATTCCAACCTGGATACAACATAACACTTGCAGTTTCATACAGATTGCCTTCAACGCTGAATTCCTGATCCCCGTTCACATACACAAAATAGCCAACACCAGCATTAAGAGCAAAATCAAAATCCTTGCCACCACCAACTGTATAGGTTTCATAGCTTTGATCACTAGCATTATAGCAAGCAACCATACTGCAATCAGAGAGATTTGCCATTAAATCACTTGCATACCAACCAGTTTCAACAGGGATAGTGATAAGATTCCAACCTTGTGATAAATGCTCAGTAAATTCAAGATATATCGAAATATCTTTAGAAAAAGAATGCGAACTGCCATCATCATCAACCACAGTTAAAGACAGATTATATACACCACATGCATCATATTCATGAGATGGATTCTGATGATAATTTTCCGTTCCATCATCAAAATTCCAGGTCCAATTGACAAGATTTCCATCTATATCAAACGATTGGTCTGTGAACGATATCAGTTCACGAGCAGAGGGAAATTCCGGTGAAAAAGAAAAATTAGCGACGGGTTTTTGGTTTAAAATTGGGATTGTTACCATTGTTGTATTAAATTCTTCATTATCGTCCTTTACAGTTAAATTAATTTCATAAACACCATTATCATTATACTGATGCGTTACATTTTCAGAGTGTGCTATCGTTCCATCACCTAATTCCCACGTCCAATTGACAATCATGCCATCAGGATCAACTGAAGTGCTATTTAGATACACCGTTTCAAATGTGAAAGGATTATTGGGTTCATATATCAATGAAGCTGTAGGAAGGTCATTTGGAAACCATCCATTTTCTGAAGCAAAAGGATAAACATCCACATTCGGACCACCCTCTATAGAATATGGGTATGATCCATCACTAGGATTTCCAAGACAATAATGACCCTGCCAATAATTGCCACCATGCAATTTTCCATTATCCCAAAAATTTAATCCATCATCATATGAATTATTGAATCCGGTTAAGAAATTATTTTGAAAAATTGTATTCAAATCGGAATTATCAATTAGATTTAAACCCAACCCCATACTCGTAGAAGAAAATGAATTATTCTTGATAAAATTTGATTTTGAATCGACAAGATTCATTCCGTAACATTCATTATTTGAAGAAATAATATCTTTAATGTTATTTAACTTAAAATGAGTTTCTGAAACATTTAAAAGATTCATACCTGCAGACATTGATCTAATGGTATTTATCTCTTTGATTGAATTTAAGTAAATTTTTAATTGTTCTGAGTTTTCTAAATTTAATCCAAGAGCAACACCGCCCAGGATATTTGAAATCTGATTACCAACAATAGAAATATCATCTGAACCGATAACGCAAATTCCACAACCAAAATAACCAGATCCACCTTCATAATTAGCCGAACCAGAAAAATTGGAAAAAACAGAGTTAGAAACAGTAACATTTGAAGAATTAACAATAACAAATTTACCATAATTTGTGGGATTCGAATCAAGAATCAATTCAATATCATCGAAAACAACATCAGACACATTATACAAAAGATGGACACACTCATCATTTACATGATTGGAAGAATCAATATCATTTTCAAAAGAATCTTCCAGAAAATAAAAACCAAAAGATTCCTGATCAATCCCTATGCCACCATATTGAACTTTATCGCCACCTTCTCCCCCAAAAATCTCAGATATGGTTGAATTTCGAACAGTATTACGTACAGAATGCGCAAAATAAAAACCACAGCCCACACCACCAACACCACCTTGGCTGGAACTAGAATCAGAATCTCCTCCTTTACCACCTGTAACATTCCCTATAACATTATCATCAAAAAAAGAACCATACGATCCATCTAAATAGATACCACTTGCAACACCCCCATCACCACCACGCTGCATCCAACCATCATTACCACCTTTACCACCATATATCCCATCAAAAATACAATAGTTAACCGAAGTGTTCAACGTTCCACTCAGATAAACACCACTCCCAACACCACCAATAGCAGATCTTGAAGGATTGCCTTCAGTGCCACCTCCACCACCAAAAATATTCTCTCCAAAACAATCTCTAATTGAATTGTTACATGAATCTTTAACATAGATGCCACATCCAATACCCCCAGTACCACTCCGATAATACCCATCTGCTATACCACCTAAGCCACCATGAATCAACGAAAAATTACAACCATAGATATTGTTATTATCAGAATTCAAAACAAACACAGCACACCCAACTCCACCAGAGGGACCACCCCCAAAATTTGTATTTCTTCCACCAACACCACCCACAATTGAATCAAACGTATTGGATGACACAATATTGAAACCATTATTTTCCAAAAACAAACCACAACCAACACCACCAATACCTGGATTAGCCCCATCCAATCCATCTCCACCAACAATCTGAATAATACTATTATTCTCAAAAGAATTATTTGAGGATGAAACGTAAATCCCTGAAACGTAGGCACCGTTATTACCCGCACCATCTGGATCCCATTCAAATCCATTTGTTATCTTAAAATTCGAAATAGAAACATAATCAGCAGAAACATTAAACCCACCATACACCAAAGTACTTGTATTACTCTGACCAATTATGGAAACAGATTTGTTCACATCAATTTTTTCAAGATATAAACCATCATACACAAAAATCTTATCATCATTTGATGCTTCATCTATTGCTTCTTGTATGCTTGTATAGTTTCCTTCACCTGTTCCACCCACATATAGTATGTTTTCCTTTGTAGTTTTCTGAGTTTCGGCATTAGGACTGCTTATTATAAGTAAAGCAATAATACACACAAAAAAATTTGTTGTTTTTTTAAACATAACTACTTTCGCCCCCGAATATCATCAAATATAACTAATGTCACAAATATAAATTTTTCTAAGGCAGGACAATCTCAAAGTAGAAACAAAAAGGAATTCAAAACACCAACCATTCAAACCCAAATCACCCCAATCACGTGCGAAGGGTGTCTGATGGATTACTCACCAAGGTTATCAATCAACTAGATACAAGACCAAAAATACTAACAATACCAAAAGCAATGGATACCTACCATCGCTT
>CAZOVB010000170.1:0-3144 GCA_964583095.1 uncultured Planctomycetaceae bacterium
CCTCCGGGCTTCGGCGTGCCAAGCCGCTTCGGACGCATCACGACCACCAAATGGCGGCTCGGCTCGGCCGGGACCGTCGTAGACCACTTCAGCTACGGCTACGACCGCAACTCCAATCGGCTGTATAAGAAGAACGAGCACACCTCCGGCGGGGCCTTTTCCGAGATGTACCGCGACGGCGACGGCTCCAAGGCATCGGCCTACGACGGCCTCAACCGCCTCACCGGCTTCTCGCGGGGCACGCTGACCGTCCAGTCCACCAGCCCGGAGCTTTCCATCGCCTCCGACCAGCGGCGGCAGCAGTTCGGCTACGATGGGCTGGGCAATTGGCTGACCTTTAACTCCGATGACGGGGATGGCAGTTCGTGGGACCTCGAGCAGAGTCGCACGAACAACCTGGCGAACGAGATCACCGGCATCACCGAAACCGCGAACGACCCGGTCTGGATCGACCCGGCCTACGACAAGGCCGGTAGCATGACGGAAATGCCCTCGCCGCTTGACCCCGAAACCAAGCTTCTGGCGCGCTATGACGCATGGAATCGCCTCAAGCTCCTGGAACCGGAACGAACCGCACTGGAAGGGTACTGGGCCATGGACTCCGGCAGCAGCGCTTCCGACGAGAGCACGAACTCCAACACCCTTACATTGGCCGGCAACGCTGCATTTACCGCCAGCCGCATCGGCAAAGCCCTGGAGTTGGATGGAGCGGGTGACTATGCCGTGGACGAATCCCCGGCCGGGTTGAACTTCGCCCCGAACTCCTTCTCGATCTCCGCCTGGATCCGGCCGGACCAGACCGGAAGCTGGCAGACGTTGCTGGAATACGACCGCTGGGATGGCGGCGGAGCCGCGACCAACTGGTTCGGCATCTGGTACGACCCCAGCGGGTACTTCCACTTCCGCGTGGGAAGCGCCACGAAGAACAGTGCCTCTACCGTACCCACGGGGCGCTGGACGCACGTAACGGCAGTCTACGACTCTTCGACCGGAACGATGAAACTCTACATCAACGGGAAACTCGATGCCTCACAGAGCGCCACACCAGGCAGCTACTTCAGTTCGGCCGCCGTGTCCCGTCTGACCGTCGGGGCGTACGGCAAGAAGACCAGCCAGTACTTCGACGGGAAGATCGACGAACTTCGCGTCTACAGCAAGGCCCTGAGCGACAAGGAAGTCGGCGTCCTGGCCGACGGCAACAACGCCTACGATGGGCTCAATCGCCGCATCATCCGAGGCCAGACGGACTTCTACTACAATGCTTCCTGGCAGATCCTGGAGCAGCGGACGCAGGACAACTCCGACCAGGCCAAGTACCAGTACGTCTGGGATCAGCGATACATCGACTCGCCCGTTCTTCGTGACGAGGACCTGGATAGCGACGGCGACTGCACGGACGACGAGCCCGCCGGTTCCGAGCGTCTCTGCTACGCCAACGACGCCAACTTCAACGTCACCGCCCTTATCGAAACCGACGGCACCGTCACAGAGCGCACCATCTACGACGCCTACGGCAAGCCCACCCTCTACAACGCCACCTGGGCCAACACCATCACCGAATCCGCCTCCAAAGCCAACGAGCTCCGCTTCTGCGGCTACGTCTACGACGCCATCGTCGGGCTATACACCGTCCGTTACCGCGTGTACCACGCGCCCCTCGGACGGTGGGTGCAGAGGGATCCGGCAGGGTATGTGGATGGGGCATTATTGTACGAGTACGGTGAATCCATTCCAATCAACGGAGTTGACCCGATGGGACTTGGCTTCTGGGATCATGTCAAGGCCTTTGCCTACGGTGTCGGGGATATCACGCTGGGCGTATACGGAGCGGGTAAGGCAGTTGTTCTTGGGACCAGAGATATTGCTGTAGGAACCTACGGACTTGCGAGGTACTACGCAGCAGATGATGTCTCTGCCCTGAATTACAATATCAATACCTCAGGTTTGGCTGGGAGACCGCGCTGGGTAGACGAGGCAGACCGGGCCGTTGCGGAAGGCCAAGCCGCTGGGTGGCACCCGGCTGCGACGTTGTTCTACTCGGCCGGCACTGGTTTGACTGAGGCGTTACGCCAGGCGCCAGGTGGTAATCTGGGGCATGCTGTCACAAATGCTGTCATGGAAGGAGAATGGCGCCCAGAGCACACACGTGCATTGGGCCAGACTGCTGGTCATGTGGCGCTTATGTATGGTGCTTCCCATGTACGAGTATACACTAAGGTATCTCCGTGCAGGTTGCGCGTCAAGTGGACAGGCTTTGGTGCCACATTCAGCCCATCTGACATAATGCGAGACCCCGGTCTAACTCGGTTGCCTGCATTTGCTCGAGGCAATCCGCCGGGACTAGCAGCTGGCGCTCAACGATCTGGGTGGTTTCGAGGTCTCCTTCGTAAGGGCACTACTGGACGTGCAAGAGGTGGCTATAGATACCGGCAATATGCTAATAAGGACTATACAGGTCGAATCATCCAGTACCATCCTGGAGGCGGGCACCACGGTCCCACACCTTATTGGAAAGTCAGTGCAGGTGAATTGGGTACGCTCAGATATTACGCCAACACCGCACCGCGTTTACCCGTCCTTGTCGCTGGTACAGGTGTAGAGCATTTTGTGGAGGGGTTCCCTACGTACGTGACCGACAACCAAGGCCGACCTGTCGAGGCCACCATTCACTGGACACAGGATGGTTTTATCATTGAGAGCCAGCAACCTACGGGCGAGGCGCCCTCTGAGTCCGTTATTAGTGTCCCAGCTGTCTTTGAAAACGATGCTCAAGCACTCAGTTCCGTGTTGGACTATCAACCCCTCGACTGGCGTAAACCAGGCTTCGGCGTTGTTCCCCCGTTTACGACAGAACAAGGGCATTGATATGTGGCTGTGGCGTTGGTTCAAGAGGCTGCGTTTGGAACCGGAACCAGAGGAATTCCCCACACCTACAGATGAGCAGTTGTATGACATGGTCATGCAACACGTTGAGTGGCTTGCCGAAGACTATGAGGATCAGCGACGTAGACTGCCATCCAAGTTGTGGTGGAATCTCGCATGGGATATATATGGTGATTGGGAGACGATGTACGAGATAGCCCGACAATTGAAGGCAAAAGGGTTCATTTCGAGCGAAGAATTCAAGATTTGTGACGCCATCAA
>CAZOVB010000171.1:0-3125 GCA_964583095.1 uncultured Planctomycetaceae bacterium
GCGAGCAGGTTCGACGCGCCGTCGAAGTGCTGATTCAATCGCTCGGCCGCGCCGACCAGGACCGCAACGGCGAATTGCTGAAGGACGTCGCGCCAGCGCAACTCTACGAGGCCGGTCTGACGGTCATGATGCGGCTGGTCTTCATCCTCTGTGCTGAGGAGCGAGGCCTTCTGCTGCTTGGCGATCCCGTTTACGACCAGAACTATGCCGTCTCCACGCTTCGAGGGAAGTTGCGTGAGGATGCCGATCATCACGGCCCAGAGGTGCTGGAGCGACGCCACGATGCCTGGTCCCGGCTGTTGTCCGTCTTCCGCGCCGTCTATGGCGGCGTGGACCACGAGGCGTTGCGCTTGCCCGCACTCGGGGGATCGATCTTCGACCCCGACCGCTTCCCCTTCCTCGAGGGGCGTGTTCGCGGGACGACCTGGCGTGAGGAAGCCGCTTCACCGCTGCCGATCGACAATCGCACGGTGCTTCTCCTGTTGACCGCGCTTCAAGTCCTGGAACAGCGTGGCGGTGCCCAAGTGCCTCGACAACTATCCGTTCCCGTCGTGTGTGCAACGGTGCGCCGACATTGGTGAGCAGTATCACACCTTCAGGCAGAGCGTCATGAATGCTCGCCAAGAAGGACTGACGGCAACATACAACCGCTTCCACGATCCCGACGAGACTTCCGCCGACATTGAGAAGCTCCGTGAACTGCAGATCGAGATGGACCAGTCCGTCGTGGTTGAATATGGCTGGACCGACCTAAGCCTCAACCACGGGTTCCATGATACCAGGCAAGGTGAGCGCTTCACGATCTGTGAATCGGCGAGGCGTGAGGTCATTGAGCGGCTGCTTGAGCTCAACCACGAACGTTACGAGGACGAGGTCAGGCGGGGCCTGCACCATAAGAAGGCTGCACGCCGAAAGGCACAGCGTAAGCCAAAGCGCTCAAGCAGCAAAGACGAACAGCCAAGGCTGATTGATATGGAGGATGAGTGATGGCCGACGCGACAGTATCAACCTACAAAATGACTGTTGATCTGAATGTCCTAGACCATCTGGGCATCAACCTGTATAGCAACATCGCGGCCGTGCTGACTGAGGCCGTGGCGAATGCATGGGATGCCGACGCCACTAAGGTCGACATTACTGTCGATAGCGAAGGCAAGGTCATTACGATCCAGGATGACGGTATCGGCATGACCGTCGAGGACATGAATGCGAAATACCTGCGTGTCGGTTATCGACGTCGCGACGAGGGCGGCGAGCACGGCAAGGTGACCGCCAAGGGTCGCTCTGTGATGGGTCGGAAGGGTCTTGGAAAACTGTCTCTGTTTTCCATCGCGGAAACCATCGAAGTCCAGTCCGCAAAGGACGGCGAGTCGCATGGCTTGAAGATGACCGTCTCTGGAATTCACCAGTCGGTGCAGAACAAAGACCCATTCTACAGCCCGGAAGCTTTGGCGAATGACAGGGTCGTGGTCACCCAAGGGACGCTCATTCGGCTTGAGGACATAAAGCGGCAACGGTTGGGGCGCGGAGTGGCTGCCTTGCGCCAGCGTTTAGCACGACGATTCTCTGTGATCGGCGAAGCGAACGGATTCGAGATCAGCATCAACGCGGCCCCTGTCACTCCGGACGACCGTGGCGACCTTCCGAAGGCACAATTCCTCTGGTATTTCGGCGATGAGGAACCAGATGTCAGTTCCGCTTCTGCGTTGCAGGAGAAGGAGTCGTTGCCCAGCCGTCTGGACGACTGGGATGACGAGTGGGCAGTAACAGGCTGGATCGGGACAGCCCGTTGGCCCAAACAGCTCGACAGCGAGGATGCGGGCAACCTCAATAGCATCGTCGTGTTCGCTCGTGGACGACTCTTCCACGAGAACATTCTCGACAAGCTGAATGACGGGCGACTCTACACCAAGTACCTGACTGGGCAGATCGAGGCTGACTTCCTCGACCGCGATGATGCACCCGACATCGCCACCAGCGACAGGCAGCGCGTTCAAGAGGACGACCCGAGATACACACAACTCATGTCCTTTCTGAAGAGGCAGATGACGCAGATCGAACGGCGTTGGACGGAGTGGCGCAAGAAGCACGAGGTCGAGAAGGCCAAGGAAACCACTCCGGCGTTGGCGATGTGGCTCGACTCGTTGCCTGTCGGATTCCGAGGCAGCGCGGAAACGCTGATCGCTAAGTTGAGTTCACTCCCGATCGACGAGGAAGATGACCGCAAGCTCATGTACAAGCACGGCATTATGGCTTTCGAGCGCATGAAGCTTCGGGGATCGACAGAGGAATTGGCCGCCAACATCGAGAACGTGGACAAACTATTGGGAATGCTCGCCGACCGCGACGCACTGGAAGCCACGCTCTACCGCGATATCGTTCAGTCTCGCTTGGATGCCATCAAGGACTTCCAAAAGATCGTAGATGAAGACGCCAAGGAGAAGGTGCTGCAGAAATACCTCTTCGATCATCTCTGGCTTCTCGACGCATCGTGGGAGCGTGCGACAGCGAGCGAGATCATGGAGAGCAGACTGGTCGACGAAGGTGTCATTATTGATGACATGACGGAGAAGGAGAAGCTTGGACGCGTGGACATAGCCTACCGCACGGCAGCGGGCAAGCACATAATTGTGGAGCTGAAGAAGGCCGGTCGCCAAATGAAGCTCCTGGAGTTGCAGGAACAAGGCCAGCTGTACGTGGACAAGGTGACGAAGGTGTTGCGAGCGCAGAACATCACGGCTCCTGATATCGAAGTGATTTTCGTGATCGGCAAACCGGTTGACGAAGAGGGGCATAACCCTGAACGGTTGAAGGCGTCGATGGCGGCTGTATCGCCAGGCAGCCGAATAGTGCATTACGACACGCTGATTCGTGGCGCGCAAGAGGCGTACTCCGAGTATCTCCAGAAGAGCAAAGACCTCGACAAGCTCGAAAGGATCGTGGACCAGATATGAGTGATGCAAACGCAGCTTCGTCGTCCCGCGCCGCATGGCTGATTCTGGTTGACGAGCCAGAGCGCCAAGTACGATTCTCCATTGCCATTGAGACTGGCTCCGGACCGGCTATTAGCATTCAGGGAACCTCGAAAAATAATGTTTTCAGCTTTGGGTTTTGATTGATCGGTC
>CAZOVB010000172.1:0-3077 GCA_964583095.1 uncultured Planctomycetaceae bacterium
GTAAGCCGGCGCCCGATCGAATTGTATGACGCTCAAGGTATCTCAGCGGATACCCTTGCGCTTTTCGTAAGGCAATCTCACACAACATCTTACGCATACTGCTCCCCCCCCCCTCGACTCCGCTCGGGGCAGCACCCTCGACATTTTCCCGATTATTGATCGGGACTCAATACAACGCTCCGCTCGGGGCAGCGCCCTCGGCATTTTCCCGATTATTGATCGGGACTCACTTCGGCTACGCTCAGTGCAGCGCAATACAACGCTCCGCTCGGGGCAGCGCCTCGACACCCGCTCGGGACATCGCTCGGCTGCGAAACTTGGGCTAGTGTGGCGACCGACAATTGCCAAGAATTAATTCGGGCGGTTCTTGACTGCGAAACTTGGGTTAGGAAGCGGCCCTCTGGGGAGGCACCCCCCAGTTTACCCACCTACTTCATAATCTGCTTCACACTGAATTTCGGCTTATGCGTCTTCAGGTTCCCTTTCGAGTCCCGTCCTGATCGGTTGTCCGCCCATTTCTTAAGATCCGCGGCGGAAGAAGGCTTTTGGGGTTGCCGAGGATTCTTGTTGCGCCCTTGTCCCTTTTCACCCTTCCCTGAAGCAGGCTTTTTCGGCGCTCCGACTGCTTCTGGCTCTTTTTTCATGGATAGCGAGATTCTTTTCAACTCTTTATCCACATCCAGAACGGTGATGTTAACAACTTGTCCAACTTTCACAACCTTCTGCGGATCATCCACATAGCGATCCGCGAGCTGAGAAATATGTACGAGACCGTCCTGATGAACCCCGATATCCACGAATGCCCCGAAATTCGTTACGTTAGTAACGGTGCCTTCGAGCTTCATTCCAGGAGCCAAATGCGCGATTTCACTCACCGTATCGCTAAATTTCGCATATTTGAACTCTGCACGTGGATCACGACCCGGTTTCTCCAGTTCCGCCAGGATATCCTCGATCGTAGGAAGACCCACGTCCTCCGTAACGAATTGATTTTTATCAATCGAACGGATTTGTTTCGTGTTGCCGATCAAGTTATCCACATTTGTTCCCAAGGTCTTTGCCATGTTTTCCACAAGCCCATATCGCTCCGGATGTACCGCCGAATTATCCAGCGGATTGTCTGATCCGGGCACTCGAAGGAATCCTGCCGCCTGCTCGAAAGTCTTTTCACCCAGGCCACTTACTTTCAGAAGATCGACACGGGTAGAAATCGCACCTTTGCTGTTTCGGTGTGAAACAATTTTTGAAGCGGTCGTTCTATTCAACCCGGATACGTATTTCAGAAGCTCCTCGGAGGCCAGGTTCAAGTCCACCCCGACCCGGTTCACACAGCTCTCAACCACTTCCTCAAGCGACGATTTCAGTTTCGACTGGTTCACGTCATGCTGATACTGCCCAACTCCGATCGCTTTCGGATCGATTTTCACCAGTTCGGAAAGCGGATCCTGGAGCCGTCGGGCTATGCTGACCGCGCCGCGTACCGTGATATCCTGATCCGGAAATTCTTTGACCGCGATATCCGAAGCGCTATACACACTGGCACCGGATTCATTCACAATCACCGATGTCGGCCTTTTTTCCGCCGGATAGTCGGCAATAACAGATTTCATGAAAATGTCAGTTTCCCGACCGGCGGTTCCGTTTCCGATCGCGATAAGCTTTATGCCGTGGGTGTCGATCATCTTTCTGATCGTTTCCGCGGCTTGTTCCGTTCGTTTCTGAGGCTCGTTTGGGTAGATCGTCTGATATTCAAGAAATCGGCCGGTGTCGTCGAGGGCTACGACCTTACAGCCGGTTCGAAACCCGGGGTCGACTCCCAAAACACATTTGCGACCCGCTGGAGGTGATAGGAGCAAGGTGCCAAGATTATCATTGAAAACCTTGAATGCCTCCTCTTCGGCAGCGGCACGGATTTGTTTTCGAATCTCTGTCTCGGTGGCCGGTGCAAGAAGACGATCGAGTGCATCCTCACAGGTTTTGCGCAACAAATCCGCCGTTGCACTCCCCGGATGTTTCACGAGTTTAGACTCCAGCGTGCCGAGTGCCGCATCACGAGGAAACTCCAGGCCGACCTTCAACACCTTCTCTCGTTCACCCCGAAACATTGCCAATATGCGGTGTGACGGCATGTTTTTCGCCAATTCACGATAGTCGTAATACATGGAAAATTTGGTCTTCTTGTCTACGAAATCCTTCCGGGCAGACGTAACCATTTCTCCTTTTTCCCACGCCTGCTCACGAAGGCTTTTGCGGATATCGGCATTGTCTGAAAGCTCCTCGGCGAGAATGTCACAGGCCCCGGATACCGCCTTTTCCGGCGTTTCGAATCCTTTCTCCGCGTTCACATATCCCGTGGCCTCGTTGACCAAATCGATCGAGATTTCCTCACAGTCCACCAGCCGACGCGCAAGTGGCTCCAGACCGGCTTCGAGCGCTTTCTTTCCCCGGGTGACTCGCTTTGGCTTATAGGGAAGATAGAGATCCTCGAGTTCCGTTTTGCTCAGAGTTTCATTAATCCTGCTTTTCAGTTGAGGAGTGAGCTTTCCCTGAGATTCTATGCTCTCCAGAATTGCGGCCCGACGTTCATCCAGCTCTTTGTAGTAGTCGTATTTATGTTGCAGATCCCGTATCTGGATCTCATCGAGTGACCCGGTACGTTCCTTTCGGTAGCGTGCAATGAAGGGAACCGTCGCCCCCTCATCGAACAAAGCCAGCGTATTCGATATCTGAAAGAGTTGTACATCAAAGTCCTTTACGAGTTGCTCCGCAATATTCACAGTTCCTCCATTTGGTCGGAATGACCAGAAAATCCCAAGGGTCCCGCGTCGCGGGATCAGATAAGTTCAAATTCACGGATTCGAAATTCTGTACGGTGGAAATCGGTGCGCCCATGGCAAATTCGTCATGTGAACAGATCCGAAATTCCGGTTGTGGCAGTATGCGCCGCATCGGTTCTTCCGCGAGGTATCCGGAAAGAACGGAGAAATAGTACGGATTGGCTTCCTTCGTATGGTTCTCCAACCTAGCCCAAGTTTCGCAACCAACTCACGGCATTCTGCGTAAGCCGGCGCCCGATC
>CAZOVB010000173.1:0-3059 GCA_964583095.1 uncultured Planctomycetaceae bacterium
AAATAATCTAAAATAGTTCGCTGGGTAACAAACCGTTGCAAATGAGCCGCGAATCAGGTCGTTTGGCAATGGCCGCGTCAGTCGTCGCGGCCATCTGAACGGTGGACGTTCCCCGTATCTACTCGTTAGATTTTGCAGGCCGTCCACGCGTGCCCCGATCGCTGAGCTTACGCTGCGTCTTGGCTTGCAGGGCAGCGTTGCACTGCAAGCCGATCCACTCCGACAGGCTTTTGCCTTCGGCGTCGGCTGCCGCCTTCCACGCAGCCCACCAGTCGGCAGGCTGGGTGATGTTCTTGCGGGTCATTGGATTCATCGGCCAAACTCTTTTTGATCGTCGCGATCCATTCGCTCTTGCTCAAGCTCGTCGATTGCTTCAATCCAAGTTTGGTTGAGCGATCGCGTTATCACTCCATCGGACACCCACGCTTGCCGACCATGTTCGTCGGGCTTAGAAAGTCGCCAAAGATGCCCAATCCAATAGTCCGGCCCGTCAATGGTCCCGACGCGTTGAATGTCGTCGACTCGGTGCTTGCTGTTGCTGAAAGTGCTCATGCTTTGCCCTCGGTTTTTGCAGTTTGGTTCAAGAACTGTTCGCAATCAGCCAATGAAACGCGACGACCTTTGATCTTGATCGTCTTTGGAAACGTACCGAGCATCATTGCCTTGTCGAGAACTCGCATGACTTTCCGTTTCACGTCGGCGACGTAAGCGTCGCAATCACGTTCGCCATTGCTTGCGATGAGTTGAACCCTCAGGTTCCAGTCGGCAGGCCAATTGCCGTCGATGTCTTGGCCGGGGCACCAAACTTCGCCGAAAGTGTGAGTCGCTTTTGTCATTGTCTTGTCTCCGTGTGAGGTGTTGTGTTGTTGACTATGCCCTAATTATACACACTTTATCGACGCTGGCAACACTATTCTACACACATTTTGAAAAAAGTTTCCTGGTTCGCCAGAACGGGGAACAAACGGTTGATCCGAAGCCGCCAGGGGAGTTGGCTGGTTGTCGCTAAGCTCACTGGCGGCGGCTCGGATAACCGTAGCGTTACCATGACCTAGAACAACGTGCTCTCGGCCACTGACTTGATCCGCTTTTTCGCAAGCCGTTGCATTACCTTCCGCGTCTGGTCGTACGCCAAATGGCATCGAGGACACAACGCAACAAGATTTTCCGGTCTACAATCCATCTCGACGTGGTTGATGTGCGCGACCGTCAGCGTTCGCTTGTGTGTGTCAAACTCGTCGCCTGGGAATCTGCATTGCAATCCGCACTGCTCACACTTCCACCCGGCCTGATCCTTTATCGCGGCTGCAATCTCATCCCAATTGTCTGGGTACTTGGTTCGATCCATCGGCATGGTAACAATCCAATGCAACGGAGCCGCGTATCGGGCGTGTTCGCCGTGGAGGCTCTTTCCACGCGGCCCGGTGATTGCAAACGTTCGTCGTACCTAGTTCCACACTGGTTCGACGCGCGTGGAGACTGGAAACACTTTCCCATCGCCGCCAAATCCATGCTTTCGCAACAGTCCGCAAACCGCTTCCGCTTGCTCTCGGCTGCCGTGCGTATCGTCCGACTCGTTCTTTCCGTCAACGTGACCGACGCGAATGGTGTCTGGCCAAACCGCAATTGACCGCCACGCTTTCGGTTTCGGCTCTGGGTCGATCCGACCTGTTTTCTCAAACTCAAACGCTTCACCAATACCCATAATCAAAACTCCAAAGGACGACGAACAATTGCGTTGCACGGGAGCCGCCGACATCGCGGATTTGAAATGGTTAATCGTCCACGGCGGCCCCGTGAACGCCGTCGTTCGTGGGATGCTAGTGCGGCTCGTAATAGCGATCCACCAATTCCATCGCACGCTTATACAGCTCGTCGTAGTCGCTTGTCTCAAGCAACGCCGTCAGCAATTCGGTCCGCAAGTGATCTTCACGCACCACGACTTTCTGGGCGTCCTTGATCGTCGATTCCAATGTCGCCCGAGTGTTCATCGACGCTGCACATTGCCCGCTTGGTCCGGTGCAATGCCACCGTCTCATTTCTTCGAGCCTCAAGCTTAAAGGCATTGATCGCCAAATCGCCGGGTCTTTGTTCCAAACGTCTTTCACTGAAAATCCTTTCCGTTAATGTCTGTCTTGCACCACTCGATAAACATTGACTCCATGCCACCTTCGCACGCCACCAAGATTCCGCCGAAGGGGCTGATGACGCCGATCGGCATTCCATCGCGGTGAACACGAATGTGAGCGTATGGAAGCCCATCTATTTCGTCTTTCGACTGCGTGACGTTGGCTTGCATCGCAAAACCTTCGCCGTCCATGTTGCCGATCGTCCGCAGTCCGTCATACGGCCCGTTGCCGAAATGACGCACGAAACGCTCTGCTGCTTCGCCGAAAGCTGTCGCAATTGGTCGATTTACCATCCCCGCACCCACGAACAAACCAATGCACCCGAGCCCGCCATCGGATCGTTTTGAAATGGAAGATCACTCGGGGCGGGCCGGGTGATTGGTAGCGTTCGTCGGATGCTAAAACGGCCACACCAGATCGGCGACACCGCGTCTTGCCACAAACTTGGGCTGCCCCCAGTCTTGCCACTTTCGCGGCTTGCCGTCTTTATACGTCGCCTTTGATTCGCTTCGCTGTTCGCACCAATACTCGCAACCCTCCGACCGAATGACTACCCCGAAATCACCGATCTTGGTCGCGTCATCGAGTGTGCATTTCATCGGCGGTTCGTTGTACGAATCAAGCATTGGATCGGCATTCAGGTACTGACAGTGGTAAAGCTCGCCGTCATCTGCAACGACGACGGCAATGAGCTTTGCGCACGGCTGTTCGACATAGTTGAGATTGACACAATCGCCAACACGGAACGCACGCGACGAACAATGCGATGATACGGAGCCATCTGGAGTTTCTGGTTTGGTTTCGTTCATTCGTGATTCCAACTGTAAAGGATTACTTGACTGTTCCGGTGCTTCGTTGGCCCGCATATCGCATTGCGTTCGTCGTACCTAGTTCGCAATTTCACGACAGTCGATGTCGTCTAGCGGCTTT
>CAZOVB010000174.1:0-3048 GCA_964583095.1 uncultured Planctomycetaceae bacterium
CCGCGCGAAGCGCCGCGGTACTCGGGAATCGAATGGTTCCGGTCTGAAACTTAATCAGTGTCTGTCCGAAAACCCTCGAAAACGGACACCGAGTCCCGATAAGATATCGGGAAGGTGCCCGTTTTCGGCCCGAAACGGGGAGTTCATCTCGACTCCACTCGATGAACGGCGGGTTTTCGGACAGGCACTAATCAAGGGCAGTTTTTTCACATTGTCTTGTCGAACCTATTGCCCCTTGGGGCCACTTTTACCGGGCGAAAATCCCGGTAAAAGCGTAGGTACTGTGGCCGACAAAACTGAATGTCCCCCAAGTCATACGTAATGCGTAATCCAGATGATGCCCGCCCCTATTCCGGGCGTGATTTTTCATCCCACCGGCACGCACACTCAGATCAGGACTATGTTCAGAGGTTATAACGAAGGAAATTTCTTATGAATCCATCGATCGGGTTTCGAACTATTCTTCTCGCAACGTCATTTCTCGCGCACGTATCTTACGGAGCGAATGTGCAGATCGCCGTTGCGGCAAATTTCAGATCGGCCATGGAAGAGATCGTGACCCTGTTTGAGGAGGAAACCGATCACGATATCACCCTGAGTGTCGGCTCTACCGGAAGACTTTATGCACAAATCCTCAATGCCGCCCCATTTGAGGTGTTTTTTGCCGCCGACGACCGTCGTCCGATCGCACTGCAGGAGAAAAATCTTATCGTGCCGGGTACAAGATTCACCTATGCAACGGGTTCACTGGTACTCTGGAGTCCTGATCCAGGGCTGGTGGACTCCGCCGGAGCGGTTCTGGAGAAAGGTGATTCCTGGAATCGGCTCTCAATCGCGAATCCCACTACGGCCCCGTACGGCGAAGCCGCCCGCGAAGTGCTCAGTTCCCGAGGTCTCTGGAAACCGCTTCGGGACCGAATTGTAACGGCAAACAATATTGCCCAGACTTTCCAACAGGTGTCCTCGGGAAGTGCGGAGCTTGGTTTTGTAGCCGCCGGCCAGGTAGCCACACTTAATGGGAAAGGCTCATCCTGGAATCCTCCCGAAAACTCGTACAAGCCACTGGTCCAACAAGCGGTCCTCTTGCTGCCCGGAGCGAAAAACAGAGGGGCGCGGGAGTTCATGGATTTCGCTCGAAGCAATCAAGCGATAGAAATAATCCGACGGTACGGCTACAGTGTCGCCGATCCAATAAACCGCACAAAGGGTCGGGAGTAAAACCATAATGGTATGGGATGCGGTTCGAACCACGTTGCTGCTGGCGGTCTGCTCCACCGTTGTGCTCCTGATAATCGGTACTCCGCTTGCCTGGTGGCTGAGCCGAAGTCGGCACTGGGGAGCGCATGTTATCGGCACTGTCGTATCACTTCCCCTGGTACTCCCCCCGACGGTTCTTGGATTCTACCTCCTGATAGCACTTGGTCCAAATGGACCACTTGCTCCCATTCTGAATCTCTTCGGAATTCGAACACTTGCGTTCTCGTTTCCCGGACTTGTGGTCGGTGCGGTTGTGCATTCTTTGCCGTTTGTGGTTCGTCCGCTGCAGAGCGGATTCGCCGCCCTGGGAAACGGCCCTCTCGAAGCCGCCGCAATGCTGCGGGCCTCTCCCGCGGACCGGTTCTTTACGGTTGCGGTTCCCATGGTGCGACACGCATTTCTTTCTTCCGCCACGCTGGGGTTTACGCATGCCGTCGGCGAATTCGGCGTCGTGCTGATGATCGGCGGCAATATTCCCGGAAAGACGAGAGTCCTTTCCACCGCAATCTTTGAGCAGGTTGAAGTCATGAATTATCCCGCCGCCCATACAATGGCAGGTGGTATCCTTCTGTTTTTCGCACTGGTGTTGTTCCTCCTTCGATTGATTGGAAACAAAAACGGAAACAGCACATTATGAGCGCATTTTTCGTTAAGTTCCGGCACCCACTCGGCACATTTACCCTGGATATCAATACGGATATCGAAGACAAAGGCCTTACGGCCGTTTTCGGTCCGTCCGGATGCGGCAAAACGACGCTGCTGCGGTGCATTGCCGGACTCGAGCGGGCTGAAACCGCACGGTTCAAGGCATTCGGCACGGTGTGGCACGACTCAGACAAAGGGATATTCGTTCCTCCTCACCAGCGCCCGTTCGGAATGGTCTTTCAGAATGCTAACCTCTTCGAGCACACTACCGTACGAAAGAACTGCCTGTATGGTCTGAAACGGACACCTGCCGAAGACCGCCACTTTCCATTTGAACGCATTGTACAATTCATGAAAATTGACAAATTCCTGGACAGACCGGTGGGACGGCTTTCAGGCGGACAACGTCAGCGCGTGGCAATGGCCCGGGCACTCCTCGCAGGCCCACAACTCCTGATGATGGACGAACCACTGTCGGCACTGGACTCGCAGAGTAAATCCGAAATTCTGCCGTTTCTCGAGCACATAAGGGACGAGCTTCACGTTCCGATCTTATATGTCAGCCACTCGTATGAAGAGGTATCCCGACTGGCAGACAGGATAATCATTCTGGACAACGGTGCCATATCGTCTTCAGGACCTCTCAATGAAGTAGTGACTCAATTGAATACGGCGGCGCGTGTGCGACATCATGCCGCGGCGACCGTTCAGGCCGAAGTGGACGGCGTCGACAAAAAGTACAACCTGGTACGCGTCCGGTTTGACACCGGAGTTCTGTGGATGGAACAGCCGGTGGTTGAAGTAAAAGGCCTGGTACGAATTCGTATTGCCGCCGACGACGTCATTCTCACAACTGAAGACCAACTCGAAAACAGTTGTCAGAACAGTATAGCGGTGCTCGTCGAGGAAATAGTTGAAGACGGCCCCGCAATGTGCCTGGTGCGCCTTCGTGCCGGACCCACTCCGCTTCTTTCCCGGATTACTCGTCGTGCGGCCGATCGGCTTGCAATTGAGCCGGGTATGAAATGCCGTGCACAGGTGAAAGCAGCTTCGTTGGCGTAAGGTTCGCTAATGTAGAACAAAACGGTTTAATTAAGGCCCATGGATTTCCCAGTCGCTCGGATACCGATTTGGGCGGGCATGATG
>CAZOVB010000175.1:0-2996 GCA_964583095.1 uncultured Planctomycetaceae bacterium
TGGATCCTCGACTGGAAAACATCATCGATGCACTCACTAAAGCATGTGCTACAATTAGCTGCATATCTGCACGCATTTGAAGAGATGACGGGGAAAAAAGTCGATATGGCTGGTTGTTTAGTGCTGCCAAAGAAGCTCTGCGGTAGCAAAGCAGAATATTTTAGGGGAAGATACAAAGATCTTTTTGTAGAATATGATAGAAAAACACTCGTTAAGTTATTTAGATTTTTTATTCACGCTAAGAATTTACAACATTTCGTCAGCATGCAATTAGAAGAATTAGGAGAACATCATAACCTGGATAACGGCTTCCAGATAACGCATTTAAAAGCGAAAAAAGCCGAACAAACAAAATAATTTTTTTAAAAGGTGATGTATTGATGACAACAGTAAGTATACTAAAAGAAAAAACGCAGACTATCCATCAAAGCGGCACAAGAGCGACAGCAAAAGTCCGCGGGGCGATGTCAAAAGTCAGCGCGGTGATGTCGCAATGCTGTCGTACTGACGTCAAAGTGCTGTCAAAAGTCATTAAAAAACGGACAAAGCAGCGGTGTGAAAGAGATAAACAACTTTTTTTTGAGGTGTGATGTATTGATGACAACAGTAAGTATAAAAGATAAACCACGACACAAACATTATGGAACGGTATTTCAAGACGAACAAACGCTATTGAGAACTATTATCAACCTCCATGCCCCACATAAAAAAATAGATCTTGATCCAACTTTTTATAAAGGAAAATTCTACAGAGAAATTGAAGAGCCAAAAATGATATTTGATATTAATCCTCAAGTGCCACACTGCAGACAAGCAGATGCAACAAATTTACCTATTGCAGATGAAAGCATCAGTTCAATGATATTAGATCCTCCCTTCATGTTCAATTGGCACGGTAAAACAGGAAAACATCAAAAAAAATATTATTCTTCAAGAACGCACGGCATCTACAAAAATTTTAAAGAATTGTCTCAAACATACAAACAACTGCTCGATGAAGCATATAGAGTACTTAAGAAAAAAGGCGTGCTGTTTTTTAAATGTCAAGACTACACAGATAGTAAGACAACACTAACACATTGTCACGTTTTTAACTGGGCAACAGAAAGAGGTTTTTATGCGAAAGATCTAGCAATACTTCATCTACCACGTAACAAGATCTATAATTCTAAAACACAACAACGACACCTGCGGAAACACCACTCATATTTTTTTGTTTTTTGTAAAAGGTGATGTATTGATGACAACTAAAAGAACAGACGATAAAGATTATAAACGCATGCCGATTATATTTCCAAATACCTATAAGAAACACAATAAAAAAACAGGAAAAATAAGCAATGTTGGTAGATGGGCAAAAAGGAACAAGATGAAAATGCTCGTTGTTTTCTTAGTCTTAGATCTTATCTATCTCGTTCCCGCCTCCATATCGCTCTATCAGATGAGTAGATATGAAGTAGATGTGTATGACTGCTCAGATATGACTAAAGATTGTTACGCATTCTTTAGCAATCTAGGATTTAACGTTACACAAATGCATGGAGAACCAGATGGTTCCGATCCTGGCGATTATCTAGAAGAAAAGGGGCAGAGATACGTCATTGGTCATCGCTGGCTACGATTCCATTTTCCCTGGGGGTATCAGGATTTTGAATGTACAACACTACAGTTCAGAGATGTGGCAAGCGACTGGGATATTGTATGGGAGTATGAGAAATGAATAAAAGAAATTGTATTTTTGTAACAGCCGCGATTGTTACTGTAGTCCTCACTGCAACAACTGCATTTTGTGCATATTCGTATGCGTGGAAAAAAGCAGAAGAGCACTATTTTCTTAACGATAGGTCCTATATAGCGGCTTGGAACCGCTCCATTTTAGCAAATGATAGCACATATAATTACGATGTCTTAAGAGATCTGATGTTACCAAGCCATTATAGCAACGATACCACAACGATAGAATATGTGGGGTATGAAAACGGTTCGGTGTATTACATCAACCACAGCTACGATGAATTCCACTCAGTTTATTTTAAAGACAATAGCTCATACAAATTAGTAGTCCCATTGATCGGACGAGTTTTTTTATTGGAGGGATAAAAATGAAAGAAACACAAGAAGTAATGAAAATGATACAAGCAGTTCTCAAAGAAAAGGAGTGGAAACAAAAACATATGAAATTCACATATCTAATGCCAGAAAAAAGAATTGCATTTAACTTCCGAACTGAAGGCGACACCTCAATTTTTATAAAATGGGAAAAAAGAGTAGAATTTCAGGAAATCGATACATTACGCTATCATCTATATGAATACATAGACTATGTGTTCGCTCCACCAGAAATAGCATATGAGTTTGTGAGTGAATATTGCACCAGATTGGATCTCGCATCAATCGTCTCAGCAGTACCATATCCTATGCAAAAATGGAAAAAATATGCTACGCGCGGTAGAGCATTAATAAAATAATAGATTGGTGGGAGGAGTTGAAATAATGGCATATGTACGAACAAAAGAAATACCACCTGGAAGCGGTAATTATTATAAGTATAAGGTGCGCAGCGTAAGAAATGGCGACAAAGTGAAACAAGAGATAGTACAATATCTTGGTCCTTCAGAGAAAACCAATAAAAAGCTCAAGAAACTCAAAAAACGAAGAAAAGTGCTATATGATCGATTAGGAAGCGATGCACATAGTACAGAATACATTCATGATTATTTATATGAAGGTGACAAAGATCTTGATGAACGAAACGAGCGATATATCAACGATAGATATGATGAATACTATCAGAGAAAACAAGATCGCGAAGAATTGCAGGAAGTCGAACAAGAGATCGCCGAAATAGAGCACAAAGAAGTAGTGCCTAAAAAATAAGGAGAAAAACTATATATTAATAATTTCAAAATCCCTATATTTTGCATAATCTATAAGCTCTTGATCTGTTTCTGCACAAAGACCATATTCTTCATTGAATAGTCGTTTTGCTTCTTCCT
>CAZOVB010000176.1:0-2979 GCA_964583095.1 uncultured Planctomycetaceae bacterium
TCGGAACATGCCCCGCCGCACGCCTGGAAGCACTGCGGCGGGGTTTTTCTTGCGCGGCCTACCAGCTTCGCAGGGATTTGCCAGTACCAGGGTGGTCGAACCGCAGAGCCCTGGAAACCCGCTGGCGTGCTTAATTCTGCGGATAAAGTGGGTCACGAAAGCGTCAGGCTGAGTGATTTGCAAGGGAATAAGGCCGCTGCCCACAGACCAACATAGGGCCAGCCGTCGTCCCCGCCACCTCGATACCGCTGAACGGCCAGCAAGGATCGAGGACGCGTTCTTTTCTTTTGCCGCGTGCAAAGGTCTTTAGGGGCCGTCGTGCGTAGGCTGTGGGTAGATACCTACACAACTTTAATGAGAGTCAAGTGTGGACAGCAAGCACCAGCAATGCAGTGCCAGGACAAAGCGGGGGGTTCACCTTAGCGTAGAGTGGGATGACGAATAGGCGACACCCTAATCCAACTCCGCCACCCGCTCAAGAATCCAGCGGATAGCGTCCGAATCGGTCGTGACCTCCTTTCGACCTTTCATGCGGGGCATCGCCACAAGCTCACCAGCGGCGTTCAGGCCCACACGCAGGCGATGCAGGCCGATACGCTGGGCGACACTCAGGTTGATTGTGCCCGTGTAGCGGCTCGCGTTCACACCGCCGATCTTCGTGTCTTCCATGCCCGGCGCAACCGCTTGGTTGCTCATGTTCAGCACAACCACCGGCCCGACCTTCACGCCAATCTCGGCCGACGTGGGCTTGACCGGCTCTTTTGCGGTCGTCGGCCTGTCTTGAACAGCGGCCTTCACGGGCTCGGGGCTTGCCACCTCAATCGGCGGGCTATCATTCTGAACGGTCTTCTTCGTTGCCTTTTTCTTAGCCATCGTACACGACTCCTATCGTCTGTTGGACACCATGTAGGGGCGTCCATCGGGGGATTTGATGCCGGGCTTCACGCGAGGTCCGGCGGCTTGATCTTGTTGGGGTTGAACGGCGGGCAGCAGGCGGATGCCCAACACCGACGCCGCAACGCAGTTCATGTATGACGTGTCTAGCTTGTGGTTCGGCCCGGACTTGTACCAGCTACCAACTTCACCCTTGCCTTCAATAAACTCGGTTCGGTAGACCTCGCTCACGATTTGCCGGGCAAAGTCGGTGTGCATGCCCGGCTGGTTGCCGAACAGTGTTAGCGACCCCCGGCGGCGCTCGCCGGCTTCGTCTTTTGGCTCGGTCAGAAAACGTTCGTGCAGCCAGCTAATCCAGTGGTAGGTGTTCATATCCACCATCCAGATACCCGACTCCTGCCTCGACCAGTACCAGTTATCGCCAGGGTGAACCCCCGCCCGCTTCTTCTGCGGTCGATACCGCGCAAGGCCCATAGACGGGTGCCAAGTATTATCCGACTCCGCGCAGAACTTATACACCGTGGTTGTCCATTTGCCGCTGTCTACTAGGGTCAGGTCTATCGGCCTCGGCTCGCCGTCTGGCGTCACCATGCACATCTCGCCATCCAGCGACCACGCATCACGGCGGTCCTGCAACGCCATCATCAGGGCGTCCTCTACCGTCATGCCGTCCGATATCGGCACCGGGTCTTCGCCGTAGTCCACGACATCAGCAATCGCGCCCTGCCGCCACGCGAACACCGACCAGTCCAGCCACCGCTTACGCAGGTCAATCGCGGCAGTTACCTTCTCGGCCCACGCAGGCACCACACGCTGGTTGCCGCCGTTGATCCGCGACCGCACGACCAGGGCCGTAATGCCGTTGGTTTCCGGCCCCGCGTCATCCGGCGGGTTGTTCTGGTACTCGGTCGCAAAGTGATCCCAGCCGTGATCGGCGATCTTGTTGTAGCAGTGCTGAATCGCCGATACTTCAATTTGCCGTCCGTCCTCCGCGACATCGGTGATGAACCGGCTTTCGTTGCTCACCACCGCGCCGGCGTCCATCTCGTCACGGTGCTCAATGTAGTAGTCGTGAGCCTCCCGGCCGTCGGCATCTTTACCCGACTCCATGCCGTTACGCCGAAGCTCGATGTACCGATCCCACAGGTCGGCATTCGTGGGCATCTCTTTTATCATCGCCTGCCGGATGCCGTTGTATGCGGGCTTGGCACGGCGATCAGTGTACCGCGAAGACAGGCATGTGTGGTTCATCAGTGTTGTCAGCATCAGCGTTGCCGTCCGCTTACCCGAGCCGCCCAGACCCCCAATGTCCTGCTCAATCGTCAGCTCTCGCTGGCCAATCTGTTTCTCCGATCGGGCCGACTCCCGCGTTTCCGGGTCGTCAATCAGGATGAAGTCCGGGCGGATGCCGCGATAGTTGACACCACGAATCGAGCCGTCAAGGCCCTTGCAGGCCATCGTCACGCCGCTCGCCTTGCTGCCATCGACCGTAGGCAGAATGATGTAGTCCGCCGACCAGACCATCCGCGTCGGCTGGCCGGCCACAGTCTGCATCCTGGCCTTTGACGCCCAGCCCTCCAACGCCCGAATCGGCGAGCAAACCTCGGGATAGTCCGCGTGCAAAAGCTCGCTGGTCTCCAGACGAAACTTAATGTTGTTGAAAATCCGCGTCGCGTCTGGCCCGGTCGCGGCCACGATCAACGGGAACTTCAGCAAGCCCCACAACATACACATCGTAATCACGCACTCAGTGATCGTCGTCTTGCCCTCACCGCGCGGCGCAGCGATCGCCTGAGCACCGCCGTATTTAATTCGGTGCATGATGGCGTCAATCATCTCGCGGCGATCTTCCGTGAAATCCTCATAGAACAAGTCGGGGAAGTAGGTCTGCAACGCGACGTAGATGTCGGCTTCGCACTCACGCCGACGCTCAGTGTCGATCGTGCTGCGGTCAACCTGCACGTCGCGGTCAGCCGCCCGCTTCTCCTGTTTCCGCTGTCGGTCGCGTTCGTGCTCGTCAATCGCCGATCACCCCCGCACACGCCCGCAAGACGGACTTTCTTGGGTTTGTAAACTCCGCGGAAG
>CAZOVB010000177.1:0-2979 GCA_964583095.1 uncultured Planctomycetaceae bacterium
CTCATACCGACGCGATAGACGGCATTCCTTGGAAACGCGATTCGGCAACAGCCCCGTGAAGCGGGGGAAGGGAAAACCGAGAACGTGGCCGGAGATTCAAAAACGACAAAATCTCACATAAAGACCTGCCTGTCGGCAGGCAGGACTTTGTGTGAGAACATATCCCCCGGCTCATCCTGCTTCGCTAAAGCTTCCCAGGACAGGCGCCGGGGGCTTTCTTTGGGGCTCTTCGCTAGTTTTGGAACACGGGGATCTGTAATTCCGGTGGAAGAGCGGCTTGTCGCAGTTTCAATTTGAAGTATTCATCATCGCGATATCCGCACCCGCGATGCAGAACTCTAGCGATCAGATTGTTATACCCCTCGATCAGCCCGTTGTTCAGTTGATGACGAATCGCATTGAGGATTCGCCGGCTGGCTTCGCGAATACGTTCAGCAAACCTTTTGATCCGATCGATTCCCGATTGTTTGGCGGTAAGAACCCATAAGTCCAGCGCTCGTTGTGCATGTCCCGGATAGTCATAGCTCAGCGCGTCGCGGAAGTCTTCCGACAGCACATACGTCTTGCTGAGCGGCTCGTTGATCGCCAGTAATTCGTTCAGTCGGTTGCGCTGGTCTTCGCGATGCCTGTCTTCGCGGCGAAGCAGATTGTATCGCTGCCCCTTGATGACTTTTGCGCTACGATCGTTCTTTTGCTTGCGTGCCTTGTTCCACTCGTCTCGGCGAACGCCATCCACCACGGCATTGAAGTTTTGAATCAGATGGAACCGATCGTAGCAGATATCTGCATGGGGCAACTCTTCCTTTACGCACTGGACGTATGCCCCGGAACGATCCACGCATACCGCTTCAATACGGGCTTTCTGCTCGGTGGTTAATGTATCGAAGAACGCTTTGAGGGATTCCTTCTTGCGCCCTTCGTGGCAGTGAAGCAACTCGCCGCCGCGAGCGTTGAGTACCAACGTGACGTAGTTGTGGCCGCGCCGAACGGCCTTCTCATCAACCAGCAAATATCGCAAAGCGTCCAGATCCGGTTTGGGAAGATATCGTTTCAGCATGGCTTTGTCCCAGTTGCGAAGTCTTGTATCGCCGACGCCCAGCAATTCGGCCGCCTTGCGAATCGGGAGATCACGAGCCAGTCTCACCGCCAGGTGAAGCATCCGCAACGTTGCCTTCCGACGCGTGTCGATCTCCGGTGGCGAATACCAATCATGTCGCCCGCATGTCCCACAGCGTGATCGAACGGCCGGGTAGATAATCAGGACATATTTTGCCGGCCCGAAGGGGATGTCTCTGGCCGTACGACGCTGCTGATGACCACCTTTCACTTTGGCCCCGCAATGCGGACATCGCAACCGACGACGCCGGTCCCGAGCCAAATGCACTTGCACCAAATCGAGGGAAAACGTAATCTCATCAACACGCCAATTGGTGAACGAAAACATCTAACGAAGCCCTTGAACCTTCATGCCCAACTCCTTGTCTGTTCCGTAGATTGATAACCCACGGATACAACATGAGTTGGGCATGACTTATGTCAAGGGGATTGTTCCAAAACTAGCGAAGAGCCAAAAAAATACGCTGAACTGTTCGACAGCGTCAGTGTCTGCTTTTCCAAGGGGCTCGGCGCGCCGGTCGGTTCGGCATTAGCCGGCGACGCGGCATTCATCGAACGCGCCCGGCGGTTCCGCAAAATGTTCGGCGGCGGGATGCGACAGGCGGGGATCATCGCAGCCGGCGCGCTGCACGCGCTGGAACATCACCGCCGACGCCTGGCGGAAGATCACGAAAACGCCAAACGATTGGCCGAAGCGCTAAGGGAAACGCCCGGAATCGACCTGAACCCCGATCATGTGCAGACGAACATCATCTTTTTTACGGTCACGTCGATGACGGCGCAAGACCTGGTCGATCGTCTGGAAGCCCGCGGCGTTCGCATGTTGGCGCTTGGACCCGATCGGGTTCGTGCGGTGACGCACATGGATGTTTCGAGCGAAGATGTCGATCGAACGATCAAAATACTGGGCAAGGCCTTGTAGTCAATACCGCTCATGCGCAGTGGGGTTTCGCCAGTTAACAGAAGGCCGGATGTTCTTTCACCTTCGGGGGCGAAATGAGTTCATGAACGTGGATGCGAAACATTCTTGTGACCTCACCCCGAGCGAGGCGATTGCGCTTCAACGCGAGCTCGCGGGGCGGGTGAAGGTATGTCCGCTCCGTCAATCGGTGTGCATCGTAGCAGGGGTGGACTGCGCGTTCATCGGGCGATCCGGGCCTTGGGCGCATCGCCGGAAAAACGCCAGAATTATCGCCGGGGTCGTACTGTGCGATGCGGAAACGATGGAGGTCATCGAACGCCGCGACGTGGTGCGGTGGTGCGCGTTTCCGTACGTTCCGGGGCTTCTGAGCTTTCGCGAAGCGCCGGCAATCGCGGACGCCATCGGGCGGCTTTCCCGAAGGCCGGATTTGCTGATGGTGGACGGGCAGGGAATCGCGCATCCGCGCGGCGTCGGGATCGCGTCGCACTTGGGACTCATGTTGGACATGCCAAGCATCGGCGTTGCGAAGAGCCGCTTGTGCGGCCTGTACGACGAGCCGGCGCTGCCGCGCGGATCCGTCGCCCCGCTCATGCTCGACAACCGCCGTGTGGGCAGCGTTCTGCGCACCCGCGACGGCGTCAAACCGCTCTACGTTTCGCCGGGACACCGCGTTTCGATCGCAGACGCCGATCATTGGACCTTCAAATCCTGTCGCGGCGTTCGCTTACCCGAACCTACCCGGCGGGCGCACCAGCATGTCTCTGCGGTCAAGAAACGTCGTGTCGGCGCGTCATGATGCGTGTTTTCATGCGGGAGCTGTCGTACAATAAAACTCTGAAGCGGTCTTATCGTTGAGCGCAGTGCTGTTTTTGGGTGAAACATGAATCACACCGAGCGAACCGTGAATCGGTTGCAAAAGTTATTCGATGCCATCGGCGACA
>CAZOVB010000178.1:0-2919 GCA_964583095.1 uncultured Planctomycetaceae bacterium
ACAGTAATGGCGACGTGTCGAGTAAGCGGATATTCGGTTCGGCGGTGATTCTCTCGGGGCTCGTGTTCGGGTTCTGGGGCGGCATCACCGGACGGACTGAGTTAGTTGACTACTCGAAGTGGATTATTGGATTCGGGTCGGGGCTCTTGGGCTTCGGCGTATTCGAGAAGATGAAGGCATAGGAGGAATACAATGGCAATGACAAACTATCTCGCGGACGCGACCCTAAACCACGTCCACAGGAACACGGCGTACACGAGCCCGACCACGGTCTATGTGGCGCTGTTCACCACGGCAACCGGAGATGACGGCAGCGGCACGGAATGCACCGGCACCGACTACGCACGAGTAGCGGTTACCTTCGGCGCACCTTCGGGCACCCCGCGACAGATCGCGAACAGCGCAATCGTCGACTTCGGCACCGACAGCGACGGCAGCTTCGGGGCACTGACGCACTTCGCAATCTACGACGCGGCTACGGCAGGCAACATGCTTGAACACGATGCACTCACCACGGCGAAGACTCCGGCAGCGGGCGACCCGGTCACTTTCCCGGTCGGTACGCTTGTGATCAATAGGCAGTAGGAGGAACCATGGCATACGTAAAAGCAAAGACCGCGCTCAATGAGATCGCAGCGCAGATCACGGCGGTAGAGACTCGGTTCGCTTCGGCAAAGAGCACGATGGAGGGCGGCGCGGCCGCTCTCGCTGCTATCCCGACGAAATACGCTTTGGAGCTTGCGGAGATTGACGCCTACACCGGGGCCGATGCTGCCGAGACGGTCTCTAAGGCAGAGAAGGCGAAGCTGACAACCGATTTCCTCGCCCTGCAAAGCCGTATCAACGCGCTCATCGCAACCCCAGAATTCACGGCGTAACCGATGGCTGAGGTAGTCCGCTACGTAGACCCCGACGCAACCGGCGCAGGCGACGGGACGAGCTGGACAGACGCGTATACGTCTCTTAATGCCTGGAACGCCGCAGAAGCGACCGACCTCGTAACGGCAACCGATTGGCATCATGTTTACGTCCGGGCGTCTTCCGGCACCGCTGATAGTACCGCATGTACAATCTCGAACGTTGCCTGGACAACTGGAGCGGGCAATTACATCCTCATTGAGGCGGCAGACGGAGACGAAGCGGTCAAGACCGGGATCGATACAAGCCGATATAGATTCACGAACGCCCTAACTTTCTACGTTGGGCATCTTCGCATTAAGGGTTTGCAGTTCACTCGCGCCGACTCAAACATTTTCATTTCTGCGCCCGGTGATGCTACCCAAGACTCGCTGATTGACTCCTGTTATTTCGAGTCAACGTCTGGATCGGGCGCAATCGTAATCAACGATACAAACCGCGTCCTCACTGTGCAGAATTGTATCATCGATGCATCCGGTGCTAATGACGGGATTAATTTCAACGGTACGACACTTAACGTTTACCAGACGGTCGTCTACGGCGCGACGTACGATGGAGTCGAGTTCGACGGGGGCGACGGTGAGGTCATTAATTGTGCCGTGTTCAATGTAACTGGAACAGATTTTGACATTGTTGTTGGGTCTACAGTAACCATTGACCACTGCGCCTCAGACGATGGAACGGGGACCAACGCAGTCAGTCCGAGCGGTAGCGATTGGGCGAATGAGTTTGTCGATGCGGCCAATGGTGACTTCACACTCGTCGCGGGTGGCAATCTTGAGAACGGCGGGACCACGATTACAGGTGGACCGTCTACCGACATGGACGGCGATTCGTGGGACGCTACGCCGAGCATCGGTGTTGATGAGATCGCATCAGGCGGCGGGGGAACTCCGCAAGAACTCGCAGGCACCCTGTCTGCAATCTCCGCACTCTCAGGCGCAATCGAGATCACGCGCACGCTCGCGGGCTCACTCGCCGGACAGTCTACCGCGTCGGCTGCGCTTCAAGTATCTCGGGCTCTTGCGGGACAGGCTGCCGCGCAGAGTGGAATAACAGCGGCGCTACAGGTAACGCGGGAGCTATCCGGCGCTCTATCAGGGCAGTCCGAGGCGGTGGGCGCGATAGAGGTAGCGCGAACGCTCGCGGGGGTACTCGCTGCGGCCTCTGAGCTATCAGGCGACCTGAGCACGACGAAGCTGATCGACCTCGCGGGTACGCTCGAAGGCTCAGGCACGATGAGCGGCGACCTACTCGTCGAGCGGGCGCTTGCCGGTACGCTCTCGGGCACGGCAGAGGCGACCGCTGCGATAGAGGTTATTCGCGAACTCGCGGGCGTATTGGCAGGACAGTCCGGGGCGTCGGGTAGCCTGCAAGTCGGGGCGCTCGATGCGTATAACGAACTCTACGCACTCGCCGTTGAGTGGGGCGGTGAGATAGAGCTTGCGGCTACTTGGTCAACCGACCTCGAACTCGCGGCAACATGGGAGGCACAATGATTCACAAGGGACAAGTCGGGGCGATAGTCAGGCTGACTTCATCGACCGATATCTCAGGGGCTACCGGGTTGGCTATCCGCTACCGCAAGCCCTCGGGGGCTACGGGCTCGTGGACTGCTACCCTGTCGGGCACCACGGCATTGCAGTACACCACCGAGGCCGGTGACTTAGACGAGTCGGGAATCTGGCGCTTCCAAGGATACGCCACTTACACCGGCGACACCGACGACTACACGAACCAGGTATCCGGCACCGTCTCCGAAGTCATTACGGTATGAGGTGGGAGTATGCGGCGCTTAGCGTTCTGTTCATTGCTACTCTCGCTATCGGTTTCCTCTTTGCCCGCTCAGTCGATACCGCAGGCAGACTACGTGACACCGTTACCGAGTATCGAGAGCGCGTTGACGAACTTACTCGACAACTTAACGAAGCTCAAGAGCAAGCTACAAGAGCGCTCGATAGCCTTGAGCGAAGCGCAAGCGCAGCTCGTGAGGCTACGCAG
>CAZOVB010000179.1:0-2915 GCA_964583095.1 uncultured Planctomycetaceae bacterium
ACTGATTAATAACTTTTCTTCATACATCCGTGTTGGGCTTTTTGGTTCTTGTTTTAAAAGTTAAAAAGGGAAAAGATGCCGTATATTGAGAGTTTTCTATTTTACTGGTTGTTTGCTTTAGCAGGCGCAGTAGTATTATTATCATTTTTACTGACAATAATATTTCTATTGAAAGCGTTGTATCTACTTTTAAAAAAGCAGTTAAGTGTAAAAAATCTTAGTTTTAATGTTAAAAAAACGGTTATTGTATTTATTGCAATCTATTTGATGGCAACATTTGTTTTTTATGTTGAAAGAGCCAATAACTACTTGATTTCTGACAGACCTTACAAGCAAGCAAAATCCTACGCAATAGCAGGAGAGTATCTATTTTTATGGCAAGCGGGTATGTTAAATATTTTTCATCCAGACAATGCGGCTTTAGTACCGATAAACTATCTTCAAAACATAATATTAAAAAATATACGCAAACATATCCCAAAAGATGACGCAGAGTATGAGATATGGAACTATAAGTTTAACCTGATCCAATACGCCAGGACAATGTATGCACCCATGACCGAAGAATCAAAAGAAAAAGGACTGAGCTTTACCAATGCAGCCGCATCCATGAAACCCAAACTGCTTGAGATACTAAATAGTATCTTTTCATCGATGGAGGTATTAAACGACGGTACTATCAAAGATACAGAGTTTAGCAAGATCGATAGATACCTGGTGATATCTTCTATGCTGCCTTATTATAAACAGTATATGCTTTATCAATCAAATTTAAATTCTAATACTAAAACAAATAGGCGGTGGTTTGAAGATAAAGTTACAAAGTTTTGGGAAACTAAAACGACACTAAAACAGTATCAAAAATTCCTTCAAATCATAGACAATATTCATGAAGCTATGACAAAGAGTGCCCCTTTGCAAAAAGCGTTTGAATCACACCCAAGGATAAAAGTATCTTTTTACTGGGGAGCGGTTAAAGGATATGTTTCTTATTCTTATAAACAAACGCATAGAGGAAAATACCCCTGCACAAATCCAAACTTTTTACAATATGTGAAATATTACAAAGAGTATGTGTCATGGGCGTATATGACAAGGGGAAGTTCTTATAACTCACTCTCAAAAAGAGAGCGGAAAAAGTATGATTTCATGATTGAAGAAGTGAATAATATTCCATACTACATAGCAAAGTATATATGTGAAATCCCTTTTGAATATATGACTAAAAGAGAAAAAAGGATTGACCCTAAATACAGAAAAAAAGCGTTCAGTGATTCACTGGAGAGAAACTCACCCGTAAAAAAGGTGCGAAAGATAGAGAAAAGATTAAAACTTAACAAAGGAGAAGATGATGGCAGATAGAATTCAAGAGTTGGCAAACAGTGCGGAAGAAATAAGAGCACAGGTTCAAGAGGGGCTAGAGGAAACCTTGGATGCACTGGGTGAAAATATCCCGGAAAACTTTAAAACTACGGTGGATCTGATAACGGCAACGGCGATGGAATACAGTACAAAGCTAGAAGATGTAAGCCAAAGCCATAAAATAACCTTTACACTCTTTGGCGGCGGTGCGGGAGTGCTTGCGGATTCTATCTTTAATTTCGGATTCTCTGACGATCCGTGGCCAAAAGCATTAGCCAAAGCCGTAGTGATCTGTCAACCCCATATGGTACAAAGAGTTAGGCGACATATTGAATCTTTTGATTGTTTTGCCACCAACGCATTTCCGCTTCCATCGGTGTAAGGTAATTATTGTATGAATGCATACGGTTTCTGTTATAAAATTCGATATACAGTTTGATTTTTTCCATAGCCTCCTTTTTTGTTTTAAAGGTTTCATGATGCACCATTTCCGTTTTAAGCGTATGGAAAAAGCTCTCTGCCACTGCGTTATCGTAGCAGTTGCCTTTGGCGCTCATGCTCTGTTCCATACCGCAGGCTTGCAGTTTGGCTTTAAACTGCTTTGAAGCATATTGGATGCCTCTATCGGAGTGAAATATCGCTCCTTGCAGAGTGCTTCGTTTTGTTTGCGCCATTTGCAGCGCTTTTGAAACAAGAGGCGTATGCAAAGAATCATCTACAGCCCAGCCTATCATCGCTCTTGAGTACAGATCTATAACGGTACTGAGATAAACCCACCCCTGACCTGTGCCGATATAGGTGATATCGCCTACATAGGCTTGATTGGGAGCATAGGTGTAAAACTCTTGCCCCAAAAGATTGGGAGCGGCTTTAAGGTCATGGTCACTGTCAGTGGTGACTGGCTTAAAGCACTTTTGCGCTTTTGCCACCAGGCCAAGATCTTGCATCACTTCCCCTATACGTCTGCGTGATACGATCCAGCCATGTTTCTTTTCCAGCGCCTCTTTTATTCGCCTGGTGCCGTACACTTTATTTGAAGCGATAAAAACGGACTTTATCAGCTGCTTAAGCATCGCATCTTCTTTTGCGTCCATGCCATTTTTAATCCAGTGATAATACCCGTTTCTTGAAACCTTCAATACTTTGCACATAATCCGTATACTCCAGCGCTCACGGTGTTTATATATCCAGGCGTATCTCAGTGAGCTTCTTTTGCGAAATACGCCGTCGCCTTTTTTAAGATATCGCGCTCCTGCTTTAAAGCAGCGTTCTCCCTGCGCAAACGCCGTAACTCCGACTGTGCGTCATCAGCGCCTTGATCAGTTTCATTATTGTTCTCCCTGCGGTACTGACGAAGCCAGTTATACAAAGTCTTCTCACTCATCTCAAGCTCTCTGGCTACCTGCATAGCAGACTTGTCCCCGGCCAAAACCAACTCAATGGCCGTTTGCTTAAACTCCTGTGAATACCGTTGTACTCTTCCGCCTCGTGACATCTTTCACTCCTACTCCTGTTTCTAGTGTTTCTTTGTACCATAATTGTAGCCAGTTTAT
>CAZOVB010000180.1:0-2903 GCA_964583095.1 uncultured Planctomycetaceae bacterium
CAGTAGATGAGCTCAGACAAAGCGCTCGCTGGACTGAAAGCCCGAGTACCGCTTATTGGGACGACATCAGTTTCCGCGTCGCAGTGGTTCCCGAACCGACAACGCTGGCGGTGCTCGCCTTCGGCGGTGCAGCCGTTTTGGTTCGCAAAAGACGCAATCGATAAGCACCGATAACGTGTAAACGGCGGAGTAAAAGTGTGGCGCGGGGCGGAGAGAAAGTGTAGCGCCATGGGTTTTGAATATTTCACTCAGAACGTCTGAGTGTGTCAAGGGTTTGCCCGGGGCGACGGCGGCATAGGGAGCGCAGCGACCGAAGCCGGCGTCGCCCCGATGACCGATCGCTGGGGTAGCTATGCCGGCGGGCCGCGAGGGTTGCCTCTGGGGCCGATCACTTGCTTTCCTCCTGTACGTTCATTGTTTGTTTCACGGCGGTTCGTTTTCGGCGTTGTCGGATGCGTCGCCGGCTGTCCTTCAGCCGGAAGCTTTCGCCGTTGGCTTCGAGGATATGCACCCGGTGCGTCAGCCGATCCAGCATGGCCCCGGTCAATCGGGCCGACCCGCACACTTCGGTCCATTGCTCGAACGGCAGATTGGTCGTCACGATCAGGCTCTGGCGTTCGTAGGCCCGGCTGACGATCTCAAAGAGCAGTTCGCTGCCGACCTTGCTGAAGGGGACATAGCCCAGTTCGTCGAGGACCAGGAGTTCCTGTTTATCGATCTGCTTGAGCAGCCGTTCCATGCGACGATCCTCTTTGGCTTCGGTGAGCATCGTCACCAGCCCCATCACGGAGAAGAACCGCACCTTGCGGCCATCCTGACAGGCGGCCAGGGCCAGGGCGGTCGCCAGATGCGTCTTGCCGGTTCCGCTGTTGCCGATCAGCAGCACATTCTCGTGCGAATCGATAAAATCACCGGTCAACAGTTCCCGCACCAAGGCTTCGTTGATCTGGGGTTGCTGGGCAAAGTCAAAGCTCTCGATCGTCTTGAGCGTCGGGAACCGGGCGGCTTTGATTCGGCGCTGCCGGGCCCGTTGTTGGCGGTCCAGCAGTTCCCGTTCGGCCAGGTGCAGCAGGAATCGTTCGTAGCTGTCCTTCTCCCGACTGCTCGATGCGGCCACCGAGGCATATTCCCGCAGCATGGTTGGTAACTTCAGCTGTTTGAGATCATGTTCCAGCAGCACGGTGCTCTTGTGCTCAGGCATGACACACCTCCCGGAGCTGTTGGTATTGCTGCAGATCCGTTGTCGCCACCCGCACACCGGCCAGGTGTTCTCGGCCCGCCAGGCGGAAGGTCTGCAATTCAGGGCGATCCTGAGGAACCAGCCGTTGGCGGATCACCTCTGCCGTGGGAGCACGAGACAGGTCGAGTCGATCGATGACCGCGGCGACATCCCCGATGGGGTAATCCCGCAGCAGCATCAATATCCGGATATACTCCTTCCTGCCGTCCGGGCGTTGGGCCTCCAAGCACCGCTGGATGCGCCCAAAACAGGCCGGCAGCTGCCAACCGGCCATGGGGCGACAGTGTTCCAGGCCGCCGGGTTTGCGTTCCAGCAGGGACAGGTAGTGGCGTGGATCAAAGATCTCATGGTCCCGATCCCAGCAACGGGAGTGGGTTGCGATGATCTCTCCGGCCTGCTCGATCCAGACCCGCGTGGTCGAGGCCTTGACGGTCACCGGACGATACGCACACTCGACCGGAACCGAATAGGCATTGCCGCCAAAACGAACCAGCGATTGATTGCTCGCCGTGGTCGCGATGACCTTGCGGTATTCAAAATCACCCGGCGGAATCTCAATGCCCGCAACCCGGTCCTCGGCCAGAAGTTCCCGCTTGGTGACGGTCTTGCCGCGTACCTTGCGAAGCTGGTCATTGCGACAACATTCCAGCAGGTACCGGTTCAGCAGATTGTAATCCTCGACCTGGGGAACGGGCACCATGAAGTTCACCCGGCTGTAGCGTACCGCGCCTTCGACGACGCCTTTTTCATTCGCCCGCCGCACATTGCAAAAGTGCGGCTTGAACAACGCGTAACTCAACAAGGCCTCGAACGCCGGCGTAAACTCCCGTTCGTGCGGGCCGATGATCCGGGCCACTGGAATCCGACTGTTGTCGTAGGTGATCCGCTTGGGAACAAAACCAAAAAACGTAAACGCACGAACGTGGGCCTCCATAAACGCCTCGGTGCACTCATGGGGGAAGGCCATCACGAACATCGCGTCGCTGTGGACCAGGCTCATCACGAAAAAGTGAATCTTCTGGAGCACGCCGCCGATGCTCGCCAACGCCTCGCCAAAATCCACCTGCGCCTCGCCGGGCGGCTGACGTAACGGAAGAAATGCCTCCTTGGCCGGCGTGAGATTCAACTCCCGAACGGCATCTTTGACCGTCGTATATCCGCCGGGAAACCCCTCGCCGCGAAGGACCTCGAACATACGCTTGATCGTATAACGCTGCTTGCGGGGCTGGCCGCGACGCTGCTCCAGTAGCGCCGCCAATCGACGCATCCACGGCCCGATCACCGGATGGTCCACCCGCGCCACCCGGCGATACCCCGGCGGGGCCGGATGGGCCAGTATCTTCCGCAACGTCTCCCAGTGAATGCCAAAGTCCCGGCAAGCCTGCCGCTTGCTCATCCCGTCGACAAGCACCGCCTGCCGAATCGCTTTCCATTGCTGCATGTCTGTGTACACTCCGAAATGCTCCCGAGTCCCTGGCCGCATCGCCAATCGAAGCCGACAAAAGCCGCAATCAACAACGCAAAAACCAGCATCTTCGGGAAAGACCACCTCAAAGCGCTACACAATTCCCCCGCCCCACACGCGCCACACTTTTGCTCCGCCGTTTACAGCTCCGGCCCGATGGTGCGAATCGAGGCATTGCGGAGGGTCTCAACGAAGTCG
>CAZOVB010000181.1:0-2879 GCA_964583095.1 uncultured Planctomycetaceae bacterium
GTGGTTATTCGCACCCCCTCCGGGGTGGGAGCGGTCAGCCCAGAGCGTTGGGATCAAATCTGCCCTGGGTGAAGTGATTGCCGGATGCAAGCGAGGAGCCGGTGGTTATTCGCACCCCGGAGGGGTGAGAGTCCTTAGCCGCGGATCGCGCAGCGCATCCGGGGAAACGCGACCATCTCCTCTTTTACGTTTCTCCTTTCCACCTCGGAGGGGTGAGAGTCGTCAGCCGCGGATCACGCAGCGCATCCGAGGAAACGCCGACCGGCCTTGCACGGCAGTAGGCGGCGGTCCAGCAGCTTCTCCAGACGCTGGACGAAGGGCTTCATGCCCTGACTCGGAATTCTCGATCTGGTGCACGCGGTTCAAGGCATCGTTGGAACCGCTTCCGTAATCGTATTTTACCACCCGCGCGTTGGGATAGGTAACGGAATTCGCCCGGAAGTTTTTCGCATTGTCCGCCCCGGAGATCTCGTAGCCATACTCCACGGCCGGGTCCCCGCTGCCTGCAGAGCCGGAATGATCCCGCCGGCTCTTTCGTGCCATTTCGACAGTTCGTACCATTGTCTATACCATTACTTACAGTTTATAGGTTACTATCCCGCCTTTCTGAGGTACTACTACACTCGTTCCCAGCAAATGGCACTCTCGGCAGATGCGGTGCCTCTCCCGTGACTCCCATTCGCCGAATAGCAACACTTGCCTCAAAACACTCCTTCCCGAACAATGTGGCTTCAGTCCATACTTCAGATTTCAAATGGTATTTGGGCATTGTATCCCGGATGAGTTCCAGGAACCTCTCTTCCGACACTTTCCCCATTTGCCGTCGAAGCTTAACCATGTCATTCCTATTGGTCTTCACAATCAGATCAACCGTCTCCCTAAGTGTTTTGATGCCCGCATCGACAGACACATCATTCTTGACCCAACCGCACCCGCGGAGCCATGGACTCATATCGATGGCCTCTGGATCATGACGTGGCACTTTGGCTGCCTCCGCCAACAGAACATCCCAGTCATCTAAAAACTCCTCCCAAGGACCGAATTCATCCCATTGTGTGTCCAGACTGATTTTCAACTTGTTGGCATTAAACAGCTTCCTCCTTGCACAATCCAGTACAACTGCGTACCACGTAAACCAGTCCGCTTTCGAAGAAGAGAATTCACTGCACAACCTGCGTGCTGCTGCGAAAGGAGTCTCTGCTACAGTGCAGCTTTCTTCGAACTCACAGGGCGTTACTTCGAGTGCTCCTGCCACCTCTTTCAGATACGACGTTTTCCGTGCAAGTTTCTTCCATCTGTTGCACAGCACGCGGTGAGCTCTATGGAAACTTAAGAATTCCAATGTCAGTTCGCGCAGGTATCCCAGTCTATTCATAACGGGCACTAGCAACTCGTGCTGCACTGCGTGCGATGCAGCCTCAAGGGATTTGACTGGAGGCACTTCCTCTATCATCAACGCTCACCCCGGGCCTTATCGCATGCGCACTTAACGCTGCAATAGGTCAAGGAATACATAGCTCCCACATAGAAACCAGTTCGCACACCTCTCCGCAATTGCCCCCATCGTCTATTTTTGGCAGCGCTCAAAGCTCTCCTGTGCCTTCCGTCCACGTCAGTTGCCTGTGCGTGTACTCTCTCCAAACTACTCCACGGATGTGTTTTTTGAAGTTTCCTTTTTGCAGCGGAACTCATTCGTCCTCTCTTAGTTACACTATAACCTCTCATCTGGTGCACTGTGCGAAATAGCTTATGAGACGCTCGATGGTAATATGAACCCGTGAATACAGTCGGCCCATGCCACACATATGCTCCCACAGTTCCAACAACAGTAGCTTGGGGATACATGGACCATCTGATCGAGATGTTCGCAACATCCTTGACAAATTGAATAGTTTCTGAAACCAAACACGCTGATACGCACAGCATAGTTTCCATTAAGGACAGTTTGGGTACACTGACCCAATGCCATAGATCGGGAGACACAATGCTGCCATGTGTGTAAGCACCTGAGCCTATTGGATTACTCTTTGGAAACAGGTCACCAAAAGTCGCCAATTCCGGTTTCCTCAAGGAGCTTAGACTCGTTCTGAATATCGACAATTGACGCCTTATCGTCTGACTGCGCGATTCCTCTCCTGTTGTAACACTATTACCTTCTCGTGCGGCATCACAATTGGAACTTGTCGAATAGGCATACCCTCCTTTCCCACCTCTACCTTCAAGAGCCCTAATCAGCTCATCAACTTTCTCATCAACGCACGGGATACCCGTATGAAGGAATGCATGTGTGAAGTTAGTAACATGTGATAGGACTCGGTCAAGATATCCAGCTTCTTCTGGGTACAACTCTGCCGCCAAATCTGCTACATCCGCATCCGCGGAGGCCCTGCCAGTGGACACAAGACCAAGCGGATCCATTCGATCAACAGGCTGTGAAATGCCGTATTCGCAGAGCGACAGCCCTTCCAGGTACTCTTCAGGATCCCTCTGCACCCATCGGCCAAGCGTCGGATCGTACACGCGGTAGCGGACGTGGTAGAGGCCGACGATGGCGTCGTACACATACCCGCAGAAGCGGATCTCGTTGGCCTTGGAGGCGGATTCGGCGATGGTGTTGGCCCAGGTGGCGTCGTAGAGGGTGGGCTTGCCGTAGGCGTCGTAGATGGTGCGCTCGGCTGCGGTGCCGTCGGTTTCGATAAGGGCGGTGACGTTGAAGTTGGCGTCGTTGGCGTAGCAGAGGCGCTCGGAGCCCGTGCCCTCGTCGTCCGTGCAGTCCCCGTCGCTGTCGAGGTCCTCATCGCGGAGGACGGGGGAATCGATATACCGCAGGTCCCAGACGTACTGGTACCTGGCCGTGGTGGAAGCGGCGGCTGCGGCGG
>CAZOVB010000182.1:0-2786 GCA_964583095.1 uncultured Planctomycetaceae bacterium
TATTCCATGAACACTTCCACGGAGACACGGGGCGCGGGCTCGGGGCCTCGCATCAGACCGGTTGGACCGCGCTGATCGCCAAGCTTCTGCATCCCAAACGCAAGCCGCTTTGATACCCATGGAGAAGTCGCATGCAATGCAATGATCATGACAATGCACTTCGGCTTGGTGCTCAGTTACGACAGTCCACAGCAGGAGCGTGCGCCCCATGAGAACTCAAGTAGTCCTTGCAGGCGGCGGACACGCCCATCTCTTGGTGGTCTCCCAGGCCGAGGCATTCCGGCGGGCAGGAGCGGAGCTGACCCTCATCGATCCCGGCATGTTGTGGTATTCCGGGATGGCTACGGGGATGCTGAGCGGTCAGTATTCCACCAGCGAGGATACGGTCGATCTGGGGGCTCTTTGTCAGCGCCACGGGGTCCAATTTCACAGGGGCAAGGTGGCATCCTTGGACCGAGAGGCCAGGGAGGCGTACATCGAGTCGGGCGAGGCGATACGCTACGACGTCCTTTCGCTCAATGTCGGTAGCGCCGTCGATGCGAGCAAGTTGGAAGACCCCGGCGGTCTTGCCCGGACCGTGAAGCCGATCGCGGGGCTCGCGAAACTCCGGGCGACACTGGAAGACTACACCCGGCGGAGCCGACCGTGCTCCGTCGGCGTGATCGGGGGCGGGTCGAGCGGAGCGGAGATTGCCGCCAACATACACGCCTTGTTCAAAGCCCGCGGCGGGCACGTCACCGTCACGATACTGCATGCTGCGGGCCGCCTGCTGACAGGCTTCCCGGAGCGTGCGGCCAATACGCTCTCGAGATTGCTGGAAGCACGAGGCATCCAGGTACGGCTCCGGACGCGGGTTGCCAGGCTCAAGCGGAGCGAAGAGCGGATCCGTGCCGAAACGGTTGACGGGCGGGAACTGTTGTTCGACGAGGTTGTGCTCGCGACCGGCCTGATCCCGTCGCCGTCCATTTCGGCCCTCGGCCTCGGCGACAACGGCCTGCGGGTCGATGAACGGTTGGGCTGGCAGGAAGACGAACTGATTTTCGGGGCGGGAGACTGCATCTCATTTGCGCCGCGGGAGCTTCCCAAGGTCGGGGTCTTCGGCGTGCGGGAAGCGCCCGTCCTGAGCGACAACCTCCTTGCGGCCGTGGCCGGCAAGGAGCTCAGGCACTATCAGCCGCAAGAGAAGTTCCTGATCATTCTGAACATGGGCGACGGTACAGGGCTGGCGATCCGTGGCGGTTGGCACTGGCATGGAAGGCTGGCTGTGATGCTCAAGCACTTCATCGACAAACGTTTCATGAGGCGATACCAGAGATAACACAGAACCCTCTGCAGGAGAGCAAAGATGCACATGAATCCCACTTCCGAACAACGGCACTGCCGCCCCGGCCGCGCTGATCTGGCGATGCTCGGTGCAGCGTCCCTGGCAATATGTCTTGTCGTCGGCTTGTCTCTTCTGGCGGATACCGCTCCGGAATCCGAGACGCAGCCCTCCCGCGCATCCCGTAAACAGGCCCTTCTGGCGAAGTTCAACGTCAAAGGGCTGACTCTCGATCCCAATGAGATCCACGCCGGCGGCCCGGACAAGGACGGCATCCCTTCGTTGACCGATCCCAACACCCTCGCCGTCGGCAAGGCGAAGTTCGCGGAGGAGTCCCGCATCGTCGTCGTCACCGTGAACAAGCAGACGCGAGGATACCCCCTCCCGGTTCTGAACTGGCACGAGGCCGTCAACGACGTACTCGGCGACGTGCCCATCGCGGTGGTGTACTGCCCCCTGTGCGATTCGGTGAGCGTGGTGGACCGGCGGATCGGCGAGAGCACGGTCGAGTTCGGCATCAGCGGGCTGCTGCACAACTCCAACGTGCTGCTGTACGACCGCAAGACCGACGCCCTGTGGTCTCAGCTCGGGCTCGAGGCCGTCAGCGGTCCTCACGTCGGCAAGTCGCTCAAGCACCTGCCGTGGCAGATGACCACGTTCATGCGGTTCGCCAAGGACTCCCCCGAAGCCGACGTTCTCAGCCGCAAGACCGGGCACCGGCGCGAATACGCCCGCAACCCGTACGCCGCCTACTTCCGCAGCGACCGTCTCATGTTTCCCATCGCAAGGCGGGATGATAGGCTCGACTCCAAGACGCGCGTGGTGGGCGTGAAGATCGGCGACAGGACCCGCGCCTATCCTCTTGAAACCATACGCAAGGCCCCCGATGGACGGCTTGTCGACAAGCTCGGGTCTTCGGAGGTCGTCCTGAAGGCCGATGGGGATACCGTCTCTGTCGTGAAGGTTCCCGAGGGGGCCCCGGCGGTCCATACGTTCTGGTTCGCCTGGGCCGCGTTCCATCCCGAGACATCCGTCCACGGTCGGGATGACGGTGCGAGTGGGAAAGCGACAAGGCGTCCACATGCACAGCCGAAGAGTGAAGCTACAAATGGGAGAGCCGATTGACACCATCGCAACGCAACTCCAAGCCGACACGGTCCGCTAGCGACCCGTCCGAGACGCCAGGCTCTACCTTGCTTCGGGTCGCCTGGCTGATCGGTGGGCTCGCCCTGTCCGGTGGAATGGCTGCGCTTGCGTGGGGTCGCGCTCAAAAGGGCGGGAATGCTTCCATGCTGATTTGGGGCCAGGTAGCCGTGGGCGTCGTGTACCTGGCGCTGTTGGCGGCTCGTCCGCGTCATGTGAACGGGCGGCTCGTGATGGCCATGCTCGTTCTCGCCGTGGCGATGCGACTGCCGTGGTTCTTCGTGCCGGCCTCCAGCGGCGAGGACCACTGCCGATACATGTG
>CAZOVB010000183.1:0-2766 GCA_964583095.1 uncultured Planctomycetaceae bacterium
AGTGATTAATTGAAGCGGTTTAAACCGCCATCAGTTTTCACCAAAGCGAATAGAGGAAACGGGTTTGAGGCGAGAAAACGAAGCCGCTCCGGCGACAAACGGGCAAAAATCGGCCGAACCGGAGCGGCTCGTCACGAAAGGGCTGCGCGGACGGTTTATCCGATTGATCGTCGCGGTCTACGCCGTGACGGGTCTGATCGCCCTCGCTCTCTTCGCCGTCGCGTTGCGGGGCACGATGGAGCGATACGGCCAGGAATACGCCGAACAGTACGTCTTGCGCCAAAAAGGCCGGCTGCTCGCCGCGCTGCGACGCGAGGTGGCGCTGACACGGAAAATGGTCGACTCGCCCCTCCTCCGCGCCTGGGCGCGGAACGAAAACGACGCCGAGCTGAAAAGCATGGCTCTGGCCGAACTCGAGAGCTATCGCCGCCAGTTCACCGACGAAAGTTTCTTTTTCATCATCCATGAATCGGGCCACTACTATTTCGACGATGGCTCGCCCGCCATCGATCCTTCCAAACCCACCCAGACTATCAGCGTCGAAAATCCCCGGGACCGCTGGTATTTTTCAACCACCGAGAAGGTCCGTGATTTCGCGTTAACCCAAGTTTCTTATTAATTCCACTCAAACCCACAAAAAGGCTCTTTTTTGACCGTTTTCTGGCGCGCCGGATCTTTGTAAGTCTATATACATCAACGTTTTAAAATTTTTTCAGAGATCCCAAACCCCCGATTTTCAAAATGTAGTGCCTAAATACGCCTATGGGGTCTTGACACGGTGATTTTTTCCGCTATGCTGGCCCCATGTATTTCCGAGACAAGAAAATCAAAGGCTCCCGGATCCTGCAACTGGTCGAGTCGTATCGCAATCCGGAAGGGCGGCCCCGACAGCGAATCATCGCTTCGCTCGGCGATGTTCACATTCCTGAAGACTCTCGAAAAATTATCGCTCAAACGGTCGAAGATAAATTAAAGAGGCAATTGACTCTCCTTCCGCCGACGTTGTCTGAGTTCGAAGCGCGCTGGGTTGATCGGATCGTCCCAATCGCGCAGCGGTCGAAATCCGTCTGCCCCAACGAAAACGTGGAAGTCGTTGACGGCGTGGAAATCGACTCGATCCAAATGGAAAACGTCGTTCAGCTCGGTCCCGAACTCGTCGCCTTGAAGGCTTGGGACGAACTGAACCTGACAGCAATTTTACGCCAGGCGCAACTGAACGAAAGCATGATCGACCTGGCGAAAATCGTCGTCATCAATCGCCTCGTCGAACCGCTCAGCGAATGGGCGCTCATCGACTGGTCCGTCCGATCCGCCTTGCCCGAAATCCTCGACACACGGGTGACAAAAACAGGCAAAGATCGCCTCTATCGCCTCAGCGATCAACTGCACAAGCGGCGCAAAGACATCGAGTTCGCCCTGCGTCACCACGAAGAATCTCTGTTTCGTCTTGATCGTACAATTGTATTGTACGACGTGACGAACACGCATTTTGAAGGCGTCTGCGCCTCGAACCCGAAAGCCAAACACGGACACAACAAGCAAAAGCGCAATGACTGCAAACAAGTCGCCGTCGGCGTGGCCTTTGACGCCGACGGGTTCGCTCTGGCCCACGAGGTTTTCCCCGGAAACATGGCCGATACGAAAACGCTCGAAACGCTGTTGGATCGACTGGGCGTGAACGATGCGAACCAGGGCCTCAGGCAAGTGGTGGTTCTCGATGCGGGCTTCGCCTCGAAAGAGAACATCGAGAAGGTCACCGAACGCGGTTATGCTTACATTATTAACATGAATCGCCATTGGCGAAAGAAGTACGCCGCGCAATTTTCACAAGAGACCTTTGTCCCCCTTCCTGGTCGAGACGCGGAGCATCTCGTTGAAGTCAAACGCATCGTCGATCCCGACGACGCCAACAGTTTTCTTGTTTTGTGCCGGAGCGCCCAGCGTCGCGCAAAAGAACAGGCCATCATTTCCAAAGCCGAAGAACGCTTGATGAAAGACGTCGAGAAACTGAAGAAACTTCTTCACGATGGTCGTTTGAAAAAAGCGGAAGTGATTGATCGGCGCATCGGAGCTCTCTTGAAAAAACATCCGCGAGTCGCTCGCTATTATCGCGTGCGACGCGAAACGACCGCCGGCGTCAGTCGCCTGAAGATTGAGCGCAAAGAGGTGGAACTCGACGAAGCCCTGTCGCTTTGCGGCGACTATGTTTTGAAGACCGACCAGTCTCTGGACGCGGCGACGCTTTGGCGCCTTTATATGACGTTGCTCAAGGCCGAGCGCGGTTTCAAGATGTTGAAAGGGACATTGGGTCTGCGTCCGAATTTTCATCAAAAAGAAGATCGTGTTGACGGGCATATTTTCATCAGTATTTTGGCGTACCACCTGTTGAGCTGGATCGATTGGCGTTTGCGCCAGGCTGGCGACACACGAGAATGGCGAACGATCCGTCGCCTGCTGCGAACCCACAGCCTTGCCAGTGTTCGTCTGCCCCTGCGCGATGGTCGTGTGCTGACCATTCGCAAGGCCTGTCAGCCTGACTGTGAACAAGAGCGTGTGTATCGCCTCCTGGAGGTGGACTGGAAAAAAGCCGTCGCCGTCACAAAAACAGAAATTCAAAGATGAAGGTTTTGTAGTGCCTTTCGCGGAAAAACGCCAAAAACACTGGACTTTTTTTGATTAATAAGAAACTTGGGTTAAACGTGGACACGAACCGAGAATCCCTATCCACGAAAGTATGGATCAACGCGGTGATGCGGCGGGATGATC
>CAZOVB010000184.1:0-2716 GCA_964583095.1 uncultured Planctomycetaceae bacterium
GCCCTGAGAGAATCACCGCCGAACCGAATATCCGCTTACTCGACACGTCGCCATTGCTATCGTGAAACCACTTCACACCACTCTCCTTTCTAACTCTCTCAAGCTGTACCGCCGCCCTTCCCATATGAACGAACCGTGAATGATCCGAATGGGGTAAAGGTTGAAGTTTCCCAACTCATCCATATACACCACCGCAAAGCCGTGGTTCCAACTCGACGGCCTGCCCTTTAGATAACCGGGCGCCTTGTCACACAAGCATCCAAGCGACCACGCAGCTATTTCCTCGCTCATCGCCGCAAGCGTTCGGCTCGCGGTCTGGAATACGTGCACGTGTCCATAGACAATGTTTCCGCTCATCTGGTCGAGATGCTTCATCGCGTGGTATCTATTTGTGTACCACCCGTGAATCATGTTCAGCTTACCGCGTTTGTGCGGTTGCTCGCGCGCCGGGTAGTAGTCCACGCCCCGCTCTTTGAACTTCAACAGCTTGTCAGCACTTGCAATCCACTCAAGCGCGGGCATCTTCGCTATCATCCTGTCCAGCCGTTCATCGTGGTTACCCTGGAGGAACGTATGGTCCGGCGTGATCCCGTGCCAGAAGTCTAACTCCCGATTAGCCAAGTCTACGTCCTTGCCCAACCGCCGCCGCTCGTTGTCGAGGTTGTCTTCCTTGCTGAACGACGAGAGGTAGGAAAGGTCCATCCAATCGCCCAGGTTAGCTATCCAATCGGGCTTCCAATCTTCCGCGAACTTCTTCACCAAAGTGTACGCAGGATGCTCATCTGCGAGATGGTCCAAGTGTACGTCTGTGAAGATCAGCCCCCGACTCACCGAAGACCCAACCGGTAATGCGCTTGCCTGCGCCTCACGGATGTACCTCTCGATGGTCGACTGCTTTACGTTGTGGTGATACGCTGCGAACGCTACACCGCGCTCTCGCGCAAGTGAAACTATCTCAGCCGCCCTATCTTGACTTACCGCCATTGCCCCTCCCTACTTGAGCCTGAATATCCGCTTGCTAACTAACTCGCCCTCCGTCGCTGATATCGATACACCCCAAGGGTCATAAGTAACATTCCCGTTACCATCACCGGCGGTGAAGTGCCCGCCCGACTTCGGATGCTCGAAGTACAAAGCCTCAAACTCTCCCGCGTCACAGACGTATACCGGGGATTCGTGAACTCCCGTATACTCTGCATTCAGCCCCGCCGACCGTAGTATGCCTGCCGGGCTATCAATGAAGCAAGAGGAGTTCATATTCCCCTCGCGGATGTTCTCGTAGTACAACGGCCCGTTAATCTTCTGTACGCTTAGCTGAGCGTTGGCGTACTTATTGGCGAAGAACAACAGGGTCATGTAGTAGCACCCGTATGTCCTGATTGCCTCGCGCAATCTTGCATCGCGTTGTAAGATCATGCGAATACCCGAGCCGCGATGAACCCAACCACACCGGAGATACCCGCAAGCGTCAACCCCACACCCCACACCATCATCGTCAACCGGCCCTCTACCCTGTCAGCCTTGGCGACGGCCTTAGCGCCCTCACCCTCTGCATACTGTCTAACAGAAATGAGGGAGGCGTTGTACTCGTGTCGTGGTATGTAGTGCTCGCTGCGCGTCTTCTCTACGCCCTCGATAACGTCAAGCCGTTCTTTCAAGGCCGGAACCCCGCCGACTGCTACCTCTATGTGAGCCATCCTCTTGTCTATCTGTTCCAAGATTCGCCCCTGGGAATCAAGCGCCCGCGTGATGTGACTATAGTTCGTCTGTAGGGTTGTAATCGCACGCAGGTTCTCCTGCATGTGACCTTCGAGTTCTGTATCTATCCTCCTTATGTCTCGCTCTAATTTCTCATGGTCTGCCATGTACTCCTCCTCGAAGTCACAATCGCCGCACGGTATATAGGTGTTTCTGAGGTCTGCGCTGTATACCGCGTCGGCTTTCTTGCTCATGTCTTGATGCACCACAACACGCCCGCCGCAGCACCGCGTGTCTCGTCTCCGGTGCGCGGGGTGCCGTTGGTGCCGTCGGTTGTCGCGTCCTGTATGGCGTTACTCTTTAATGTAACATTTGGGTCATTGACTCGATAGATGTTCGACCCGCTGAGCGAGTTACCTGTAGGGCCTACAAGGTCTATTGCTCCTGTGTTCGCATATAGTTCGTGCCAATGCCCCTGAAACTGGTCGTTCTCGTAGGAGCCGACCGCTGGTCCTGCGTAGGCGCTGCCGTCGGCCTTGGTGCGGGTGGCGTTGGTGCCTGCGCCGCGTATGCCCAAGCCTCGGAGGTCGGGGAGGTTGAAGGTCGTCGAACCGTCGCCTGAGCCCCACGCTGTACCTATCGCATCGAACAATGCCTCATATGTGCTTCTACTGACCGCAGACCCGTCGCACTCAAGATACCCGCCGGGAGCGGAGTCCATGGCGAATGGCGCAAGCTTTCCGGGTGGCTCCAGGCTTAGATAATCAAGGCTAATCCAAGCCGTGGACCCGTCTCCGGCTTTCATTCTGTTCGTGTCCGTCTCTAACCCCAACTCGCCAAGACCAAGCGTAGGGTTTTCACTCGTCCACGTACTCGCTTCGTCTCGCCTAATCCTTATCCTTTCAACTGCCATATTTACCCCTATGTAAGGTCACTGATTGCCTCCCCGCCATCCACGGTATCAACGAAGGTCGGCGAAGCATCGCCACCGTCTATGTCTGCACTAAACTCTGTCGTG
>CAZOVB010000185.1:0-2699 GCA_964583095.1 uncultured Planctomycetaceae bacterium
CAGGTGAGCCGCGACCGCGACATCATCTACGGTCGCTATGGCGACACGCCCATGACGGGGCCAATCAACATCCCCGCCGAGGTCCGCAAGTACGAGGGGCGGGGAACGAACTTGACTTACGCCACGCGCCCTACCCAATGGGCACCCGTCAACATCGTGCGGCATCCGGGCCTGACCGTAAACGACCTGACCCTGACCGACCAGTCCACCAGGCAAGGCGCGCTGGGCAGGCCGGGCTTTTTCGCCCTGGACAGCGACCGCCTGACCGTCAACAATCTGCGCGTGCATGGGTTCAGCCCGTGCGCCGTGTTTTACCGATGCACGAACCTTGTGCTAAATCAGTGCCACTTCGAGCGGTCTGGCTCGTGGAACGTGTTCCTGCATGACTGCGGCGAGGTGACAATCAACCAGGGCAGCAGCGACTCGGCGTGGCTTGACGGCATCAAGACGGCAGGCAGCACGCGAGTGACCATCAATCAGCAGACCTGGAACCACAACGGCGCAAGCAGCGAAAAGGACAACAGCAGCAACGGCAACGGCATCGACACGTACACCGGCACCAGCCACCTGACCCTGAACGGATGCGGGGGCGTTGGCAATCGCGGTGCGCTGGTCAACATCAAGACCGGCCCGAAGGATTTTGGCCAGCCATCACATGACATCACAGTCAAGGATGTCTGGGGCCACAACAACCACGGCCCGTTGGTCGATGTCAACAGCATGGCGGCGATCAGCAAGCACAAGCCGGGCGACCCTGCGCCACGCTCCCCCTACAACATCACCATCGACGGCCTGGCCGGCAGCAACAACGGCATCGGTCAGCATGGCCACGGCCGCACCGTCCGACTTGGCCACGTTGACAACGCCCTGCTGACCGGCCTGTGGTCGCACGACGGCGAGGTGTATGTGACGGATGAATCGACCGGCGTTATCAGAAATCAACACGAGGTCAAGCCATGAACATCAACCAAGAGATCAAAAAGCACACCGGCACAGACCAAGAGATCGCCGACGCGATCAACGCGGACCCGGCGTTTTGGGGCGAAGTCAAAGCCGACACGGTTTGGTCGTGGCTTGCCGATGCCGGGCGGCTCTACACTCTCGAACAATTCGCCGAAAGCATCGACCCGCAAAGCGACAGTTCGCAAGTCATCGGCTTAAAGTCGGCGGTTCGGGCGCTGTTGAAAGCATTGAACAACACGCTTACGACGCTGGACACTGCACCGGGCAGCAAACACCGTGCGTTGATCGACGCGGTAGCCGGGGCTTTGAGCTTAGACGTTTCTGGATTGCTGGCTAAAGGTAGGCCGAGCAACTGGACCGACGTAACCGCCGAGCAGGTCGCTAAAGCGAAACTGGTCAACGCTTCGCAAGCGAACCTCGAAACAGCGACCGCTACGCTCCGCGACAGCTACCAAACCGCGATCGGCGAGATCGACGCGGGCACCCGCACAACTGTATGGACGGCTGAGTAATGACGACGTACTACGTTCGTTCCGACGCTGGCGGTGCTGGCGACGGATCGGCAAACAACTCGACCGACGCATGGACGCTTGCTCAGGCGTTGCAAGCTGGGTCTGCGTCGTTTCCGGGCGGGCATAGCGATCTCCTGTTGATCGTGGCAGACGCGGATTATACAGGCATCAACTATCTACTACAGCCTGCTGCGGCCGTCGGTTTGATTTGCGGGGCTAACTCATCGGGCGTCATCGACGGAACCAAACCGACGCTGCAATACGTTTCGTCGGGAGGGTCTTTTGCAAATGTCCTCGCAGGTTTTGCCGGAAGCATGAGCCACCTGAGCGTAGATTTCAACGGGTTGTCTCAGTCATTCGGATTTTCGGAGTGCAACTTGCAGCACGTGGATATTACAGGCGGCGCAAATGTAAATACATTGGTTCGTTTGGTCGAGGAGCGTGCGATGGACGTGTCGGCAGACGGTGGAAGCGGCACGACGTTCCAGTGCATTTATGCTGTTCTCAATCGTTGCGTGGCTAAAAATGGGGGAACGGGCTTTACCGGCGTGAACGATAACTGCGACCTAACGGATTGCGTCGCGTTGGATTGCACGACGGGATTCAACGAAGGCTCTGCGGCGTTTCGGCTGCGTAACTGCGTCGCATACCGAGCATCTGCGGGAGGTACCGGCTTTGATATCAGCGCCAATGCTTCGCTGGTTGAGAACTGTCTCAGCGTCAACCATACCACGGCCTATTCGGTCAACAGCAACGCGGTGTTGCTTAACAACTACGCGACGGGGGCGACAACCAACGTCAGCGGCACGCCATCATCGGCTGGCGACAGCAGCGTCACCGCGTCCGACCCCGGTCTCGTCGATCCTACCGGCACGCCGCCCGACTTCGGCACCTCGGCCCTGCTCAGCGCTGGCGTGAGCGAGATGCCGTTTGAAATCAACACGCGGCAGACAATCTACGCCGGGCTTTCGCAGGTCATTGGCGGCGGCGGCTCCGGCCCACTTCCCGGCATCGGCAGCGCATTTATCAGGAGTCGCTAATGGATTGCGTAAAACCCAGCCTAGCTTTGAAGGTGCAGTTCGGCACCAGCAGCGACACCGGCGCAGCAGCGGACGCGGACTCGACACCGACCGGGCGACTCGTCCTTGATGGCACGGTTGACGCGGCGACTGTCACGGTCACCGATGACGGGACGGGCGACTACGAGGCGAGCGTCACGATGCC
>CAZOVB010000186.1:0-2625 GCA_964583095.1 uncultured Planctomycetaceae bacterium
ACGATTCCACCCGCCGTTTCTGTTTCCACTTCTGCTGTGTCCCTTGTTTCTGTTTTAGCTTTTGCTGAAGACTGAGGACCGAGGACTGAGGACTGAGGACTTGCCGCGCAGCGGCCCCCGAGGACTGGCCGCCCAGCGGCCCCTGCGGCCTGACGATTCCACCCGCCGTTTCTGTTTCCACTTCTGCTGTGTCCCTTGTTTCTGTTTTAGCTTTTGCTGAAGACTGAGGACCGAGGACGGAGGACTGAGGACTTGCCGCGCAGCGGCCCCTGAGGACTGGCCGCCCAGCGGCCCCTGCGGACTCAGTCCTGCGCCCTGATGCCTGAAACATTCATGTTCCAAGCTGAAATGGACGATGGGAAATATATAGCAGTATTATTACGGGACGATGTGTAACTCGCTCTTTCAGGGAAGGATGGACAATGGAGTCAATTCCAGTACGGGGTGTGATCAACCCGGCCGAGCACGTGATGACCGTGGGGCCAAACGAGATGGTCAGCAAGACGGCTTCTCGCATGGCCGAGAGAAACGTCGGCAGCGTTCTGGTCGTGGACGGCCCCGAAAACAAGGTCGTGGGCATCATGACCGAACGCGACCTGATGAAAAAGATCGTCGCGCCGGACCGCGACCCCAAGGCCGTTACGGTGGGGGAGATCATGACCACGCAGATAAGATCATGCGACCCGGAAACGATGGTCTCCGAGGCCCACGCGATGATGGTCTCGCACAACATCCGGCACCTGCCCGTCCTGGAAGACGGCAGGATCGTCGGCATCCTCTCCAGCCGCGACGTCCTGCTGCATCAACTCTCCAGCGTGCAGGGCATCGGCTACAGCCTGGTGCGCATCGTGGAGCAGTTCCAGTCGGTCTTCCCAAGCATGTGGCCCGAGCGGAACCCGCCCTCGGCCTGAATCGCCCCGGCCGGATTTGTCCAGGTTCCATGGCCAATTGACCGCGCAAAGGCCGCCGACCTTCTCGCAGGGGCGGTGGGGAACCCCCTCCTCAAAGCGAAATTCCGTATTTTGGCCAAATTTTTTATTCCTTAACAAATGGGTTTTGGCCAATAAGAGCAATCGCAGGGCTTTCTATCGCCACGATAAGCAGTTGGCAAGAGGGCAGTGGAATCCCCCTTGGCCGCGGGCCTGTCTAAGTCCAAGCCAAACCAGAGAGTTACGGAAATAGCCGGGTGAATACACATCTCAAAAGCGGGATTTACCAGCTCACGACGTATCCCAATATGCTCCAGTGTATGTGCGTTCAGAAGTAGGGTCATCACCGTAAACCAATGTGAGGTGATTACCTGAGATATCTTCCGCGGAGAATTGAACCAGCGGCCCGACCGGGCTGCAGGGGGTTGACGCTCCAGCCGATTGTATGCTAGATTTACCGACGTTGAGTCAGGGAGGACTTCAGGTTGGCTTTCTCTTTCGGGGTCTGCCAGAAACACTCCCAGCTCGACGGGCAGGGAAAAGGGAAACAAAATTCAGGGCCTCTACGGTCTTAGTCATCGCAGTGGGCCCTGTTGGAGTAGACAACCAAAAAAAGAGCGAGCCGGCGACTGACTGTGGTGGTGAGACGCCGGCCCGCGAAAGCGGCAACCAAGGGCGAGTAGCTCGCCCTCAACGTGCCATCTCCATTATAGGGAAGGCACCGCCCGGTTGTCAACGAAGCTGACACGCTTCGTCCAACCGGGCAGGGTTGCCGGATCGGCCGCCGGGCTGGGCAATGGGCACTGCCCCACCCACAGGCCGAAAAACCGGCTCGGAGCTCGCTCGCTCCCATCCGAAAACCTCGTCGGGAACCCGACAGGGACGGAGTCCGCGCTGGACCCGCCTCCCAAACCGGGAACCCCACGGGGACGGAGTCTGCGCCAGCCGCGCCCTGGAGCCTTCGTATTGCGTATGACCATGTATGCCCGGAAAACCCCGCCGATTCGCCCCCCGTGGGCATCGAGCCTGGCCGAGTTCGAAGGCACCTGGTGGGTCGCCCACACCAGGAGCCGCTTCGAAAAGGCCTTCGCTTCGGACCTGCTGGCCCGCGAGATCAACTACTTCCTCCCGCTGATCCGACAGGTCCGCCTCTACGGCAAGAAGAAGAAACGCGTTATCGTGCCCCTGTTTTCCGGCTACGTCTTCTTCTGCGGCTCGGACATCGACCGTTACGAGGCCATGACCACCAACCGCCTCTGCCAGACCATCGACGTCACCGATCAGCAGGCACTGGCAGAGCAGTTGTCCGCAATCGAAACCGCCCTGGAATCCGGGGCCGGCATCGACCCCTATCCACACGCAGCCGTGGGAAACCGATGCCGCGTCCGCTCCGGACCCTTCCAGGGACTCGAAGGCGTCGTCATCCAACGCAACGACGAAACCCGGCTCATCCTGGAAGTCGACATGCTCGGCCAGGGCGCCTCGCTCGAAATTGACGCCGCCCTCCTCGAACCGACCGAGTGAATAGAAACACATCTCGACACAACCGGGCGTCAGGGGACGCCCGAGACACAGCACAGCGCAGAACCAAGAGAGGGCAATTCATCATGAAATCCAAAGCGACAAAACTGCTCATCGCATTCACACTCGCCCTGGCCGCCTCCGGGCTCCAGGCCGGCTCAACCTTCCGGCTGGA
>CAZOVB010000187.1:0-2615 GCA_964583095.1 uncultured Planctomycetaceae bacterium
CCTGGATATTGCTGGCAATGTCACCGGCATCCTGCTCACTTTGGGTGATGGTGCCAACTGGGCTTCGATTGGACTCAATATCACCAGCACAACTCTCACGTCTGGCTCCGGTGACGACACCATCCTGATCGGCGGCAACATCGTGAGCAGCACCATCACCACTGGTGATGGCACGGATGCTCTCCAGGCAGGGAACGCAACCACCAGTTTCATCAATCTCTCCTCCGTCACCATGGGTGACGGCGATGACTCGGTTCAATTCGGCGGCACATTCAGCGGTAGCACCATCGATCTTGGCGCTGGCAGCGACACCTTGGCCATCGTCAAGGATGTGGTGAATGGCTCCGTTCAGTCGGGTATCAACACCATCCAGCGCCGTTCGGTTCTCACCCTTGGTGAAGGTGACAACTACGTCACCATCGGTGGTGCTGTGACCAGTGCATCCCTCACTGCTGGAGCCGGCGCTGACTCGCTGGTGATTGGCGGTGGGATTGGTGATGCCTCCTTCACCCTGGGCGATGGCGACAACCGCCTGAATGCACTTAGCACAATCTCCAACTCAACCATCACCGCTGGTGATGGCAACGATTCGATCAAGGCAGATGGCCTGGCTACAGACACACTCACCTTCGGGCTCGGTAACGACAGCCTTGCTGTGACCGGTGGTGTGACCGGAAGCACGATCACCTTCGCTGGAAGCAGCTTCGTCACCATCGGTGGGGTCGTAACGGACACCACCATCACCGCTGCCGATGGCACCGACACGATGTTGTTCGGTGGCACGGTGAGCAGCAGCTCGATCACCCTGGGTGACACCGGCGCCAACATCCTGCGTGCAACCGGTCAAAACATCGAGAACACCGTCATTGCTGGCGGCACTGGCAACGACTCGATCACCGCGGGCGGCCTCAATGCCGACACCCTCAGCTTCGGCACTGGCTCCGACAGCCTGTCTGTCACTGGCGGCGTGACCAGCACTGGTATCACCTTCGGTGGTTCCAGCTACGTCACCATCGGTGGCAACGTTGCCAGCACGACCCTGACCGGTGGCACTGGCCCTGACACTGTTCTGATCGGTGGTGCCGTGGATGCTTCCACCATCGCCGTCACAGAAGGCGCCAATGTTCTGGCCTTCTCGGGCGGTGTGTCGAGCAGCAGCATCACGAGCGGTAGCGAAGCTGATTCCCTGTCCTTTGGTGGTACCGCAATTGCCGACAGCACAATCACCAGCGGCGGCGGTGCTGACACGCTGAACGTCAACATCACCTCGCTGTACGACAGCACGATCACCGCAGGTGACGGCACCGACACCCTGCTCGTGAGAGGCGGTGTCACTGGCAGCAGTGTTGCCTTCGGTGAAGGAACGGCCTACGTGAGTGTTGGCGGTCAGGTGCTCAGCAGCACGCTGACCTCTGGAACCGCAGCCGACACGATGCTGTTCCTCGGCAATGTGTCTGAGTCGTCCATCGCTGTGGGTGATGGCGCCAACTTGATTGTTGGCTCCGACTTCGGTAGTACCGTCACAGAGGGAGCTGGCCTGTTCTCCTCAACGGTGACCAGTGGAAGCGGGAACGACTCGATCGTCTTCTGGCAGGGTTCGTTTAACTCCTCCGTCGACTCAGGTTCCGGCGATGACTCACTGCACTTCGGCTCTTGGGGTACTGCAGCTGCAACCGGCGGTGGCGGCGGCGTCAACGTCAATCCCAGCATCATTCGGGCTGGAGAAGGTAGTGACAGTCTCTCGGTTGTTCTTGGCATCAATGGCACCACCATTGAGATGGGTGAGGGCGACAACCGAGTCACCATCGGCGGAAGCATCAGCGGCACTTCGATCACGGCAGGTACCGGCAACGACACCCTGCTGCTAGGTGCCAACGTCACCGCATCCACCATTGCGCTTGACACTGGCGACAACTACCTGGTGATCGCCAACACTGTTTCCAACAGCACGATTACCACTGGTGTTGATGCGGACTTCGCTCAGATCGGATCCGGCTCCAGCAGTGACATTGTTCGCTCTTCCATCAACCTTGGTGGTGGTGCAGACACACTGATCCTTGATGTCCGCGACATCATCAGTTCCACGATCATTCCGGGTGGTTCTGGTTCCGACAGCATTGAGATCTCTGGCAATCTGTCCAACACCAACCTCCCGCTGGGTGAGGGCGATAACTACGTGTCAGTTGGCGGCGAGGTCACCGACTCCACCGTCACAGCTGGCAGCGGCAACGACACCCTGTTGGTGGGCAATCGCGTCGGCGGCAGCTCCATCGACCTTGGTGATGGCAGCAACACCCTGAATTTCTCCTTCAACAACAGCCAAGGTGTGGTGACGTCCACCATCACCGGTGGTGCAGGCAACGACAGCTTCACCTTCGCGGGTGTGGCCAGCAACGTGTCTGTGACCCTCGGCGATGGCAACAACATCCTGAGCGGCAGCACCCGGGCCGATGCCTTTATTCGCAGCACGATCACTGGTGGAACGGGCAACGATTCGATCACTGCCGGCGGCCTCGACACCGACACCCTCAGCTTCGGCACTGGCGCCGACAGCCTGGCGGTGACCGGTGGTGTGACCGGAAGCACGATCACCTTCGCTGGAAGCAGCTTCGTCA
>CAZOVB010000188.1:0-2593 GCA_964583095.1 uncultured Planctomycetaceae bacterium
CGGGCGCAGTCTTTCCGCCCTCCCCATTGTACGGGTTTTGGTCGTTCGGGGGAAGTTCGGGGAGAGAAAAAATCAGAAAAATCTTGTCACCCCCCTTGACATGCGTAGCCGATGTGATAATATATAGGCGTGGTTGGCGGAGGTCGCCAGCCAAAAACGAAACCGTCCAGTGAAAGGGACAAAAATGACAAGCGTACAAAAAACAATCGCATTCTTCGCCACCACCGACGAAAAGACTCGCAACGCCATCCTCGATAATATCGCCACCCACTACGGCATCGAGCGGCAAGACGCACTTGACGAGGTAACACGCCCAGGGGCTCACGACCTGCTTGACTACATCACCGGCCCAATGCAGAGCGCCACGCAGCTGCTAATGAAACGAAACGGGGTGGCGTAATGGACAGCATCATAGGACTGGTCGTTACCCTGGTCGGATGGTACGTAATTGCGTGGCTGCTGTGGCGAAACGACTAGCCCCCACCTTCCACCCCTCGCCCTAACAGGAAAACGGGTGGATTATGCAACACCCCTAAAGGAACGCCTACGATGAAAGTACTAGTTGGATGCGAAGAAAGCGGAACTGTAACAAACGCCTTCCGCAAACGCGGGCACGAAGCGCATAGCTGCGACCTGCTGCCGACGCGGGGTAACCCCGACTGGCATTACCGGCAGTGCGTTTCGGAGGTTGTGGCATCTCAACAGTGGGATCTAATCATCCTTCACCCCGATTGCACTGCGATGTCACTGGCGGGCAACTCCACATACGGTCAGGGATGCCCCAAACACGACCAGCGTCTCTCTCAGGTTGATTGGACACGGGCGTTGTGGGATCTTGCCAAGAGCCGATCTCCCCGCGTTGCCCTTGAGAATCCCGCCAGCGTGATATTCCCGCCGCTCAGAAAAGCGGGGGCAGTCGTACAGTTCGTCCAGCCATATGAATACGGACACCCAGAGCAGAAAAAGACGGGAATGGCGCTGCACGGACTGCCGAAACTGTCGCCAACCGCAGATGTATACGCCGACATGATGCGGCTGCCCAAGAACCGGCGGGAGCGAATCCACTACATGCCGCCAGGGCCTCACCGCAAACGCGACCGAAGCAAGACATACCAAGGAATTGCTGACGCGATGGCCAACCAGTGGGGGTCAGTTTGACCATGCCACACCCCCCAGCCTCCCAGCTCGTCCGCGTCAAGACCGCCGCCGACATGCTCGGCAAGTCTCACGCCGCCCTGCACCGGGCTATCAAGTCCGGCACGCTCCCGCACTACCGCACCGCCGACGGCCTCAAGCTCGTCCTGCCGGCAGACGCCCAACGCTGGGCACGCCAGGCTAGGCGGGGGAGGCCGGGGAAGGGCTGACCATTTTAGGCGTGACCGTCGAATGGTCGGGCTGCGGGTGTCAAGGGGTGGGCGGGGTGGTTGCCTGAGCCAGTGCATCCGCCAACTCCCTCGGCGTCATGCCGGTGTCGTGAAGGACGTTGAAGGCTTCGGCGATGAGGGTGGCGTTGTCGCGCCTGCTATCACCCTCACAGAAGGCTATGCAGGTCGCGTAGTGCGGGCTGACTCGCCGGTGTACCGCGTTGCCGTTGGCCTCCACCGGCCCCTTGCTGCATTTGTCTTTGTAGGTCATTGGTCGCTTCCTTTGTACTTGCACTTCACGTCCAGCCGGTACTGCCGCTTCCAGAACTTCCACCAGACGCGGCGGAACTTGAACTGCACTACGTAGAATTCCTCTGGCGGGTCGATACGGCCCACCTTGCTGGTCCAGTCGGCGGTAGGGCATGGCTGGTACTTGGCGTCGGCGTCGGTCATCGGTCAATCTACGTGATAGTTACGACGACGCGGGGGTGCGTTCGTCTTTTGTCTTCCGGTCGTGGCAATCCTTGCACAACACTTGCAGGTTGTCGGCCTCGCAGAACATACGTTCGATGGTCGTGTTCCAGTCCAGCCGCGTACCGATCGGCTCGATGTGATCGGTGAACACGTTGTTCTTACGCTTGCCGTCGATACGCACGCTGGCCGGAGTCGGGTGGGGGTCAACGCCGTACCCCGCACACAGGTAGACGCCCCGCTCGATCCTCGCGGCCTTTTTGCACCGCTGGTTGGGCGGCCACTTGACCCAGGCTTTGCGTAGGGCTGAGCGGATGAAGCCCCGATACCGGGCCTCGGTCCACTGTCCTGCGTTGCGGGTGCGTTCAACCTTGCGTGGCATCGGCTCCCCCGTCCGCGTCAAGAGCGGCGATCAGGGCGTCGGTGTAGGCTACGGTCGCCACGTACGCCCGATCCCCCACCTTAAATCTGTTCTTGTCTGTCATTGGTATGTCTCCTCAATTGCCAGTCCGCGAAACTTTCCCTTACGCTCGACGATTGGCGTCTCTATGTCGGGCACCAATCCCACCTCGCCGTCGGGATTCATGTAGCACGGCCCGTCAGGAGACATCCATATCAGGCAGTCCTCGTCGTCCAGGTACACGAACGGGTCGTCGTCCCTAATGTCCCCGCATGTCGCGGGCAGGTTGCGAGAATCCGGCTTTTTGTGCTGGATGTAACATGCCATTTTGTTCATTGGTCGCCTTTCGTTGGTGTGT
>CAZOVB010000189.1:0-2586 GCA_964583095.1 uncultured Planctomycetaceae bacterium
CCACTATACACGTTGTATCAATACAATGCAATACTATTTCTGGCCGGGTTAGTAGTATGGCGTCCCCGGATTTCTTGGCCATAATAGCAACCGCGTTGGTCCATACCTTGTTTTTTGCCGGTGGATGTCCCTGCTCGACTGACCTCGCTCTCGCTTGGGACTATTTCTCGGAACTCTCTGTCTTGCTACTCCAATAATCCAGGTAGGACTTAATCATTCGCTTTACCTCTACATCTTCTTCGGGATTGGTCACAACGTTCCTAAGACTATCTCTCAATTCTCCTGGAGGCACCTCGAAGTTCGCTAATGCAAGTAGCCCAATATGCCGGAACAGACGAACCTCGCTACTTTTTACTATTGCTTCCTTCAATATAGACATAGATACCTCATTGTCTGGCAACGCCCTGTGCAATGCTGCCGCCATCACTATGTTATCTAGACCCAACGGGAACCTGCCCTTCAGGAATGTTTTCATGGCAGTTCCAGGCACCTCTCCACCATCTTTCCAAGTGCATAGCACCAGAAATGCCTGTCCCCGAAGGGCATTGGGGGTATCCTCGTCCATAAAGAGTGCCTTGGCATGCTCCCAGCCAGCCATAGAGGCATTTGCTCTAGCTGATATTCTGAGAGCAATACTTCGAGTGACAACGTCCTGATCTGTAGAATCCACAATCTCCCGCATTATACTGGCCGTATCCTCCGGAAGATCATGAATCAGCCGTAGCAACCGCATAGCACGTCTTCGAGCATACTTGTCTCCACCCTTGACAATGTCCAACAACCACCGGTGATATCTCTCGGGCAGATACGCTACTTCTGCACCCTCCGGGACCAGATCAAAGAGAGGTCCTAACTTGTAAGTGCTGTCGGTCAACTGCCCTACTACTTTTGCCGCTTCGCCAGAGGTGGGTGAGACGAAGGCTGCAAACGACAGCACAAAACGCCGACGAGGGCCCCTTCCAATATCGGGCCGCAAGGCAAGGCGAAGCAATTCTTTGTGCTCTTTCGCCAATCGCTTCAATTCATTGATATCGCCTTTCATGTAGGCTTCTCGAGACGCCAAGTGGATCTCGGCTAATGCTTCATTGTCCTTAACATCGTCAGGAACGTCGGCATACACTCGTACAGCACCTGCACACAACAGTACTGCACAACCAAAGCACAGGCGAGTCAATATTGCTGCAACTTGCATACGACCATCGCTTATAGCTGTATTGTGTTTGCTCATGTTTACTTTCCCTTCCTTCGCTATTTTCCACACACCAAACGAAGTAGTAATATACTTCGTACTATACCATCATCTACTATAATCAAAGGGTTCTTCTTCGAAATACGGCATAGGTGCCGAATACTCACCCGTTATGTGGGGATACGTCCTGTCAATGACACCATCTTTGTTGACATGAACAACTGGTAACGAGGATTCTGCTGTTGCACTGTCTATTGTATACACATTACGATACACCTCGCTATATCTATCTACGAGCTCTTGGTTGATCTTATTGGCCTTATCGACTGCCTCATAGACGCTTAGTGCGCTTTGGTTATTGGGACCTTTATACTCAATTCGTAGCTCCAACACCCCTCCATCGATATTGTCTATCGCAAAATGTTCTCTGTCGCGATCCCAAGCCAAATGCACGACCACATTCTGTCTGGAATACAAGTGCGAGTACACAAGCATCGTCTCGTCAAGCCATCGCACCTCAGCCTTGTATTTTTGCAACGGCAGATTACTAGCTAATTGATAAGGAATTTCAAGAACATCGATAATGGGATCGCCAAGGACCCCGGTAGTCAAGTCGGCGGCAAATAGTCCCTTTGATACTTCGTCCATCATTATCCCAAAAGCTGTCGGTGTTGCAATGAGCCTCGCCTTCTGTGCCTCCCAATATTCTCCAAACAGCGTGGTATCGACTTGAGTGGATAACCGTCCTGGGAAATAGCCGATTCTCCAGCATTTCTGGCGAGCTTCAGGTTCGCCGTCCCCGTCCCATACTGGCTTGGCAAATACGATGAACCCCTCTTGCGTATATTCAGCCTTTAGTGTGGTGATGGGCCCACTGCCCAGCTTCCTTCTTAATAGTGTCACTATCTTGCTGGGGTACCGCCCCGTACCATGTGGTCTTTCACCATGAATCAGGCCCTCTTTCAGCTGGTAGCTTCGATAATAACCAGGAGGGACGTGTACGTTAGTGTCTACTAAGACGGGTTCCCCAGTATCCTTATCATAGATCCATGCTTTTTGCTTCAAGGTTCCCCCGGGCCACCACTCAGTCTGGTGCGCCTCCATTGCCGACTGCAATCCAGACGGGTCTAAAGTGCCTATAGGTCGTGATCGGCCATAGGCATACTTATCCATCCCATCCACATACCCCAGCGGATCCCTTTGTATCCACCTGCCAAGCGCCGGGTGGTAGACGCGGTAGCGGACGTGGTAGAGGGCGACGATGGGGTCGTAGATATACCCGCAGAAGCGGAGTTCGTTTGCCTTGGAGGCGGATTCGGTGATGGTCGTGGACCAGGTGGAATCGTAGAGGGTGGGCTGGCCGTAGGCGTCGTAGATGGTGCGCTCGGCTGCGGTGC
>CAZOVB010000190.1:0-2514 GCA_964583095.1 uncultured Planctomycetaceae bacterium
CACCCCCGACTAGCACTCGACAGGGACCGGCCTAGCGGCCTCTCCCGCTCCGCTGGAAACGGCGGGGCGGGGGATTACACAAACTACATAGGTGAAAGTATGGAAACACGACAGCGGTACGAACAATTCCTAGACAAACGCAAGCAATCCGCAAGCATGGCGGGCTTCGATCCCGTGTTCATGCCGGACCAGGCGTTCACGTTCCAGCAACACCTGATCGACTGGTCTACCCGGATGGGTCGCTCGGCTATCTTCGCTGACTGTGGGCTGGGCAAGACGCTCATGCAGTTGGCGTGGGCAAAAAACGCCCACATTAAGACCGGCAAGCAAGTGCTGCTCATGACCCCGCTCGCAGTGGCTGAGCAAACCCAATACGAAGCCCGCAAGTTCGGCATCGACGCTGAGGTCGCGGTTGAGGGCAAGGCCGACGCCCCCATCGTAATCAGCAACTACCAACGCTTGCAGCACTTTGACCCCGATGCTTACGAGGCGGTCGTGTGTGACGAGTCAAGCATCCTCAAGAGCTACAGCGGATCAACCCGCAAGCGGATCACCCGCTTCATGAGTAAGAAACCGTATCGCCTGCTTTGTACCGCCACCGCCGCTCCTAACGATTGGGTAGAGCTTGGCACGTCAAGCGAAGCGTTAGGCGGTCTGTCTCACAGCGACATGCTCAAGCGATTCTTCAAGTACCTTGACGACAAGGGTATCAAGAGCGAAACACGTAAACAGCAGGAAGCCGAGCGGCTTGTCCAGCAGGACGCGAACTATTACAAAAAGCTGGCGTTTCGCGTGGCACAGACGATCGGGCAATGGCGGCTCAAACACCACGCGGTCGATCACTTCTGGCAGTGGGTCGCGTCGTGGGCGCGGGCTTGCCGCCTTCCGTCTGACCTCGGGTTTGACGATACGGGCTACGTCTTGCCGGGCCTGACCGAGAATCGACACGTTATTAAGGCCAACGAACCGCCTCCCGGATTTCTGTTCAACATCCCAGCCGCCGGGCTTGGGGACGAGCGTGACGAGCGCCGCCGCACGCTGGCCGAACGAGTTGATTACGTGCGGGACTTGGTAGACCACGACCAGCCCGCTGTCGTCTGGTGTCATATGAACGACGAAGGCGACGCCCTTGAAGCCGCCATCCCCGACGCCCGGCAGATTGCCGGCAAGACGCTCGATAAAGAAAAGATCGAACTATACCGGGCATTTGCCAACGGCGAGCTTCGCGTTCTGGTGACCAAGCCGAAGATCGGGGCCTGGGGCTTGAACTGGCAGCACTGCAACCACGTCGTCACGTTCGCGTCCCACAGTTATGAACAGTATTACCAGAGCGTCCGACGCTGCTATCGGTTCGGCCAGAATCGGCCCGTCACGGTTGACATCGTAGCGACCGAGGGCGAGGTCCGCGTCATCGACAACATGCAACGCAAGGCGGACCAGGCCCGAGTCATGTTCGACGCCCTTGTCTCTCATATGAACAACGCAACCAAGATCAACAACACCAACGCACACACTACCCCAACGGAGCTTCCCGCATGGCTACGATCCAGCAGCAACACACCGACAACTACAGCGCTTACAACGGCGACTGCATCGAAGTGATGGCAGACATGCCGGACGCCTCGGTTGACATGACCGTCTACTCGCCGCCGTTTGCGGGCCTGTACCAATACAGCAGCGACGACCGCGATATGTCTAACTGCATCGACCGTGACGAGTTTTTCGAGCACTACCGTATCTGCGTTGACGAGATCGCTAGGCTGACCAAGCCGGGCCGTATCAGCGCCGTTCATTGCATGGACATCCCGCTGAGTAACGCGGGCTGCGATGCGATCTTCGACCTGCCGGGCGAGATCATTCGCCAGCACCTTGACGCGGGATTTGAGTATGGCGGGCGTCGGGTTATCTGGAAGGAACCGCTCATGGTTCGCAACCGGACGATGATGAAGAGCCTGCACCACAAGACGTTCTGCGAAGATACAACCCGATGCAGCATCGCCAACGCCGATTACCTGCTCATGTTCCGCCGCAAGGGTGAGAACGCCGTGCCGGTCGAGAAGGTAAACGGCGCGCTCCACTACGCCGGGGAACGCAACCCGCCCGCCGAGCTTTTGCAATATCGCGGGATGAAAGGCGACCAAAAGCAAAACCAGTACAGTCAATGGATTTGGCGTAACTATGCGTCGAGCGTTTGGGATGACATCCGCATCGACCGCGTACTGCCCTACCGCGATAGCAAAGACGAGCAAGACGAGAAACACGTCCACCCGCTACAGCTTGACGTGATCGACCGTTGCGTTGAGATGTGGAGCAACCCCGGCGAAGTTGTACTGACCCCGTTCATGGGCGTCGGGTCTGAAGTGTACGGGGCTGTCGTCAACGGACGGAGAGGCGTCGGGATTGAGTTGAAGTCAAGCTACTATGAGCAGGCTTTGCTGAATCTGGCCGAGGCCGAGAACAAAGAGGGCGCGGGCGAGGGCGAACAGCAGGCCATGTTTGGCGACGCTGACCTTG